>CAJOEM010000008.1 GCA_905233725.1 uncultured Synergistales bacterium
CTCCCGTAGAAAAAGCTTCCCTCGTTGATTTCGCACAGCAACATTTCTTCAAGACACATCGCTTGCGCACAAAGCTGGACATCATCGCAAGAATCTGATTTCGGTTCGCCGCTTTTGTATTCGACCGGATAAGGCAGCCATTTCCCATCATGAGTGTGAATTGATATGCCGTTTTTTGCTGCGTGGAATTCAACTACATCACACTGACCTGAGAGTCCCAATTCAAACGAATGCACTCTCAAGCCTCGTGTGATCAAAATATTGCCCCGCTTCTCGATTGCTTCTTCGTCATGAGCTTTCTCGTGAAAAATCATTCCGTCTGCTGTCCTGCTGTTTTCGAGCCACTGCTGTTCAACATGAATCAAAGCCCATTGCCTGCGACAAAAAGCAAAGTGTTGCACTCCGGATAGCATGAGAAATTCATCTTCACTGTACATTTACGTCCTAAATTCCGTTAATTATTTCGGGTTTCAGTCCGTCCAATTCAGCCAGCGTAATCTCAAAATCATCGACTGATTTCGCAAGCTGAACATCGTTTTTCAATGCGATTTTCACGGAATCATGAACCTGCATCGAAGAATATTGACCGTCTTTCGTGTTATGTTTCCACCAGTAGACTTTCAGAACCGACATGCTTCCATCTGGTCTGGCTGCCGATGTATCATTAACGAATAGAGTGCGCAAAGCTTCTTTGATTTTCTCCGCGTCTTCATCAGAAAATCCTGTTTTCTCAGCTAGTTGGACATTAATTGAACCTTTGATTTTGTACAATCCGAACTCAACAAAATGCTTCATGCCGAGCGTATCCGAGCCTTTTTTATCGCCGGGTTCTAAATTAACGCTCTTCGTGATTTGAATGCTCTGAATATCGATTGGCGCACAACTCATAGCCTGATGAATCGAAACCGGTCCTCTGATGCCTATTGACACACCCTCACCTTTTTTTGCAGCGGTGAAAGTAAATATCTGTCCGAAACTTCTGACATCAATCCATTTTTCGCACGCAATTTTTCCCTTTTCCTCATCAGTTTTGCCTTTCGAATCGCTGGCTGAGAATGCTTTGTCATAACGTTCACGCAGTGACTTGCACTCATCAGCGCGTTTATCATCCGATTGCACGAAAATTTCCTCGCCCATGTCCAGCAAACGATTGCGAATTTTGCGTTTAATGCATACGTCCGAAATTTGTCCGTAACCCTCGTATGTTGTGCGTGGTCTGTTGCCATTCAACGGGTCGCCGTTGGGATTTGCAAGTTCTACTTTCACCAGTGCTACAAAATCAATTTTGTTCTTAAGTATACTCATGATTATTCTCCCTTCACATCTTTATTTCTTAGTTCCATTCGCTGCAGATAATAGCCCAGCAGATAATTATCGTCCAAACTCTTATTCATTGAAGACGCGTCTTCTTCACGAAACATTGCTGCGATCTCGGAAATTTTCTTCCTGTAATTCTCCCTTGCGCCAGGGAAAAGTTTTTGGTAATACGGGATTAACAGGCTATCAAGTGTTTTCCAAGTTTGCATCGGGCGATTGACGAACACCGATTGAAGACGTATTGCATTGGGTTCACGATTCTCGCCGTCATCGTAAGTTACTCTCTCAATCTTTTCCAAAACCGCGAGTAAACGCCCAAAAAGATAGCTTCTATTCGAGTTATTCGGATCGAGCTTCATTGTAAAAGAATCCTCCTGTATTAACTTTCTGTCAAATTTGTACTTGTTTATTGCAGCACACGCCGTCGATAAAACGTCCTCTCTGTTAGCGAACTCGCTGTAATTCTGCAAGTTTGACGCTTTTCGCACGAGCAACTGCAACATGTCTTTCGGAAACGGCAACTTGTCCAACATACATTTCACAAGCCTTTGATACTGTTCCGGCATGATCTTATCATCAACTTCGAGCTTTGCATAATCTTTCGAATTTTGCGATTTGTGTTCTACACCGTATGCGCATTGCACAATTTTCCCTATCGACGGTGAAAAATCCTGGTAATCATATTTGTCGCTATCCTTACTTTTTCGGCGATAGAACCAATGGAATGTCTCAGCCCAATTCTGAACTCGTCCGAAAAATGTGCGAGCAGGTTGTTCGTTATAATACGTGATTGACAATCTGCCTGGACTTGCGGCTTCAAGTGACATTACAACAACATTATCGCTTTCTGTGTACATGCCAGCAATTCCGTTTAGTGTTTTCTTAAGGCGTTGGATTTGAGAATCATTCTCCGAAAAATAGCGTCTATACTTCTCAATCTTATCATCGAAATCAAAACCTGCAAGAATATCCTTGAAAATATCAGACGTTTCTTGTTTGAACGATGGGCTCCAGCATATGAACGTGCGTTGATGTTTATTAGCACCTACAGTAAATCTATTATTTCTTAACAGCCATCTCAAAGCAGAATGCAGTTCCAGCGATGTTTCCGTCCCGATTGAACAGGCTTGTTCTGTTGTGACAAATCTTCCAAGAAATGTGAAGTCATTACTCTTGGGATCATTATCATCTGAGGATATTAGCTTTGCAGTACCTATTATATTAGACGGATGCTTATTCATTAACACCTCATCAACACCGGAAATGTAGCAAAGTATTCTATCTTTGGCTTTCGATTGGCGATATTTTATGTACTGTTCGCTTAAGCTTAAATCTTCCCACGTAGCTGATTTTTCATCGTCTTCTCCTCCAATAACTCTGAAGCGCACGAATAATTTTCGGATTTCGACGGTACCTAACTTGCCTTTCTTAATATCTTCATCTGTGAGAATCCCGCTTTTAATCAGGTCACTTATAAGCGTTTCTTTTTGCAGATAATTATAAATCACTCTAACTTTTGGGTGCGAACAATCACTCTCTGCCCAGTCTTTCAAAGCTGAAATATACGAGTTGAAATGATTCCGCAATTTTTCCTGCCCCGAAACTTTGCTCAAATCTCCGGCAATATATTGCAGTTCGTCAGCCAGAGCGTGCGGATCGGATCCCGAAGTGCGCGCTAAGGATTTTTCGGTGACGGGAATCAACGTTAAGACACCTTTTTTATCCAACAGCGATGCTGCTTTGAAATTGCCATTGATATCGACTGTTACCTCAATTTGAGCATTATGATAATCATGATAAACCGGCGGAATTTTTGGAAGTCCGTTGTCATCTTTCGCATCGCAAAGCAAATCATAAGTTTGGCATAAAACCTGAGTCCATGACAAATCACCCCACCTCGCTTTCTACAGAACTTATGTTTTGAATCTCGAAGCCGAATTTCTTTATATCCATTTTGCGCAAGGGCTTGTGTTGACACTCACACGGTGTACAAAACTCTATCACGCCATTCTTCATAATCGGGCTCCAAAATCTGACGCACATATTGTCCTTTGTTTCCGGGACTTTGTCTGGATATGCCTCGTCAGCGTAAGTGATCCCGTGAACCATGTGGCCGAAATTCAGCTCAGCTATGTTATCGTAAAAGCCATCTCCCTCACCGAAAACACACGGCGAAACGTAACCCTGACACTCACGTGCTCCCAAGAAAACATCACGTCTCCCACCACGCTCGATCATTCGTTTTGCCATGTTGTGATGTTTATTCTCGTTACGATCACATTCAAGTTCAGGACGATTCATATTCCAGACGAAATGCGCAACAACTTGATACCTGCAATCCTTCAGATACGTGTAATACGAAAGATCATTTCCACCATTGGCGTATTTCAGCGTGCGGATTCCCCTTGTTTCGGTTTGTATCGGATTCATGACGCGAACTTTGTCTATGATCCAGATAATTGTCGGTTTCCAGTAAACGCTGTGTAAAATTCCCTTCAAAGCTTCGTATGTCGGAATTTGATACGAAAACTTCTCGCCGCCGATTTTCGTAACCGGATCTGTAAACAGAGCATAATCTCCCCGAACTTCGAACTCAACGCTATTTCTGAATGCCACTCAACACACCTCAACTTTCATAAAAATTTCTCGCCTTTACTGTAGCATGACTTCAACAAAATTCAATCCTTTGACATACTCCCCACGCCTAGGGGGATTCTAGTATCAACAACAACTGCCCACCGAAGCAGGTCTTAAGTCGTCTCCTCTAAGGGTCGATGCCCCAACCCTTTATATTTCATAATAGCTAAAGCTAGGGGCTTTGCGTAGTTTTTTGGTAATGAACTTTCAACAAGTTACCAAAAACACACTCCGGGATTCTAACCCTTCAATGTGACACTACCAATCACCGATGATTATCCACATCAGTGAAATCTATGACGTTCCCCTATCTCAAAAAGTTTCACGACTCTTAACGACACCGTGTAACTCCGGAACGTTTCTGTCATTCCACTAGTTTCGGTCTAAACAGCAAAACCCCAAATACAACGCGACACATCGCGACTGTTATAAATTTTTAGTATTATATCACATCATAAATGCAAACGAAAATTCAAAATCCTAGCAAAAATTCTGTGTGTCAGGTCGAATTAATATAACTTAATATAACAGATTCTTCAGGTGAATCCAGACGGATTTGGAATACAGTCGTTCTGTGAGTAAAAATTTCCCCCTCGCAGCAACATCACGGGGGGAAGATTTTTCTCGCAAGATTATTTTTTCGGTGAAGGCACGTTATAAGCTATTGCTGTCATGACTGGAATGATTATTAATGTGAGAATCGTGCTGACTGTCAAACCTGACATAATCGTAACAGCCATCGGTCCGAATAACAAATCCCAGACTAACGGCAGCATTCCCAAAACCGTAGTCAAAGCCGACATAGCAACAGGTCTCAAGCGGCTGATTCCGTCCTCAACGATTGACGTATACTTGTCTTTACCAGCTGCAAAATCCGCGCTGACTTGATCGAGCAAGACAATCGAATTTTTCGCGAGCATTCCGACCAAACTCAAAACTCCGACTATTCCCAAAAAACTCACGTCCATATTAGCCAGCCATAATCCCCACGCAACTCCGATCAAAATCAATGGCAGCGATATGAAAATTATGATTGGTTGTCTGAAGCCGTTGAACAGGAATACCATAATCGTGAACATGATCAGAATCGCTGGAATATATGCTTTCGACATACCGTCCATTGATTCGCCGGATAATTCACCCTCACCGCCCCATTCAAGCGTGTAACCCAGCGGCAAATTTATCGCTTCGATTTTAGGTTTTATGCGTTTCAACATTGCGTCCGCGTTTTTGCCGAGTTTAACTTCGCTCATGGCTGTGATATATCTGCTGCGGTCTCTGCGGTTGATAATATTATCTTCGAAGACGGTCTCAAAGCCGGAAATTACTGTCCCAAGTGGCACGGATTTATTCGCCGACATTGACCAGATTGGCAACGAGCTGAGTAAATCTAATCTGTTGCGTTCTGAAGGCATGAATGCAGCTTTGATTGATAACGATTTGTCGCCGTCTCGAAACGTTCCGATTGTTGCGCCGGTAGTTGATGCAAGGATCGCGTAATTTATCAACGGGCGTCCAAGTCCTAAACTCTGCATTTGATCTTTCAGGATTACGGGCTTGATTACTTCGACGGGTTCGCGCCAGTTATCTCGAACAAATTCGTGTGAAGGGTCTTGTTCCATTATTTCGAGAGCCTGTTTCGCAAGTCCTCGCAGAATATTCGCGTCCTCACCGTAGAATCTCACGCCGATTTTCTCAGACATTCCGCTGCCGCGCGCAAATAATCTGCAATAGCCTGAAATTTCCGGCATATGTTCGTTCATGTACGCCTGAGTTTTCGCGACCATTGAGCGAGTATCTTTAGCATCGTGCAGTTCGACTATTAATTGCGAGAAAGCTAAATCTGAATCCGGCGGCGAATATGTCAGCATGAATCTTAATCCACCACCGCCGATAAATTGCGAAACATTTTTCACTTCGGGTTGTGAGCTGATATAATCGACGAGTTTCTGAGTAATTTTCTCCTGACCTGAGATCGAGATTCCTTCTTGGCTGTACAAATCTACGTTGTAATAGACTGTCTCAGCGTCCGGGAAAAACGACGTGTCAAGGCTCAAGAAAAGCATAATTGACGCTGCGAATATTGCAATCGTGATTAAAACCGTAAAGAATCTATGTCTCAAACATGTTTCCAGAATCGCGCGATAAAATCTGAACATGAACTTGTCATACGGATCTGAATCGCCGTCATGATGTGAGACTTTCAGCATTAACTTGCCTAGTACAGGCGTGATTATCAGTGCAGCAAACCAGCTCAAGAACATCGAAATCGCCACAACCTGAAACAAACTCCGCAAATATTCTCCGGCTGAAGCATCTGACAAACCCGTCGGAGCAAACGCCATTACAGCTATTAAAGTTCCGCCAAGCATCGCCCATTTCGAGCCTTCGACACATTCTGACGCGGCATCTTCGAGTTTTTTGCCACGTTCAACGCCGACCAGCATTCCCTCGGAAACTACAATCGCGTTATCAACAAGTGACCCCAGCGCAATTATCAACGCAGCTAACGATACAGCCTGCAAATCTATTCCTGTGTAATTCATGATTGCGAAAGTTCCGGAGACAGTTAATAATAACACCAGACCGATTATCAAACCCGAACTGAGTCCCATGAAGATTAACAAAACTCCGATTACGATTGCGAGAGATTCGCCTAGATTAATCAGGAAATCGTCAGTTGATTTTACGACTTGATCTGATTGCATGTAAATCTCGTTTAATTCGATCCCGACAGGTCTGAAAGCTTCGAGTTCTTTGAGGCGTTTCGATACAGCTCGCCCCATGTTCACGACGTTTCCGCCCTCCACTGTAGAAATTCCGATTGCGAGCGCAGGTCTGTTATTGAACTTCATTTTGAAACTTTGCGGCTCTGAATATGCGCGGCGAATATTTGCTATGTCTTTCAAGCGTATCAAATTTCCGCCAGCTCCGCCGATTACGAGATCGCCAATGTCCTCGATTTTGAGAATTGCTCCGGTCGGCGAGATACGTATATAGCGATCTTCAAGTGTAATATTTCCCATCGGTGAAAGAGTGTTTTGCTGAGTTAGCGTGCTCAAAATTGCCAGCGGAGATAATCCCAGAGCCGAAAATCTTGAAGCCGAAAATTCCACGTAAATGCATTCTTCCTGTTCACCAAGAATTTTCACACTTGCAACGCCATCGACAAGCACGAGATTTTTCTTCAGGAAGTCCGCGTAATCGTATAATTCTTTCATCGTGTAGCCGTCGCCGATTAACGCGTAATATTGTCCGTAAACATCGCCGAAATCGTTGTTAATCAAAATCGTTGTGCCAGTTGGCATGTAAACCTGAGCGTCATTAATTTTTTGTCGCAAAATATCCCAGATTTCCGGAAGCTCTGAGCTTGTGTATTTGTCTTTTATATCAACGTATACGACTGCCAGACCAGGAGTTGAGCGTGACCTGATATGTTTGATTTCACCCATTGCTTGAAGCGCATCCTCGATTCGTGACGTAACTTCCTGTTCGACTTCATAAGCACTCGCGCCCGGGTAAACTGCACTGACAACGGCGGTCTTAATCGTGAATGACGGGTCTTCGAGCTTGCCGATCTGGAAATACGCCAAAATTCCTCCGACAGCGATTATAGCGCACAGGAATAACACTACGCTAAAACGTTTAATACTTGCTTTTGCGATGTCCATTCTGAGATCATTCTCCTGATTCTAAAATTCTGACTTTCTGGGCATCGTGCAGGAAATATACGCCAGCCGTGATTATAATATCTCCGTTCTTGAGATTTTCGCCGGAAATTTCGATTGACGCATCGTTATTCATGTTGGCGAGTTTGACTGGAATTTTTCGTGCGAGTCCGTTGTCATAAAGCCACACGTAATTATTTTCGCCCTGATTCAGAATTGCCGTTGACGGTACGCTGAATTTATTCGTGTCATGATTCGCGTTCTCGTTCAGGAATTTTGCCTCGACTTTGACGGCCATACCCGGAAGAATTATAACGTCTGATTGTGTAGTCATTACGGCTGTAGCTGGATAAGTGTTCGTAGCTGCGTTAGCTTTCGTTGCGACTTCTTTGATTTCGAGCGGGAAAATTTTGTCAGGGATTGCGTCGAATCGTGCGTTAATCGTAATAGCGTCGCTGTGTTTTTTGAGTTCGTTTATGCTGTGAATTTTTGGCAGAGGTGCGAGCAGAACGTCATTATCCGGCACGTTGAACACGATTTCCAGCGTTGAAATATCTTGCAAGCTGAATACAGTTTGTTTAGCTGTAACATCCTGGAAATTTTCGACCGCACGATCTGCGATAACTCCGTTGAATGGTGCGCGTAATTCCGTATCTTTGAGAGCATCGCGCGCGGATTTTACCTGAGCTGCTGCTGTATTCAGGGCGGATTTTGCGACATCGAGCTGAGTTTTGTAAGTATCATACGTAGCTCTTGGGACGACTTTTTGCTTATAAAGATTCTCGTAGCGTTTGAAATTTGCCTGAGCGTCGTTTAACTGTGCCTGAGCTTGAGCTTGTGTGCTTTGAGCCTGACTTACACGCGTGTTGAAATCTCTGGGATCTAGTGTTGCTAATAATTGCCCTTTCACAACTGACGCGCCTTTCTCGACGAGGATTTTTCTGAGAGTGCCGGAAACTCTGAATGAAAGATCTGCGCGTTTACCGCCCTGGACTGTGCCGAAGTAATTGCGTATCATGTCATCAGAGCCATTATGCAGAATCATCGTGCGAACTGGTCTGATAATTTCTGGTTCAGGTTCGGATTCTTTTTTCTCGCGAATGGCATTCAATCCGAAACACACGCCTGCGATAACGAGGACTCCGAATGTTATCTTGAAAATTCTAGCTAACAAAAAACTCACTCCTTCAAGAATAATTAATTCAGCAAAAAATTATAATTGAGCGAATGAGTTTTTACAAATTACAAATCAGCGATTATTTTCATCAAATATTCTCATCAAGTTTGAAGCAATAATCCGTTACAGATGCGATATATACAGCCAAGAGCCATAACGGAATCTTGCAAATTTTTTTCAGCATATAAAAATTTTCCTCAAGTGTTATCAAGTATTATTTATAAAAAATTATTATTTTCGATTTTGAAGCAATAACCTGTTACGGTTAAGATATACACGTCAGCATGTGTTTCTGCGAGGCCTTTACTGAGCCACGAAATTTTCGCCGGAGAACATGAGCCGTCTGTGTAAAAATAAATCGTGTCTGGTTCAAGCAGCCAGCCGTCGCCATCTGGTGAGTTTCTGAGTTTGATTTCCTGCCATTCGAGAACTTCTTTATTCTGAGCAGTCCCTAGAAACGCGCTCAAACTATCCGCAGGAATTTCTTTTTTTGTGAGAGCTTCTGCAATAATTTCGCCACGTTTAGACGCTTCAGCACGCTTAATTTTCAGACGAACTGGCATTCCGGATAAAGCTTTGTCAGCCGCGTCCTCAAAAACTCTCTGCAAAACAGAAGCCGGAGGTTCCATGTAGAGCGAAACTCTGGGCATCAAAACTCCGGCAAGTGTGCCTATGATGGCGATTACGATCATAATCTCGATTAACGTAAAACCTGATCGTCGCATGTTAAATATTAATCTTCACTCGTAATATCAGCGTTCACACCTTCGCCGCCTTCTTCACCGTCCGGGCCGTAGCTGATGACTTGAATCCTTCCGTCGCGATTGTAATACACATACGGATTGCCCCAGGGATCTTCGGGAACTTTTTTCAGATAGCCGCCCTCCAGATAGCGTTTCGGAACTGGAGAAGTTGTCGGAGCAGTTACGAGAGCTTCGAGCCCCTGCTGAGTTGACGGATAGAATCCGTTATTCATTCTGTACATTTCGAGAGCGTCTTCGATGCTGCGAATCTGAGTTTGAGCTGCTGTTCTTTGAGCTTCTGCGACCTGAGGACCGATTCTTGGCACGACAAGCGCTGCGAGTAAACCCAGAATTACGACTACGACCATGATCTCGATCAGCGTGAAGCCTCTGCGAGAGCGTGTTAAAAATTTTTTCCTGCTAATTTTCATAATAATAACCTCCTGAAATTTTTATTCTCTATTATTATCGCACAATTATCTCACAATACCTGCCAAATCGAAAACAGGTGTTAATATTGCCAGAACTATAAATCCAACCGAAACACCCAAGCTCAAGACCATAATCGGTTCCATCAACGTCGAAACTTTTTCCATGCGAGATTGCGCAAATTCTCTGCATTGATTCGACACGTTATCGAGTGCACCGGACAAATCTCCGCCCATTTCGCCGACACGAATCACCGCGACAGTTTCCTCAGGCATGCCGATTTTTTCGAGAGCTTTGTCGAATCTGTGGCCAGCTTTCACCATTTCTGCAGCGTCGAGCCAGCGTTGTTTGAGAACGTCCATTGACGATGCCATTTTCAACGCCTGAACTAACGGGATTCCAGATTTGATCAACGTACTGATATGAGACATGACCAACGCTAGATTAAGCTGATCAGTTATTCCGCGCATGAATGGCATGTTAATTTTTCTGCCGGTTTTCTTGAGCCAGAGCACGAATAATAATATGCCGAGCAAGAGCCATAAGCCGTAATTCGACAAGAAACTCGACATTGCGATCAAAATTCTTGTTGGCAACGGCAGCGTCTGGTGCATATCCTCGAACAGATCCGAAATTTTTGGCACAACATACGTCAGCATGAACGACACGACACCGACACCAACAACTGCCATAACAATCGGGTACGTCATTGCGCCGCGGATTTTGCGTTTAAGTCCATCTTCGAGCTTGAATTGATCCGCAGCTTCATCGAGAACCGAAACTAACGAACCGCTTTGTTCACCCGACTCAGCAACTCGCCACAGACTTTCCCGGAACGCGCCTGTCTCAGATAACGCCGTGTGAAATTTCCGGCCGCCTTCGACTTCAGCGAGCAATTTTTCTAGAACTGGCTTGAGATTTTTATCGCGAACCTGCTTTGACATTATGCGCAGACTTTCGGCTAGAGGCAAGCCGGATTTCAGATAGCTAGCCAGACTCCGGCAGAAAAATATGTGACCTTCGAGCGGCAATAATTTAATCTTGGCTGAACTGCCTTTTTTTTCTTCAGCGACTTTCACATCGACAACGACAACACCGCGTTCAGTTAATCTTTCGACCGCCTGCATTGACGAGCTAGCTTCAATCGTCCCCTTAGTATTCTTACCTTTTGCGTCGTAACCTGAATATGAGAAATATGGCATGATTATTTACCTGATAAAAAATATTGCAACGTAGCGATTATGATCGGGATCACAGCTGTCATTAAGCCCAATAACGCGAACCATTTGCTCTGATTCTTTTCCATGTTATCCAATCTTTTGTCAACAGCGTCAAAGCGTTTGTCAATAGCATCGAATTTCTCGTCTTGAACTTTGAAACGAGCGTTGACTTCTGTTCTGAACTCGCGGAACTCTGATGACAAATCCGAAATTGCTTTTGTGTTTGCGTCGACTTTGCGATTCAGGGCAACTAAATCTTTCTTGAGCCCGGAAACATCGGTCTTCAATTCCGAGACATCTTGCTTCAGGATCGAAACATCTTTCTTGATCCCAGCAGCTTCGACCTTCAGCTCAGTAACATCTTGCTTCAGGATCGAAACGTCCTTCTTGATACCAGCGACTTCGATTTTCAGCCCGGTAATATCTTGTTGCAGCGTCGAAACGTCCTTCTTGATACCAGCAGCTTTGACCTTCATATCATTAGCATATTGTTTCAGCGTCGAAACGTCCTTCTTGATACCGGCAGCTTCACCCTTCATATCATTAGCATCTTGTTTCAGCGTAGAAGCGTCTTTCTTCAGGACTGCAGAATCTTGCGTGAGATTCGAAACATCTTTTCCAACATTGGCAACTTCGAGCTTAATATCCGAAACATCATCTTGCAAATCATCGACCTTTTTTTCCACGACGTTTATGTCTTTCCTGAGACTGTAAGGGCTTAAATACGCAAGATCAATATCATCGTTAAAGTTAAACGTTTTCCTAATCATGTCAGGCATTTCTTAATCCTCCCCTGCGACACGCGCCAGCTCGTCCGGAGATGTCAAGCCAGATTGAACTGCTGAGAGCCCAATTTCCCAGAGAGTTTTGAAGCCGCTTTCACGCGCAATGTCTCGCAATTTCGAAGCCGGTGCGCCTGCAACGAACGCCTCCTGAATAGCCTCGTTCACGACGAACTGCTCATAAAGTCCGACACGCCCACGATAGCCGTTATTGTGACAATGCGAACAGCCAACCGGTTCAAACGCTCGCGTCAATCCCTGTTTAGCCATAACAGCCGGAGGATTTATTTCGCGCCTGCAATACGGACATAATCTTCGCGCCAATCTCTGAGCAACTGTGCCAATCATGCAGCTAGCAGCCAAGTACGGTTCAATTCCCATGTCAACAAGTCGCACAATCGCACTGATCGAATCATTCGTGTGAAGCGTCGATAAAACCAGATGTCCCGTCAATGACGCCTGAACTCCGATATGAGCCGTCTCAAAATCGCGCATCTCTCCGATCATTACTATATCCGGGTCTTGTCGCAAAATCGAGCGCAACGCTGCTGCAAACGTAACGCCTGCTTTCTCGTTCACCTGAATCTGAGCAACTCCGGGCAAAGCGTACTCAACGGGGTCTTCAACCGTTATGATATTTACTTCGGGACGTGCCAATGCCTGCAAAATCGCGTACAAACTCGTAGACTTTCCTGAACCAGTCGGACCCGTGAACAAAATCATTCCGTGCGGTCTGTGAATCAATTCGTCCATTATAGATCTTTCGCGTTCTTCCATTCCGAGATCTTCGAGCGTCATCAATCCGTGGCCTTTATCTAACAAACGCATAGCAATTCTTTCGCCGTATTGAGTCGGCACAAGTCCAACACGAACGTCAACAGCTCTATCTCCCAAAGTGATGCCGATTCTGCCGTCCTGAGGAGCCATGTGTTCGGCAATATCCATTCGAGACATGACTTTGATTCGGCTGGTGAGTGGCGCTTGATTCGATCTTGGCAATCTCAATCTATCATGCAAAACTCCGTCAATCCTGAAGCGAATCAAGACTTCATCTTCGTAAGGCTCGACGTGAATATCCGTAGCTCTTTGTTTCAGCGCGTCGACAAACAATCCGTTCACGAGTCTTATAACCGGCACATCGACTGAATCGCTCAGAATATCCTCTCGTGAAAGATCGTCTATATCATCAATGCCCTCGATATTTTTTGCGGCCTCATCAGCAGCGACACTGCGCAAGTCATAAAGCGTGTGAATCAAATCGCCGAGTTCTTTCTCATCGCGAATTTCCAAGTCAACCGGAAATCCCAACGCAGCTCCCAGCATCTGAGCTTTCGACAGTGCGTCAAACGACACAGCACCAACGATTAACACGCCTTCTTCGATTCGCAGCGGCACGATTCGTGATTGGCGCAGAATATCCAAGCCCATTCCACTCGGCAACAAGCTGGAAATTTCTCTCGCGTCCGGCAACGGTGGCAAACTCGAATTTTGTGTTTGATTTTCCTGTTCGGTCATGGCTATTTGCGCTTCAAACTCTTCCTGTAAATTTCCCTGAACCTGCGATCAACTTCGGATTCAACTGGTCCAACATCAACACTGTTTATCGCACCGCGTGCACCAGGCAAAAGATACTGGTCAAACGTAACGTCACTTGAACGCGATAATATATCCGTAAAACCTGTTGCTGCGAGTGTAGCAGTTCGTAACTCGTCCGGAGTCTCGATAATTTGCGGTGTCAGAAATATCACGAAATCAACTTTCTCTTTTTCTTTCGACAATTTCTGGAACAGTCCGCCAATCAACGGAATGTACGAGAAGCCCGGAACTCTGCGCTTAAACGAGCGTTCTGTCTCTTTGATCATTCCGCCCAGAATCACCGTCTCGCCATCCGCAACCGTGACAGTCGTGTGAACTTCGCGCTTTGACGTAATCGGCGTAACTGAGCCTGCTGCTGTCAAAACATCTTCAGTCGTCTGCTTAATATCAAGTGCTACAACATTGCCGTTTCGAATATGCGGCGTAACTGTCAGTGTCAAGCCTGTGTCTTTGTAATCATAATTTTGCTGCAACGCGCCCGGGTTGCTAATATCCGACGCTGAACCCTTCAAAACCGGAATAACCTGTCCAACCTGGAACGAGCTTTCTTTATTATCCGTGCATAACAATCTCGGAACTGACAGGACATTCACGCTGTCATAGCGCCGCAGCATCTCAATCGTCGCGTACATCAGTGCCATCGGGTGATAATTCGTCACTGTGTAAGTCGAGCCGTTACGCTCCAGCAATTCCTCGCGCTTTGACAAGTCATTGAACCAAGTAGAGAACGTTGACGGAATGCTGCCCTCGCCCAACTGACCGCCAGCGCCGATCATAAAACTATCCCAAACCTGACCTCCCAAAACTGACCAGTCGATTCCATTGCGCTCAAGATTCGTAACGTTAATCTCGGCTATGAAGCCTCTCAGCAAAACCTGCTTAGCCTGAATGTCAATCGCTTCGAGAATATTCAAGATCGAATCATATTGCTTTTGTGTGACCGCGAAAATCAAGCTGTTCGTCGCAACGTCTGCTACAACTGTTGACGGAGCTTTCGAAGCGTCTTGTCCTGTTATCGTAGCTGAGGCTGCAAGAATTTTCGTCATTTGTTCGGCAGCTGCTGTTGCGTCAATATGCTTTAGCTTGTAAACGTGAAAATCGCTCGTCGTAGGCGCAACGTCCAATTCCCGCAAAATTTTCTCTGCTCTGTCCAACGCTGAACGGCTGCCAACGAGAATCACTTTCTTACTCGGGACATCTGCAATCGCGTTCAAGTTCTGCAACGGGCCTCCAGTCTGAGCAATCGCGTTTATCTGTGCTGCAATCGTAGCCGGATCGCCATTCTTGATTTCAAACGTCCTGCTCATTCTTGCACTCTGAGGCGTGTCCATTTTGCGCAATAACTCAACGCCTTTGTTCACGTCCGTAGCTCGACCCTGAAGCAGAATATCCCGGCCATTTCCGACTGCAAGGACAATCAACGCCGGACCAAACGACTGCTGCAACGCCGGAATTACGCTCTCAACCGTGATATAATCAATCGGCACGATATACGTAACAGTTTCCTCACCGAAGCCGGGACCACTTTTTCCGCGAGAGACGCTTGGTGACGGACTGTTTCCGCCCTGACGCACGATCGAATAGCTTCCCATGTTTTGCAGCGAGAAATTATACATTTGCAAAGTCGAAAGCATTATCTCACGCGCTTCACGCAAATTCACAGGGTGCGGCGATATAATCGTGATTTTCGAGTTAATATTAGGCGGCACGATTATATTTTCCTGCAAGACTTCCGACATGAAACGCACAAATCTTACGAGATCCATGTCCTTGAAATTAAACTGCACGAGACCGGATCTTCTCATTGCTGCTGCTGCGTCCATCAAATTCTGCTCGTCCTCAGCTGTCATCTCCGTACCTGAGCCGGATTGCGCCTGAGTTGCCGGAGTATTAGCATTGCTCGTATTTGCATTCGTATTGGTATTTCTTCTGGTCGAACGCCGTGTTGCTGCTTGTGAATCGCCTGAGAACACGCTCACAAACAATAGCACTAATATCATGATATATATTAATCGCTTAATTCTCAAAATTTTAAAGCCCCCGTTTCTGCAAATATTAATTAATCTACGTACTAAATAATACTACAAAATCATTAAAATTGCCTAGTCTGCAACGTATATAAACGTCGATCTGGTATTATCATCGCCGAGTGTGATCCGGACTTTCTTGTATTTCAATTCCCATTCCTCAATCGGGATCGAATCATGCTCAGATTCCCAGCGAATATTATTCTCGTCATCAAAACCCGTGTCCGTCATGTCACGTTCACTTCTGAACCTTAGCCAGATAATTTGTGCCGCTGACATCAATCTGCGTTCGGATTCAAGTTCTGCCATCATTTTCAGCGACATTGCAATCAGCCTGAATCCCGCCGACACGACAAGACCCGTAATCGCGACTGCAACGAGAACTTCCATCAGCGTGAAGCCGTGTTTTTTGCCCGAGATTTTTATATTACCTGACATGTTATCTGACAACATATCTCAACGCCGTAGCATTTCCGCCGCGTGTGACTTCGACATCGAATCTCTCACTGTTCATGAGCGAATTTATCGAGTTTGCAATATCGCCCATGTTCGTGAACGGAATGCCATTTACTGATTTTATAACATCGCCCTTCTGAACTCCCAGACGTTTCAAGATGCTTTCGTTCTGGATCCATTGCACTTCGAGGCCGCCGGATTTCTCATTCGGACGCATTCTGATTCGCTTTAATTCATCAAACGGATTCTGCACAAGCTGATTAAGCAATTCGCTTGGAACTTCTCCTTCTTGACCGCCCGGAGCTGCTGCAACAATATTTCCCGTAGTCGTTGGCTCTTTGGCTGGAGCTGCGGCAGGTTTAGGTTTAGGCTCTTCTTTCTTTTCTGCAGCTTTCGGGATTGGACCATAGACGATTTTCTTCACAACTTTTTCGCGACCTTTCCTGAAAACTGCTTCACGGTAATTCACGCTCGTCATCTTGTATTTCTCATACGTCTTGCCAACCAGCAGCAATTTCAGCGCGCCTTTGTCCTCAATCCATGCGCCAACATTCGGCAACGTGCCGCGCAAAACAACATTATCAAGCGTCGTCGGTGGCTCAACTTTCTTCTCTTCGACAACCTGCTTCGGAGTTGTGTCAACCGAGACAGGATTCTTCGGCGAAATCTTGAACGGATTCGCTGCGAGAAATTCATCATAACCCTGTTTTTTCTCATCAGCCTTGCTGGTTTTCTTCTCATTCATTGACAATAATTGCGTCACGCTCGAACTGTCCGAGAATTTATCAAGCCCGTAACCCAAGCCAATTCCGCTCAATCTTCCCAGAGTCAAGCCCAATATCAACGGCACAATCAACAGCCACAAATACATTTTCACACGTTCCAATTCACATTACCTCCTCAAATACCAACGTCCGCCCTCATTAACCAGCGGCAGGAAATTTTGCAGCACTCCGAGACTGCCTTCCAGTGCGCTCGAAACATTCACCGACGCTTCAGCCCGGGAAATTTTCATCTCAGACGGATTTATCGCGACATCGCCGTTCAGCATAATATCTCCGCCGCGAGTTCTCAGCTGCTCAAACAAAATCTCACTCGGCGACGCACTCAGCAAGACCGTGCCATCTCCGAGACTAAAGCTCTGTCCCAACATGACCTTCAAGCCACGAAATCTCAATTCACAAACGCCTGCCAAACTCAGAACACTTGACGCGAAATTCGGCTTAATCGTCACAGATTCGCACGAAACATTCACAACGCCTCTCAACGCGAGATTATTAACCGTGAAGCCGCCATCTTCCCCGACGACATCTGACCAGGCCGTACGCAAACCGTTTCTCTCAAGACGTGAACTTGCGAGTGACATCGCGAAATTTCCGACCTCACGCCACGGCATGAAATAATAAAACGCGACTGCAAAGCCAATTACGAACACGAGAGTTTTTATTATCGCAAAAATATATTTCTTCATGATTATCAACTCATCAACTCATTATCAACTCACCGGGCCGATTATCGCCGAAATCGTGAACAATCTCTGATTACCCGACGGCAACGCGCGCAATTCCGCCGACAAAAATCTAACGCCTCGAGACGCAAGCAATACTTCAAGTTCCGTCAATTCCTCAGCATACAATCTATTTATCTCGACCGATTGATTCCTGCCATCAGGTGCGATTCGATTTACACGGCTGCCAAGCTGCATTTGCTCCGAAATTTGCGCAAAAATCGCGGGTACGTCAACATTCCCGGAACTCGACACGCTCACGTCCTTCACATCAAGCGATCTATACTCATCAGCAAGAATTAGCAACGTTCGCCAACGTCCCTGATTCGACAAAAGATTCGTATTACTCTGAGCATTCCAGCCCGACACGATAAAAACTCCCGTCCAAATCGTCAACGCAGCCAGTGTCGCAACGAGAAATTTCACTGAGCCAGAGACTTCACCTTGGAAAACGCTTCTGGCATTATTCACGAAATTATTCACGAGAGTTTCAAGATTAAACGAATTTATAGCCATATATTTTCCCCTTTAACATTTACCAGTTTTACCATCTGACGCGCAAATCAAATCTATATCCGATTCCTGAGACACTCTGCGTATTATCGAGCTGCACATGGGCCGCGATATTTTCCCACGCCTTCCTGAAATTCAAAATCGTCGTCATATCCGGTGCTGAACCAGTGCAATCAAGTCCCTCGGAATTATACCTGATTATGTCAATCGTAATATTTCGCAAACTTTCATCGTCCGTGAAAATCGAGCCCAAATTCTCAAGAACTTCATCGAGTCCGTGGCCAGTACTGCCAGTTCCTGTGACCGACGCGATTCTATCACGCGCAAGTGCAACAGGATTCGCGATTCTGCCCTTGTGTTCTTTATCAAAAACTTCGCGATACAAATTCTCCGAGCGAGTCCGAACTTTCGAAATCTCGTCGCCAAGATGCAAATAATTCAGCAGACTTCCACCGAGCGATATAACTCCTGCTATAGCCAGTATTATCGCAACACGCGTCAAGAATTTCACCGTACGTTCCAAATCACGCGCACCTTCGAGAGCCAGTCGCGACAAATTCATGTTAGAAATCCACGGGCAAATGTCAAAACTTTCCGTGACGATTCTCAAAAACTCGTAATTATTCTCACGTTCTTCCTCAGGATTGCTGGAAATATCATCTTCATTGCTCGAAGCATTAACTATAAAATTTCCGCCGCGATCGAAACCTTTCTGTTCACAATACGCGTCATACCAGGCGAGTTCATTATCGACGATCTTGTCAGAATTTCGCTCACGATTCTGCTTCCAACGCGACAAGACCGGTCTGTTATTCTGCCACAGAAGCGACGAGATATTCTTCTCATCGATCCACATAGTCACGCCCGAGCCATTATAAATCTTCAGCTGCGAGACAAACGGCAACGGTGCCGGCAAAACTTTCCCGACATTAAGACCGTTTGGGAACGCTAATTCTTCCGGGTAAACATACCAGACAACTCCGTCAGATTCTTTGCCCTTCTTTGACATCACAACAGGAAATAACTCGACATTTCCAGCAGACGCATATGGCATGACTTGCAGCTTCAACGCATCACGAATCTTAATCAAGCTCGAGAACGGGAATTTAAAATCCTCAAGTGAAAGCGTCTTCATCGGAACAAGCGTCACAACTCCGCGCCCCTTACCCGACGCCGGAAGCAATATCTTCAACCTTTTCTCGCGAACTTCCTCACCGTCTACTTCCGTCCAAATCTCAACTGAACGCTTGAACTCTGTGTTCGTGAAATCATTCAGCGCATTCCCCGAACGTTTACCGGTAAGAGCCGCTATTATTGACTTGATTATATTTATTCTAACTTTCCTCCCATCTGAGAATTTTTCTGGAATTTCTGTCAAATATTATATTAAACGCAGCACCGCCGGGCATATCCCCGGTCTGCAAACTCTCGATGCGTAATTCAAAATATCTGCTCTTGAACGTCACAAGATTCGTTAACTGAATCGCAGTCCTCGGTGAAGCTCCGGGCAAAGTCTGAACGTCCGCTAAACTTTCGAGTGGCTTATCCTTGCGATCGCTGACAATTCGTGCAGCAAGTCCGCTGTCGAGTCCGGGCAACAATTCCAGAACTTCAACCGGTGCGTAATTCAAGTTAATTCTGCCGTCACTAAAAACCGTACAATAATCCACCAGACCTTTGCGCCCACCACCTCCGTATAGAATTTCGGGGGTAATATCCTCGCTCATGATTAGCATTTCCGAAATATCCAGCGGCGGACGGTTAATATAACTCTCGCGTTCAACTCCGCCGACTCTGGGTCTCTCATTCTTATCAAGAAAATCCAACACAGGCATTGCTAATTCCCTGTGACCGAGTTTGTCCCACATTTCCTCCCACGGTTTCGAAAATTCGCGCCTCAGCGTATTCTTGTCCGGCAAAAAAAGATTCCCAATCGGAAATTTATCATCAAGCGGTCTGACCTGAACAACCCAAATTCCCAAATCATTCATGTTAATCACGAACGGCTGAAACCATCGCTGCGTCGGGTTATCGGACTTGAACTGATTCGACATCTCTCCCAAAAGATTTATCACGTTATTCGCGAATAATTGCGCCATAGTTCTTGCTTCGAGATTTGCGCGTTGACGACCCAGGCTGCGAACCTGAATCCTCACAAACCATGTAAAAGCCGTCGCACAAGAAATCAAAACAGTCCCCAAAATCAGCACGCTCAACAAGACAAATCCCTTGCGATTTTTACGGCAACACGATAAATTCTTCGATCTCATCTTGTACTTCCTCACCAGTTCCATAATTCACGCTCAAACTATTCTTGTCCGTTCTGGAAATCTTCATATAAATTCCACTCGGCAAAGCTCCCCTGTATTCTTTGCGCCTGTCCTGTTTCAACGAGCCTCCGACAACTTCGACGCAGAAATTCTTCACACCCGGCAGAACTAACTGCGCGTCCTCGACATTAAGCGTCTCAAGATCTAGCTCCTCTGGCAATTTCCCAGGGAAAATCCATCTGTACAAACCCGGGATTATATCATGCCTGTCATCTTCAATCTTGTAAACTATGCTCCCAGCCGGCAAATTCTGCGCAACCGGTGCTGTCGTCAAAATCACGAGTATATCATCATCGTTTCCACCGAGCGATTCGTGTTCCCTGATCAAGATCACATTAGCAGCCATTCGCATCGCACTTGAAATATCGCGTTTGATAAAACTCACAGTTCGTGACAGTGCCGAAATATCCGTGTACTGGCTCTGAACGTCAACAACGCGCCTCACCGTGAACATGACCGGAGCAAGAGCCAGCGTCGTAATCAAACCGGTCAACATTACGGCGATCAATATTTCGATTAGCGTGAAAGCGGATCTTTTGCGAGACATTATTTTAATTACTCAGTGTCAGTTCTGAGTTTTAGTTCCCTGATCTCCGGCGACTTCCTGAGCTTCGGGTTTGGGTGCGTTTATCAGGACCAGCGCATTATAAATCTGCCCGTCAGAAGCGCGAACAGGACGACGAACTAACTCATACATTCCAGGCTTGAACAAACTTGCAACTTCCGTCAAAATTTCCTCATCCTGGAATCTCTGCGAAAGCGTCAATAACCTGCTAATATCTTCACTATGCGGCTCTCGTTGGAAATGCGCCCACAGAAGCCCAAGACCTTTCCTGATCATCTCGTTATCTTCAGTCTGTTCACCAAGCTGGATATAATGCAAAGCCAAATTTCTCTGAGCTTCTTCGTGCGTAATCGGGAAAGAGTCCGCCTGATTCAAATAATACAGCTGCAAATCCGGACGCTGAGTCGATAGAGCTTGTCTGAGAATATAATTGCCCCTGATGCCGTCCGAGATATACACAACTCCCGCTACTGATGCAGCAATGCACGCAACACCCAGAAATTTCTCGAACATATCCGACTTGATTATATTAAAGCGCAATTTTCCCGTCAAAAACTCACGGTTCGACATCGCAAACGCCAACGCAATCCAGACCATATTTTCGATTCTGTGAAACGGTCTTGTGAATAACGCCGCGAACGAGATCACCGAAACAATCGCAAATCCCCACACAGCGTAAATACTAAGCTTGTCGCGTTCAGTCCTGAATATGCCAATCAACGCCGGAACAAACCAAGCCAAATACATAATAATCAGCATTATTCCGCCAATCCAGCCGCCCTCACAGAACCATTGCAAAAATTCGTTATGAGCCCAGTGAGTATATTGCCAGATGTACCAGTCACGATTCACGAAATCAGTCTTGAATCCCTCACGCTGAGCTTCAAGATAATGCCACTTGAACTGTCCTGTGCCAACTCCCATCGGATGCTCTTTGAACATTGAGTACGAAGTCGTCCATATGCCGATTCTGCCTGCAACCGTTGACGTATTCT
This sequence comes from uncultured Synergistales bacterium, assembly GCA_905233725.1. GTDB lineage: Bacteria > Synergistota > Synergistia > Synergistales > Aminobacteriaceae > JAFUXM01. The sequence continues at coordinate 21,963 of CAJOEM010000008.1, forward strand.
CGACAAGATCCTGCGCTCTCTCGACAAATCCATCGGCACGCTGCGAATAAGTCGAACCCCAGCCAAGCACGCACATTATCATGATTAACGGCACAAATCGCATCACGTTTGACATTCTGAACTTCCAGAGCACAAGTATTATCAACAGCGCAAATCCCGTAACGAAACTCAATAAGCCTGATCTGCTCGTTGTCTTGAGCAATCCCCAGAAAATTATCGCAAATAGCAACAATGCAAACGCCGTCAGATAATCACGCTTGGAATTTCCCATGCGCCACGCAATCACGGGCAACATCACAAGCAAAATCCCAGCGATCACGTAAAAAACCGAAAATCCCAAGCCAACCGCAAGAATCAAACTCGCAGCTGTCAACGCAACGCACAACGCCGGCAAAAACACTCGCTTGAACGTAACTCCGGAATCTTTCTCGTGCCAAATGTCAAGTATAAGCAAGTAAACCAGATTCACAACATTAACCGAACACCACAAACCCATCATGTTATTCTGAGCTGTGTTTCCGATATAATTATCCGGTGTCGGCAGAATTATCGAGCTATATTGCTTCAGAAACTCGAACGGCGTTCCCACTAAAAACGCGAGATCATTCGTTCCTGACAACTGCAACTCAGCAAATCCAACGTTAATCGCGGCATTCATCGCGGCAAAAAACAGCATCACTCTAAGACCATTCTCCGGGAATGAACCGACGCTCAAAACGTAAAATGCCCAAATCGTGAAAACGCAAACGAGTTCCAGAACCAACGCTGTCGGCGAAAATACATCCACCCAAAACGGCTGAACCGCAGCGTACGCAATCATCAACGCCCAGATTGCCGAGAATAAATCAAGCTTGAACGCGATTCGCTCTTTGCCGTACATGCACAATCTTATGCCGGCAACTAACGCAGCAATCGCAACCGGAACGCCAGTTACAGTCCACTTCAGAATATGCAGCGTGTCAGCAAATCTCACGCCCGAATAAACCAGATTCGGCACCGCAAGCGACACAAACCACAGTGGCAATATCAGCCAAGCCGGAACCAATGGTACTGGCAAATATTTCTCCGGAATTTTCTTGGAACGCACTTGCTCAGATTTTAGCTCAGATTTATCTTTATCTAATTTTTTACTCGCATTATTTCCCTTCATGACACTTCTCCCTAAGTTTATTTATTATCACTGCATCAACGCATATTTCTCAACCGGAGCAAACGCATCTGTGAATGCCGGCACATGCGAATCTGGAACGAACGGCTCAAGCCACTGGTGCGATAACAAGTCCGCAAACTCGCTGTCAGACGTAACCGGTGCGAGATTATTCAACGACGCATCAGCCATCGCAACTAGCATTATATTCTGCTGAGAGAACGCGTATCTTGGATCAGGTGCTGTTGCCGGAAAAATCATCATTGTAGGGAACGCCGTCTGGAACGCTTTGTAAATCCCGTTGAATACCCCAGCTTTTGGCCCACGAACTGACGAAATCGTATTCACAATCAGAACTCCGCCGGGTTTCAGCAATTCTTTCAAGTGCATCGCAGTCTCAACCGTCGTCATGTGAAACGGGATCACAATCCATGAGCCAAACGTGTCCATGAAAATCGCGTCGTATTGCCCAGGATTATATTTCCCCTCACGATTCAAAAAAGTTCTGGCATCTTCGTGAAAAATTCGCAGGTTGTCGCTGTCTTTCAAGTAAAAATATTCGCGCGCAACTTCGGTAACTCCGGGGTCGAGTTCGACAACATCAATCGAAACGTCCGGCCTCGTGTGCAAAATATGCCTTGGAACGCAATAGCCTCCGCCGCCGAGCATCAAAACTTTCTTCGTGTCAGGCTTATAATGAAACGCCAGATCATAAAACTTCGTGTAGTCGCTCACAAGTTCGTCATGAGCGTCCGTGTACATCAACGATTGCAAACAATCCGGATTCGTTATTAACACACGAACTCTACGATTATTTCTCCGGTCAATGCTCTCTGCAACCGACAAATGATTATATTGCGTGTCAATTTGCTCACCGATTGGCGTGAATGGCAAGCCGAATTTCTCCGCGAAAAAAGTCCCCGTTCCCAAAATCGCCAGAACTATAACCGAGATTATACGCAGCCAATAACCCGTGTAAATCAAGACCGATAACAACGCCAGTCCACATGCCAGCAACATCAAAATTATTCCGGACGGAAAGAGCGATATTAGCACGAAGCCTCCCAAGAACGTTCCCAAAATACTGCCCGCAGAATTTAACGCCGAAAGTTTCCCGACAATTCCTCCCGAAGATTTCACGTCCAACATTGCAAGACGCGCTATAAACGGTGAAGTCATTCCCAACAGGACACTCGATGGCGTAAAAATTATCAACGCACTCATAACCGATGAAACGTACAAATTCATCTGAACTTCCGAAAGCTGCGTCAAAATCAAATTGCTAAAGAACGCCGTCAAAGCAATTATTATCGCAGAAATCAGCAAAATTCGCCCCAATAATCTGCCCTCGGGTCTCTTATCCGCAACTTGACCGCCCAACCAGTTGCCGATCGCAAGGCTCGTCATGATAACCCCAATCAATGCTGTCCAAACTATCAGCGATGTCCCGAAAAATGGCGCGACTATTCTTGAACCGGCTAACTCAAGAATCATAACCGCTGCACCACAGAAAAACGACGTGATTTGCAGTCTCGGCGGTATCTTTATTATGTGTTTCTGTTTCGAATAATCAAATTCCAAACTAAATCAACTCCTTATAAATTGCATTTTCCAAAATATTTTCCTAAATTATAGCAAGTTCACATTACTTTCTGTACGTTCCGGGCAAGAATAATAATATTACGGCGAAAAGTTCGAGGCGACCGGCTAACATGCAAAACGAGAAAACCCATTTCACACTATTCGGCAGCCAGGAAAAATTCTCAACTGGTCCCAACCTGTTCAAACCTGGTCCAACGTTGCTCAAACACGTCACAACTCCCGTGAATGCCGTCAACAAGTCTATATTAAACGCCGTAGTGAACAAAGTCGCTCCAACCAGCAGCAACATGTACAGCACGAAAAACGCTCCCGCAGAATTTGTCGTACTCGCTGAGATTGGCTTCGAGTTTAATCGCGCAGTTATTACGGCTCTAGGATGCAGCAATTTCTTGCACTCAGTCGATAACAACCTGCCCAGTAACAAGAATCTCGAAACTTTGCAGCCACCGCCAGTCGAACCGCCGCACGCTCCGATGAACATCAGCAGCACAAAAAGAAATTTCGTGAACTCGTGCCAGAGATTATAATCTTCAGTTATGAAGCCCGTCGTCGTAATTACGCTCACAACATGAAACGTCGTCTTTCGAATCGTGCTCTCAAGTCCCGTGAAATTTCCTGAGAAATAAAGCGCAACACTCATTGACACAATCGCGAACATTACAATCTCGACATACGCGCGCAATTCCTGATCTTCGAAAAATTCCCGGAACTTCTTAGACCAAACCAGAAAATACAACGAGAAATTTATTCCAGACATGAACATGAATAATATTATTATCCATTGAGTAAACGGGCTTGAATAATACGCAATCGAGTTATTCTTCGTCGAGAAACCTCCTGTTGCAATCGTCGAGCAGGAATGGCAGAACGCGTCGAAAACACTCATTCCAGAAATTTTCAGCAAAATCGTTTCCGCAAGCGTGAACGCAACGTACAAGATCCATAATCTCGAAGCTGTTTGATGCAATCTCGGAGTGATCTTCTCAGCGTTAACTCCCGGGACTTCTGCTTTGTAAAGCTCCATGCCCCTGACTCCCAGGAACGGCAAAACTGCAAGGCTCAAAACTATAATTCCCATTCCGCCTATCCAATGCGTAAGTGAGCGCCACAGTAATATTGCTCTGGGTAAGGCTTCAATCTCAGAAAATATCGTCGCACCAGTCGTCGTGAAGCCTGACATCGTTTCGAAAAACGCGTCTGAATATCCAACGTCAGTACCAAAGTAAAACGGCATCGCACCAATTCCGGACGCAACAATCCACGCAAAGCCTACAATTCCGACACCTTCACGAATGCCAATCTTCTGGTTGAATTTCTCTTTCGTTGACAAAACCGGCAATGACAGGAACACCGCCAGACTTATCGCACTCATGAACGAGAACGCAAACGCTCCGACGACATGTGAGCCATCGTAGAGCGCAATACAAATCGACGGCAACATCGCTGCTGCAACAATCACGCACACAAGCGACAAAACTCCGAATACTATCTTAAATTTCATCGCTGCTACCCTGTGTGTTCGAATCCGGGTTAGAAGCCGGAACTTTCGAGTTGAAAAATTCCACGGCTTGAGGCATCAACTCAGACGACGCAAATAAAATCAAATAATCGCCAGCCATCAAAACCGTGAAACCTGTCGGAAGCATAACTTTATCATTTCGCTGCATCAACGCTATCAGAACTCCCTTGGGAATCTTCAAGTCAGCAATCGTATGGCCGAGTAACGCGCTGTCTTTGGGAATCTCAAGCTCCAACATTTCAGCATTAATCGTCTTGATTATCGACAACGCACGCGAATGTCCGGAGTAATGCACAACTCGCAAAATCGAACTAGCCAGCGCCTCATTCGGATCGACAATCGTAATTGGCAAATATTGCGTCAAATCCTGGTATAATTTCTGACGCACAACTGCAATGCTCTTTTTCACACCCATAGTTTTCGCAAGTCCCGAGTAAATCAGGTTCAACTCGTCCGAATCCGTCGCGCAAACATAGCCGTCAGCCTGGTCAATTCCCTCTTCAAAAAGCAAATTCTTATCCGCACCGTCAGCATTCAGAACCAAAGCTTCGCCCAATTCCTGCGACAATTTCAGGCACTTCAGCGGATCTTTCTCGATTAAACGCAGCTGCACACGACCTGAATCACGCTTAATCGCAGCCGCAATCTGTGAGCCAAGTTTTCCGCCGCCTACGATAAATATTTTCTTTAGCGAGCGAATATTCTTTATCTCCGGATTGAATTTCTCCTCGAGCAAGAACGTCGTCTCTTTGAACGTAACTACATAACAAATATCATTCTCGCTGATTTTCGAGAGTCCGTTTGGGACAAGTGCTTCACCGTTCTCGTGCTGAATATACACGAACACAGCCAACAAATTCGGATTTTCCTGTCGAATCGTCATCAGGTTTTTGCCAACGAATGGCGAATTTGCTTCGACTTTGAATGCGTACAGAGCTGCAAGTCCATTCAGCAATTCAGCCGTATGAATCGCAGAACTAACCGTCAACAAACTCAGAATTTCACGCGCAAGTGATCTCTCCGGCGAAATCATAAGCTCTATGCCGAATTTTTTTGCCCAATCCGGCGAATCCGTAAATTCAAGATTTCTCGCTCTGGATATAATATGCTTTATTCCCGCAGAATTTGCGATCCAACATGCCAGCATATTAACTTCGTCTTTGTTCGTGCAGGCGATCATAATATCAATTACGCCGTCGTCATTATCTGCTACTTCTGAGAAAACCTGATTCAAAACTTGCGGTCTGGCTCCGTTGCCGGTGATTACCCGTGCGTCAAGTTCTTCATCGGCTCTCTTGGCTGCGTCTTCGTCCTGTTCGACCAGATACACGTTGTAATTCTCAGACGATAGTGTTGCTGCGATATTTCTGCCAACTTCTCCGGCTCCGATTATCAACACGTTCACGCTATTAATCACTCCTTCCAGGTAAATGCCATTCACAGAAAAATTCCGCTGATGGCTTCTTGTGAACTTTATCATCAACATGTGAAAGATTCATGATATTATACGCAAAATTCTTGTCATCGAGTCTGGCGATATTAATCCGGACTTTATCTCCCCAGCGAATCCCCGACCTGAACGATGCGTTAATGTGCTTCGGGCTGCAAGTCATCAAGTCTAGCGGTGTTGACTCGAAAATCCATTCGAAATACGCTGCGTTATTCACGTGAGAGTTTACGTCTAAATCATGAAACGCAACTTTACGCTCAATTTCGAAATCATGATCATGATTCATAATCTGGTCAATCGCCTGAAAATCCGGCTCTACGTCAATATTATCGCGCGTGAGAATCTCCGGCAAATGAACCGAGGGCTTCACTGGTCTCTGTGCTGTCAAGTCAAACAGCAGCCAGGAACTCTTCGCGTCAACTATCAGATTTTCGTGCGCATCGAACACGCGAAATATTCTCAGGCAGTTAAAGCCGTGTTTGGGATCATGAGCCGTGTGAATAAAAAATTCTTCGTCAAGCGATGGCAGTTTCCCGACAAATTCAATCTCGTAATTTCGCAAAATCCACGCATAGCCTCTCGATGCAAGTTCAGTTGACGTTCCCTCGATGTCATTTACTGCGAGAGCTGCCGTGTCTTGAAAATAATCCAGCAAACTTCGCAGCTTCAACTCGCCGTTACACGATGCGTCCGATGGCATTACTACTAATTCTCTCTTGTACATAAACTCTCCTTCAAATAAAATCTACAGCTCTGTAATTCATGAATATATTATGCATGTACTCGACAAAATCCGGAATATTATCTTCACTCACAAACGGCGTCTGCATTCTAAACAATCGCGGCGTATCCGTAGTTTTCAAGAGCATGTCGCCTTTGCCTGTCAATTTCTCCGCACCCGGGTAATCCAGAACTGTCCGTGAGTCATTCAGCGATGGCAATGCAAACGTTATTTTCGTTGGGATATTCGCTTTTATCAATCCGGTTATAACATCCGGCGAAAATTTGTCAGTCGAGATTATCAGGAACACTCCGAGAGCACGGCTCTTTTGCGCAATTCTCACCAGCAAATTCTCAGTTTCGCGTGATTTCGTCAACATCAAGTCCGACAACTCGTCGATTATTACGACCAAATTCGGCAAATGTTCCGTTACATTGCGATTCGAGTTATATGCTTCAATATTGCGTGCTTTGACGGCTGCGAATTTTTCTGTTCTGAGTTCTGTCTCTTTCAAAACCCACGACAGCATTTTCAGAGCGTGTTCGGCTTCAGAAATCGGCTTGAACAACAAATTCGGGAGATTATCATAAATCGAAAATTCCACGTGTTTTGTGTTTGTCAGGATTATGCGCAAGTCATCGGGTTTGCAGCGCGAACATAACGACATTATGCAGCAATTTACGAACATGCTTTTGCCTGTGCGATTTCCGCCGGTGATTAGCAAATGCGTCAAGTCTTCCAAGCCTCGAACGCAAATTTCGGAATTAATATTCACTCCCAGGGGGATCGGCAATCTTGTCTGCGCTCTCCGGAAAACTTTCGAACTCAAAACCGAACGCAAACTCAGAATTCTGCGCTCAATAACCGGAATCTCAACGCCAACAAACTTCGTGCCCAAAATCGGAGCCTCAAGCCTGACCGACGTAACTCCCAATGACATCGCTAATTCGTCGCTCAAATTCGTAATCTTGCTGAGCTTAGTCCCGGCCGACAACGCTAACTCAAAACTCACAATCTGAAATCCAGGGACGATTTTCTTGACTGTTGCGACAACATCGTAATTTCTCAGAGCTTGCACTAACATTCTGGACTGACGCTCGTAAATTTTCGAGTCATCGCGAATTTCCTGCTTCAAATCTGCTCCGAAAATATCAATCGGCGGTGGAAAAACGCTGTCTTTGTATTCTTCGTCATAATCCAGTTCGACAGTATTATCCGTTTCATGTGAGGCATCATTTGCAGAATTTGACTTGTCCAAAACTTCAGGGAATGGCCGACGGTTTCTCTTGTGACGAATCGCAAAATCCCTTCTTTGGCGATTATCGCGTTTCTCTGGCGGCGCAAAATATCCGGCGTTGAACGAGTCCAGTAACTTGTCGATTTTCTCGATTGCTGCTCTACTAGCTTCGGATTCCGGATCCATCTCTTCGTAATCAATATTATTTTCTCCGGATTCGCGGCGTGACTTGCTGACTGACGACAGAATCGATATTAGCGTGTCCTCTCGCTGTTCAAATTTCGGTTCGGGCAAATTATTCATTCGGAAAATGTTATCATCATAATTCTTGTCACGATCATCGCGTTCAGATTTGCGTTTTGGCTTTGGCTCAAGATCCTCATCATAATCAGGCTTAGCTTTTCTTTTGCGAGTGAATCTCGAACTAAGATTCTCGAACTGCATATCCGGTAATTTCACGTTCAGCAATTTCGATCCGAACAGATACGCCGAGAATAAAAACGACATGATAATCAAGATCAGCGTTATGAAATTTCCTGCGTTCAGCACGAAGAATCTCGCGATGCCGTAACCGATGCTGCCCGGTGTCACTAACACAGCGTCATATTCCCAGCCGGAATGCCTCAAGTATCCGAGCAAAAACGCTACTGAGATATACAGCTGCAACGTTCCCAATAATTGTCTAGGGAATTTCGGGATTCTGACCTTCACAAAACCTGCGACACAAACATACAGCCAGAACAGCAGCAATATTATCACGCCGCCGCCCCAGGTTCCGCGCAAATAATCTCCCCATACCTTACCGCCCTCACCCGTCAAAGAACTCCCAAACAACGACAGCACGAAATAAATTATCGCGATCACCATCACGAATAATATCAACTCGCCCCAATTTGCTTTTCCGCCATTCTTGCGCTTGTTACGTTTTCTGGCCATTGCATCACTCCCTAAAATTTTCTCACGTGTCACTTGCTGGCTCTGACTTGCCTGATATTCTGCAAATGCTCCGAGTAAGTCTTCGCAAAATAGTGAAAGCCATCTTTGCCCGCAACGTAATAATAATACTCGTTATATTCCGGACTCAACGCTGCACCCCAAGCCGCCGCTCCTGGCAGACATATCGGTTCGGGTGGCAATCCAGGAATCTTGTAAGTGTTGTACGGCGAGTTAATTTCCAGATCTTTGTTCAGAACACGCGTCAACTTTCGTCCCTTCAAGCGCCAGGCATACACAACTGTCGCGTCAATTTGCAGCAGCATGTTACTTCGCAATCTATTATGAATCACTCCGGAAACTTTTCGCGCTTCGGATTCGTGCATGACTTCGCGTTCAACCATTGAGGCAACTACAGCAGCTTCCGTGACATCTTTTGACGTGAGATTTCCAGCTTTGATAAATTTATTCCATCTGCTCCACCAGGCATTCGACGCTGTACTGACGAGTTCATCAGACGATCTCTCGACTAACATGTAAGTCTCCGGCTGCAAAAACACGATTCGCATGTACTTACTCGACGGCAGTGTCCCGAAAAATTTCCGCAAAGCCTCGGGGTAATTATTATCATTCATGATTGCTGCGTCAAATTTCTCCGGATTGAAATCTTGACCTGCGAGTGCATCTTTCAGGCTGAAAATATCCAGTCCCGGAACTATCATCGCTTTGATTAACGCTGGTCTCTGAGTCTTTAACTGTCGCGCAAGATTCCACGGTGACGACGGCACAACGCTGTATTGACCGGCGAGAATACGCTTATCAATTCCGAATTTGATCAGCCAACGTGCAAGATCTGCTGGCGAACCATTCTCCAACGCTCCTCCAAATTCGAACGCGCGAGCTGCCTGTCGTGCATTCATTCCGCTCTCAATCACGATATTAACTTTGTCTCCAGTCGGAATCGGGAGCAAATCTTCCCAAATTTCGCTCGGCATCTTGAAATAATACGAGAATGCTACAGCGATCGCCACGCACCACAACAGCGACACTCCTATTATTCCCGAGAACAAGTATTTGCGATTGCGTTTACGTTTGCGCAAATGTGCCATCATTTTGGGATTGGGTTTTGGTTTGCTTCTGACTGGTTTTCTTCTAGGATTTATGTTTTCTTGCAAGATTCTGCACCCCGTGTTAAGTTTTTGTTCGTGAATATTATAATATCAATGCGTCCGGAAAATTCTCAAGATTCTCGGATTCATCACTTGGCTGCAATCTCAGAACAGATTCGACTTCGAAATTCAGCGCGTCAAATCTCAGTTCGAAATTCCCGTCATAATTCCTGATTCTATGCATTCCCGACGATTCACCTTTTGCTGCGTTGAGTAACCTGAAAATTTGCATTAGCCTGTAATTGCGATTCGCTCTCAAATTGCAGCACGAATTTCTGATCGAGATTTTTGCCGGAGAACTTGTTATGCGAATCATGATATTTCGTGAAATCCTGTAGTCCGTGTGAAGCAGCGCGTTCGTGAAAATTTCACGCAAAGCCTCCGCACATTCTTTACGCAAATTCGGCACGATTATCCGTGGCAACATGTGAAAATATGCGTTCCATAGATTGCCAGCCCTGAGATGAATAGTTTTTTCACGAGTGAGCGACAAGTCAAGAAAAACGCACACACTCTCGCAGCCAAGCAGCAAAACTCCAGCCTCGGTCAAGAATTTTCCGGAGTATACATGCGTACGCCTGAGAAATTCCAGCCCGTTAAATTTCGCAAGTTCTGGATTGTTCGAGATGACTTTTCCCCTGAAATTTTCAAGAGATTTCGAGTCCAGTTCCAGATTCGTATCCAGATTCACCGGCACATCGTCAAACGCAAAATCCATCGCATCATTGGCAATTTTCGCACACGCACTTCTCCCTGAGATAAAATTCTCTCCCTCGCAACGTCTGTACGCAAATCTTCTCACGCGAACGGGTCTGTCATAATAATTCGCAGGAAATATTCTCAGGATAATTTTCTTCTCAGGGAAATCGACGCGATATTTTCTCCAGATTATTCTCGCGCTGAAAATATTCTGCGGAACTTTCACATCGAAATCGTCAGGCGGGTTCTCAAAAATCACCACACCTCCGACACCGTTTGACATTGCGCAAATTATCGCCGGAAGTTTTCGCAAGTCATCATCGTCGTGCGGCGACAAATATTCCCGTTCGTCCTCAGGTACGTTATCGAGAATTTTCTGCTCGTCCTGAAAGCTCATTGATCACGTCAAAAAGATCGCTCTGAATGCAAAGTGAACGCTCCTGAATATCTTTAGGGATTCTGCCTATTTCCGCATTCACGCAAACGTAGAACGCATTCTCACATTCACTCGTCATTCTCTGGAACGGATATTTTATTATCACCGGAGTATTCAAGCCAACGCCGAGTTCAAGAAATAATATTTTCGCATAGGGCTTCTGCAAATTCGCCACGAGAAAATCATGATAATTCTTCGCTGCTCTGTGCCAGCCTTCATCCTCGACGAACGAGTCATCACTGCGCAAATTCATTTCCATTGGGCTGCCGCATCTCGGACAAATCGGAATCAAATCCGAGGGAATCTTGCAATCTTTCTGTTTAGCAATCATTTCGCGAATGATTCTCTCGTTGTCATAAGTCTTATCGTGACACGGCACACTGCACTGAAACAATCCGTAATCGCCCTGCGTGTAGAATAATCTGGATTTGTCGAAGCCGGCTTTTTGAAAACAATGGTCTACGTTGGTTGTGATCACGAAATAATTCTTGCCATCGACGATTTTTCGCAGCATGTCATACAACGGTTTTGGTGGATTCGTGTAGCGATTCAGGAAAATGCTTTTGCTCCAGAACGCCCATTTCTCCTCGAGAGTTTTGTACGGGTAAAATCCGCCTGAATACATGTCGTGAAATTTATACTTCAACTCGAACTCCCAGAAATTCTCCCGGAAACGCTCGCCGTCATACTCGAACCCAGCCGCCGCCGATAAGCCAGCCCCAGCTCCGATGATTAGCGCGTCACAGTTCGAGATTAGTTCGTGTAGCTTTTTTATCAAACCTCAAAAGTCCTCCGTAAAATATTCTCGTAAATTTCGCGATCAAAATCTTTGAACACGTTGAAAATTACGCGATTAATATTCACGCTATTATATAAAAAATTCCGGACAGTTTTCACAGCAATCTCAGCAGCTTCACGATTCGGAAAGCCAAACACGCCCGTTGAAATGCAGCAGAACGCGATACTGTGCAGATTATTTTCCTCGGCGAGTTCGAGACAGGATTCGTAGCATGATTTTAGATCGTCGCAATTTTTTCGCGTCAAGTTTCCCCTGACAGTTGGACCGACAGTGTGCAGAACGAATTTACTCGGCAAGTTATAAGCTTTCGTGATTTTCGCTCGACCGACTGGTTCGGGGTAAGCCTGCTCAAGCATCAGCCTGTTGCACTCATCACGTAATTGCAGCCCCGCAGCCGAATGAATCGCGTTGTCAATGCAATTATGCCCGGGAACAAAGCAGCCAAGTAATTTCGAATTTGCAGCGTTCACGATTGCGTCGGCATTCAGGCGCGTAATATCTCCCTGCCAAAGCGAAATCTTCGGCGCAATCTCCGGAATCTGATTCACGTCAACGATGCCTTTCGCAAGAATTTCAGATTGCAAATACTCGTCCTGCAACTCCAGAAATTTTTCGTCGAGCGGCTTGGGCAATCTCACGTTCATCAAACCTCGCAGCAAAATTTTTCTGTCACTGACACTCTCGCAGCTTTCCAAAGATTCACGGTATTCGGGCATTTCATTCAGTAAGTAATTTATCAAGTAATTTATCAACTCATCGAGTATATCTGGCAAATTTCACACACTCCTTCTAAAAGATTTTCACGTTTGCTATATTATATCTGCAAAAATTCAGAGAGAAGGTAATGTCTAAACGTGAATTACTCAGAATTAGAGCTAGAACTTAACCGGAATTTCCTGATTTTCGACGGGAATTTTCTCGCACACAGAGCTTGGAACGCGCTAAAAATTCAGCTGACTGCTCCCGATGGAACTCCAACCAGCATGATCGTTGGCTTCATGAACACGTTACTCAACATAATTAGAAAATATCCGGCAACGTGCAAAATTGTCGCGTTCGATGCTGGCGGGAAAAATTTTCGACACGAGCTTATGCCAACGTACAAAGCAACTCGCAAAGCACTTGATGATTCATTCAGGATTCAGCTGGCGATTCTACATGAACTTCTGAAATTTCTGGGCTACAACGTTCTCGCAAAAACCGGAGTCGAGGCCGATGATTTTATAGCAAGTTGCACGAAATTGGCACGAGAAGCCGGTTATGAAGTTTTTCTGGTCGCGTCGGATAAAGATTTGCAGCAGCTTTTGGCACAGGGTGTCAGGATTTTGCGTCCGGAAAAATCTGATGTTGAAGTTTATGATGAAGAAACTTTCATGGCGAAATACAATTTTGCACCGTCAGCATTCGCGGATTATCTGGCGATGGTGGGCGACAAAGTTGATAATATCCCGGGCATTAAAAACGTCGGGGAAATTACGGCGAGTAAATTGCTCTCACAATTCGGCTCAATCGAAGAAATTTTCGCACACCTGGACGAGCTGCCAAATGCTATTCAAAAGAAATTGCGCACGACTAGTCTCGATGAAGTACTGGCTACACGCGAAATTACAAGATTGCGCTTCGATTTGCTCGACAAGGATTTCATAGCTCAGGCTCTTGCATTCAAAGCGAATATTCCAGAAGCCGTGAAACTTGCGGAAAGACTCGGCTTATCAAGATTGCTGCGACAAATTGCTCCGGATTCCCAAACTCAGACTCCCAGAATTTACAGCTCAGCTCCCCAAAATTTTTCGAAAGCTGCGATTCACGAGAGAAATATTTATGCAGATTTCAAGTCCGAAATTTCCCAAAGCGATTCTGAAGCCGAACGTGTCGATACCAGTGACGTGTGGGATTTGCGAACGGCGTTTTACATGCTGCATCCGGATACCAGCGAGAAAAAATTCAATGAGCTGCTCTCAGAAATCCGAAATTCACCAGAGCCTGCGAAAAAATTACTCGAACACGCGGAGAATCTTGAAGCCGAAATTCTCGCACACGAAAAATTACACGATGTAATGCGAAATATAGATTTGCCGTTGCTGCCGGTTCTGGTGGAAATGGAGCGTCACGGGATCAGACTTGATGACGAGAAATTCCTGGCTGTTCAGAATGAGCTTGAGATTCGCGTTTCTGAAATTGATCGTGAAATCTTGAATGCGAGCGGTCAAAATATAAATATTAATTCTCCCAAGCAAGTCTCGTGGCTATTATTCGAGAAATTGGGCTTCGAGCCTGAGAGCAAAACCAAGACCGGAAATTCTTACTCGACTGATGCTTCAGTCCTGGAACGTCTGGCAAAGAGCGAAAATCCTAACCGGGAAATTCCTGCAATGTTGCTCGAACACCGTGAAATTGCAAAAATGCTCACTGGTTTCGTGATCCCGTTGCGAAAAGCAGCTTTATCGGACGGGATAATTCACACAAGATTTGAGGCTGCATTAACAGGAACAGGCAGACTCAGCAGCAGAAATCCGAATTTGCAAAATATCCCAGCATTCGGAACTTGGGCGGAGAAAATCAAAGCTGGATTGAAGCCTGTTGAGCGTGAAAATATTTTCGTTGCGGCAGATTATTCCCAGATTGAGTTGCGAATCTTGGCGTACATGTCTCAAGAGGAAAGATTGCTCGAAGCGTTTGCGAAAAATCGCGACATTCACACTGAAACTGCGTCATGGGTATTCGGAGTTGAGCCGGAATTTGTCACGCCTGAATTGCGACGTGCTGCGAAAATGATAAACTTCGGATTAATTTACGGTATGAGTTCGTTTGGACTTGCTGAGCGCTTAAACATTTCCAGATCTGAAGCTTCAGGCATAATCGATAGATATTTCCGAACAGTCCCGGGTGTGAAAAATTTTTTGAATAACATGATTTACGATGCAAAAAAGCGCGGATATTCACGGACAATTTTCGGACGCATTCGCCCAGTGAACGAAATTCCTGCTCGGGGCAACGGGCTTGATCGTGCGTTGATAAATTCGCCGATTCAGGGAACAGCCGCGGATATTTCCCGACGTGCGATGATTGATTTCGCAAAAGTTGCCCGCGGGAAATTATTGCTGCAAGTTCATGATTCGCTCGTGTGTGAATGCAAACTCGATGAAGCCGCTGAAATTGCTGAGATTATGTCCGAAATCATGAGAAAATCCGGTGATAATTTGCCGCTAGATGTGAAAGTGAAGACGGGAACTTCTCTTGCAAATGTGTAATTTTACGGGTTATATGCTAAAATTACTTAGTTAAAATTCACGTTTGTGTGAAAAAATCTGAATATTGAGAGGGAAGGTTTTATAGAATCATGATGAATCATTTACGGAATCACATGAAGGGAATAATGCTTGTAATTGTAATTGCGTTTCTTGCGTCTACGTTTCTGATGTACGAGCGTGGCAGCAGCAGAAGATCGGGAGACGCTTCAGACGGAAGAACGATTGCTGATTACGAGGTCGCTAAAATCAACGGCAGGTCTTTGATGCGTTCGGAACTTGATCGACGTTTGAGACTTTATCTTGAGAATTACGCCAGCCGTAACGCGTCATCACTCGACAGCGCATCACTTTACAAAGCAGCGTTAGACCAGGCAGTACTCGAATCGCAAATTGCTAAGGAAATCGAACAGCACGGGATCAAAATTTCTGACGCAGAAGCAGACTTGGAAATGAAATCTCAGGCAGACACGTATTACGTCACACGTGAAGCTTTCTACCAGCAACTTGCTCAGCGCGGAATGAAAGTCGAAGATTACAAACGCAATCTCGCGAATCAAATGGCAACTCAGAGATTATTGCAGATGGAAATTGGCGAAGTCGTAATCAGTCAGGACAGGGCGTTGGAATTTTACGACACGATGAAGGGCTTAATCTACACGAAACCTGAAGGCTTCATGGTACAGCTTGCTGAGTTCAAGAACGAATCTGCAGCGGAAAATCTTAGAGCAAGAATCTTAAGCGGCGATGCTTGGGCAGCGATTGTATCGAACGATGAGCTGAATTCTTCTGATGTTTTGAATTTCACGCGTGAGCCAGTATTTTTGCCGACATCAGCATTTACGACCGGAGTTTTCCAGTCACTTGCGTCACTTGATGTTGGTCAGGTTAGCGATGTTTTCGAAGTTTCAAGCGAGGATTTCGCTGTTGGCATGAAAGCTGAACACGTTGATGAGACTATAACGCCGTTCGACGATGTTAGTGCGGACATAATTTCAGTTTTGACGCAGCAGGAGCAGTCCAAGAGAATCAGCGATTACGAAGCGTCATTGCTAGCGAAAGCAGAATTGCTTGTGAATGATCCGTCATTGTTCGAGAAAGCCCCGACTTCAGACGACGTAGCCGGTGAATCAGAATCTGAGCCTGAGATTGAAGAAGTCGCGGAAGTTGAAGCCGAACCAGAATCAGGAGATGTAGCCGCTGCATCTGAAACTGCAACACCAGAAGTTTCGACAGAGCCAGAAGCTGCTAAATCAGAAGTAGAATCTGTGCCGGAAGCTGTGAAACCTGAGACTGCATCTGAAACTGCAACCCCAGAAGTCGCGACAGAGCCGGAAGCTGCTAAATCAGAAGTTGAATCTGTGCCAGAAGCTGTGAAATCTGAGGCTGAATCTGAAACTGCAACCCCAGAAGTTTCGACAGAGCCAGAAGCTGCTAAATCAGAAGTAGAATCTGTGCCGGAAGCTGTGAAATCTGAGGCTGCATCTGAAACTGCAACGCCAGAAGTTTCGACAGAGCCGGAAGCTGTGAAACCTGAAGCTGCATCTGAAACTGCAACACCAGAAGTCGCGACAGAGCCGGAAGCTGCTAAATCAGAAGTAGAATCTGCGCCAGAAGCTGTGAAATCTGAGGCTGCATCTGAAACTGCAACACCAGAAGTTTCGACAGAGCCGGAAGCTGCTAAATCAGAAGTTGAATCTGCGCCGGAAGCTGTGAAAACTGAGGCTGAATCAGAGATTGCAAGTTCGGAAGTTACACCTGCAACACAAGAAACACAAACTCAGGAACCCGGAGAAGCTGCAAAAACTGAGTAGAATTTTTAGTGAGTTAGAATTAGTTAGTTAGAAGGGATTTTTATGGCATTTCAAGCACAGCGCACTGACATACACAAGATATTAATCATCGGTTCGGGGCCAATCGTAATCGGTCAAGCTTGCGAATTTGATTACTCAGGTACACAGGCTTGTAAGGCGTTGCGAGCTTTGGGATATGAGATCGTTTTGGTGAACTCGAATCCTGCGACGATCATGACAGACCCGGAGATGGCAGACATAACTTACATCGAGCCGCTGAATCCAGAACGTCTTGAACAAATCATCGCGAAAGAACGTCCTGATGCATTATTGCCGAATTTGGGCGGTCAATCCGGATTGAATTTGTGCGCTGAATTAAACAAAGCCGGTATCTTGGAAAAATATCATGTTCAAGTTATCGGGGTTCAGGCAGATGCGATCGAACGTGGCGAAGATAGAGTCGAGTTCAAGAAAACTATGCAGCATTTGGGCATTGATATGGCACGCTCAGAAGTTGCGTATAGTGTTGACGAAGCGTTGCGTATCGCAGAAAATTTAGGCTATCCTGTTGTGTTGCGTCCTGCTTACACGATGGGAGGTGCTGGTGGTGGACTGGTTTACAATCGTGACGAATTGCGCGTAGTTTGTGAGCGTGGATTGCAGGCCAGTATCGTGCATCAAGTTTTGGTCGAAGAGTCCGTCCTTGGCTGGGAAGAATTGGAACTCGAAGTCGTGCGTGATAAAGATAATAACATGATCACAGTTTGCTTTATCGAGAATGTCGATCCGATGGGAGTACACACGGGAGATTCGTTTTGTGTTGCGCCGATGTTGACGATCTCGCAGGATTTGCAGCAGAAATTACAGGAGCAGGCTTACAAGATCGTCGAGCATATCGGAGTTATTGGCGGCACGAACGTACAATTTGCACATGATCCAAAGACCGGACGGGTTATCGTGATCGAGATAAATCCCAGAACTTCAAGATCATCGGCTCTTGCGTCGAAAGCTACGGGATTTCCGATCGCGTTGGTGTCGGCAAAACTTGCGGCAGGTCTCACACTGAAGGATCTCGAGTGCAGCAAATACGGAACACTTGACAAATACAAACCCGGCGGCGATTACGTTGCGCTGAAATTTGCGAGATGGGCGTTTGAGAAATTCAAGGGTGTTGAGGACAAACTCGGAACACAGATGCGTGCTGTCGGTGAAGTCATGAGTTTGGGCAGGAATTTCAAGGAAGCTCTACAGAAAGCAATTCGTTCGCTTGAGAAAGATCGCTACGGTTTGGGTTTTGTTAAGAATTTTCACGAGCTGTCAAAGCATGAGCTGCTCGAAAAGTTGCGTGTGCCATCGAGTGAGCGTTATTTCATGATTTACGAGGCGTTCAGGAAAGGCGCTACGATTGATGAAGTGTACGAGTTGACGCACGTGAAGCGATATTTTCTCGAACAGATTCATGAATTACTCGACGAAGAAGAAGAGATCATGAAATTCGCAGGTTCGCAAATTCCCGACGATTTGTTAATTCGCGCAAAACATGACGGATTCGCTGATAAATATCTGAGCAAGCTTTTGGCAATTCCAGAATCAGAAATTCGCAGCAGGCGTGAAGCTTTGGGAGTTTCGGAAGTTTGGGGAGCTGTTCACGTTGCGGGAACTCAGAACGGCGCGTATTATTATTCGACGTATAACTCGGATTCAGGGCGCAAATCTGAGAGCGATCACACTCGCAGAAAAATCATGATTCTCGGAGGCGGTCCGAATCGCATCGGTCAGGGAATCGAGTTTGATTACTGTTGCGTACATGCAGCCAAGTCGCTGAAAAATTTGGGTTTCGAGACGATTATGGTAAACTGCAATCCCGAAACTGTTTCTACGGATTATGATACGTCGGATAAATTATATTTCGAGCCGCTGACTCTTGAGGACGTGTTGAGCATTTATAATCATGAGAAGCCTCTGGGAGTCATTGCGCAATTCGGTGGACAAACGCCCCTGAATTTAGCCTCGGAACTTGAGCGCAACGGTGTGAAAATTCTCGGAACGTCTCCGGAGATAATAGACCTGGCTGAAGATCGCGGAAGATTCAAAGAAGTCATGGACAAGCTTGGAATCCCGATGCCAGAATCAGGAATGGCTGCGAATTTTTCTGAGGCGGCGGAAATCGCGCGTAAAATTGGCTATCCTGTTATGGTCAGACCGTCTTATGTTTTGGGCGGTCGCGGCATGGAAATCGTTTATGACGAAGCAAGTCTCGAAAATTATGTTCGTGCAGCAGTCGGAGTTACACCTGACAGACCGATTTTGATCGACAGGTTCTTGAATCACGCGCTTGAATGTGAAGCGGACGCAATTTGTGACGGCACACACGCATACGTTCCAGCAGTCATGGAGCATATCGAGTTAGCCGGCATTCACTCAGGAGATTCAGCCTGCATAATCCCGTCGAGGCATATTTCAGAAAGTAATTTGCGCACTATTCGCGAATACACACGCAAAATCGCCGAAGCAATGCACGTAGTCGGGCTCATGAATATTCAGTACGCGATTGAGAACGGGAAAATCTTTGTGCTCGAAGCTAATCCCAGAGCCTCACGCACAGTGCCGTTAGTGTCGAAAGTTTGCGGCATACGAATGGTTCCGTTAGCAGTTCAGGCAATAACGCGAGATTTGACGGGTAATCCCTCACCGTTGGAATCTTTGAATGAGCGCGTGATCCCGTATTACGGCGTGAAAGAATCAGTCTTTCCGTTTAATATGTTTCAGGAAGTCGATCCGGTTTTGGGACCAGAGATGCGTTCAACCGGAGAAGTTTTGGGAATTGCGTCTGAACCTGGCACGGCGTTTTTCAAAGCAGAAGAAGCTGCCGGAGCAAAATTGCCGCTGAATGGCACAGTGTTGTTCGCTCTGAGTGATTCTGATAAGCCAGAAGCTGCGGAACTTGCGAGAAAATATCTTGACGCAGGCTTCAGGATTTTGGCTACGAAAGGCACGTTTGAGATTCTGCACAAATCCGGCATTGATTGCGAATGTGTCAGTGACTCGCGACCAGATGTCATGGATTTCGTGATTAACGGACAAGTTCAGATGATAATCAACACGCCTAGAGAGAAAGCTTTCACACATACGGGCAGCAATTTACGCCGAGGAGCAGTTCGCGCGAAAATTCCGTATGTTACGACGATTGCAGCAGCACGGGCAGCGATTGAAGGCATAATGTCGATTAAGTCGCAGATTAAATCCCAACAGGACGCATCTGGTTCACTCAAGAGCATACGAGAATGGCATTCGTTGATTAAATAGCGATTGTATTATTATAGAAAGCAATTATGAAAACGAAATCCCCTTGTGAAGTGCAGGGGGATTTTTTGCGCATTATTTTATTCGTGACCGAGTAAGTAGTCGATGTATTGACGTGCAGCGCGCCCGGATTTACCACCGTGTCGAATTTCCCAAGCGTCGGCATTTTTGAGCAGAATTTCAGTCGGGATTTGCAGACCGGAATTTTTCGCGAGAGTTTTTATGATTTCGTGATAAGTTTTGCGATCTGGGCTTGAGTAATTTATCGCGATGCCGAATCTTGAAGCAAGAGACAATTTTTCCTCGATTGTGTCGGATCTGTGAACGTCGCCGTTGTGTTCCATGTCGTCACGGTCACGCCAAATTTCCCGAACGATGTGCCTGCGGTTTGACGTTGCGTATATGAGAATGTTTTCGGGTTTAGTTTCGATTCCGCCCTCGATTATAGCTTTGAGATACTTGTATTCGCTCTCGTTTTCTTCGAATGATAAGTCGTCGATGAAAATTATGAACCTGTAATTTCTGTTGCGGATTTTCCTGACGATTGAGTTGATGTGTTGGAATTGGTGTTTGTATATCTCGATAACGCGCAAGCCTTGAGAATAATACTTGTTTAACAGAGCTTTTACGCTTGAGGATTTTCCTGTGCCACCGTCGCCGTATAATAAAACGTTGTTCGCAGGTTTGGCGGATAAGAATGCTTCGGTGTTTGAGATGAGTTCGCGCTTTTGGATTTCATAGCCGATTATGTCATCGAGAGTAATTTCGCCGACGTGTTGAACCGGTTGTAATTCGCCGTTTTCGAGCCTGAACGCGCCATGAAGTCCGAAAGTTCCGAGTCCAAAATTCGCGTAATAATTCGTGACTGTGGCGTAAAATTCATCGAGAGTTTTTGCGCTTGATAATTCCTGGCTGAGTTTGTATATTGGCATTGTGATTTGTTCGGGATTTTGGAAGTTTCGGATTTGTTCGGGGATTTCGTGCCTGAAGAAGTTCATGAAGATTTTCAGGTCATGTTTTGCGAGGTCAGATATGCTGCCTTGAGGAGCTTTTCTGCGTTCACATTTGAGCGTGAAAATATTTTCGTCTGATGCGATTATGTCAGCTAAGAAATTCTGCCACAAATTTCCGCATAATAAATCGCGTTTCGCTGTCAAGTTTATGATGTCGGCTAAGAGAATCTCGTTTTTGCCGGAGAATACGCGCTTGATTGGTTCGTTGTTGTAGACGTAGAAACCTGCGTCGAAGTCGTTTTTGTAGTTCATGATTTGTGCTCCTGTGTGAAATTTTGAGAGATTTGAGAGAATTTTAGCATGTTTTATAGCGAACGTGCCCAGGCTCGGACGGTCGGGGCTTCGTGTTCGGATAATTCGGCTAATCGCGACTTGTGCTGAGTTGCCAAGTTTGGGAAATGCTGCTTTAGCATTGAGAGTGTCGGAACGAGAATTTCGGGTAAATCTGAGCTGAGCAGGTTCTTCAGGAGAGATTGCGACGGAGTTTTCACACGCCTGATTAATTGCGCGACATATTCTGGCTTGACTTGCAGAAGATATTTTTCGAGCAGATCCTGGTCGTCGGAAATTAACGAGAATATTAAGCTTAACGGGAAATTTTGTGCGTTCGTGATTATTTCGAGAGCCAGCTTACGCCGTGATTCGTTCGTGAATTTGAGTTGACTTGCTAGAATTGCGGTTTGTAAGTCGAGATTTTTTTGCGACAGGATTTTTGTCAGAGAGCGTTTGAATGCGAGATTATTCGTGATTTGCGGAGAATTTTTTACGGCGAGATTTATCGCGATATTAATGATTTTCGGGTTCGCGGATTTTAGCCTGAAGATTACCGCGTTGAGAAATTTCTCTGGGATTTGCGCTTGAGATTGCGATTTTCTCGAGAGATTCCTGAGTTGGGCTTCGTATTTTTCGAGTATGCCATCGATTTTGGAAATTTGCCGCAGATTGCTTTTGAAGTCGTTGAGTTTTGGCGAGAGTGCAGCCAGTTCGTTGTCAGAAAGATTTCTCAGAGCAGCATACGCGTTATTAACACTCTGGAATTTCTCGGAGCCTTCAGAGCCAGCAACGTCCGGGTGTAATTCGAGAGCCAATTTTCGGAACGCGGAACGAATGTCGTCATGATTTGCGCCGATTGTTAAGCCGAGAATCTCAAGATTTGCAATGATTTCGTTGTGTGTAATAATAATCGCCCCCGTTAGATAATTAATAAATAAATTTCGCGAATACTATTGTATAATATAATCAAGAAAAATACGGAGGGAAAAATACATGATAGCAACATTGTTAATTTTATCGGCGTTAATAATATCTGTAATTTTTAACGTTCATTTGATGAAACGCAAGACTGATTCGCAGCAAAATCGTTCGGTCAGGACGGCGATATTGTCCGGGATTCAAAATGTGAGCGAGCTTTCGACGGTTCGTGAGAGATTCCAGTCAGTTGTGTCGTTTTCTGAGGGAATGAAGATGCCGTTTTTCGATATGAATATTCCCGGCACAACGAGAAAATTTATCCTGAAATATTGCGGAACGATTGTGTGTTCGTGTGATTTATCGAAGGCGCAGGTTTCTGAGAGATTCGATGTGAATCGCGTTAGAATAGTTGTGCCACACAGCCAAGTTCAAGACGTTTATGCGGACATGAACAGTTTTGAAGTGTATGATCAAAGCGCAGGAATTTTTACGTCGGTGAAACTTGAGGATCAGAATCGTGAAGTGAATCTGGATTTGCAGAATGTTCGAGAACACGCGCTACAGAATGGTATTTTGGCTCAATCGGACGAGAATGCGCGGAAAATTCTCGCATCAGTTGCGGCATCATTCGGAATGGAATCGGAAATTGTTTTCCTGGACGCTGGCGAGAAGTTTGAAGAATTAGCGAACTCTGGAGGATTTCAGAGAATTGCGGAATCGTTTGTGAAATCGGACGAAAATTTGCAAGTCGTAGAGAGTAAGTAACGGGTAAGTAATATTAATATGCGATTGAGAAGCTCCCAGAGAATTGAATTTCCCACGGGAGCTTTTTTGTGATTGAATTAGCTGCTGCTGCTGGAACTTGAGGAGTAGCCGTTCAACTGGTTCAAGATTGCCGCGATTGAGTTCGCCTGTTGAGATAAACTTGAAATTTGCTGTTCTGCAGAGTTGTATCTCGAACGCAAAGTTTCTTCCTGACGATCGAGCCTGTCTTGATAATCGCTCAAATATTCGTCAATGTCCGAGATTTGATTCTCGATATTTTCGATCTCACGCGTCAAAACTCCGGAAGTGTCGCCTGAACTCGTCAGCATAGATTTCACCCACGTGTCCATTTGACCAGCGAATTTCAGCATTAACGCCTGAACTTCATCGGGATTATCTTCGAGAGCTTCCATAAATTCACTCGAATCGAAAACGATTTCACCGGATTTGCCGTAATCGTCGGAAGTTGTCTGCAGTCCAATCTGGTACAAGCCTTTGTACGTGTAATTGAGCTTCAACGCGTTCATTGCGCCGGTTCCGGATAAAGTGATCTCGTTGCTTGTCGTGGATTTGATCGAGAGTTTATCGTCATCGATTGCGAATTTCACGAGCGGTTCCTGGCGTAACTTGCCGTCCTCATCGTAGTAAATATCGTAGAACGGGTCAGTTATCTTGGAATTTTTCTCAACGTCGAGTTTTTTCAGCAGAGTTTCGAGAGTGTCGTCGGTATTGACGGTTAAGTCCGCGTATTTTCCATCGGCGTAGCGTATTCGCAAAGTAGACGAAGATTTCAGACCGTTGAAGCCCATTGTTCCGTAGACTGAATCAGAACTTGCTCTCTCTGTGAATGTGAAAACGAAATTCTGAGAGATTAAGTCACGCATTTGTGATTTCGTCTGTCTAAGCAGAGAGTTTCCGTGCAGAAGTCCCCAACGCATTCTGAAGTCGTCTGAGTCAACAGTTGCGGCGGTAGTTTCGTCGAGCTGTTTTTCGGACATACGCGTGTTAATCCAGCTCATGATGCTATTATAACTATCGACCATTGTTTGGATCGATTCGACAGCTTTTTCCGCATCGTGAGAAACTTCGAGGGAAACTTCGCCCACACCGGTCAAGTGAATAGTCATGCCTTTGATTAGTTCGTTGTTGTAATCCTCGCCGATGTAATTTGACGAGCGTGTTTCGCGTTCGCCGTCAAGATAGAAAACTGCGTCCTGAGCTGCGGTGAAATGTTCTTCGTATTTAGCCAGAGCTTTCTTGTAATCGTCATCATCTTCGCCGTTTGTGTAATCGTCCGGGTCTGGCAGATCTCTTTCGTCGTAATCCAAGCCAAGAACACTGAGCAAATTATCGTTGTCCGAATCGAGCGTGAAAGTGTTGATGTTGTAGGCGTATTCAGCATTGATTGTGTCGCCGTAAGAGGGCAGATTTGAGTTAGGAGTTCGTGACGGAGCAGCCCAGTTGAGATACATCATGGTATCGTGCGTATCCAAGTCTGATGCCTTAGTAAAGTTCACACCGAGATCGCTGATTGCCTCATCGTCATCAAATTCGTAAGTATTGCCATCGAAAGTGATCGAAGAGATACTGCCGTTTGCGGACGTGAAGCCCATTTCGGTCATGTCGATGCTGTCCTGATAACTTCTGAACGCTGAATAATTATGCGTCAAATTGCCGTCTGTGTCATAAAGATTGATCGTGTAAACTGAGCTTTGTCCCGGGTCAGGTTGATACCAGGTTATGTCGTTACCGTCGGAGTCAGTCGTGTTCCATTTGATAGTTGCGTTTGCGTCATCGTCCTGATCGATCTCGAAGTCGTAGCCCTCGTAGTAAATTCTGTCGCCGTAAGTTATAGTGATTGTGTCAGCTTTCTGGAATTTTGCGTAAGTTGGCACATCCGGCACGTATGAATTTACGTCGGCAGTTCTGATTGAGTCAGTGTCGTTTCGAGCGAGATTGAACGT
>CAJOEM010000009.1 GCA_905233725.1 uncultured Synergistales bacterium
GATATTCAAGCTCGGGCCTGCTGTGTCTTTGAACGGATCGCCGACTGTATCACCGACGACTGCTGCTGCGTGCTGAGCCGAACCTCTGCCGCCGAAATGTCCGTCTTCGATATACTTCTTCGCATTGTCCCAAGCACCGCCGGAATTTGCCATGAATAACGCTAACATAACGCCCGTTACGATTGCGCCACCAAGTAATCCGCCGAGAGCCTCTTTGCCAAGAATAAAGCCAACAAGAATCGGCACAAGAATCGCCATAACTCCCGGAAGAATCATTTGCGTTAAAGCTGCGTGTGTCGAAATTTCTACGCAACGTTCGTATTCTGGTTTAGCTGTTCCTTCCATGATGCCGGCGATCTCGTGGAACTGTCGGCGAACTTCTTCGATCATTGCTCCAGCCGCGCGACTCACAGCGTCAATCGAAAGTGAGCAGAATATAAACGGCAGCATTCCGCCGATTAATAAGCCTACGATTACGTTCGGATCCATAATGTCGATCTTCTCGATATGTGCAGCCTGTGAATATGCAACGAATAATGCGAGCGATGTCAAAGCAGCTGAACCGATTGCAAGTCCCTTACCCATTGCAGCCGTCGTGTTTCCGATTGCGTCAAGGTGATCCGTGATTTTGCGAACTTCCTCGGGCAACTCGCTCATCTCAGCAATTCCGCCAGCATTGTCAGCGATTGGTCCGTAAGCGTCAACACTCAGCGAAATTCCCGTGATTGACAGCATGCCTACTGCCGCAACTGCAACTCCGAACATGCCTGCGAGATAATAGCTGATCAAAGTCGAAATGCAAATTAATATCACAGGGATCCCTGTCGAGAGCATTCCCAGAGAAATTCCGGACAAAATCACCGTAGCTGCTCCAGTATCCGAAGTCCCTGCAATGCCTTTCACGAATCTATAATCGCCAGACGTGTAAATTTCCGTTACATAGCCGATTAAAATTCCTGCCAAAACTCCCGACGTAACTGACAAGAATACGTTCAGCGAATTCGTAAAGAAAAATAATATGCTCAGAATTAACGTTCCTGCTATCATCAAGCCGCCAGCTACAAACGTTCCAACTCGAAGCGCAAATGACGCATCACCGGCATCAATTCGATCCATTATCTTATCAAAGCCCGGAATCTTTCTGATTGTCGCCGCAACTGTGTCAGCATACGGAGCTTTTCGCGAGATCATCATGCAGCCGATTATCGACGCAAAAACTCCCCACGCAGCCAAGAATAACGGGAAGCCAATTCCCCAAAGTCCGAGAACTTCATTTGACGAGAAGCTATATACTGCTCCGATCGCCATAGCCGCAATAATCGAGTTCACGTAACTCTCGAATAAATCCGCGCCCATTCCTGCAATATCTCCGACGTTATCGCCAACGTTATCAGCAATGACTGCCGGGTTTCTGGGATCATCTTCGGGGATTCCTGCTTCAACTTTGCCGACCAAATCCGCGCCAACATCTGCAGCTTTCGTGTAAATTCCACCGCCAACACGCGCAAATAACGCAATCGAACTCGCGCCCATGCCGAACGCAGCCAAAGTCGAAACGTCATTCAGGAATAAATACGCAATCGCAAGTCCGGTTAATCCCAAGCCAACGACGACCATTCCAACAATGCTTCCGCCTGAGAACGCCGCTTCAAGAGCATTGCCCGCAGGATTCTTTGATAACTTGTCAGACGCGGCAAACGTAGTCCTGCCATTAGACTGAGTTGCAACGAACATTCCGATATAACCAGACGTAGCACTGCACAGCGCTCCCAGAATAAAAGCAAACGCCGCACCGATCCCAAGTCCCGGCAACGCAGCTAATAATACAGCCACAACTGCTACAAACGGTGCAAGCCACGAGTATTCTTTTTTCAAGAACGCCATCGCGCCTTTATGAATTATTTCCGAAAGTTCCGCTACTCTTGGATTACCGATTTGAGTCTCTGCAAGTTTCTGAAACACAGTCCAAGCGTACAAACCTGCAAGTATTCCGAAAACAAGCGTTACAAAAACCAAAAAGATCCACATGATTTTACAGCCTCCTGATTAAAATATGATTATCATCAAGCATTATAAACTAAAAAACGAAATTTCGCGTGATAATTTTGCGGGATTTTTGCCTATTTTTTGCTGCGTTGACTTCGGGGTAATGGCTTCTTGATAATTCGCTGCCATAGAGATATATATTGCTCATGCAGAAACGACGGGTAATCAGTTTTATCGTCTAATTGCGGTCGTTGCCAGTAAAATACATCTGAACGTGCCAGCAAATATTTTTTCAAGTTACGCGGCATGTCATCATCGGCGATTATTATCACGTCACGGGATTTCTTCTCGTCGAGATACTCGCGCAATCCAGATAATTTCCCCCTGCGCCATTGCTCAAGAATTTCCGGCTCAGGTCTCTCAACTTTGCAGCCGGCAGCCTGAAGCAAAATCCCACTCGTCGAACTCATCGCGCAAATCGACACGCCTTTCAAAATCTGTCCAGCCAAAATCGAACTCGACAATCTAGCCTGAAATTCCGCAAGCCTTCGCTGATAATACGGGTAATTCGCAGCGTCCCATTCAGACAGGACTACAAGAACCCGCTGAGCCACAAACGGAATTATCGATGGATCCGAAATATTATTAATCTCAATCGGGAATTTCGAGTACAAGATTCTCACGTTTCTCACATTTCTCTCATTCGCAAGATTATTAGCAAGATTATTATTCGCAAGTCCGGAATCAATCATGTCCTGTTCATCAAGAGCAATTACTCTGGCTTCTTGATCAAGATTTTGCAGAAAATTCCTGTTACGATTAATCTCCGCGCGAACAAGATCACCGTTCGAGTTCCAAACCTGTAGAGGGATCACTTCGACTTCAACGCCGCCAATAAACGACGAGATCAAATATATCCATGGATTCGTTACGTAAAATTCCAGTTTTGCGCTATTCGCAGCCTGAGCAAACGCACAGTTATTTCCCAAAATTAAAATCTCTACGCAAAATATAATCACGAAAACTCCCTCCCCGATTCTTGCAAAACCAGAGAGGGATTTGTTATTACTCATATTTGCTGCCAAAATATTCCTCGCGCTTTTTCAAGTCCTCGAGTAAGCGTGTTGCTACGATAGCTTCTGCACCTTTGCGAGACTTGTACTTCGCGTGATGTTCGATGCCGGTGATTCGCGATTTTACTTCGAAAGTCGGCGAATGTGACGGTCCCGTAACCGATAGCAATTCGTACTTCGGCAACGGTAATCCGCGAGCCTGCAGCCATAATTGCAACTGAGATTTCGGATCCAATTCCGCTGTACGTTCGTCTGCATTGCTCAGGAACAGGTCTTTGATAATTCGTTCTGCCACGTCAACTCCACCGTCAACACACACAGCTCCGATTACAGCTTCCATTGCATCAGCGATCATTTTCTTGGGAAGTGCGTCTGATCTTATCGCGTTACCGTGCAGAATCAAACTTGGGATTCCTAATTTCTCAGCTTTCCTGTACAGACTATCAGCCTTGACGAGTTCAGAGCGCATCTTAGTCAATTCGCCCTCATTAGCTTCCGGGTAAATCCTGTATAGTGTCCTTGCAACGATAAAGCTCAGGATCGAATCTCCCAGATATTCAAGTCTTTCGTTATTATACGGCAGACCGTTCTCGTGAGCATACGACGAGTGCGTCAAAGCTTCCTCGATTACGAAATTATCTTGAAACGTATAATTCAATTCCTGTTCAAGAAACGCAAGATTCTTTTCGTCAAGCATTATTATTTAACCTCTGAATTTCTCAAACGCCAGGACTCCGTTATGACCGCCGAATCCGAAACTGTTCACGAGCAAGCGATTCACTTCACGCTCAACGCCCTTTCCAGTCGAGATATTCAAGTCGCATTCCGGATCCGGTGTCGTGTAATTCAGCGTCGGGTGAATATAGCCTTCCTCGATTGCCTGCAATGACGCTATGACTTCAAGACCGCCGGCAGCTCCGAGGCAATGGCCGATCATGCTCTTAGTCGATGTAACCGTGATATTCTTCGCTTCCTCGCCGAAAACATGATTAATCATCGCAGCTTCCATTTTGTCATTCAAGCCTGTCGAAGTTCCGTGCGCGTTGATATAATCGACCTGAGATTTTTCCCAGCCGGACATTTTCATCGCGTGTTCAGTTGCGTATGCTGCGCCTTTTGCTTCAGGATCAGGAGCCGTGATATGACCAGCGTCACATGAAGTCCCGTAGCCCGTAAATTCTGCGTATATATGCGCGTTTCGAGCCAGTGCGTGATTCAGCTCTTCCAAAACTACTACGCCTGCGCCCTCACCCATAACAAAGCCGTCACGATTCTTATCAAACGGACGACTTGCGTGTTCAGGATCATCGTTTCGTGTCGAAAGAGCTTTCATCGAAGCGAAGCCTGCAATACTAATCGTACGTAAAGCAGCCTCAGTTCCGCCGGAAATTATCACGTCAGCGTCATCTCGAACGATTGCGTGATAAGCTTCACCCATGCTGTGCAACGACGTAGCGCACGCCGTAACGACGCACAAATTCGGACCCTTAGCACCAAGAATTATCGCGACATAAGCCGTAGACATGTTGCTGATCATCATCGGGATAAAATACGGACTAACTCGACGCGAGCCTTTCTCAAGCATCGTCTTGAAATTATTAAACGACGTTTCGATTCCGCCTTGTCCAGTTCCAATATATACGCCTAATCTATACGGATCCATCGAAGCGACATCAAGACCTGAATCTTCGACTGCCAGTTTCGCAGCAGCAACCGCAAAATGAATCGCCCTGTCTGATCTCTTAGCCTCTTTGCCAGGCATGAATTGCGCCGGATCAAAATTTTTTATCTCAGCACCGAACGTTACTGGACAATCTCCCAAGTCAAACGTCGTTATATGCCCGATTCCATTTTTGCCATCACGCAGCGCTTTCCAGTAATCAGCTTTTCCAAGCGCGAGCGGACTCACAGGCCCAAGACCAGTCACGACAACTCTGCGTTTCCCGTAATTATTATGCTTCTCAAGATTTCCCTGATTTCCCAAATTGCTCAAACTCTCATCTCCCTTTGAGACATCTATTCTTTATTCTCGCTAAACTTCAGCAAGATTATTCGCAAAAAAATACGGAGAGATTATAAATACATTCACGAGATTTCTCACACGCGAATTGCGAAATATTTTCCCCCCGTATAACAAAATAATTTTAGTCATCAACTCCGATTTTGCTCAGAGTATAATTCATCGCCTCACCTACCGAAGTAAGCTTTTCGGCATCTTCGTCGGGGATCTCGATATCAAACTCCTCTTCGATTCCCATTATTAACTCAACTAAATCAAGCGAATCTGCTCCCAAATCTTCAACGAATGACGCTTCCGGAACGATCTGATCCGCCTCAACGTCGAGACGATCCGTAATTATTTCCTTCAATCTTGCAAGGACTTCATCTTTGCTGGCCATTATATTTCACCTCCTTCAAATTCAACTAAAAATTTTTATCACAATTTCCAATTTTAAGCAACAATATCAGAAATTATCACATTGTCATTCCGCCGTCAACTGCCAAAACTTGTCCAGTCACGTAAGAATTGCACTCATTTGCGAAAAACATAACAGCGCGCGCAACGTCCTCAGGAGAACCGATCCTACCAACAGGAACGCTCTGCAGAATTCCGGATTTCACGTCATCTTTCAAAACCTGCGTCATATTCGTCTCGATAAATCCCGGAGCAACAACATTCGCCGTAATTCCACGTGACGCGTATTCTCTGGCGACAGATTTTGTGAAGGCGATTATTCCGGCTTTCGACGCAGCGTAATTTGCCTGTCCGGAATTTCCGACCAAGCCGACAACCGACGAGATACTAATTATTCTCCCGAACTTTGCTTTTGCCATGTCACGAATCGCTTCTTTTGTGCAATAGAACACCGAGTTCAGATTCGAGTTTATCACATCGTGCCAATCTTCGGGTTTCATTCGCATCAACAAATTATCGCGAGTAATTCCGGCATTATTCACAAGAATCGCAATACTCTCGCCAAATAATTTTTTCACGTCAGCGAACAATTTCAAAACTTGATCACGATCACTGACATTCGCCTGAAAAATTCCGGTTTTTACGCCGAGTTTCTCAACTTCACTCGACAATAATTTCGCGGCTTCCGAACTCGAATTATAATTTATCGCAACGTCGATCTTATTTCTCGCAAGTTCAAGCACAATCGCACGGCCTATTCCTCTCGCAGCTCCCGTAACTAGTGCAAGCATTTCGCAATTTCCTCCAGTTTCTCAGGATTCCCAGCCGAGATAATATTCACGCCTTTCTTGCAGCGCTTGATTAATCCCGCCAGAACTTCACCGCTGCCCAACTCGAAATAATCATTCACGCCCAGTTCTTCGCACATGAATTTCACCGAGTTCTCCCAAAGCACCGGACTGAACGTCTGCGCATAAAGCGATTCACGAATCTCATCGGCTTTTCTAAGCGCTTTTGCACTAACATTCGCTATAATCTGCCACTTCGCATCATTCCAGGACTTGCAATTCTCGAACTCAAGCTTCAATTTTTCCGCAGCCGGCTTCATGAACTTGCTGTGAAACGGCGCACTGACATTTAATTTTACAGCGCGTTTTGCACCGAAATTTTTCGCCTGAGCAATCGCTTTGTCAACATATTCCGCCAAGCCCGAGATAACAATTTGCCCCGGAGCATTATAATTTGCCGGTCGAACTTCGCCATCGGGAGCCACTGATTTGCACAAATTCTCAGCAGTCTCAGGAGTCATTCCCAGAGTCGCAGCCATTGAGCCTTTGCCCTCGGGGACAGCTTCCTGCATAAGCTCGCCGCGTTTACGAACCAGTCTCACAGCTTCAGCAAACGACAGCGCACCCGCAGAAACCAGAGCCGTATATTCTCCCAAACTATGTCCGGCGCAACATTCCGGCTCCAGATTCACTCCCATCGAGTCAGTCAACACACGCAACGCCGCAATACTCACCGTCATGATTGCAGGCTGAGCATTCTTTGTGAGCGTCAATTCAGCAGCATCGCCCTCGAACATCAAGCGCGTCAAATGACTTGATAGCGCATCATCAGCTTCTTCGAACACAGCTTTCGCAACATCAAACGCCTCGAATAATTCGCGACCCATTCCGACAATTTGTGAACCCTGACCCGGGAAACACAGCGCATATTTTTCCAAACTCAAACGTAATCACCACCTAATCATTATCTAATCATTCATAATTTTCACAGCTTCAGCGAACATATTCTCGATTATGACTTTCGCCGGCAAAATCTCGTTCACCATTGCAGCACTCTGACCAGCCATCAACGAGCCCCATTCTACATCGCCATCAACAACTGCAGCGCGCAATTTCCCTGTGCCGAGAGCCTCGATTTCTTTCGCCGGAGCATTCTGTGATTCTAACCGCTCAAATTCTGCCGTCAATTTATTACGCAAGCATCTCACCGGATGACCCAAAGATTGCCCAGTGATTGCCGTACTGCGATCTCTTGCGTCAAGAACTGCCTGTTTATAATTTTTATGCACCGTGCATTCCGAGCAGCAAATAAATCTCGTGCCAACCTGAACACCCTGCGCTCCCAACATGAACGCTGCTGCAACTCCGCGACCGTCAACAACTCCACCAGCAGTTATAACCGGAATCTTCACAGCCTCAGAAATTTGCGGTGTCAGTACCATCGTCGTTAATTCACCGATATGTCCGCCAGCTTCCATGCCTTCAGCTATGACTGCATCTGCTCCCTGCTTCTCAACACGCCTTGCCTGTGCAACAGACGCTACAACCGGAATCACAATCGTTCCCAGAGGCTTCAGTCTCTCAAGAAATTTTCCCGGGCTGCCTGCGCCTGTCGTAACAACTGGGACTTTCTGTTTCACGGCTACTTCGAGAGCTGCTTCTGCCGTCGGAGACATGAGCATTATATTCAAGCCAAACGGTCTGCCGGGTTCGAGCAATTTCTTCGCCTTAAGAATTTCCGCTTCGAGTATATCCGGAGGAGTTGCCGCCGCAGCAATAATGCCCAAGCCGCCAGCGTTACTCACAGCACTAGCCAACTCAGCATTAGCTACCCAAGCCATTCCGCCCTGTATCAACGGATATTTCGTTCCCAAGATTTTCGCGACACGGTTATTTTGCAAATCAAGCTTCATTTTTCACGCTCACCCCTTAACAAAACTCAAACAAATTTAGCCCGACTTCATCATTGAATTTGCGCTCAACGATTCCGTCCGAAACTTCGACTATCATTTCGCACGTAGCACTCACAACAGCTCTGTTCAAATGACCGCCGAAGACTTTGCCTTCACGATTTCCCGCACTCATGTGAATATGCGCGTAAAATTCGCCGTTCATCGTCGTGACAGTTCCCCATAGACTTGTAATCTCGAACATGCCAGTAAAATCATTCGAGTAATATCTCTTCTCGTTAATATCAAACAATCCGACAGTGAAATCATTCACAGCACCGAGAGCCTTGACTTCTGCGAGCCTGACATGCTCCAGCTCACACAATTTTTTCAGCTGAGTGATAATCTCTTCGCCTTTATCCATTCTCACGAAATATTTATTGCCGAAATGCCTAAATTCCAAGATATTTCACATCCTTCCGAATATTATATTATTCCTGAATCTCATTCCTGATTAATTGCGCGCCGTCTTCGTCAACGAAATCTCTTGCAACAGAAATTGCACTAACGATTGCCGGTGCTTTAGAGCGTCCGTGAGCTTTAATAACTGCTCCATTCACGCCCAATAAAGCCGAGCCGCCGTATTTCTCGTAATTAAAGCGCGTCCATAATTTTTTCACGACACCGGACATCAACAATAAGCCAGCCTTCGCCATGAAAGATTTTCTCACTTCATCAGTTAAGAGCGATTTCAGACCCTGAACAACACCCTCGCCCATTTTCAACGCGATATTGCCGCTGAAGCCGTCAGAAACGATCACGTCAGCATTTCCCCAGACTATGTCATTGCCTTCGATATAGCCCTGAAAATTCAGATTCTCACGCTTGCGAATCAATTCTCTCGCGCCAAGAACAGTCTCGTCGCCTTTTATATTTTCCGAGCCGTTCGACAATAACTTGATCTCTGGATTTGCGACTTTCAAGATTTTTCGCGAGTAAATATTTCCCATCAGAGCGAATTGCAGCAAATTCTCCGGACTGCATCTGACCGTAGCTCCGACATCAAGCATGAAACTCGGACGGTCAATCACGGGCAGCATGACTCCCAGAGCCGGGCGATCTATTCCGGACAACCTGCCTACAACCAGAACTCCGCCGGCAACAATCGCGCCAGTACTGCCAGCTGAGACAAATCCCTGAGCTTCACCTGAACGCACCATTTCCATTGCAACTCTCATGCTGGAATTTTTCTTTTTGCGAATTGCCAGTGCGGGATGCTCATCAGGCTGAATAATTTCCGTAGTGTGTACGACACGAATTTGCGAACTGGTCTTGAAATTCTTGAGACATGACTGAATCTTGAACTCATCGCCGGTCAATATAATTTCTATATCACTGAATTTTTTGCACGCCTCGATAGCACCTTTGCAAATTTCGCCCGGGGCATTATCACCGCCCATAGCGTCAACAGCGATTGTAATTTTCTTGTTATTTGCCATTATTCAAGTACCTCAACTATAAAGCGTCCGACAAAAATTTCTTTATCTTTTACTCTGGTTCTGACGCTGACGATTTTCTTGCCATCGTGATTAACGCCGACTTTCGCCCGGGCAATCAACACGTCGCCGATATGAGCGTGTCCTTTGTATTCTCCGCGCATAGAGTCAACGATAACGACCGCAGCTTTTATCGCAGCAACTGCAATCGAACTCGCCTGTGAATATATATAGTGATCCAGAATTATATCCGTGAACTTGAACGCCATATTCCGAGCCGTCTTCAAAATCGAGAGTGCCCACTTATCCGGCTCAAGCTCCAGCAACTCACCGATAACTTCGGATTGTTTGAGCGACTTGAGATTATTCGCAGCATTCTCAGCCATCGACTTCAAACGTTCGCGCAATTCCGGAATGCCAATCAGCGCACGATCAAGCCTGACCGTACTGACACTGACGCGTAATTTCTCAGCGAGTTCATGATCAGTTATTGCCGGATTATTTTTGATCAGCTTCAATAATTTTGCATGACGCAGATTTTTCTTCTTTGTCGACGTTTCGATTCAGGACACCTCCTAGCTAAAATGCGAAAAATTTATCACGTAAAATTAATACTTGGTCATAAATTCTATTTACGAATCATGAATCCGTCAAGAGCAAATATTATTTACTCTTTGTTATAGCTCTGGCGATAATGCAAAGCTTCTGCAACGTGAATCTTCTCGATATTTTTCGCGCCGGCTAAATCCGCAATCGTTCGGGAAACTTTCAAAACGCGACTCAAGCCTCTGCCCGACAAATGAATCCTCTCAGACATTACCGTCAAATATGCTTTCACTTCGTCGTCAATAACCAGAAATTTCTGAACCAATCTCTCTGGGATTTCCGCGTTGCATGTGAAGCCAAATTCTCCCCAGCGTTCCTGTTGAAGATTACGTGCTGCGATCACACGCTTGCGAATCACTTCACTGGATTCAGGCTTGTTATGCGAGTTCGAGAGCGATAATAATTCTTCACTCGTCAATCTTGGGACAGAAATTTGCAAATCGATTCTATCCAAAATCGGTCCGGATAATTTGCGTTTATATCTCTCAAGCTCATGAGCTGAACACGTGCACTTGATAACCGGATCTCCAGCATGACCGCACGCACACGGATTCGCTGCCAAAATCAACAGGACTCTCGACGGATACGTGACGCTGCCTGCTGCTCTGCTAACCGTAATTTGACCGTCCTCAATCGGAGCGCGCAAACTTTCTGTCAAATCGCGCTTAAATTCCGTGTACTCGTCAAGAAACAGAACGCCTCTATGAGCCAGCGAAACTTCCCCGGGTCTGAGCGAACTTCCGCCGCCGCAAACTGAAATCGTACTTGCCGTGAAATGCACAGTTCGAAACGGTCTCACACGTCCGGGTTCAAACGGCAATCCGAGCGTACTTCTAACCAGCAGCGTCTCAACAAGTTCATCGTCTGTCAATGGCGGCAAAATTCCACGAATTGCTTTTGCGATCAGAGTCTTGCCGCTACCGGGCGAGCCAACCAACAGCAAATTATGATGACCGGCAGCAGCGATTTCAGCAGCACGGCGCGCATCTGCCTGACCTTTTACGTCCTCAAAATCCGGCTCAACATCTTCGGGCAAATTTGGAATCTCAGCTTGAGGAATTTTTTCAGCGTGTAATTCCCCGTTGAGAATCTTCAACAATTCAGGCAAACTCTCGACACAATACGCCTCGACACCTTTCACCAGCGCGACTTCATGAGCATTTTCGTTCGGAACGTACAGCGGCAAAGATAATTTTCGCGCCAAAAACGCTGCTGG
The DNA here is from genome assembly GCA_905233725.1 of uncultured Synergistales bacterium. Lineage (GTDB taxonomy): Bacteria > Synergistota > Synergistia > Synergistales > Aminobacteriaceae > JAFUXM01. Next base: position 11,471 of record CAJOEM010000009.1, read on the forward strand.
AACTGCTCCACGAACTTTTCGCAACCTGCCATCGAGCGATAATTCTCCCATGAATAATCCCTTGGGAATTTTTTTCAACGCGCCCATTGCCGACATCATGCCCAGCGCAATCGGCAAATCCAACAGCGCGCCCTCTTTCAAAATATCCGCCGGTGCAAGATTAACAGCGATTCTGCCCTTTAAATTCAGTCCCATCGAGCGTAACGCAGCCCGGACTCTTTCGCGAGATTCACGCACAGCTACATCTGGCATTCCGACAATCGATATTGCAAACAATCCTCCCGTGATTTGCACTTCAACTTCAACAGGAAGAGCCTCAATGCCTTTAAGCGTAACGCCGTGTATGCCGCTCATGAATTATTCTCAACTCCGATTCTAAAAATATGCTGCAATTATATCTCAAGATTCTCGATTGCGTGCATGAAATACGTCACGGCTAACAAATCCGCGCTGCCACTCGGGCTGATATTTGCCTCAATAAATTTCCGGTCAAGTCTACGCAGCATTGCAACGTGATCATCATCATAATCCAGTATTAATTCCAGATACGCGCTCGCAAATATCTGCACACGCTTCAAAACTTCAAAATTGTGCCGTGAAATAATATTCGTGTCGGTATTAATCGAGATTATTTTCAGCAGCGTCACAGCCAGCGCGTCATTCATGCAAAAATTTCTCGCGAGCAATTTACGCAAAACTGGCAAAGCTTCTCTCACGCACGGATAACCAGCTTCAGCCTCGCCGCGTATTCCAGTGATGCCGTATTTCATGTAAAGCTTCTCGCCCTTAGTCAGGATTTTTTTCGACGCAATATCCGCAAAATCTCTCTCACAGATTCCAGCGCAAACTTTCGAAGCGAAATCCAGAATCTCAGAACTAGATCTCGAAGCTAAATACCCAGCACACGCACTCAGCAATCCCAGCGAAAATATCTCTCCTTTGTGAGTATTAACTCCGTGAGTTGCAGCAAACATCAATCGCTCAAACTTCACGCCAATCGGGCGAATCTCAGCCAGGAATTTCTCGACTGGAATTTTCTCCGCAGCAAGTTCCGCACCTTTACGCGCAAATTCGTGAAAGCATAAACATAACGAGGACGCACTAGACATGAACGTGAAATAATTCATATCATCATGCGCCCCGGAATTCTCTCTGTCAACAAGACCCGGTTTGGGCGTTACGGACACTTCATACAGCAACGCCTCAAACGCAAGTCTGCCAATTTCAAAATCAAACTTCTTCGTAATCGAATCCGTCATCTGGATTATCGCTGTCTTCAAATTCAGTTTTTTCTCCGCGGAATTTCTCCCACAAGAGCCTCACTCTCCAGACGCATTTATACGCCGCCGGAATAGAGACCATCGCCAACATTCCTCCCGAAATCAAGCCTCCAATCGCAACAACTGCAATCGGCATTTTCATTTCAGAGCCACGTCCGGCACTCAACAACGGCAACAAAGATACTACACTCGTAACAACCGCCATCAAGAGTGATTTGAATCTTACGCGACAAGCTTCCTCGATTGCTTTATACGGGTGATGCCCCTGAGCGCGCAAAACTTCAGCGTAATCTACGACAACGATTGCGTTATTAACAACCATTCCGACCAACATGATCATGCCGATTAAAGCAAATATCGAGATATTAACTCCGGAAATCAACATAGCCGGCACAACTCCAATCGCAGCCATCGGAACTGTACACAGAATTATCACGCTGTAAACCCATGACTCAAGAATTGCGGCAACGACCAAATACGTGACTACGATTGCTATGACCATTGTGCGAATCAACTCGATGAAATTTTCAGCCATGTCTTCCTGTTCACCGCCGAAATTTATGCTAACGCCCTCTGGAAGCTGCATCTGACTCACGACTTCACGCATTCTCGCATTGCCTTCACCTGACGTAATATATCTCACGTTTCCCGTAACTACGACTGCTCTTTGACGTTCAACTCGTCGAATTTCTGTCGGAGCGTCTCCCCAGTGAACATCTGCCATCTCATCGAGCGGAACTAATCCTACGCCTGTCATAATCGGTAATTCGTGCGCGTTGAAAATATCGCTGGCTTTTTCACGGCTAATTCGCGCTTTAATATCATACTCGTAGCCGCCTTGCCTGAATTTCCCGGCATCACGTCCGATCAAATAGCCTCTGACAATGCTGGCTAAATCCGAAATATTCAAGCCTAACGGTGATAATCGCCATCTAATCGGGTGAACTTGCAATTCTGGTTTGCCCATTTCCATCGCGATTTTCAAGTCACGAACTCCGGGAACTTTTCGCCCGCGCGCCTGAATTTCCTCGGCAACTGAGTACAACAGGTTCAGATCTTCGCCTTTGACTTCAATTTCGATCGGATTGCTGAATCCCTGGCGTGTGGCAGCCGTGGCAACTTCAACACCGGGCAATGTGTTCAACCATGGTCTGATTTTGTCCGCGAGTATTTCAGTTGAGGGGCGTTGAGGGTCATCGTTCATGTATAGCGCGACTTGTGCTTCACTGATCGAGTTGCTTCTCATTGAGCCTGCAATCGTCGAGACAACGTTCTTGATATATTTGCGTTCGGGTAACGTGTTTATATAATCCTCGACCTTGTAGATTAATTCGGCAGTTTTGTGAATCGACGAGTTATTATCAAGTGTGAGTGTGATTCTAACTGTGCCGTCATCCATGCTTGGTGTGAATTGTGTGCTCAAGAATCCGCCCAGCCTGAACGAGCCATACGTCGCAAGAACCGTTAATATTACAGCCGTAAACGGGAATCTTACAGCAGCATGAATAATTATAAAAAACAAATCCCTGAATCCGTCAAATATCCAGTTCCACCAGCCCGTAAGAATTTTCCCAATCAGCGGCAATTCTCCGGTGTCATTCTTGGACTTTTTGATTCTAGCTGCCAAACACGGAGTAACAGCCATCGTAACCCACAACGAGAAACACGTCGCGTAAACAATCGTAACAGCGTAAGGCTTCAGGAATTGTCCTGCAATCGTCGACATTAACGCAACCGGCATGAACACTCCCAAGTTCGTCAAAACTCCCGCCAAAACCGACATCGAGATTTCAACCGTGCCTTCTTCAGCAGCAGCAAACGGTTCGTAACCCATATCCCTGAATCGATATATATTCTGGATTATCAATATCGCGTTCATGACCAGCGTTCCCATAGATAGCGCCAGTCCCAGAGTACTCATCAAATTCAGTGTGTAGCCGTGAATCTGCAACGGAACAAACGTAGCTGCAAACGCAACCGGCATCGAGATAGCGACTATGAACGTAGCCGAAAATCTTCCCAAGAATAAATATATTACGAGAGCTGTCAGGGCAATTCCAATGGCAGTATCACGAATAATATTCTTAACGGAACTTTCAACGAAGCTTGTGTCATCATACGTGTACTCGTAATTGAACTCGGGGAAATCTCTCATTGTTCGGGTCATCAGGCGTTTAATCTCGTTTCCTGCTGCAACAACGTCGGCATTAGAACGCGGACTGATTCGCAACTGAACTACCGGCAAGCCATTCGCTCTTGCAAGTGAACGCTGGTCTTCTTCTGCATCGACGACTTCACCAAGCATTGACAATCTTACGGGCTGACCAGTCGGTGTCGGAATCAGGATATTTTCGAGCTGTTCGACATCGTTAAATTCGCCCATGATTCTCAGTGAGATTTCGTCTTTTTTCTGAGTGATATAACCCGTCGGCGTAGTTTCGTTATTCGCAGCGACAACGTTACAAACCTGCAAATAATTTATGCCGTAATCGCTCAATGCTGCAGGATCTAACATGATCTGAATTTCACGGTCACGCCCACCGGTTACGTCAACACGTCCGACACCAAGAACTCTCGCAACAACCGGCTTAATCCTGTCCTCAACAATTTTCTTGGCTGTCTTCTCTGGCAAGTCTGAGTTAAACGAGATTATCAAGAACGGCTGTGCACTTATGTCGAATTTGCTGGAAACTGGTTCATCGGCATCATCGGGTAAATCCGGAATCTTGGCTTTGACTTTATTATTCACGTCAACGAGTGCTAAATCCGGATTCGTACCTGCTCTCATTTCGACTGCGACCATTGAAGTCCCTTCGATTGAGTACGTAGTAATTGACTTCAGGTTTTCGAGATCTGCGAGTGCGTCTTCGAGTGGCTTGCTTATCAACTGTTCGATTTCGTTTGGACCTGCTCCGGTGTAAGTCGTGCGGACAAGTACGAACGGAAATTCCACGTCAGGATAAAGCGTCACACCGAGCGTGAAATAACTGCTGATGCCTAAAAGTATCCAGATTACAACAGAACACCCAGTAAAGACTGGGTGCGTGATACAAAACTTTATGAAACTTCTCATGTAATGCTAGCCTTCGTTTGAATCCTGAGAATTATTATTCGCAAGACCGACGTTCTGAGTGATGCTTACTCCGTCAAATAACACTCGATTGCCGCTGGTGATTAATTTGTCGCCGGGTTTGAGCCCAGACGTTACGATCACACGGCCTTCACGACCTTCACCTGTTGTAATCTCAACATGCTTGGCTCTCGAACCGTCCGCTATGTACACAGACTGAGAATTTCCCCTGTAAATCACGACGTTCGACGGAATTACTACGACGTTATTTTGTCTTGCAACTTGGAATCTGCCTTCGACGTAAGTTCCTGGAAGTATGCCAGAATTTTCGGGAAGTCCTACGACAACAGGATATAATCCCGAACCGGTTTGAGCTTCAGGACTGATTCGCTTAACCCAACCGATATGCTTCACACCGTCAACGTAAATCTCAACAGGCGTACTCTTGTTAATTTTCGCAATATCCTTTTTCGAGACCATTAATTCAGCTTCCATCTCTTTTGGATCTACGATTGATAATAACACCGCGCCTGCCTCTGCAACTTCTCCGGGCTCAACGTTACGAACAGAAACTATGCCGTTAATACTTGCTTTCAAACTTGTGCGCTGCAATGTTGACTGCGAACTTTTTAACGCTGCTTCAGCACTTTTCATCGCAGCATAGGCTGAGTCAACTTCACTCTGGGAAATTCCGCCTTTAGCATTCAGCTGCTTCAAACGGTTGTAATTCAATTTGGCTTCGTCATAACTGGTTTTGCCTGCCTGAACACGTGCGCTTCTGTCAGCAACCTGCAACGTGATCAGCGTCTGACCTGCTTTCACAATACTGCCGATGTCAACGTTCACGCTCTTGACGATTTCTCGCTCATAAGTCGTAATATTCTGAGTGTGAGCGGATTTCGCCTGACCGTAATAACTGCGCCATGTTTCCCAATTTGAAGTCTTGATAATTTCCGTCTCGACGGGGTAAGTAACTTCGGTTTCTGTTTCGAGCGACCTGAGATTAGCTTCAGCTTGACGCAGCTTAGCCATGACTTGCCAGCCAACAAGACAACCTACTCCGACGAGAACTAACATCCATAAAAGGATTCGTATACTTTTCAAAAACTTAAGCAATTTTATCTCCCCTTATCTGCAAGAAATACTAGATAATTCTTGTGAAAAATTTGTGAATCTAACGGTGCGAATATTGCTTGGCATTATAGCATTGATTATGAGTTTTTCGCGAAAAATTTCACGGCTGATTCAAACATTTTCATGTCGTAAATTCCGCCGACGTTCCTGTATAAATTACTGGCGATTCGCTCAGCGTGTCCCATGCGTCCGAGAATGCGCCCATCTGGTGAAGTTACACACTCAATTCCCGCAATCGAACCGTTCGGGTTATACAGCTCGTCCATAGAAATTTCGCCGTCTAAATTCACGTACTGTGCAGCAACTTGTGAGTTCGTGAAAAGTTCCCGCAGGATTTTTTCGCCGCACTTGAAGCGTCCTTCACCGTGAGAAATCGCCACGGAGTAAATTTTCCCGAGTTCTGTCATTCGCAGCCAAGGTGAGTTATTCGCAATTATCTTCACACGCACAATTCTCGATTGATGCCGCGCAATCCGGTTAAACGTCAACGTAGCAGAATCTTCGCTTAATTCGTCCGGAGAAACAATTCGTCCATAAGGCAACAAACCAGTTTTCACAAGTGCCTGAAAGCCGTTGCAAATTCCGCAGATTAATCCGCCGCGAGAATCCAGAAGATTTTTCACAGCCTCACGAATTACAGGACTACGCAGGAATATCGCGATGAATTTCCCAGAACCGTCCGGCTCATCACCGTTTGAAAATCCTCCGGGCAAAATCATGGCTTGCGATTCATTCAGGCTTTGCGCAAATTTTTCCACAGAAATTTTCATAGCGTCAGGTGTCAGAGTCCTTACAACGAAAATTTCAGCTTCTCCACCAGAATTTTCTACAGCGCGCGCAGTCTCGTATTCACAGTTTGTGCCGTTGAAAACCGGAATCAAAAATCTCGGCTTCGTATTGTGAATCGCAATTTTCGGCATTGCATTTGTATTCGTGTTCGTGTTCGCAATTACTGGAATCGTGATTGAATTTTCGGCGGGAGCTTTCACTGGGAAAATTTTTTCGAGAACGCTGTCGTAAACACGCGACAAATCTTCAAGCTTCACACGCTCATTCGCAAAAACAATCTCCGGCTCAGAAATTACGCGCCCAATTTCAACGCCCAATTCAAGAGCAGGATCGCTCAACTCAAGAACAAATTCTCCACGACGATTGCCGAATAAATCCAGATTACTATCACAACTGAAGCTGAATCCGAGATTATTTCCCAGACACATCTTGAAGATCATCGCTGCAATTCCTCCGAAACACGGAGTCGCTGCTGAAATAACTTTCCCTGAGTGAATCAGCTCTTGAACTTGCGACAGAATTTCACGCATAGAATCTTTCTCGGGCAGTTCCGGATTTTCTCGCGAATATTTCGGACTTAGCAAGACAATTTTCGAACCGGAATTTTTGAACTCGGGCGAAATTATTTTCCCGGCATCTCCCAACGAAACTGCAAACGAAATCAACGTCGGCGGCACGTCAAGAATTTTCCCGTCGTAAGTCTTGAAAGTTCCGCTCATGGAATCTTTTCCGCCAATCGCAGCAACTTCGAAATCCAACTGTGCCTGAAATGCCCCGAGCAATGCAGAAAACGGCAATCCCCAACGATCAGGATCATTCTCAGGTTTTCCGAAATATTCCTGGAACGTAAGCCAGCATTTTCGCAAATCCGCACCAGTTGCAGCAAGTTTCGCCAGAGATTCTACAACAGCCAGATACGCTCCGTTAAACGGTGAAAGCTCAGAAATATACGGATCGAATCCCCACGACATAACTGAGCATATATTATGATCGCGATTTAGGACAGGAATTTTCGCAGCCATAGCTTGTGACGGTGTAAGCTGCAATTTTCCTCCGAACGGCATGAGAACGCTGCCAGCTCCGACAGTCGAGTCAAATCTCTCACATAATCCGCGCTTTGAAGCAACGTTCAAATCAGAAAGAACTCTGCGCAAATTCTCAGCAAATGATTCATGATTCGCAATTTCTGGCTTATGTTTTCCCGAGAAATTTTTCACGCTGACGTTTACGTGACGTTTCGCACCGTTGGAATTTATGAACTCACGCGACAAATTCACAATCTCAATTCCGCGCCAGAACATCTTCATTCGTCCTGAATCATTCACACGCGCAATCACACTCGCCTGAACATCTTCGGATTCGGCAATATTTTTCACAGCTTCGAGATTTTCCGGAGCAATTACTATAGCCATGCGTTCCTGAGATTCGCTCACAGCAATTTCAGTGCCATCAAGTCCTGCGTATTTCAACGGCACAGAATCCAGATTAATTTCCAATCCGTCCGCAAGTTCTCCGACAGCTACACTCACACCGCCCGCGCCGAAATCGTTGCATTTTTTCACAAGCTGCGTGAAATTCGCATTCCTGAATAATCTCTGTAATTTTCGTTCTTCGGGAGCATTTCCCTTTTGAACTTCCGCGCCGCAAGTTTCGATTGAGCTGGACGTGTGTGAAACTGATGAGCCTGTCGCACCACCTATGCCATCACGACCAGTTTTGCCTCCGAGTAAAAGAATCAAGTCTCCGGATTTTGGCTTTTCTCGAATCACGTTTTTCTCGGGAGCTGCTGCGATAACTGCACCGACTTCGAGGCGTTTTGCTGCGTAACCTTCGTGATAAATTTCGTCAACTAATCCGGTTGGGATTCCGATCTGATTTCCGTATGAACTGTAGCCTGCTGCTGCTTTAGTCGTGATAGATTTCTGCGACAATTTCCCGGGCATTGGCTTTTCGTAGGGATTTGCTGCACCGGTGATACGCATTGCCTGATACACATACGCGCGACCAGATAACGGATCACGAATCGCTCCTCCGATACAAGTTGCTGCACCACCGAACGGTTCGATTTCTGTTGGGTGATTGTGAGTCTCGTTTTTGAACAACAGCAGCCAAGGCTCGTCATGAATTTTGATTCGTACGGTACAGGCGTTATTTTCTTCGCTATCGACCAGATCCGGCAGTAAATTTTTCTTGCGCAGATATTTCGCTGCAATCGTTGCGATTTCCATTAACGTAACGGGTTTTTCGGATTCTTGTTCTTGTTCTTGTTTAAGTTCGCGTTTGACTTCCAGATAATTTTCGAACGAGGCTTTCACGCTTGAATCCAGAATTTCTGCGTGATCGATTTGCGTTAAGAACGTCGTATGTCTGCAATGATCTGACCAGTACGTGTCGAGAACTTTTATCTCGGTCATAGTTGGCTCACGAGATTCTCCCCTGAAAAATTCGCGGCAACATTTCAGGTCTTCGAGATTCATTGCTAGTCCGCGTTCGTGCAAAAATTTCGCAAGTGCTTCGTCGTCGAAATTCCGGAAATTTGTGATTGTCTTGATATTCTCCGGGATTGGGTAATTCGTTTCGAGTGACGCGTAATTCTCCAGATTTGCTTCACGTGCTTCGACTGGATTGATTATAAATTTCCTGAACGCGTTTGTATCGAGATTCTTTCCGTAGAGCAGGTATATTTTCGCGGTCTTGATTACAGGTCTGAATCCGAATAATAATCCGGCGCATTGTTCGGCAGCATCGGCGCGTTGATCGAATTGTCCGGGCAAAAATTCTACGGCAATGATCTCATCGTAATCATCGGGCAAATTTTCGCGCAAAATATCCGTGCATGGGTCTGCAAAAATTGCGAATTTGCTCTTCTCCAGCATTTCAGAATCCAAGCCCTGAATGTCATAGCGATTCAAAATTCGTAATTTCTCCAGATTTTCGAGTCCGTGAATATTCCTGAGTTCCTGATAAAGTGAATCTGCTTCCAAAGTTTCGCCAAATCTGCGTTCGACGTAAATTCTTGATATTATTATGTTAAACAACTCCGTTATCGAAAAATTTACGCAAATTGTATAATAAAACGAAATTGCATTACAAATATTATTTGCAAGATATTATTCACAAGAGAAGGGAATGTTTTCATGAAGTTGAATGGTCTATCAGAAAGTCAGGTTCAAGACAGTCGCGCAAAATTCGGAGCAAATACTCTGACACAAATTCCACCCGATCCACTCTGGAAAAAAATTCTCGAAGGGTTCACTGATCCGATGATAATAATCCTGATGGTCGCGCTTGTGATTCAGGTCGTGTTATTTTTCATGGGGCAGGCTGAATGGTTCGAACCAGTCGGAATATTAGTCGCAATTTTGATCGCAAACGGCGTCGCGTCAATCAGCGAGAATAAACAGGAGGGTAAAGCCTCAGCTCTCAAAGCCGAAGAAGAAGCTCGTGAGATGACAAAAGTGATTCGTGACGGAAATTTGCGAGAGATTCACGTTAGCGAAGTTGTTACTGGTGACGTGATATTTCTGCAAGCTGGCGACAAAATCCCTGCTGACGGTGTAATTATTCAGGGCGAATTAAAAGTCGATCAGGCTGCGTTGAACGGTGAGACTGAAGAAGCTGAGAAAATTACGCTTGAAAATGACTCGATTACGTTTGACGTGAAAGATTTGCTGAATAAATACTACGTTTATCGCGGAACGGTCGTTTGCGGCGGAGAAGCTTACATGGAAGTCCGCGTTGTTGGCGACAAAACTTTGTTCGGGGAATTGGCTCTCGAAGTTCAGGAGGAAACCAGGGAAACTCCGTTGCAGGTGAAATTGCGAAAACTTGCCGGACAGATTTCTATGTTTGGCTACGTTGGAGCTGCTGCGATAGTTGCGGGAATTTTGGCGCGAACGTTTTTGTCTGGGGATTTGCCGAACGGATTCTACGAGTGGCTTCGATTATTGATTGACGCGATCACAGTTGCAGTTACGATTATAGTCTGCGCAGTGCCTGAAGGTTTGCCGATGTTGACGTCGATTTTGCTTTCGTTCCAGAGTTTGCGAATGGCGAAGGACAACGTTTTGGTTCGCAAGATTAACGGTCTCGAAACTGCCGGAAGTCTGAGTATATTATTCAGCGACAAAACCGGAACAATCACAGAAGGCAGATTATCAGTTACGGAAATTGCGTCTGGAAATTTGAGGACGTTCGATGATTTGCAGAATATCCCGGAGAAATTGCGCGCGGATATTATCACGGGAACGGGCGTTAATAACAGTTCTGCTCCTGGTGACGATGGCAGCGTAATCGGCGGAAACAGTACGGATCGTGCGTTGATGTCGTTCCTGATCAAGTCAAAAGTTTCGGATCAAGTTCAGGCTCAGAAATCTCAGGTTGTTGAATTTGGCGCGTTTGATTCCAGCAAGAAACGCTCACACGTAATCATGAATCAAAATGGCGAGAGAGTCACGTTCTTGAAAGGTGCTCCGGAGAGATTGATCGCTGAATGTGATTCGTATTGTGACGAGAACGGAAATATTTGCGATTTCACAGAAGCCGGGAAAAATTCTCTGGCTGAGTACATGAATAATCAGGCTGCAAGATCAATGAGATTACTTGCTGTTGCGAAAAGTTCCGGGGAGAAAACTGCGCTAGTTTGCGTTCTGAGTATTCGCGATAATGTCCGCAAAGAAGCCGTTGATGCGATTCAAGAAGTTCGTGACGCGTCGATTCAGGTTGTTATGGTCACGGGCGACAGGAAAGAAACTGCTGTTGCTATTGCGAAAGAAGCTGGATTGATTTCGAGAGCCGAAGATGTTGCGATGACTTCGAGCGAGATGGCTGAGAAAACCGATGACGAGTTGAAGAAGATTTTGCCGAATTTGCGAGTGATTGCGCGTGCATTGCCGACGGATAAGAGCAGACTCGTGAAGATTGCTCAGGAATTGAATCTCGTTGTCGGAATGACGGGTGACGGTGTGAATGACTCGCCCGCGTTGAAGAAAGCTGACGTTGGATTCGCGATGGGTTCGGGCACAGAAGTTGCGAAAGAAGCCGGAGATATTACGATTTTGGACGATAATTTCTCGTCGATTGCAAAAGCGATTTTGTACGGACGCACGATGTTCAAGAGCATTCGCAAGTTCCTGATATTCCAGTTGACGGTGAATGTTGCGGCGGTCTTGATATGTTTCCTGGCTCCGATGTTAGGCGAGAATGTTGTATTGACGGTCATACAGTTGTTGCTGATAAATCTTGCGATGGACACGTTGGCGGCGATTGCGTTCGGAAGTGAGCCTGCGTTGAAAGAATACATGCGCGACAAGCCAGTTCCCAGAGACGAGAGCATAGTTACGCGTCCGATGTTGCTGGAAATTCTGATCAGTGCGGCTTATATTACGTTCGTGTGTTTAGCGATATTATTCCTGCCGTGCGTTCGGAATTTGTTCGGAGAAGTTGACGTAACGTATCTGAAATCTGCATTATTCGCGACGTTCATGATGTCGATAACTTTCAACGGATTGAATGCCAGGACAGAACATGTGAATCCGTTCGAGGGAATTTTCCGGAACTGGAATTTCATAATCGTTATGTGTGCAATATTGTTGATGCAGTATTTATTCGTGACGTTTGGCGGCGAAGTTCTGAGTGTGGCGGCATTGAGCGCGAGTTCGTGGTTGACATGTGCGGTTCTTGCGTTTGTGGTTGTACCAATAGATATAGTGCGTAAGATTTTGCGGAAAAATTTCTAAACCGTGTATTTCTTCTAAAATGGTAAACTTCGTTCTATTTTATAACTAAAATGGCTTGAAATCAAAAACGAAGTCTGATATAAGTATAAAAAACAATTTTACCGAACGGTCGTTATTTTTCCCGGTAATTTTATTTCTCAAAGTGCGTGGATTGAAATTAAACAGGAGTGATAAATTATGGCAGTAAATCTTGACAAAGGGCAGCGAGTTGATTTAACAAAGGGCAATCCCAAGCTCACAAAAATCATGGTAGGTCTTGGCTGGGATACGAAGAAATATGACGGTGGAGCTGATTTTGATCTTGATGCGTGTGCGTTTTTGTTGGATGCGAATGACAAAGTTCGTGACGATTACGATTTCGTTTTCTACAACAATTTGACGCACAGTTCCGGAGCAGTTCAGCACATGGGCGATAATTTAACGGGTGCGGACGGTGAAGCAGAAGACGATGAGCAAATTCAGGTTGATTTGACAAAGATTCCGGCTAATATCGAGAAAGTCGCATTCACAGTTACGATTCATGAAGCAGATGAACGCAAGCAGAATTTCGGGCAAGTTTCGAACGCGTATATTCGAGTTGTGGATTTGAGTTCGAATCAGGAAGTTATTCGATACGATTTGGGCGAGGATTTTTCACTTGAGACGGCCGTAGTAGTCGGGGAAATTTACCGGAAATCCGGCGAATGGAAGTTCAACGCGATCGGCTCAGGCTTCAACGGAGGATTGCGCGCGCTGTGCCAGAATTTTGGGGTTGAAGTCTAGCGATGTCGGCTCAATTTCAGATTCAATTTCAAAAGGGACAACGTGACAAACTTGGGAAATATCTTGACGTAACGCGTGAATTTGATGTCGAAATGCTCACGGATTCAAGTTCCGGGAATTTTTCTTGCGAGAATTTTTGTCTAGGAATTGCTGAGAATGATTCCAAAGCGCGGAATGTCGCAGAAATTTCTAAATCCGGCTTCAGGCTAAATCTCAAGAATTGCGCGGATATTTTCAAGATCGTTTTTGCAGTCGAGACTCAATCCGGCATCATGGGCGAGATTAAAACTCATGTGCTGCGAATCTCTCAGGGCGGGAAAATTTGCTTGAGTGTGGATTTGACTGGGGCAGATTTTTCTTCGGAGCGAGCGATTATCTCGGGCGAAATCTACAGGAAGAATCTTAGTGACGAGTGGCGAATTGCTTGTGTAGCGTCAGGCTTCAATGATGGCGTGTCAGGCTTGATGAAATTTTACGGGCTGACTGAGCTGCCGGAACCTCCGATTAAGAATCCCGAGGGTGTTGTGAATCTGCAAAAGGGCGAGAAACTCACGATTGCGATTAACCCGAAGATTACGAATGAAATCGTGATAAATCTGAGCTGGAATCGCGGCAAAAAATCGTTATTCAAATCTGCGATAGACTTGGACGTTGGCTGCCTGTACGAATTGCGAACCGGCTCACGGGGCTGCATTCAAGCGTTGGGTCGTGATTTGGGAAGTCTGGATTATCCGCCGTATATTGCTCTTGATGGCGATGATCGTAGCGGAGGAAATCGTGCAGGTGAGACGCTGCGAATAAATTGCCTGAAGCTTCCCGAGATTAAGCGTGCGTTGATTTACGCGTTCATTTACGAAGGTGCTGCGAATTGGCAGGAAGTTGACGGGCTTGTGAAGTTGACGTGTGCTGAGAGTGGCGACGTTGTGATTCCGATCAGCGATTTTGACACGAAGCAGCGAATCTGTGCGCTTGAGATGTTCGAGCGAATTGATGCTAACACATTCAGCATTGAGAATCTCACGGAATTTTTCGACGGTCAAGAATCTATGGACAAGAATTACGGCTGGGGATTGAACTGGCGACACGGGCGCAAATAATCGTGAATGAATTGCGAATGGATCATGAATGACAAGACTCTCGTTTCGGGAATTTGAGATTGAATTTTCGGGACGGGGGTTTTTGCTGCGTAAAAATCAGCAATTACTGCAAAAATATTCTTCAGGATTTTTTGGCAAAATTCGCGATTTCGAATCAGATTCGTTTTTTGCGAAAAACGTGCATTTTTTTCACGGGATAATCTCATGCAGCAGAATGTTTTTGTTGAGCAAAATCTGTAGCTGTAAATGTAGCTGTAAAAATTACAAAATCTCCCGAAGAAATTTCCGTTCTGAAAAATCTTCGAGAGATTCTCACACGCATATTATATCACCATGAGAAAAACATTTCCATGATGCTGCGATTAATATTCCAGTTTTGAGACGATTGCGTTTTCTTTAGAGCTTTCTTGACGTGAATGAATTTCTCCCATTCGTAATACGGCTCAGAAATTATTACTCCGTCTGGAATGTCCGCTTGAAACTCCGAAGTTTTATCGACCTCGTACCAGAACACAACATCGACACGTTTCGAAGCCAATGCCGCAGTCCTCGCAGCTGAGTCAATATTAACCAGCTTGACATTCTTGTGCAAAAATTTCGCAACTTCAGCCAGAACAGCCGTGTTAAATCCTGCGGGAGTTCCGTCGGGAGCAATGTAATCAATCGGTGGCAAATCTCCGGTAACAGCAATTCGAATTGTCTCAGCATTTTCGAAATTCGCAAACTTGACTGGTTCAGGTTCTTTCGCGCCCGATGATGAAATATACATGCCTTCGATTGCTGGCAGCGTCCAGGATTCGCGCAATTCTTTCAAAGCTGTGTTGAACTCGTCACGAAGCTTACTGCTGTCCTCACGAAATCCGAAAGACAATCCCATGCCTTTGGAGCGCAAAACTAGAACTGATTCGCAATCGCTGTTTTGATTCAGAACGTATTGAGCCGTCGGTTCGGGCAAGACCATCTGGTTAATCTCGCCTGCATTCATAGCCATCTGCATTGCCGTGAGATTATCGTAAAATTTCACGATTACGCTCAAATCTTCGTTGCGTGGTGCGAAAGTTTTCTGCCAAGTTTCGGCGAATTGTTCTTCGGTTGTGTTGAGTTTTGTGATCATTCCGAATTTGATAACCTGTCTGGTCATTGCTCTTGCTCCGGAAAATCCTGCAAAGATCGCCAGCAAAATTAACGCGCAAAAAATTTTTCTCACGAGATATACCCCCTAAAACTAAAAATTTCCAAATCTAAATTCTAATCTAGATTTCTAATCCAATCTGCGAGTTCAAGTGCAAAATACGTGATTATCATATCAGCTCCGGCTCTTGCAATCGAGAACGCGCTTTCCGTGACGACGTTCTGTTCATTCAGCCAGCCGTTCATAGCAGCAGCTTTTATCATGGAATATTCGCCACTGACTGAGTACGCAGCGACTGGCACGAGAGTTTTTTCACGAACGCTCTTCAAAACGTCGAGATATGCCAACGCAGGTTTTATTATCAACATGTCAGCTCCCTCGTTTATGTCCAGCAAAGCTTCTTTAACAGCTTCACGAACGTTGCGGAAATCCATCTGGTAAGTTTTTCGATCGCCGAATGCCGGTGCAGACCCCGCAGCTTCACGGAACGGTCCGTAAAACGACGAAGCATATTTCACGGCGTACGAGAGTATCGGAGTGTTAATGAAGCCGTTCTCGTCAAGTTTTGAGCGAATCGCAGCGACACGTCCGTCCATCATGTCCGACGGAGCGATTATGTCCGCACCAGCTTGAGCCTGAGATAGAGCAATTCTCGACAAAAATTCCAGTGATGAATCGTTGTCGATGATATTTTCGCCGTTGATGCTCTTGATTATGCCGCAGTGACCGTGACTTGTGTACTCGCACATGCAAACGTCGCCGATAATCGTAATATCCGGGAAATATTTTTTCGCAACGCGCATCGCATTCTGGATCACGCCGTTTTCATCCCAGGCTGCAGTCGCGCATTCGTCTTTGTGATCAGGAATCCCGAACAGCAAAATTCCTCCGATATTTTTCTCAGCAACACGTTCGAGTATCTCAGGTAATCTGTCCGGACTGTAGCGTTTTTGCCCGGGCATTGCGTCAATGTTCTCGATTATGTTTTTGCCCTCACGCACGAAAATCGGGTATATCAGCATTTTGCTGGAAAGTCTCGTCTCACATACTAAGTCGCGAATCGATTTTGTAATTCTCAAGCGTCTGGGGCGTATGGTAAGTTCTGTCATGTTAAGCTAAACTCTCTTTCAAAAATTCCAAGCCTGTTTCGAGAGACACGATTGGCTCGTAATGCAAATATTTTCTTGCGAGCGATATATCAGCACAGGAACGCAGAATGTCGCCTGCTCTGGGTGATTCGTAATTCACGCGCAATTCCTGAGCCGGAGCAAATATCTTGTAAATCATACGGAGCAATTCGCTAAGACTTGTCTCGATTCCGCAGCCAATATTGAAAACTTTCCCGGATACGTTCGGAGCCAGAGCTGCCAGCAGATTCGCAAGCACGATATTTTGAACAGAGCAGAAATCCCGAGTAGCTTTTCCATCGCCGAATATCACCGGAACTTCGGAATTTTTCACGCAATCGACCCATTTTGAGATCACAGCTGCGTATGCCCCGCTTGGATCCTGACGCTGCCCGAACACGTTGAAGTATCTGAAGCCAACGCATTCCAGTCCGTAAATGTTCGAGTAGAATTTTGCGCTGAGTTCGTTCATGTATTTTGTCAGTGCGTAAGTTGAGAGAAAATTTTCCGGATTGAAATTGAAACTGAGACTTGCTTCGAGTTTGGGAATTTCTGGGCTGTCACCGTAGACTGCGCTTGATGACGCGTACATGATTCGTTTCGCATGATTTGCTCTTGCTGCTTCGAGAATATTTGCGAATCCCTGAGCATTCGTTGCGTGATAATTTTGCGGCTGAGCCAGAGATTGCGGAACTGAGATTAACGCTGCGTGATGCAGAACGAAATCTATATTTTGCGTCGCGAGTTTACAGGTTTCGAAATCGTTTATAGAGCCGTTTATGAGCGTGAAATTTCCCGGATTGATTCTCGTTGCGGATTTTATATTCTCGTGTTTACCTGTCGTGAAATTGTCCAGACCGATTACGCACTGATTCAGGCATAATAACGCTTCGACCAGGTTCGAGCCAATGAAGCCTGCTGCCCCAGTGACGAGCCAGCGAAATTTCTGTGTGTGTAAAATTTCTAGTTCAGGCACATTTGCGAGTAAATTTTCGTAGAGCATAATTATTTCTCGCGCATGATTGATAATATTCGCAATTTTCGGGTGCCGCGCGGGATTGTTACGCTGACTTCATCGCCGACGGAGTGACCGAGTATTGCCTGACCGACGGGGCTTTTCTGAGAGATACGCTGAATGCCGGACTGACTTACGCCCAAACTTGACAATTCTTCCGAGCCGACGAGTGAGTACGTGTGAACTTTCCCGGCTGAGTCCAAATCTTCGAGCTGAACTGTCAAGCCGATTGCGACTCTGCTGGTATCGAGTTTTTCTTCGTCAACGACTGTGACATTTCCCAACATAGTTTCGAGTTCTAAGATTCTGCTTTCGACTTTGCTCTGTTCGTCCTTGGCTGCGGCGTATTCTGCGTTTTCACTCAAGTCACCAAAGCCTCTAGCGACTTCGAGTTGTCTTGCAACTTCCTGACGACCTGCAGTTTTTAGATGCGTTAATTCTTCGACTAATTTTTTGTGACCGCTTCGAGTTAGTATTACCTGCGAATCATTTTTCTTGGGCATGATAAATTCTCCTGAGTTAATAATAGAATATTTTTCTGACTGAGAGATTCTAGCATAAATTCAGACGCACATTTACTCACGCGCCGATAATGTGCGATAATACTTCGCGAAATATTTATTCAGAAAGGCATGTGATATTCATGGCGGATTTTTTCACGCAAACGAGTTCGGATTTAACATACGGGTATGATTCGACAAGAGCAGATGTTGCGAACGAATTATTCAGGAAAGTTTACGGATATATGGCGATGGGATTGATTCTCACGTCATTGATGGCATATTTCACGGCATCAAGTCGAGCTATGCTGGAATTTTTCTTTTCGTCGCAAGTCCCAATGCTTGTAGTTGCAGTTGCGGAAATTGGTCTCGTAATATTTTTGTCGAGTGCGATTAACAGGATCGAATCGAGTACGGCGTTAATATGTTTCGCAGCGTACAGTATTTTGAACGGAATATTATGTTCGAGTGTGTTGCTTGTTTACACGCAGGAGAGTGTTCATCAGGCGTTTTTCACGACAGCAGGAATGTTCGGAGCGATGAGCTTGTACGGATTATTCACGAAGCGCGATTTGACGAGTTGGGGAAGTTTCCTGACGATGGGTTTATTCGGAATAATCATTGCGTCTGTGATAAATTTATTTTTCGGATCGATGCGTGCGGATTTTGTTATAAGCATTCTGGGCATAATAATTTTCCTGGGATTGACGGCTTGGGACACTTGGAAGATTAAGAATCTCGCGAATGAAATCGGATTTGATTCGCAGCAATCCGGAGCTGTGAGCAAAGTCGCGATAATCGGAGCATTAGCTTTGTATCTTGATTTCGTGAATATATTCCTGTATCTGGTGAGATTGTTTGGTCGCAGGAAGTGAAAGTAAATGCTCATGGTACGCTTTATATTACACAAGTTCGCAATATTCGGAGCGCTGGCAATTATATTTATTTTTGCATATCCTGTATTTGCTGAGGTCAACATGACTGAGAAAAATTTGAATTTGAAATGGTGGCAGAAGTCGATCGTTTACCAGATTTATCCCAAGAGTTTTCAGGACACGGATAATTCAGGAACTGGAGATTTACCCGGAATAACGCAGCATCTTGATTACGTGAAATCATTGGGAGCTGGAGCTATTTGGATATCGCCTTTTTATCCGTCACCCGGGGTTGATAACGGTTACGATGTGTCGGATTATGTCGGGATAGATCCGAAATACGGCACGATGGCAGATTTCGAAAAATTGATTCGTGAGGCAAAATCGCGTGATATTCGAATCGTGATGGATCTGGTTTTCAATCATACGTCGAATCAGCACGCGTGGTTTTTGGAATCGAGTTCGAGCCGTGATAATTCGAAAGCAGACTGGTATATATGGCGCGACGAACCCACGAATTGGCGATCGATTTTCGGTGGCAGTGCTTGGACGTGGTGTGAATCTCGAAAGCAATATTATCTGCACACGTTCGCAGTTGAGCAGCCCGATCTGAATTGGGAAAATCCCGAAGTTCGAAAAGCATTATTTGACGCAGCGAATTTCTGGCTATCGAAGGGTGTCGGCGGCTTCAGAATTGACGCTATCACGTATATCAAGAAGCCCGAGAAGTTTGAGAATTTTGAACCTGATGGAATTGACGGCTTGAGATCGATTCATGATATTACGGCGAATAGTCCTGGGATTTTAGATTTCCTGCGCGAGTTTAAGCGTGAAGTTTTCGATGGACATGATATTTTCACAGTCGGAGAAGCTAACGGTGTGCCGAGTGATGAGTTGAAATACTGGTCTGGCGAGTATGGCGTTTTCGACATGATATTTGAATTTAACGTGACGAGATTGCCGTTTGCGAAACATGGGGAATTTTGGTGTAAGCCGTCTGACTGGACGATTCTGGATTTAAAGAACGCGATTAATTCGACGCAACAGGGTGCAAAAAAAACCTGGTGTCCGGTATTTTTTGAGAATCACGATGAGCCACGCAGTGTGAATCACTTTTTCCCGAGTAACGCCGATCGAAAGAAAGCAGCGAGAGCTTTGGCAGTAATGCTGATGACGCTGAGAGGCACGCCGTTTGTATTTCAGGGCGAGGAATTGGGCGCGATTAACGTTGATTGGGATAATATCGAGATGTTCGATGACCTGTCTACGAGATGGCAGTATGATTTTGCGCTTCAGGACGGATTTTCGCGCGAGGAAGCTATGAAGGCTGTGAGATTTTTCTCTCGTGATAACGCCCGAACGCCGATGCAATGGAACTCGCAAGCCAACGCTGGATTTACGCCAGAGAATGTGAAGCCTTGGCTGCCGGTGAACTCGAGTTATAAATTCATCAACGTGGAATCCGAAGAGCAAGACCCGGAATCGATTCTGAATTTTTACCGTGAGCTTGTGAGATTCAGGAGTCAGAATCCGGAATTACTGTCTGGTGAATATGAGTTTTTGTTGCCGAATGACGAGAAGATTTTTGCGTATTCTCGCGCTCAGAAAATAATTGTTGCGG
Organism: uncultured Synergistales bacterium; assembly: GCA_905233725.1. GTDB lineage: Bacteria > Synergistota > Synergistia > Synergistales > Aminobacteriaceae > JAFUXM01. Next base: position 31,611 of record CAJOEM010000009.1, read on the forward strand.
TGAATCTTTCGACGAGTGAAGCTGAATTGCCCGAAGAATTTCTCACTAACACGCAGCTTTTGCTTGACACGGAGTCCGGAACAAGTGTGAATCCGAGATTGCTTCGTGGACTTGAGGCACGGATTTATAAATTGGGAATGTAGCCTTCGAACTTAGCGATAAATTCAGGAATGAATAATTATCGGAGAGAAATTTGGTTGCAGCCTCGATAATTTTCTGCGACTATTTTTCTCCCCCTTTTAAATCAGGATCATTGTGAGCCAAGAATCGAAACCCTAAGTTTTTCTATAATTGCAGGGTCTATTCCAGCATCTTTCAGAATGAGTGTTGTCATATCGAGAGTTTTCTTCTCACCGATAGAGATCCCCTCAGCTCTGCCCTCAGCCTTGCCCCTAGCCATAGCCTCATCAATCAAAGTTAATCTGTCAAGTTTCGTTAACATGTATTTTCGCCTCCAAGCTGCGTTTTGTTTCGCATATTTTAGTTTCTTCTCAAGTTTTTTCACAAATGAATCTTGAGACGTTATGCCTCGCACAAGATCGTCAGCTTTTCCCCTCGTACTCAAAAAAATCGTTCTGAGCCCGTCATCGAGAAATAAATCCCGTTCTTGAACACAAATATTCCTGAACTCGTAAAAATGTCGTTCCGAATCGAATACCCCAAAATCGCAAATAAAAATCACGATTGCTTCTGGAATGTCGTCGTACTTTCTAATCTCGTCCCTGTCCAAAATGTCAATGTCAATATACGAGTGATAAATTCTTGTACGTTTCTGGATATTATCTTGATTCGTAGTCTGCATCTCGATATTTATGACTCTGTTCGCGTCATCTTCAACGTAAACGTCAAATCTAACACCGCGACTTTCTAAAGTTCCCCTGACATTCTTTTGAAGAAGCGGATCAGTTACGCGTTTAATTTTTAAGTCGGGAAGAATAATTTGCACGAGTTCAAGACAAAGTTCAGCGTCCTGAAAAATTTTCCCGAACAAAAAATCATTCGCCAGCGTCAAATTCTCCCAACGTTCTTCGTACGGCAAATCTAATTTCTCAAAATCTTCATCGTTCAATCAATCACTCCCTTTCCGAACTCAAAATTATTTTCGGAAGGTGAGGGTGACTATCAGTGGCTAGCTGTGAACCTGAAGAAGTTCAGTCGCAATTTGATGAATGGAAACGTAAACAAGATGAGGAGCTAAGACAACGTACAGCAGAAATCAAGCATCAGTTGGATGAAGCTCAGAGAAAGTTTGCTGAATCTTTTACACGGAACGAACATAACGAACATAACGAACAGAACGAACTCGAACTAACGGACGCTAAATCGCAATTTGAGTTGGGACATATGTATCACCGGAAAGGAAATTACGGGAAAGCAGCCGAATATTATTTGCAAGCTTCTCAACAAGGAAACGTTGATGCGAAACGCATGTTGGGAGATATGTATTACTGGCACGCATCAGATTTCGATGAAGCAGCCAAGTGGTACAACAGAGCCGCACAAACTTGCCTCGAAGCTGCTGAACAGGGAAATTCTGAAGCTCAGTACAAATTGGGCGAAGTTTACAATTCAGCGATGGATTACGATAATGCGTTCAAATGGTGGAAAAAATCCGCTGAACAGGGACATGCAAAAGCTCAACTCTGGTTGGCGCATCTGTATGACATGGGCAGGGGAGTTGAACAAGATCATAACGAGGCATTAAGATTATGGGAGAAATCTGCTGAACAAGGAAATTCAGCTGCCCAATACAATTTGGGATTGATTTACGATTACGGCATATTCGTCAACGAAGACAAGATCAAAGCGTTCGAGTTCTACAAAAAATCCGCCGAACAGGGAGAACGTTCTGCGCAATATAATCTGGGACATTTTTACAGATTGGGTTTAGGAGGAGCGGCGAAAGATAAAGCTGAGGCTGCTAAATGGTACAAGAGAGCTGCTGAACAAGGGGACGTTAATGCTCTACGTTACTTGTGACGCAAAAATACAGTTCCTGAAAATTCTCCTGAAAATTCGCAAATTCTCAAGAACTGTATTTTCTCACGCGCTATAATTTCGAAATCATTCTGTCCCAGCCGATCCTGAAAATGTGAACGTACATTAATGCGCAACAAACAAACCAGCCAACAGGATAGCCAATCGCGATGAAATATATCGAACTCGTCAATCGCGAAATCACGAATAGATATATCTGCCGGAACAACACGAACGAAAATAACATGATTAACATCGGCGTCTTAGCGTCTCCAACTCCTCGCAGCGCTCCAGCCTGAACCTGATTGTTCACGTTCAACGGGTCAAACGGGCAATTCAATCGCAGAAATAACACGCCGTAATACAAAACTTGCGCATCATCGTTGAATAATTCCACGATTTGTCGCGTGAATAAATATATCGTCGCAATCACACAAAGCGAAATCCCAGTCGAAATTGCTAATCCAGTTTTTACTCCGCGTTTTATTCGTTCAGGCTTTCTCGCACCGGCATTCTGTCCAACAAAAGTCGTCACTGCCATAGCCATGCTCTGCGTCGGAAGCGTAACAAATGCGTCAACTCGTGCGTAAATTCCCCAACCTGCCGTACTCGCTGCTCCGTATGAATTTATGTACGATTGCACAAACACGTTCGAGAACGAAGTCAACGCCATCTGAAATCCCGCAGGAAATCCTAACGCAATCACTCGCTTCAAAATTTTTCCGTCAATCTTCATCTCGCGCATTCTCAAACTGTGGCATTCGTCCGAGTGAAATAATATCCAGAAAATTATCGCTCCAGATACAAATTGCGAAATTATCGTGGCATACGCAACACCAGCAACTCCGGATTCAAATTGCAGCACGAATACAAGATCCAGAATTATGTTCAGGATCGACGACAATATCAGAAAATATAACGGCCGCTTCGAGTCACCAACTGCACGCAAAATAGCTGAACCCATGTTGTAAAGCATCGAGCCGAATAATCCCAGCGAATAAATTTGCAGGTAAACTACAGCTTCACGCATCACGCTCTCCGGAGTGTTCATCATTCGCAAAAGCCACGGCGTTATCAAATAGCCAATTCCGGAAATCATAAGCGACAAGATCACTCCCGAAAAAACTGCCGTATGTGTAGACTTTCGCAAATTAGGAATATCTTTCGCGCCGAAATATTGCGAGATCAGAATACTAGCTCCCATTGTGAGACCGATAAACAAGCCGATTAACGTGATCACAATCGGAATCGTAGACGTGACAGCTCCCAAAGCATCAGCTCCGACAAAATTTCCGACAACGACACTGTCAACGGTGTTATATAACTGCTGAAAAATATTCCCGGCTAACAACGGCAATGCAAACGCAGTCAATTCTTTCCAAATCGATCCCTCAGTCATGTCTCGCACTGTCGAAGATCTCACGTCACTCAATCAAAATCCCCCATTCTCAAATTCTCTAAATAATTCTCACGTCACATTTTACACGCAAATCGCAATTAATACGCACATAATCGCAAATATCGACGCAGAAATATCCAGCAACCTGTGTGCGCGCAAAATATCAAGTGCTTCAGCCTCGCGAAATTCAGCTCCCAAAAATTCACGCGCAGAAAATTCCCCGGAATAATACGCCCCGCCTCCGAGACGAACTTGCAGAACTCCAGCGAACGCAGCTTCACCGTGTGCCGAATTCGGGCTTTTGTGTTTGAGACGATCTCGCAGGAATATTCTCAGGCAATCCGCAAAATTATTCCCAAAAATTTTCCCCGCGAAAATTATCGCAAAGCCTCCGATTCGCGCCGGCAAAAAATTCATAGCGTCATCGAGCCTCGCGCTGCAAAATCCGAATCTCCCGAATTTTTCGTAGCCAATCATAGAGTCCAACGTGCTGGCAGCTTTGAAAAGCCAAACGCAAATATACGCGCCATATTCGTGATTCAGCAAATTCCCAATCAATGCCCAAAACATCACAGAGAAAATCGCGTCAACAGAATTTTCGCCAACAGTCTCAATCGCAGCTCTGGAAATTCCGCCTTCGTCCAGATTAGCAACGTCACGCCCGACAACTCTCGCCAGAAATTTCCGCGCAAGTTCCAGATCATGATTCGCTAAACTCTCGTAAATCACGAACGTCTCGTCTTTCAAATCGCGCCACGCAATCGCAGCATATAACGCGTAAATCTTCGCAATAAATCGCAGCTTCTCCGGAAAAATCCCTAACAAAAATCCGGCTGTTACACCGGACATCGCCACAACACAAACGCAGATTAATAACCCGTTCGCAAAATCAGCGTTCTTGAAAATTCTCGAAATTCTCGCGCGCAGAAAATCTATGACTCGCCCAATCAGAACAACCGGATGAGTTATCCGCAGCGAATCTCCCAGAATATTGTCCAGAAGAATCGCCACGCAAAATATCAGCGCAAATTCCAATTCAGGATCCCAAGTCTCTACACGTCAAGACAGCTTCCGCCGATAAATTCGCGAATTACAGAATTGTTCGGGATACCGTCGTTGTTTATCGCCGGGACAAATCTCAGAATGTTTAGCAATCTCAGAGCTTCACTGAACACCGAGGAATTTTCGTCAACAGTGTGCAGCAACGGTTCAACATACGGTTTCAAAACCCCGAGTTCATACGGCAATGCTGAATTGAATAATGCGTCGGCTCGATTGCGATACGGGAAAATATATTTCTTCGCACCCATGATAACTTTCGGGTAAACTTCGAGCGTTGTTTGTGCAGATTTTCCGCGAGTTCTGTAGTCTCGAATGATTCGCCGCAACAAACGATTATCGCCCGTGCTTGTTCGATTGTGCGGGTCAATGCAAATTCCTGTCAACGGTGACACGAACACTCCGTAACGCGCATTCTCCGGTATCATCGCCAAAATCTTGTCATTCAATCCGTGAATACCTTCCATTATTAACACGTCCGACGGTTTCAGCTTGATTTTTTTCCCGGGTTCTTTCTTGCCTGTGATGAAATTGTAAACTGGTGTGACAACTTCTTCGCCGTTGAGAATCCGTGAAAGATTATCCGACAGCAAATCCAGATCCAGCGCTTCAATCCGTTCGTAATCGTATTCGCCGTTAGCATCTCTGGGAGAATCCTCGCGCTCTTTGAAATAATTATCCAGCGGCAGTGTCACAGGAGTTTTTCCGCAGACCATTAACTGCACTTTCAAACGTTCAGAAAACGTCGTTTTGCCAGAACCAGACGGTCCAGCAATCGTCACAACTTTCACTGGACGCGACGCAATATCTTCGGCAATATTTCCCAATCTCTGCGAATGAAACGCTTCTGCAATCAACACAAGCTCCTGAACTTTTCCTTCTGTTACGCGATGATGCAGTTTGTTCAGGTAGTTCAAGTCAAGAATTTGCAGCCAATTCGCGTAATCAAAAAACACTTTGCCCATTGACGGCTCGATCTTCAATTCCGGAATCTCATCGGGGCTGTTACTTTCTCCGGTTGGGAATCGCAGCAACATTCCCTGATCGTACTGAACCAGATCAAACGTTCGCAGCAATCCCGTTGACGGTGCAAGAGTTCCGCCGCAATAATACCCGTAATGATCGCCCAATCTGTAAACTTCAACCGGATCAAGATTCGCTCTCACGAATAATTCTGCAATTTCGCTTTCGTCCTGACGCTGGAATACTCGTCGTGCTTTGTCAATCGTCAGAATCTCACGTGAAATTACGGAATCTCTGCGGATCATGTCATTCATTTCGGATTTGATCTTGTCAATGTCAGATTGCGTGACTGAATCATTCTCAAATTCCCAGTAATGTCCATCAGCAAGCGAATGTCTCAGGCAAGCTTTTTTCCCGAGAACTTTCGCACACGCGCAAACCAGCAAAAAATTCAGCGATCGTTTATAAATTCTCATTCCGACGGGCGAGTTCGTCATGATAAATTCAACCGTAGCGTCCTCGTCAATTAGCCAATCCAACGGGCGTGTGTAATTATTCACGAACCATGCGATAACTTTTCTCTGTGGCATTCCGTGTCGCATGATCATTTCGGACATGACATCGTGACCCGTCACAGGAGATTCGCCCGCAATGTAACTCGCAATATATTGATCCCTTTTCAATGCTGCCGTCAAAACACAGACAGTAAACGCCATTCTTGTATTAACACCTTCTCGAAAAATTTCATGCCTATTATAATAGCACGCGAGAATTGCGATTCTTCACCAGAATATATTATAATTTGTGAAGGAAAATATTTTTTGAGTGAAAGGAAGCATTAATAATCATGAAAACATTCGCATACGTAATCACAGACCCAGTAGGAATTCACGCACGTCCAGCAGGCATTCTCGTAAAAGAAGCCAAGCAGTTCAAAAGCACCGTAACGTTCATCAAGGGCGACAAATCAGCAAAAGCTACGTCACTCATGAAACTCATGGGCATGGGAATCGTTCAGGGCGATGAAGTAACCGTGACTGTCGAGGGTGAGGACGAGGAAGCTTGCGCCGCCGCCATCGAGAAGTTCATGAAAGAAAACATGTAATTTTTAATCACATGTAATCTAAAATCAGCAATTTAGGAAAATTATTATGCAAACGTTCAAAGGTATAAAAATCGTAAACGGAATCGCGATCGGAAAAATCAAATTCTACAAAGTTCCGGTTTACGAAGTCAATGAGAATTTGATCAATGACGTTGCCGCTGAATTGGACCGTTTCGAGGCAGCTCGCGTGAAAGTTCAGCAGCAGCAACACGCCTTGTTCGAGAAGGAAGTCAAAGAGGGCAGAAAAGACACAGCAGGAATCTTCGAGGCTCACGAATTAATGCTCGACGACGAAGATTTGATCGATTCATGCAAGGAAATCATCGGCGAATCTCACACGGCAGAATACGCAGTTCGTGAAGGCTTCGAGAATGCAGCTCAGATGTTCCGTGACATGGACGACCCGTATTTCCAGGCACGCAGCGCGGACGTTATCGACCTGAAAAATTCCATGCTTGACGTGTTATTCGGAAATGATACGGATTCTCTTCAGGGAACTGAACCGTCAATTCTTGTAGCCGAGGATTTAGCTCCGTCTGAAACTGTCAAACTCGACAAGAATCTTTTGCTCGGACTCGTTACGCGTCTTGGAAGTTCCAACAGTCATACGGCAATTTTGGCACGCAGCATGAATCTCCCGACGTTGATTCAGTGTCCAGATGTCGAAGAATCTTGGGACGGACGATTCGCAATTCTCGACGGTTATAATTCCTGCCTGCATATCGAACCCGATCAGGAAACTATCGAGAAATTAACAGCCAAACACGAAGATGATCTCAAGAAAGAAGCTGCTCTTCAGGAACTCAAAGGCAAACCAAGCGTCACACTCGACGGTCGCAAAGTCAGATTATACGCGAACATCGGCGGTCCGAAAGACATCAAAGCCGTAATCGATAATGACGCAGAAGGTGTCGGCTTGTTCAGGTCAGAATTTGTGTATCTCAACAGCAAGACCGATCCAACTGAAGACGCACAATTCGCAGCCTACAAAGAAGTTCTCGAAAAATTAGCTCCTCGTCAGATCATTATCAGAACGTGTGACATCGGCGCGGACAAAACAATCGATTACATGCACCTCGACAAAGAAGATAATCCGGCGTTGGGCTTCAGAGCAATTCGAATCTGTCTCTCACGCGTAGATTTCTTCAAGCGTCAGTTGCGCGCATTACTCAGAGCGTCGGCTTACGGTAATTTGGGAATCATGTTCCCGATGATTATCAGCAAATGGGAAGTCCTCGAGTGCAAAAAGATTCTCAACGAATGCAAAGCTGAACTCGAATCCGAGGGCGTGAAAATTGGCGAAAAAATCGAGATCGGAATCATGATCGAAACTCCGGCTGCTGCACTTTGCGCTGATGAATTAGCCGAAGAAGTTGACTTTTTCTCACTCGGCACGAACGATTTAACGCAATACACTTGTGCAATCGACAGACAGAGCGCGAATCTCGAAAGATTCTCAGACACTCACCACCCGGCAGTTTTGCGATTGATCCGCGAAACTATCGAAGCTGGTCACAGACATAACACCTGGGTCGGCATTTGCGGAGAATTGGGCGCAGATCCGTCCTTGACCGAGACTTTCTTGAGCATGGGCGTTGACGAACTCTCTGTTAATCCCAAGAGCATTCTGCCATTGAGAGGCAACGTTCGCAAAGTCGATCTGTCAAAATTAGCGAAACCCACGGCATCTCCAGTGAAAACAGCAGAACCAGAGAAACCTGCAACACCTGCGCCTGCTCCAGCACCTGCTCCTGCACCGGAATCTGCTGCAAAATCTGAGAAGCCCAAGGGATTTTTGGGGAGGTTATTTGGTTAATGAGCAATGAACTTGAAAACGAAAAATTATCAGGCTACGGAGCTATCGAACTTGGCGGTACGAGAACTATTTGTGCTGTCGGTGACGCGAGCGGCTTAGTCTTGAATCAAACCGTAATCGAGACGACTACTCCGGACGAGACTGTTGCGAAAATTCTGGATTACTTCAAAGACAAAGATCTCAAGTCAGTCGGCATAATCAGCTTTGGACCGGTCGATGTCAGACAGGGTTCTGCAACTTACGGCGACATTCTCAACACTCCGAAGATTGCGTGGAGAAAATTCCCGTTACTCAAGACTTTAACTGACGCGCTGAATGCGAATCGTGACGAGAAATTGCCCGTTGGATTTGACACGGACGCGAACGGCTCGCTTTTGGCAGAAGTTACATGGGGTGCTGGCGTTGGTCTTAACGATGCGGTTTACGTGAAAGTCGGCAAAGGCATCGGACTCGGCGCAATGGTGAACGGCAAATTGCTGCACGGAATGCTGCACGCTGAAGCTGGTCATATCAAAATGTCAGTCGAAGCTGGCGATGATTTCAAAGGCGATTGCCCGTCACACGGAACTTGCTTTGAAGGCATGGCGTCTGGTTCTGCGATTGCTGCACGTTGGGGAAAACCTGCGCGTGAATTGAACGACAAACCTGAAGTCTGGGAACTTGAGGCGAAATATATTGCTCAGGGTCTTGCAGATATTATCCTGACACTCAGTCCGCAGAAAATCATCATGGGTGGCGGCGTGTTGCATCAAAAAGAATTATTGCCGCTCATTCGCAAGAACGTCGTCGAATATATAAATAATTATATCGACACGAAAGAATTACGAAACATCAACAGCTATATCGTCCCGGCAGCTCTGAATGGCAGTCAGGGAATCAAAGGCGCGTTGAAACTCGCAATCAGTGCTGAAGAAGCTGCAATGAGAAATTAGCGAATACTCAAAATTTTTCACACGAAGCTCTCCTGAATCATGAAGCAATCATGAAGCGAAAATTCAGGAGAGTTTTTTTGTGAGTTTTTTGTGAGTTTTTGTCATTTGCAGCAAAAGCTTTATAATATACGCAATTATTTTTGAATGACTAGAATTAGAATTAGAACTCGAAGGAGATGTATTTTTTTTGGCAGACGTTCAGAATATGACTACAGGTCGCAAAAATCAGGATTTCGATTTGGATGTTGATTATCGCGGTGAAGAACATATCAATCTCGTATTCACACTTGGTCGCGAAAATTTCGGCGTTGACGTAAACATGGTTCGTGAAATTGTGCGCGTGCCGTCATTCATAACGCGAGTTCCAAATGCTCCGATGTATATTCGCGGCGTGATAAATCTTCGTGGAACAATCGTACCGGTTTTCGACATGCAAATGAAAATCGGCATGGTAAATTCGCCTCTGACAGACGAAGCAAGAATTATCGTTTTGGCAGTTAGTGACGTAACGTTCGGCATAATCGTGAACTCAGTTCGTGAAGTCCGCACGATTTACGATACACAGCTTGAGCCGGCGACGAAACTGTCATCTGCGATGGATAAGCGATACGTTTTATGGGTTGCGAAACCGTCAGATGATAGATTAATATTATTGCTTGACGTGTCGAGTTTGTTCGAGCTTGATTATATTCTCCAGGAGGAAAACGAATAGTTTTGGCGTGTTACAAGAAATTTTTCCTCGGCATTCTGCTAACATGCGTGATAATTCTTGCTGGTTCGTGTGCATTCGCTGATGTGACGTTGTATCGCGGGACACGCACGCTCGGTTCGGTCATGAGTGTTGAGGAAGGTGCAAATACTCTCGTGCCGATTGAGGACACGGGTTCGATTTTGGGATTCTCGTTTTCGCGCTCAAGTGAGGAATTATTGCTGCGTCGTGGCTCTGAGAATCTGCGCGTCGTGTTAAATTCTGCGGCTGCGTGGCGAGGCTTTGCGATTATTCCGTTGTATTCTGCTCCGGTTGAACGTGACGGAAAATTCTGGCTTGACACTCAGAGTGTTGCTGCGTTGTTCCAGAGTTCGGTTGGCTTGGCTCGAACTGACAGATTGCGATTCGCTAAGAGTTCGGGATATGTCTCTACGCGAGTTACAGCACGTTCAGCGAGTGAATTAGATTTCGGAAATATCGACGAAGAAGAACAGCAACAGCCTGCGAAAATTCCAGAACCTATAGAACTTCCAGAACCTGTGAAAATTCCAGAGCCAGTAATCGCTCAACGAACGCAAACTCCGATTCAGATTTCCAATCCGGCTCCGACACCGACACCTACACCAGCACCGACTCCTGTGAAAACGCAAACTCAGTCTCAACCTGTCGCAAAATCCAGCGCGAAATCTCAGCCTAGAATGCAGACGTTCACTCCGGATGACGCGAAACCTACAAAATCTGCGAGTTACTCGGGAAATTTGCAATCTGTCCGATGGAGCAGCGTAAATTCCGGCTCACACAAGCGCATTCGTGCAGTTGTCGATACGGACGAAAATTCTGATCCGCAAGTCGAACTCGTGAATGCGAATGAGTTGCAATTATTTTTCGCAGCAAGCTCAGGTCATGTTGATGGAGTGCCGTCTCCGTACGAAAACGTGAAATCCGAACTCAAGCCGTCAAGCACAGGAACGATTCTCGCTTTCACAACATCACGCTATATCAAGATCGAGAAAATGACGCTCTCTTCACCGCGACGAATAGTTCTGGATTTCTATTTTGCGCCGGAAGTTGCGATCCTGAACTCGACAAATACAACAAGTGTCGCACGGACTCCGCAACCGTCAATTATTCCGCCAACACCTCCAGCACCACAACTCACGATCCCGGATAGTAATCCTAAAGCAAAAACTCAACAGAAACCTGACCCCGTGATTAACATAAATCTTCCGCAGACAACGCGCACAAAACCTGCTTACACTGGAACGCCTCCGTCAGAAATTACGATCCCGTTGACACCGACCGCGACTTCAAATCAACCGCGCAGAAATCGTAACGGAAGACGCACGGTTGTAATCGATCCCGGACATGGCGGCAAAGACCCTGGGACTTCAGCTAACGGTGTGACTGAGAAAAACATTAATCTCAGCATTGGATTATTACTCGAACGCGAATTAAAATCTCGTGGCTTGAACGTGATCATGACGCGCAGAACTGACGTTTACTTGAAATTGCAGGAACGCACGGATATTGCGAATAACACGGACGCTGATTTATTCGTGAGTGTTCACGTGAACGCATTGCCCGCGAGAAAAACAACTTCGGGCTTCGAGATTTACATCATGGCTCTTCCAACGGACAAGGACGCGCTGAATTTGGCGAAGATCGAAAATCGTGAATACGTCGAAGGCAAGGGGGTTGACGTTGCGAATGTTGACAGGCGAACGGAAATGTTGCTGAGAATTTTGGGCGACATGCAGCAGAATAATAAGATCAGCGAAAGTACAGATTTTGCAGCAGCGTTGTTCCAGGCAGGTAAACGTGAAAATTTGCCGATGAAACGTGTAGCTCAGGCTCCGTTTTTCGTGATTCGCGGCGCAGGCATGCCGGCAGTGTTACTCGAAACGGGATTTTGCACGAACCCGAACGAGGCAAAATTATTGCTGGACACGTCGTATCAACAGCGAATCGCGCGCGCAATGGCTAACGGAATCATGAATTATCTGAACTAAGATTTTCCAGATAGAGCAATATATATAGCATATATACCAGAATAGAAAGGATGTGTAAAATTGCAGCCAAGACCAAGACGTAGAGATTCAAGCCCAATCAGAAATACGAGAACAAATTCAGCGTCATATTCGTCGCAAATGCCAAGACGCACAACACCTCGTTCGGGCGCACGACCAAGACGCAGACCAGTTCAACCGCAACGTGAGGGCAAGCCGTTCCTGCTGAAAATATTTTTGTGGCTGGGTGTTTTGCTGATATGTTTCGTGCTGGGTTATCTCGGCGCAACGTTGGTAATCGAACTCATGAGCAAAAAATTATTCCTGAAACCAGAGAACATAATCGAGAATCAGGAAGACTTGACAAAACTCGAAGAATCCGAAGTAAACAGAAAACTCGCTGCATCCGGCGACAGCGTGAAGCAAATTTCCCTGGTGCTGTATCACGTCATAAATGACACAATCGCAGGAACTCGAAAAAATTTCGTGGCGCGTACTCAGGAGGATAATATACGTGACGCGTTTGATTCTATTTTGTCGCTGAGCGATGTGCCGAATTACGAGCGAATCAAATTATTGCACGTGTTCAGGAATGCGGAGACAGCTTTTTTGGACGTGTCCGGGCAATTTTCAAGTTCGTTGAGTTCAATGGGTCAGAGACGCAGCTTGCTGTTATTAACCGGAATCGTCAGAACTGTTCAGGAAAATTTCTCGCCAATCTCGCAGATAAGATTCTTGATTGATTCTAAAACACCAAGTTCGAGCGGAGTTGTGGATTTGTCAGTGCCTTGGAAAATGCCGGAGCGTTCATGAGTGTATTCGAGAAATTAGTAATCGCTACGGGTAATAAAGGCAAGTATCGCGAATTTGTCGAATTAATCAGGAATTTTGCAGGTGAGAATTTTGCCGCAGAAATTATTTTTGCGCCGGAAATTGCTGGATTAGCAGTCGAGGAAACGGGCGAGAGTTATTCAGAAAACGCGATTTTGAAGGCTCGTGCGTGGTCTGGGATTTCGGGCTTGCCGTGTCTGGCGGACGACAGCGGTCTTGAAGTTGCGGCGTTGAACGGTGCTCCGGGATTGTTTTCTGCGCGCATTATCGAAGGCTCGGACTCGGAGAAAAATCACTGGCTCTTGAAAAAATTATCCGGAATCGAAAATGCGGATCGAACGGCGAGATTTTTTGCTGCAATCGCGATTTCAGTGCCGGGCGAGTATGTTTTTGTCAGCGAGGGAGAATGCAGAGGCAGAATTGCGGATTCTATGATTGGCTCTAACGGTTTTGGCTATGATCCGCTGTTTGTTCCGGACAAATTCGACTTGACGTTTGCAGAATTGGACTCGAATACCAAGAACGCAATCTCGCATCGAACGGACGCATTCAAGAAAGTATTATCATTTTACGGATTCGAAATTCGAAATTTGAAATTTGAGATTTAGGAGATGGCGAATATTAACACGAAAATTTTTGACAACGTAGCAGTTTTGTGTGGCGGTGACAGCAGAGAACGTGAAGTCTCACTCAGAAGCGGCGCGGCAGTTTGTAAGGCACTCGTTGACGCAGGGATTAACGCGGAAGTTCTGGACGTGAAATCATTATCCGAAGTTGGCGATAACTTGCGAAAATACACGTCAGCTTTCATAGCAATGCACGGTGATTGGGGCGAGAATGGCGAGTTGCAGGCGAAATTATCAAGTCTGGGCATTCCGTACACAGGTTCGAATCCGCAGGCAAGCTCTGACGCAATGAACAAATGGAAATCCCGCGAATTATTTGCCAAAGCCGGAATAAGAATCCCAAACGGAATTTTATACGACGAAGCGAATCTCAGGCTCGAAACTCTGGGAACTCGTGACATAGTTGTGAAACCTGAATCAGGAGGCAGCACTGTCGGAGTTAGCATTCTCAGAAATTTCACACCCGAAGATTTGCGTGAAGCCGTGAATTTTGCGCGCGAAAGTTACGCCGGAGATGTTTTGCTCGAAGAATATATCGAAGGTCGAGAAATTACCGCTGCGGTTTGGGAAAATAACGGGGAGATTCAAGCGTTGCCTTTGATAGAAATTAGACCCAAACTCGGCTTCTATGATTACGCGAACAAATACACATCAGGAGCAACTGAGTATATCGTGCCAGCTGAGATTCCGGAATCTGTTGCTGCGAAAATTCAGAACGCTGCGGTCAAAGCTCATGAAGTTCTTGGCTGCAATTCGTACAGTCGAGCGGATTTCAGATTGAGAGATGACGGCGAGTTTTTCATTCTGGAAGTCAACACAGCTCCGGGAATGACAGCGACGAGTCTAGTTCCGAAAGCTGCGGCCGCAACGGGTGTGAGCATGTCTGAGTTCGTGAAGCATATTCTGGAATTAGCGCACGTGTAGACTTAGCTGTAAAATGAAAACTAAACTCCTTGGCAAAACGTCAGGGAGTTTTTGATTCGCGAATTTACACAGGATTGCCGCAATTTGCACAGAATTTCGCACCCGGGATTAATTCCGCGCCACATTTCGCACAGCCGATTTTTGCGCCACAGTACATGCAGAATTTCGCGCCGTCCTGAATTGCTTTGCCACAACTTGGACAGAATTTCCCGGATGAATTTGCAGGATTTTGCTGAACTGGATTCGGATTTTGAGATTGCATTTGCGGATTGATGTACTGACCCATTTGAGCAGCCATTTGTCCCAACGCTCCGCCCATTCCCATTCCTGCACCGAGTCCCATTCCCGCGCCCATCATGCCTGAAGCGTTGCCCTCGTTCTTAGCCGCAGATTCCAGAACATCGAACGAACGCTTCTGTTGATAGTTATAGCCCATAACGTTCATGCTTGCACGCTCACTTAACGCAGCCTTGAGTTTCTTTATGCCCTCGTCATCATCGACAGCGTTGACCGAGCCGAAAAAGAAATTCACGGGTTCAATGCCGAAATTCTCGAACACAGGACGTATTTTCTCGACAGCTTCGTTTGACATGTCATCGAGATACGCGTTTATTTCGAAGATCGTAATTTTCTTGTGAGCAATATACGTAGAGATCATGTCGCCCATTCGCGTCAGGATTAAGCCTTTGAAATTGTTTTCCAGATCGTCGCGAGTTATGCTGGATTTGTTGCCCGCAAGTTTGAGCAGAAATTTTCTCGCGTCGTCAACACGAATGCCGAATTGCCCGTAAGCCCGAACGTAAATCGGAATCTGATATTCAGGGTCGCGCAATAATAACGGCGTTTGAGTTCCCCATTTAATATCAAGAACGTTGATTTTGTTCACGAACCAGACAAAAGCTTTGAAAGCACTTTCGCCTCCCGTTGGTAGATTGATTAATCGCCGCAACAACGGAATATTGTCAGTCGAGAGTGTGTAACGCCCAGCCCTGAACGAATCCAAAGCCTGACCATCGCGGAATAACACAGCTTCCTGATTCTCTCGCACAACAAGCTGAGTCCAATTTCCCAACTCGTCGCTCTTAGCCGGATTTTTCCTGTCGACGTATCGCCACGCAAATACATCGTTTGAATTAGCCGAATCGTCCCATTGGACAACCTGAATAATTGCCATCGTAAAAACTTCCCTTCTGTTAAAATAACTAAAATAACCTGTTAAAATAACGATTTGAATTTACCCGTAATTATAATATATAATAATTCTCGATTTACTAGCTATTAACGCAGGAGGTGTGTTTTGAAAATGGAATTGAAAGCGGTTGGAACTGCCGGAACTCTCGAATCAAGCGACGTAATGATCACGATTGAACCGACAAAATCAGGCGGGATCGATTTATCGCTCGAAAGCTCCGTTATTAATCAATACGGCAGACAAATTAAGGCACAAGTTCTAGATTCACTCAAGAGACTTGGCGTAGAGAATGCGAAAGTTATCGTAAATGATCATGGCGCACTCGATTGCACGATTAAGGCACGCGTTGAATGTGCGTATTATCGTGGCTGTCAGTGTGACGTTGATGGGACATATCCTTGGGGAGGTGTAATTAGATAAATGAGTATTCCAAGACCAAAACCAGAAAAATTCAGACTCAGACGAACGATGATGTTCATGAACGCTCAGAAACCCGGCTTGATCAAAGATGCGTATATTTACGGCGCAGACTCGATCATGTTGGATCTTGAGGACGCAGTTGCTGAGAATCAAAAAGATTCTGCGAGATTTTCGCTCTATCATGCGTTGAAAGAAATCGATTACGGCGACACAGAAGTCATCGTGAGAATTAATGGACTTGACACGCCTCACTGGAAAGAAGATATTCGCGTTGTCGTAGCTGGCGGTGCAGACGGCATTCGAATCGCAAAGACTGAATCAGCTCAGGACGTAAAGACAGTTGATGCAGCTGTGACTGAAGCAGAGAAAGAATTTGGCGTTGAAGTTGGACGCACACTCTTGATGGCAGCGGTTGAAAGTCCCAAGGGCGTTCTGAATGCGTACGAGATTTGCACAGCGTCTCCGAGATTATTCGGCGTTGCAATTTCAGGCGGCGATTATCGTAAATGTATGCAAGTGAAAGTTATCCCGGGTGGAATCGAAATGTTGGCGGCTCGTGGTCACTTGTTAGTAGCGGCTCGTGCGGCAGGAGTTCAGTGCTTTGATACAGTCTTCACGAACATAAACGATGACGAGGGCTTCAGAGCTGAAGTGAAGCAGAATGTCGAAATGGGCTTTGACGGCAAATCGCTGGTTAATCCGCGACAGATTAATATCGTCCATGAGATGCTTGCTCCTACGCCGAAAGAAATTGCTGAGGCTGAGAAAATCGTGAGGGCTTATCGTGAACATGCTGCTGAGGGTGTTGGAGTTTTCACGATTGAGGGCGGAAAAATGATTGACATTGCATTTGTTCCGGGTGCTGAGCGCGTTATCAAACTTGCAAAGGCGAGCGGAATTTACGAGGGGGATCTTTAAAGATGAAAAACGCAGTTGGAAGAGAGATACCCGAAGAGTTATTGAACAGCGGACTTAGAAACGGGAAGGGCTACGAAGTTTATCAGGGCAAAGGCTATCGTGACGGGAAATATATCAAGAAGCAAGGTCCAACGACGAAAATTTACCAGAAGCCTTCAGAGTCAAAAATTCTGCCATCAATCCGTGAGGCTGTAATCAAATCCGGACTCAAAGACGGCATGACAGTTTCTTTCCATCATCATTTCAGAGACGGCGATTACATCGTGAACATGGTCATGAAAGAAATCGTCGATCTTGGAATCAAAGACATCACGATTGCAGCGTCTAGTTTGGGTTCAGCGCATGATCCGATTGCAGATTATATCGAGCAGGGAATCGTCACGGGAATCCAGACCAGCGGAATCCGTGGCAGAATGGGCGACGTAGTTTCTCACGGAAAGCTGAAGACTCCGGCGATTTTGCGTTCACACGGCGGTCGAGTTCGTGCAGTTGAAGAGGGCGACGTTCACATTGACGTAGCGTTTATCGGCGCACCGACTTGTGACGAGTATGGCAACGCGCGCGCATTAGGCGGAAAAAGTGATTGCGGAGTTTTGAGTTATGCAGTTCCAGATTCAGAATATGCTGACAAAGTTGTCGTAATAACTGATACGCTCGTGCCGTACCCGAATTTCCCGGCAAGCATTCACGGAATCAATGTTGATTACGTTGTGAAAGTTGACGAGATTGGCAATCCCAAGAAAATTGCGAGTGCAGCAGCAAGAATGACGCAGAATCCCAGAGACTTGATGATGGCAGAGAATGTCGCGAAGATTATGACTTCGACACCATGGTTCAAAGACGGATTTTCGTTCCAGACCGGAGCAGGCGGTCCATCATTGGCAGTGAATAGATTCTTAGAGCCGTTAATGGTCGAGCGCGGAATCAAAATGGCGTGGGCAATCGGCGGAATCACAGGCCCGATTTGCGAGTTGCAGCGTAAAGGTCTCGTCGGGAAAATTATCGATGTTCAGGATTTTGATGTCGCAGCAATCGAGGACATTCGCACGAATCCGAATCATTACGAGATGACCGCGAGCGAATACGCTAACCCTGCGAATAAAGGCGCGTTCGTGAATAAACTTGATTTCGTAGTCTTGGCGGCGTTGGAAGTTGATATAGATTTCAACGTGAATGTTATTACTGGCTCGGACGGAGTTTTGCGCGGCGCACCCGGTGGACACCCCGACACAGCTGAAGGCGCAAAGTGCTGCATAATCGTTACGCCGTTGACACGTGGACGCATGGCGACAATTTGCGAGAAGGTCGTTACGGTTACAACTCCGGGCGATTGTGTTGACGTTGTTGTAACGGATTACGGACTGTCTGTGAATCCGAAGCGTCAGGATATTATCGAATGCCTCGACAAAGCCGGAATCAAACACGTTCCCATCAAAGAATTGCAGGAGAAAGCTTACTCAATGGTCGGAAAACCTGACGATTTGCAGTGGAAAGACAAAGTTGTAGCTATTCTCGAAGCGCGTGACGGAACGATTCTTGACGTTGTTCGCGAAATCAAGCCGTACGAAATGTGATTCAAATCTGGTATAATTTGCGCGTAAGTCGTAAATAATTGCGAGCGCGAATCCAAATTGTAAGATAGATAAAAAAAGATCTCTCGGGCGTAACAGTTCGGGAGATCTTTTATGTGTGCTTAAGGTTCGAATTCGAATATAATATTAATTCAAGCTGCTGTTCTGCCCAGTACATGTCGCTCTCTTCGTCTTCGTAGTATTCTTTGAGAATGTCGAACGTCGTGTAATCCGTGCGTGAAGTCTCGACGAGTTCAGCCAGCCAAGCCAGACCGTCTTTCGAAACCTGCAGGTCATACTTCACAAATTCGATAGCGTCTTTAAAAACTTGAGCTTCTTTCTTTGCTTCGAGTTTGACATCACAGCCCAAATCGATCAGTCTGTCTACGCACTTCATGACATAGCCACGTTCTTCGCTTGCGTGTTCGGAATATTTGTCCGCGAGTTTCGTGAATCCCTGTGACGCGAAAATTCTCGATTGAATTGCGTGACCGTCAGCCTGTTGCGATAAATCCGTTACGATTTTTTGAAGTCCTGCGACGATTTTTTCTTTTGACATAGTATTGCTTGCTTCTTTTCAACAATATTCTTTGCTACATGAAAATTTCCGGTTCCAAACGTTTTTCGAATGCGCTTGAAAAAGTTTTCATGATTTCAGACATGTCTTTGCTTGTGTTGATTACAGCATGTTTCGGGCATCTGTTCACGCAACCCCAGCAGCCTATGCAGCGTTCAAGATCGAAAGTCTTGTTCTCGATGTCGATTGCGTCAACCGGACAATTACGCACACAAGTCCCGCACTTCACACACGCGTCCGAAATTTCCTTTGTTTTGTACGATGGCGGAATATGATACGGTTCGGTGTTGGTCTCACGATATGCGATAATTTTGTTAGCTTGTTCGCTTGATGACCAGTGCGTCTTCGGAAGATTGTGCATAACGTAATCGCCGCTGAGAATTTTCTCGAACGAACGTTTTGCAAAATCCGCGATTATTAACTCGTCGTGTGAATCTGGTCTGCCTTCGCCGAATGTTGGTGCTATAGAATGACGCGAAACAAACGCAGCCAATGACGTTACAATGAAGCCGCGACTTTCGGACTTGCGTTTCATCTCGGTTAATGCGACACCGTAATAGCCGTTGCCGTAAGTTATGAGCCCTATTAATGGCGTGTTGTTTGCATTGAGGCACGCGAACATCTCGTCCGTATTGCCGAATAACATTCCCGCCGTCATCCAGCCAAGAATCACGAGATCATTTTCGCCGAAATCGTATTTTCTCTGGCGACTTGCAGGTGTTAGCAAATTGTGAGTTTCGACCGGTAAATTCTTGCTCTCAGTTATAGCAGACGCAATTTTCCTGACAACTTTCTCTGTTGAGCCGCTCGGACTGAAATACACAAGATGAATTTTTGTAATTTCAGCCATGATTGCTTAGTCGAGTTTCATAACGCTTTTGTTTTCGAGATGCTCGATTGCTTCGGGTGTGTGAGTTGAGAGATAGACCGTCGGATTATTCCGGATAAATTCGCGCACGTTATCGAGAGTTTCGCGAGCAGCTTTCACGTCTTCGCAGCGTCAGTGTAAGTTACGTCGCCGTGTAACATGTAGAACAAGCCGTCATTCTCAGCAATTACGATGCTATTGCCTTTCGTGTGACCTTTCGCCTCGATGAAGTAAATCCCGTCAGCAATTTTCTGAGAGCGTGGGAAATTGTGATAAGCCCCGTCTGAATACGTAGCTCGAACCACGTTGTCGCCGGTTAATTTCAGAGCGTCGGCATCCTCGGGTGAAATATAAATTTTCGCATTCGGGAAACTTCGCAATTCTCCGGTATGATCCGGGTGTTTGTGAGTCACGAGAATTTTTGTGACCTGTTCGCGCTTGTAGCCGCTTGAATCGAACGCATTGATATAAGGCTGGATCGTTTTGCCGGTGTAGATTTGAGTTTTCTCGTTAGGAATCTGGTCTTTGCTCTCTGATGGCAAGCCAGTGTCTACGAGAATTACTTCGCTGCCGGTGTCGATTAAATAATTCTGCAAACTTGACGGATATTTCACGCTGGGATCGAATTTTTCCGTGCCTTCTTCGCCGCCAAATACGAACGGCTGAGTTGCGAATCCTCCGTCCGAAAATCTAAGAACTTTTATTTGCATGTTTATACCCACTAAAACATAAATTTTGCAAATATAGTATTATTATTTCGGATTTAGCACAAGAACGCAATTTTTGCATATTAACTAAGGAAAACGTATTAACATGAATAACTCTAACGATGAATTATGCCCGTTGAGATACATGACGAAAATTCTCGGCGGCAAATGGAAGATGTCGATAATTTGCATTCTGTCAAATTTGGACGCAATACGCTATAGTGCAATCAAACGCAAATTGAAAGACATTACGGATATTATGCTGGCACAATCGCTGCGTGAACTTTCAAACGAAGGACTTGTCAACAGGATTCAGTATAACGAGATTCCGCCGCGAGTCGAGTATAGTCTGACTGAGTCCGGTCGAAGTGTTTTGCCTGTGCTTGCGTCGGCGTATGATTGGGCTGCGAAAAAAAATGCGTGCTGACGCTGTGAAAAGTTGTGAAAATTTTTGCCGTAAAAATGCGGATTTGTGATAAGATATTACGCGTATGTCTTTTGAATGGAAATTTATATCAGCGCGAAGGGCTGTGAAAGATAAATGCAGGAAGTAAAGAAAGTTACGACTGAAGTAGGCACTAATGAATGGCAGTTAGTTGTTTTTGTTCTGGGTGATCAATCGTTCGCAATCAACGTGGATAAGACGCGTGAGATTTTGCGTTGGCCCGGTTGCAGATCGATTCCGGATGCGCCGGTTGCGTTGATCGGCATAACGTCCGTTAGAGGAGAGGTGTTGCCGATGGTTGATCTGCGAATATTCCTGGGTATCCCGCCGGTCACTCCGATGGAACAGAGCAAAGTTATCATTGCAGAGTTCAACGAGGTGAAATTGGGATTCGTTGTCGATGCTGTCGAGAGAATTTACAGGATTAAGTCCGAAGATTTAGACGCAAGCATGACGGGAAAATATCTGGGCGATTGGATTCTGTACGTGATTAAGCGCGACAGTCGAAACGTGTTATTACTCGATTACGAAGCCATAGTTCAGACGATAAGTCCGCAACTCGTGATCCAACATAGCGGCGATCCAACCAGAGCTGCAGCAATGATGGAAGGCGTCGGACACCCTGGCGATTACAGCATTGTCATTGCCGAAGATTCGCCGTTGATCCGCAAACAAATCGAGGACGCTCTGAAGGCAAACGGCTTCACGGACCTGAATATTTGCTCGGACGGTAAAGCTGCGTTTGATACGATTGTACGCGAGAACTCACGCTGCGATTTGCTTATAACGGACGTCGAAATGCCCAGACTTGACGGACTGACTTTGACGCGCAGAATAAAAGAAAATCCGGATACGAAAAATATTCCAGTGATCGTGTTCTCGTCGATAATGGCAAATGATATTAAGAACAAAGCTGCGAGTGTCGGCGCAAATTATCAGGTCACAAAACCAGAAATTAACCAGTTAATCGAAGTCGTCGTGAAAGTCATTCGTGAAAAAGAAATCAAGCGTGAATCCAAAGAAGAATAATATGCCCGATGAAGCTGAAGCAGGCTTTCAATCTGAGTTCCGGTCAAAACTGAAATTTCTCGTTCAGGGCAGCTCCGTGAATAATTATTTGTTGCCGCATTGGGATTCTGATTTGAGCATTGATTTATCGTCAAGTTTCCCGTTCGGTAAAGATTACGCGCCGGTTTGGTCGAACGCGCTTTATAACGAGGGTTTGGGCATAATCGCGAAATCATGTATCGAGTGTGGCAGCGAATTGTTCTTCATGGTCTCGCCGCTGACTGGCTGCATAGGAAGCTTCACTCGTGAGAATGCGTTCAGTTTTTCGCAGTCGTTGTCGTTGAATTTGGGTTTCATGCTGCTGCTGGGATATTCGCACGTGATGGAACGAATCGTCTTTGTTGCACTCGATGTCTTTGATGAAAATCACGAACTCAAAGCCGGAATCACGAATTGTCATATCACGAAACGCGGAGTCTTTGCGGGTAGAACCAGAGCGATCGCCATTGCAAGTCTTGAACCGTTTTTTGACCCGGGAAAATTTCTTCTGGATTTTGCGATATTACTGCGCGAGATAAGTTCGGTGAATAATTCTGGCAAATCGTTGGCGTTTTTTGCGGAGAAATTCGGCTACACAAGATTCGCGTTTGACTGGGAAATTGACAGTCCGGAGCAATTAAGAATCAGGAAAGCTTTGTACGAGTTGAAATTTGACAGCACCAGAGACGTAACAGGTCCGTCGCCTGCGATACAGTTTCCGCCATTTTTGGGAACTGTTGTGAACGTTGACTACAGAAGTGAAGGAGGAGGAGCTTAATTTGGCACGAAGAAAAAAGCAAGTTGAACAAGTTGAGCAAATTGAGCAAGTTAATGAGATCAAACCAATCGAATCTGTTGAACCAATCGAACCAGTCGAACCAGTGAAAATCCCAAAGAAGCGCGGCAGAAAACCCGGGAAATCCATCAAGAAGAAATCCGAAGATTCTACGCCAGCTGAAGCCAAAGTCAAAAAGAAACCCGGACGCAAAAAGAAAAAAGCAGATTTAAATCTCAGCGAAGAATTGCACGAGAAAATCGATCCTGACGCGGAACTCGATGCGAGAATGAATCAGGATTCGGAATTTGGCTCTGTTTTCGACACGCCTGAACCGGATAATTTCGACGAAGATGACGTTGGCGATGATAATGACGACGTTGCTGAGAAATTCGACACTCCAGGCTTCGGTGATTTGATAAGCGAAGGACGCGATCAGGGATTCGTTACGCATAGCGACATTGAGCGGCATATTCCGGCAGATTCATGGGACCCGGATACGCTCGACAGCATATTGTCGAATCTTCAGGAATTGGGAATCGATGTTGTTGATAAGAATCGCATTGATAAACTCCCAAGTTCATCTGAAGCGCGCGAGGAATATATCCCGTCGATTGAGAGCGATATTGGAAAACTCGATGACATTCCATTGACGGATCCGGTGCGAATGTATCTGCGTGAGATTGGCAAAGTTTCGTTATTGACAGCAGCAGAAGAAGTCGAACTCGCTCAAAAAATGGAAGAAGGCGATATTAAGGCAAAACAGCGATTGATTGACGCAAATTTGCGCCTTGTCGTGAGTATTGCGAAGAAATATATCGGGCGCGGAATGTTATTTCTTGATCTGATTCAGGAGGGCAATCTTGGATTGATTCGTGCCGTCGAGAAATTTGACTATCGCAGGGGCTTCAAGTTCAGCACGTACGCAACATGGTGGATTCGCCAGGCGATAACTCGCGCAATAGCAGATCAAGCACGCACAATTCGCGTTCCCGTTCACATGGTCGAGACGATTAACAAAATGGTACGCGTTTCGAGAATGCTCGTTCAACAACTCGGTCGTGAGCCAACAGATGAGGAAATTGCCGAGGGAATGGGAATTGAGCCATCAAGAGTCGAGGAGATTCGCAGGATTTCGCAATTACCGGTTTCGCTTGAGACACCAATCGGTGAAGAAGAGGACAGCCAGCTCGGAGATTTTATAGAAGATCACGATTTGCCAAGCCCCGATGAGACAGCAGCAGGTCATTTGCTACACGAACAAATCGAGGACATGTTGAGCAATTTGTCCGAACGTGAGCGCGAAGTTCTGCATTACAGATTCGGTCTCGAGGACGGACACTCGTACACTCTCGAGGAAGTCGGCAAGAAATTCAACGTGACACGTGAACGCATTCGTCAAATTGAGGCAAAAGCTCTGAGGAAATTACGCCAGCCAAGTCGCAGATTGAAAGATTTTCTGGATTAGAAAACGGGGAAATAATTATGGCGAGCAAATTTGTCAGCACGGTTAAGAATGTCAGGTTAGGTGTAAATTTATCAAAAAAGAGATTTCGGCATAATCTTGGGATTTCGTTACTTGCTACGATTGTGTTGGTATTCGGCAGCGCGTTCTTCGTCTGGTGGAAGGAACGTGGATTTCGCGGGGCGTATTGGGACGCGCTCTGGGATATATTATTCACGTTGATCGGTCAGGGCGAATTTGCAACTTCACCGCGGACGTTACTCGGGCGAGTGATTGTGTTTCTAGTGTCGGTGATTGGTGTAGCGTTGTTGGGCGTAGTTTTCGCGAACTTGATGCAGAAATTCATAGACAGCCGATTAAAGCAAATAGTAGGAGATATTTTGGGAATGAACATGTGCAAATACGAAGGTCATATAGTAATCTGTGGTTGGAACGGTCGCGGTCCATACTTGATTAGACAGTTGAGCGCGGCAGGTCGTCAAATGTCGTTGATCGCGAGTGAAAGACCAGACGCAATTCACAACTCAGAAATATTTTTCATTCAGGGCAATCCGTCAGAACGTGAGGCGTTAATCCAGGCCGGAATCGAGAAAGCCAGAGCAGCAATAATTCTCGGAGATCCGAATTTCGGCAATGATGACTCGCACACGATTTTGACCGGACTCGCAATCGAAGCCGTTACTCCGAATGTCTACACGGTTATGGAACTGCACGACCCAGAGAACGAACGTTACGCACGATACGCACACGTCGATGATATTCTTTATACGGATAGTTTAATCGCGGATATTACGGCAATGTGCACGCATAACGAGGGAATTTCGGCATTTATTCGCGATATTTTGTCAACGGCAGATGAGGGACACAGTTTCGCGTCATTTGATGCACCCAGAGAATTTCGCGGAAAAACTATCGGGGATTTGTTCGCGCATTTCAGAACGGAAGGCTCGCTGCCAGTGGGAGTAATCACGCCTCCGGATAACGGCATGAATCCCAAAGATATTCCAGCGTCAGAATGGCTCTCACAAGTTGCGCCGTCGCCGAGTGAAATCGTAACGCTGCCAATGAAAGTCGTTTGCATTGTGAATGATAAAAAAAGAAGATAAAAAGCTGAAGCTGAATCGTAAATAAAATTCGCGAATCAAAAAACCGCCGCTCAATTTGTGTGAGTGACGGTCTTTTTTTATGCGTATTTCGGGGTTTTGCTTAGCTGTCAGCAGTAAGCCATTCGTTGACCAGTGTTGCAATCTCGTCCGGATGATTCTTCGCGTAGGCTTTGAGCTGTTCTTCGAGAACCGCCATTTCACCCTGGAACGCCAACAAATCCGGTGACGTGAGCATTTCCTGAATCGTTGGGACTTTGCGACCCTCAGCTTCGATTTCTTCGACAGCGAGTCTTGCATTCCTGCGTTTGACGTACCAGTAAAGCGCGATCAAGAGCAATAATATCACGAAGAATGCCGCGATTGATCCGGAAATGATTCGCCACAATCTTTCCTGACGCAATTCCTCAGCCATAGCATCAGCAAAAGCCGTCGAGAATTTCATCGCACGAACTACCAAACTGTCGCCACGCTGCGAGTTAAAGCCGATTGCCGAAGAAATTACTTCACGGATCCCGTTCAAGCGTTCTTCATCGTCGAGTAGATTTTCTTTGTCGTCGATTAAAACCGAAGCCGACAATCTGCGAACACCGCCCGGCGTAACGACCTGATCGCCCTTTCGAGTTGTGATCTCGTAATTCGTCGTCGAGTTTGACTTGTTGTAATCGCTCTGAACGTTCGAAGTGTTAATCGCGTAACCCGGGATATTAGTCGTAGTTCCAGGATTGCCGTTGACTGGTTGACCTTGACCGGAGTAGCTTTCTTCCTGACGTTCGTTGCTTCTCGGTACGCCTGTGCCGGTTTCGGGATTTGGTGTATACTCAACGAATGAACTTGTGCGCTTGTCAAAGTCCAGTTCGATTTTCACACGCACGACTGCGCTGCCCGGACCGAAAACTTGTTCGAGCATGACGCGTACTTTGTTTTCGAGTTCGTGTTCGTGTTGACGTTCGAGTTCACGCTGAACACTTGTGACGGAACTTTTGCCATCTTGCGGGTAAATTATCATGCTGTCCGAGACCATGTCGGATAATATTCGCCCGTTCGTATCGACAACCGTGACTGAATCCGGCTGCAATCCATCGACGCTGTGAGCAACAAGATGAATGATCGCTCTGACCTGATTTATGCCGACATTCGCACCGTTCTTGAGTTTGAGCAATACTGACGCAGTTGAGGGTTTCTGCTGTTCGAGAAATAATCGCTGTTCGGGAATTACAACGCTGACTCTTGCACTGTCGATTTGTGCCATTTTCGAGATTGTGCGTGCGAGTTCGCCTTCGATTGCGCGTATATATGCGATTCTCTGCTGAAATTCACTCATGCCCATTTTCGAATCGTCGAATATTTCGAAACCGGTGCTGCCGCCTTTGGGCAAACCCATTTGAGCGAGTGCAAGTCTCGTCTCGTAAACAGTCGCGCCCGGAGTTAATATCGCGTTCGCAGGTGGATCAAGTCTGTACGGAATATTATTTTCCCGCAAGTAATCGACTATTGCAGCCTGATCTTCGACTTCAAGTCCGGCAAATAACGGCTCATAAGTCGTGCTTCCCGCCGTGAAAATCAGCGCACCAAGTCCCAGCAAAACTATAATCGCAGCGGCAATGATCGAAATTTTCTGCCATAATTTCAGGGCAGCCCAAAATGTCAGAAATGACGCAAACCAGCGTTTAATCGTATCCATAGTAAATTTTCATAACGAGATTATAAATTAACCGGTTATTCGCGATAAAGCCTGATATGCATCGAGAAACTTGTTGCGAACTTCCATTAATAATCGCAGCGCAGTGTCCGCCCGTGACGATGCCAGCACAACTTCGGAAATATCATCAACGTCACCGATTGCCAAGTCTCGAACTTTTTTCTCAGCATGAATTTGCAGGGAATTAACTTTCTTGACGGATTCAGTTAATATGTCTTCGAACGATAATTTCGGCGCGTCACTTGTTCGTTCGGTTTTAATTTCAGTTCCAGTTTCAGTTCCAGTAATTGCCGGATTTCTTGATATGCGATTCTCGTAATCACGGGAATCAATGCGTCGATTATTCCTCGCGTATGAATTACCCGTGGTGTTCCTGATGCTTGCTAAACTTGTTCCGGCTTCAACTTCAGAAAAATCTATCATGAGGCGATCCATTTGATTTTACAAAACCCTCCTGTCGTAATCGTAACTATCGTAAATTTCGTATATTTCATAAATCGCATTATTCTCGTAAAAAATCTTTCTCACAAAATCCCTACAATTTTACACCCGTATTAGCATTTTGAACAAAAAAATTTCGCGATTATTATATAATTTGACGGATAATTTTTTTCACACGAATTTTTTTATAACGGAGGTTATATTTTTTATGCCGTATGAATTTGAGAAAATCGAGAGAAAATGGCAAGCTCGATGGCAGGATTCAAACTGTTTTCACTCGGAGGCGGACGCGTCAAAAGAGAAATTTTTCTGCCTCGAAATGTTCCCGTACCCAAGCGGCGCGTTACACATGGGACATATTCGCAATTACTCAATCGGAGACGTGTTGGCGAGATTCCTGCGAAAAAATGCCAAGAATGTTTTATACACAATCGGCTTTGACTCGTTCGGAATGCCTGCTGAGAATGCTGCGATAAAGTACAAGACTCAGCCGCACAAATGGACTCTCGAAAATATCGCTTACATGACCAATCAGCTCAAACGCATGGGTTACAGTTATGATTGGCGACGTGAAGCGATTACGTGTTTGCCAGAATATTACAGGTGGAATCAGTGGATTTTCCTGCAAATGTACAAGCGTGGCATCGTTTACCAGAAAGAAGCTCCGGTGAATTGGTGCGAAAATTGCGGAACGGTTTTGGCGAATGAACAAGTTTCTGAGGGCGTGTGCTGGCGCTGTCACAATCCAGTCACGAAAAAGAATCTCAAACAATGGTTCATCAAGATAACGGATTACGCTCAGGAATTGCTCGACGATATTGAGAAAGATCTTCAAGGTTGGCCCAAACGCGTGCGGATTATGCAGACGAATTGGATCGGTCGTTCAGAAGGTGCGAGATTGTCGTTCGAGGTCCCGGAACTTGATTACAAAATCGAAGCTTTCACAACGAGATTCGACACGATTTACGGCGTAACGTTTATTGCGCTCGCTCCTGAACATGAACTTGTGCGCAAAATGATCGCCAGCATGAATCCGGACGAATCCGAAAAATTACAAGCGTTCGTGAAAAAAGTTACGGCACAATCTTCAATCGAACGTTCTGACGCAAAAGCTGAAAAACTTGGCTTCAAAACACCGTTTTACGGCACACACCCAATCAGCGGCGAGAAAATTCCGATTTGGATTGCGAATTACATACTGAGCGATTACGGCACGGGAGCAATCATGGGAGTTCCTGCGCATGACCAGCGAGACTTCGATTTCTGCAGGAAATATAATATCCCGATAATTCCAGTTATCAATCCGACTGACGGCACAATTCTTGACGGCGCGACGATGAAGCACGCATTCGAAGAGAACGGCATAGTCTGCAATTCCGACAAGTTCAACGGCCTGAAAACTGACGAAGCTATCACGAAAATGCTCGATTGGGGCGAAGAAAATAATATTTGCAAGCGTGAGATTAATTTCAAGCTCAGAGACTGGTTAATTTCGCGTCAACGTTACTGGGGAACGCCGATTCCGTTCGTGTATTGCGACAAATGCGGAGTAGTTCCAGTTCCCGAGGATCAGCTGCCGGTGAGATTGCCCGAAGATGTCGAAGTCAAAGAAGTTGGTCATTCACCGTTGCTTGATCTGCCGGAATTTCTCGAGACAACTTGCCCACATTGCGGCGGTCATGCAAGACGCGAGGCTGACACGATGGACACGTTTTTCTGTTCATCATGGTACTTTGACAGATATTGCTCACCCGGCGACGAAAAAGCTCCGTTCGAAAAATCTGATGTCGAATACTGGATGCCGGTTGACCAGTACATCGGCGGAATTGAACACGCGTGTCTGCATTTGATTTACGCGAGATTCTTTGCGAAGTTCCTGACTGACATTGGACTCACAAAAGCGCGCGAACCGTTTACGAATTTGCTCACTCAGGGAATGGTCTTGATGGACGGCTCGAAAATGTCGAAATCCGTCGGCAACACTGTGAATCCAGACGAAATTGTCGCGAAATACGGCGCGGATACGGCGAGGCTGTTTATATTATTTGCAGCTCCACCCAATAACGATCTTGACTGGTCAGAACGCGGTGTCGAAGGCTCGTTCAGGTTTTTGAATCGTGTGTGGCGTTACGTCGAAGATAATCTCGACAGCCTTAAGAATCATAACGGGAAAATCGTGAAAATGCACGAGATTGATAATCCGGAATTACGCGATTTCAAGCGCAAGATTCACTCGACGATTAAGGACGTTACGAACGATATTCAGAACGAAAAGCAATTCAACACAGCAATCGCTAGATTAATGGAACTTGTGAACAGCATTTACGCGCTGAATGACAAATCCGAACAGGCTGAGTTTTTGCGCCGTGAAGCAGTTGACGTGTTGGTGAATTGTCTGTCGCCGTTCTGCCCGCATATAACTGAGGAATTGTGGGAGATGCTCGGTCATGAGAATATGCTTTGTCTTGAGCCGTGGTGCGTTTGTGATGAGTCTGCGTTAGTCCAGGATTCAGTGACGGTTGTTGCGCAGATTAACGGCAAAGTTCGCGGAAAATTCGCCCGTGCTGCAGGACTTGCAAAAGATTCGCTCGAAAAATCGATTCTTGACGAGAAAATCGTTCAGGAGAAAATCGCTGGAAAATCAATCGTGAAAATAATAACTGTTCCGGACAAACTCGTGAATATCGTCGTGAAGTAACGCGATGCCGCACGTGATCGCAATCGAAGCCGGTGAATCGCAGCGTCGTCAATTACAAGAAAAGATTGCTGATTTGACGCGCAGAAATTACACGTTGACCGGAAAATTTGAGGCAGGCTCGGAGAATAAATCGTTCAGTTCCTGGGGAAATATTTTCGAGAACGCGATTTCTCCGGGACTTTTTGCCGCACGTGAAATTATTGTGATTGAGAACGCGGATTTTCTCGGGGAATTTCCGGATGATTTGCAGAATTTTCTCGAAGCTGACGATGCGATTTGCGTGCTGATATTTATTTTCACGGGAAGTTTTGCGAAGAATCTTGAGTCGATTGCGGATAAAATCGAGATAATCAAGTCCGAAGCAAGTATTCCTCCGTGGGAAAAGCAATCCTGGCTGCTGGAGCTTGCGAAAAAATCCGGCTTAAAGCTCAATGCCGATGCCGCACAATTACTCGCTGACAGTATCGAATCTCAGGAAGAATTGCGTTCGGAAATTTCGAAACTTGCGCTGTATGCGTCAGGACGTGAGATAAAGCTTGAGGACGTGAAAAAACTCTCGTTCGATGAAGGCGGCGGTGCGTTGCTGAGTTTTCTCGACGGAGTTTGTGAGCGTAATATTCTTGACGTTGCGAAGAGTTTGCATTATTTGCGAAATGAGCCGTTGCTGAGAATTTTGACGGCACTTGCGAATCGCTTGCGTCCTGCGTTGATAATTGCGTGTTTCTCTGGGAGTTCTGTGGACTTGGCTCTCAAAGCTTCCGGCACAGACCCAGTCAGGAGAAAATACGCGCTCAAGAAAGCTCGTGCTGCGATAAAGAATTTCGGATTAAATGCGATCAAGAGATTCATGCTTGAACTCGTGAAATTGTCGTATCTTGAGAAGACCAGTGGCGCGAAATCGTGGCAGGGATTTGAGCTTTTGCTCTGGGAATTTCTGTTGAAAAAATAATTAATATTGCGTAAAACTCATGTATAATATGCACAGGTAAAAATTTTTTGCGAAGGAGGTGCACAAATTATGCAGGTTACATCGATGCTTTCGGCTGGTTATCTCGAACCGGTGAATCGAATCTCACGTGTGTACAGCCCGGAAAATATCGAATCCGAAGAGACTGACGTTTCTAAACAGCAAAAGGAACAGGAAATCTTGTCCGAGGAACAGAGCATTAAGGCAAAACTCGGCAGCGGCGCTCAGGTTCACACGGTCTATCATTACTCGATGGGCACGGACGGCAGACGCTATATCACCGGCGCATCCGTCACGATGAAGGGCAGCGAGGAAGATTTGAATCGTGTCAGCGGTGGCGTTACAACTCAGGAAATCGCTCAGAAAGAAGCAAACGAATCCAAACTCGACGAAATCCGCGATAAAAATTCCCGAACTGTCAGCGAACGAATCAAAGAAGAGAATAAGGACGCGTTGAAAACTCAGAAATCAGAACAGGACTCCGAGGAAGAACGCGAAATCCAGGAACTCGAAAATATTCAGCGCGAAGTCATAGCTCATGAGGCAGCTCATCAGGCAGCAGCAGGAGAATTTGGCGGTGCTGTGAGTTATTCGTACACAGAGGGTCCGGACGGCAAGAAATATATCACCGGCGGAGAAGTTCCGATTAAGATCAAAGAAGGCGCAACTCCCGAGGAAACTCTGCATAATATGCAAAAGGTACAGCGCGCGGCGAATGCTCCGGCAGATCCATCGGGTCAAGACTTCAAAGTAGCTGCAAAGGCTGCAACTCTTGCGTCAAAGGCAAGGAGTGAAATGACAGCGGGCGATTCAGAATCTCAGAAATTTGAGTTCAGGGCCAGCGTGCTGCGAAACACTCCGATTTTTGAGCAGAACTCACAGGAAGACGCTCAGCAAAATATCTTGAATGGCGTGTCGTCAGTTCTTGCGTCACTCAGAGAATACCAGATACAGAATCAAATTCAAATTCAGAGTCTTATGCCTGCCGCTTAGGCTGCGAAAAAAAATGCGTGAATAAAAATATGTAAATGCCTCTCCAGAATTTTTGGGGGGCTTTTTTCGTGCAGGATAATATATAATATTCGCGTAGAGTGAAATTACGATTGAAATACGATAAGATTTTTGCGGTGGAGGGATTCAGCAATGAGTTCGGAGGAACAGGCGAAAGATTTTGTGAAAGTTTCAGATGAGTTACGCGATTCAGACAAGGAAAAGCTCAGAAGCAAATTTTTAAGCGATTTGGGCAATGATATTTTGAGCCGGGGAATTTCTGTCAGGAATTTCAATTACGCGGTCGGCTTTGTGACGGTTTTGATCTCGGTGATTCTGATTTTTTCTACGTACCGGACTAATCATGGCTACTCAATCGTGCAGGAAAATACCAGAGATTTTGTTATGTGGCAGCGTCATGCTTATGATTTGCAAATTGCCTTGGAATATTTGACCGAACAGACGCGTGATTTTGTCGAGACGGGGAAATTGCAATACATCCGGAATTATTTCAACGAGACGAGCGTGAACAGACGTCGTGACAAAGCGATTGCGAGCGTTGCAAAATATTTATCTAACGCGGAAATTTACGCAGCATTCAAGAGAGCATTAGATGGCTCGAACGAATTGATGGTCTGGGAAATGTACGCGATGAGATTGACAGCATCGGCGTATTTATACAAAGACTCGGAATTACCTGAGCAATTACACGTAATTTCTCTGACAAGCCGTGACGCGGAATTAACGTCTGGATTAAAGGCTCTGCGCGCACGTTCACTGGTGTTCAGCGGGGCATATCGCAAGAAACGCGCAAGAATTTTGGACGACATGAATATCTGCGTGAATCTCTTGGCTGAGAAAGTTAATTCGCTTCAGACTGACACGCTCGGCAATTTGCGAAAAATTCTTGGAAGCCAGCAATTTTTTCTCGTGCTGCTGATCTCGATTACAGTTGCTACGATGCTGTTCACGCTGTTTCTGGTGATTCGCCCGTTGGTGAAGGCGGTGCTTTATATTCAGGATGAGTTGCCGATCCCGGTTTGGGGTTCTGATGAGTTTCAGTTTTTGGCACGCGCGTATAATCTCATGTTCAAGAATCAAAAGCGCCAGTTACATGAAGCGAAGACCATGGCTGACACGTACAATACGATGTATCACAACACGCTTGACCAGAAAGAGCATCTCGCGTACGAGGCAACGCACGATAAATTAACCGGTGTGTATAATCGCGAAGGTTACGCCGAAATCGTCGAGAAGACTGACATGTCAGGTGCGGCGTTAATGGTTATTGACGTTGACAAGTTCAAGCGCATAAATGACACGTACGGTCACACTGTCGGGGATTTAGTCCTGCGCGAAGTTGCGAACACGCTGAGAGATTCGTTCAGGTCTCAAGATTACGTTTGCAGAATCGGCGGTGACGAATTTGCTGTGATAATGCTGCGAGTGACTCCGGCTTTGATTGACGTTGTGCGTCAGAAAGTTGAGCGCATAAATGAAATTCTGAGCAGTCCCGAGGCGGACGAGAATTTGCCGGCAGTTTCTGTGAGTTGCGGAGTTGCGTTCGGCTCGCGTGACAAATGCTTCAAGGAGTTATTCACGGATGCTGACGAAGCTCTGTACAAAGTGAAAAAACTCGGAGGAAAGAATTGCGAATTTGCTGTATGATTATGAATATTAATATTATTATTTTATTCCGAAAGCGAGATGTAAATTAACATGTCAAATTGCATGGATATTCTTGAGAAGATCGAGAGCACCGGTGTTCGCGCGTGGCTTGTAGGCGATACGGTCAGAATGATGCAAATGGGAGTTCAACCTGATATCGCAACACTTACGATAGATTCAGACGATTTGTACCAGGTTGCGCTGGCACTCGGAACAGGAGCGGTCGATGCGCGTGGAGCTTATCCTGCGTTGCGCGGCGAAATTTCCGGAATGCAATTCAGAGCGTTCAGTATGAGGGGCGATTCGATTGAAGATGATTTAGCGTGTCGAGACCTGAGCATTGAAGCGATTGCTATTCGTGGCGATGGCGGAATCGTTGACCCGTTCGGCGGCAGATTTGATATTCGCAACAAAGTTATCAGGCTAACGGGCGACGATGTGAATTTGATCAAGCAGGATCCGCTGAGAATTTTGAGAATGCTGAGATTTGCTGCAGAATTGGAAATGGATATTTTCTGGAAGAGTGAGACTGACGTTCGAAAATTCCTCGAGTCACACGCCGAGCGCATGAATGACATTCCGCCGGAACGCTGGGGCCGTGAAATCATGAAGGGTTTGAGACGCAGACCGTGGAGATTTATCGAGTTGTGCGACAGTTTCAGGATTATCCCGTTTTTCCTGAGAGAGCTTGATGACTTGAAAAATATTCCTGATGGCAAGAATACCGGCAAAAGTTTGTTCGATCACGTTTTGACGACGCTGGAATTGATCGAATCACGACTCGACACGAACAAGATTATCGCAGAGAACGACGCGTTTGTCTTGGCTGGATTATTCGGCAGAATCGGAACGCATTCTCTTGATGAAAAAGAACGCAGCAAGTTAAACGACAGGCTGATCACGGATTATTTAACTCGATGGAACGTGCCGTCCGAGACAATCAGTGACGTAATCGCGATTATCAAGTATTATAAATCTTTCTATGAGCCAACAAGCGAGGAAAAATTCTGCGCCGACGTTCTGGAATTTAACCGTGAAGCTGTCGAAGTTGCGTTGAATTTTGCGCGCTGCATTGCCAAAGCTGAGGGATTTTTCGATGAGTATAGTGATGTTTTGGACGACAATCGCTGGAATCTTGATCAGGTTTTGCGCAGATTTAACGCTGTGTCGCTTCAAACGGAAGGTGCGTCGAGATATTTGACGGGTCGCGAGGTCATGAATTTGCTGAACATGAAACCTGGCAGGCGTGTCGGTGAGTTGCTTGACGGACTTGACATGGCTGTCGGAACTGGCAAGGTCAGCAGCAGGAAAGCGGCGGAAGAGTGGCTGCGTGCGCAAAAATAATTCTGAGACGATAGCTGCAATTTCCACGGCATTGGGCGAGGGCGGTATTGCGATAATTAGGATTTCCGGCTCTGAAGCTGCAAATATTGCCCGCAGAATCTTGTATGACACGCGAAATTTCGAAACACCGGGCTTGATGAAGTTGACGAGTTTGATAGAGCCTGATTCATGTGAAGTTCTTGATCGTGTTTTGTGCGTGCGTTTCAAGGCTCCGAAGTCCTACACCGGCGAAGATATTGTCGAGATTCACACTCACGGCGGAATTTTGCTGGCGAGAACGTGCCTGCAGATGGTTTTGCGTAACGGCGCGAGAATTGCTGAACCTGGAGAATTTACGCGCAGAGCATTTTTAAATGGGCGTATTGATTTATCCGAAGCTGAGGGAGTTCTTGGCGTGATAAAGTCGCAGAGTATGGAATCGCTTAGAGCGTCGGCACGAACTTTGACGGGCGGCTTGTCGGAAATTGTTCGGGAAATTTATCAAGAGATTTTGCGTTTTCAGGGAGATTTGGAAATTGCGCTGGATTTTCCTGAGGGCGTTGAATTTTCCGGAGTGGATTTGCGTGAAGTTTTCGCGATTAGAGCCAGACTTGAGGATTTGCGTTCACGATGTTCGGCTGGGATTTTGCTTTTGAACGGCGTGCGAGTTGTGATTGCCGGATTGCCTAACGCTGGGAAATCTTCGCTTATGAATGCGCTGTTGAGAAAGCAGCGTGCGATTGTTACGGAAATTCCCGGGACTACGCGTGACGTGATTGAAGAGTCCGTGAATTTTGACGGAGTGCCGCTGAGATTAACGGACACTGCAGGCTTGCGGGAATCCGGGGATTTAATCGAACGTGAGGGCATTGAACTTGCCAGGAACGCGATTCGTGAGAGTGACATTTGCCTCTGGGTTATAGATTCTTCGCGAGGCATTACGGATTATGACGTGAAATTTCTGCGAGAGAATCATGAAGAGAATCACGCCTCGAACTTGATAATAATTCTCAACAAGTGCGATTTGCAGGATAAGCCGCATATTTCGGAATTGTCTTCGGA
The DNA here is from genome assembly GCA_905233725.1 of uncultured Synergistales bacterium. Lineage (GTDB taxonomy): Bacteria > Synergistota > Synergistia > Synergistales > Aminobacteriaceae > JAFUXM01. The sequence goes on from CAJOEM010000009.1 coordinate 67,897, forward strand.
ATTTCCGGATTTGCGAAAGATATTTATTTCTGCGAAGACTGGATTTGGTCTGGAAGATTTGAAGGCTGCGATTCTGGAGATTTCGCGAGGAGGCTCTGTGTTGGAATTCGGCCTGAATGCGTCAGAGAAGCAGATGAGTTATCTTGATGAAGCGATTGAGCTTGTTGATCAGATTTGCGAGTGCGAGAATAATTTCGCGGCTTCGGACGTGATTGCTGGATTGTTGAATTCTGCGCGTAATTGCCTGATGAGCATGTTGGGCTTTGAGGGCTTCAAGAATAACGAGGAATTGCTGGACTCGATCTTCAGCAGATTTTGCGTTGGAAAATAATAATTAATCTCACGCACAAAAAATTCCCCTGCCAATTTGATTTGACAAGGGAGTTTTTTCGTATGCTGCTTATATAAATTATAGAGTACTGAATTTGAATTTGATAAAAGCTTCGTTAAGAGTTTCGGCTTTGATTAATGCTCCTGAATCGTTGAACAAAGGCTCGTTAATTGCGTTTGGGAAGTGTTGACACTCGAGAGCGAATCCGTCAAATGAGTTGTATAATTCGCCGTTTTTGCCCTGAACTATGCCGAGCTGATTACCCGTGTAGAGCTGCATTGCCGGCATGTCCGAGAAGACTTCGAGTTTTATTTCTGAGACGTCACCGATTGCACAAGCTGCGAAATTATTTCCCGAGCGATTAATCCTGAAGCAGTGATCGTAGCCGCCGAATGCGTTGATAATCTCTTTTGAGTGTGTAGAAATTCCGGAGAAGATTTTTCTTGGTGTTCTGAAATCGAACGGGGTATTCTCGACCGGAACTAATGGAGCTTGAGCGAGTAATCCAGAATCGCCGTGGCAATATTCGTCGGAGTTAATCATGAGCGTGTGACTCAAAATATTTCCTGTGCCGTGACCATTAAGATTGAAATAATTATGATTTGTTATATTTGCCGGAGTATCTTTGTCGCTCAAGTACTGGTAATTGAAGGTCAGTTCGCCGTTCGTGAAAGTTGCCGTAACATTCAGGTTGAAATTACCGGGATAGCCTTCTTCCATGTCTGGGCTGAAATACTGGAACATGACTGAGTTGTCGTCTTTGATTGTCGAGTTGAATAATTTTCTCGAGAAGCCGCTCACACCGCCGTGAAGATGATTTTTGCCGTCGTTTTCAGCGAGTTTGTAGGTTTTGCCATTGAGCGTAAATTCCGCGTTTGCGATTCTGTTTGCGTAACGCCCGATTGTCGCGCCAAAAAAGCGTTTGTCGTTCAAGTAGTCTTTCAGCAAATCATAGCCCAAAGCCACGTCTCTGAGTTTGCCATTCTTGTCGAACACGTTTATCTGCAAAATTGCGCAAGCATAATCACTCAACACAACACTCTGACCGCTATCGTCGAATATCGTGTAGGAATACGAGTTGCGCCCATCGGGAAGTACCCCGAACACGTTTTTCTTGATCATCATAGGGACTCCTTCATAAATGGTAGCCCCAACGGGATTTGAACCCGTGTTTTAGCCTTGAGAGGGCTACGACCTAGACCGCTAGTCGATGGGGCCATGACTTGAAAAATATTATCACGTTTTGTCCGCAAAATCAAGTCTCTCGCAAAAATCCGAAACGAGGCAACAAAAAACTCCGGCTGTTACACCGAAGTTTCCTGTTATTAATTATTAATAATGCTATAATAATGCTTGATTGAACTAGTCGGAGATGTCGATTGCGCTTGTCGTCGTTGTGACGAGGGTTGCAGACGTTTCCGTTGCGGGGCTTTTCTGCCAGATGGCGTTATTTGCGATCATTCCGGACATGAGGGCTTTAACGTCCGTTCTGGCTGGATTTGCCTTGATGTGAGCGAACGTGAATGTTACATTCTCGTCGTTCGTATCCTTGAATTTCAACTGAAGTTTTCTGTTCGTTGCCATGATATTTTTCCTTTCTGCTTTTCGTGTGTGAAAAAGCGATCGTTATTGAGCGTAATAATTCGCCGATTTTTCCCGAGATATTCATGAGCTACTCGCTCAAAATATTTACGGTTGTTTCCTCGATTGAGTAGATCGGGTTCTCGAGAACAGTTTCGACTAAGCCTGCCACTGCGACGATCTTGTCCTGATCTGCTCCGTTCTTAAGCGAGCCGAGTCCAACGGTTTCAGTGATGACGTTGCCGGACGAATCCGTGCCCGCGTTTGTTTTGATGCTGACTTTGTAACTTTTGTTCGTAATAATTACTGCCATAATTTTTTCCTTTCCGCTCACCTGTGCTAGCTTTTACAAGTAAGCTATCGATTTTGATTTGTTTATCGCCTGCGACAGAATGTATATTATACTAAGCGCTCAAATTTGTCAAGTTTATGCGTAAAAATAACTTTAAACTAGTTTGTAAGTCTAGTTTTCACATGTATTTATGGGTGTGAAATCATGAATAATAAAACGCTCAAAATTAACGATTAAAACACATCGTCGCCATTCGAGTACAGCTCAATTTCGAATAAATCGCGAAATCCAAAGCTCCTGTAAAACGGGATGCCTGAAGGTGTCGCCTGCAAAAGAATTTTCCCAGACTCACCGGAAATTTTCAGCGCAAAATTCATCATCGCGCGCGCAACGCCTTTACGCCTGTGTTCCGGCAAAACCGAGAAGTAATAAATCCCCGTCAAATTCTCAGAACTCGCAATCAGAAAACTGCCAAGATATTCGCCCGAAATTTTCTCACGCGCAATCACAGGCAAAAGATTTCCCGGATTATTCCTGAACGCTTCGAGCAAATTCGCATAGCCATCTGAAAACAAGCCAAGCTCCGAACTAGCAACACCGAATCCAAGCAGCGAAGTCTCAAGCCAAATTCCCAAGTCCGAATTATCACGCGCAATCTCAAATTCCAGGCGCGAATCCAGTTCTGAGGATTTTTTACTCGAACACGCAAAACTCATCGCCAGCAAATTACCCGCATGCTGCAAATTGTACTCACTCAGAAATTCCAGCCCTGACTCATCATGCTCAGAGTAAATCGGCATAACAAACTCACGATTCTCAGCTGCGAAAAAATCAACAGCTCTGGAAATTTCATCGGGATTTATGCTTCTCTCCGGATAATACAACCAGTTGTCGGACGCGGAAATGCTGCCAATGTCAACGCAAAAACATGAGCTATTCAGCTGCAAATATCGCGAGTGTGAATCAGCCAGCGCATGGACAAAAAATTCCAAATTACGCCAAATTTCTTCACGCTCAGATTCGCACATAATTATTCAGCAGCTCCTCCGAGAAATGCAGCGCACGCCCGAGTGAGTACGTAGATTTTCTAACGTCATACGGCAAATCGCGGAAATTATTTTTCTTTATGAACTCGTTGTACAAATTCTGAACTTCGTATAGCTCAAGATGCCACTTGAAATTCTCGTTGAATAAATTCAGCAATTCGTTCGCGTCGTCCAGCAAATCTTTCTGAGCGCCACACAGGCACAATCGCACCATAACGTTCTTCATGCCGAAATCCGAGAATACATATCGAATCTGTTCTTCGTCAAGCTGCACTCGCCAAAACGCTGCCAATCTGAGATCTTTTGCAATACTTTTCACATCGGGTTCCGGTTCGCGCAATTTTCGCGTAATATTCGAGGTGAGCATGAAGCGCGCTGCCATCGAGATAATTTCCGGCGGCTTAACCCCGACCAGCGTCAAGTACTCAAGCATTGAGCCGTAATTTTCGACTATGTCTTTCGTGCGGGTTTCGATAGTTTCGACATCTTGCTTCAAGAGTTCGTTCGTCAGTTTTCGTCGCGAATCAATCGGAATATGCCTGATCGAATATAGCTTGTAGCCGAATTTGTTCACGAGTTTGCGCGTGTCTGCGAATAATTCACGCAGTTCCCTGGCAAGTTCCTGATTTACACTATCATTCTCCGAGCATTCCAAAACTCCGCATAACATAGACATGCCGTTCAGGTAATTCGCCGCGAACATGAAATTCTTTTCTTCAAGCGTAATCTTCGAGCGAATCTTCACGACACCGGCTGAGAATAATTTCGAGTTCTCGCTCTCGTCCGTGAGTTTCAGCACCTTGCCGGACATCAGCCAGCATCCCTCGGAAAATTCGTGCCTGAAGCCCTTCACAAGTGACGTTATGCCGTAATACGCAGCCATCTGTGACATATCAACGCGCCCCTGTTTAGCGAGCAATTCATAAATCTTCGCGCCATTCTGCAACTCTGGAATATTGCTCGGAGCCTGGGATAATATTTTCAGGAAGTCATGTTCGAGATCAAGATTAAACAGCTTCTTCGCAAGTTCAATAGCTTTCGCAGCATAACGCATAATCTGCACCGGTTCAATACGCGAAATCTCGTCGAAGAACCAGCCGCAACTCGTGAACATTAACAGCGCGTTTCGTTGCATTTCCATGAGTTCGAGAACTTTTGTGCGCTCGTCCTGATCCAAGTCTCGTGAGCAATTCTCTCTCAGCCAAGCGTTGATATTATCGCCGGATCTGTCAAGAATTACGCGGATATAATCGTTTCGAGCGTCCCACGGATCCCGGAAAATATTCGCCGCGGATTTCCTGTACAAATTCGCCAATTTATCGCGCAGAAAATCCAGAGATTCTCGCAGACCTTTGCGCCACTCCTGTTGGAAGCCGTCATTGCCGGTAGTGCAGCCGCAGTTACTTCTCCAGCGTTCGACACCGTGAGCACAACTCCATGACGATGGCTCGATCAATTTCACTTCGGATTCTGGCGGGTAAAACTCCAGATATTCGCCGTAGACCGTTAATTGCGCTTTTGACGTATTTTCGAGATAATTCAGGCAATACGCGAGTGCCATGTCGCCGTACTTGTGATGATGCCCGTATGATTCGCCGTCAGTCGCAACATTGGATAATACCGGTCCGCCGTTGTCAGGATAAGCGTCGATTAAGCTATCCGCGAAAGTTTTGCCGTCGTTCAACAAGCCTGCGAACGCGATTTTCTGGGATAAAACGCCGTCGTAGAAAAACAGGCTTATGCTGCGTCCCGAGGGTAATTTGCACTTGTAGGCTACGCTCGTGTCGATCTTCGCACCAGTTACGTCCTGCCAATCCTGAGAGCCGCCAAGCTTGACTGACTGAGCCTGCCATGGTGACAGAATCGTGAATGCAATGCCGTTTTCCGCGAGGACTTCGAGTGTTTCGGTATCGACAGCGCATTCAGCCAGCCACATTCCCTCAGGTTTGCGCTTGAATCGCGATTCGAAATCAGCAATGCCCCATTTGACCTGAGTTTCTTTGTCGCGGCGATTTGCCAGTGGCATTATGATATGATTATATACCTGAGCCAGAGCCGTTCCATGACCGGAGAATTTTTTTCGCCCGAGTTCGTCGGCTTCGAGGATTGCGTTGTAACAGAACGGGTCATTTTCCTCGAGCCATGACAAAAGCGTAGGCCCGATGTTAAAGCTCATCTTCGAGTAATTATTGCAGATTTTCTCAATATCGCCGTTCTTGTCCAGGATTCGTGAGGCGGCGTTTCGGCTGTAGCATTCGGCAGAAATTCTAGAGTTCCAGTCGTGCCAAGGTGACGCGCTGTCCTGAAGTTCGACCATTTCGAGCCAGGGATTTTCTCGCGGTGGCTGATAAAAGTGTCCGTGTATGCAAATATATCGTGGCAAAAAGAGTTCTCTCCCTTCGGAATTTTTACCAATTATATAACATAACTCAGCATAAAAAAACAAAGCCCGTGAATGCGAGCCTTGCTTTTCATAACTTCGAGTTCAAACGCGATCAAACGCGCTAAGATTTATTCCGCACGAACCATTACTACGTCACGATTCAGATCATACGGCTGCGAAAAATCCAAGATCAATTCACGTTCTGAGTTAATCGTAAATCCCGAGCAAATCATGTCGATTTTCCCAAGCAACAGAGCATCAACCAGCGCATCAAATCTGTAATCAGCGATCACGAGTTCCATGTCGAGCTTTTTCGCAATTTCCGCGCATAACTCGATATCGATTCCGAAGAAGCCGTTCTCAGTGCGTAGCTCATACGGAGGAAAACTCGCTGCACAGCCTACCCATAATTTCCTGTTATCATCGCGCTTGTTGTAATCTATTTTTGTGTTGCTGGGTGTTTCGTCGATATGTCGAGCCAAAATCGCTGTGAGAGTTCCGTCGGCTTTCAAATCGTCGAGAGCTTTGTTCACGCGCGCACGCAGAGAATCTCCACGTCTGAATGCGATCGCGTAATAACTGGTCTGGAGGGCTTCGGGCAAAATCCTGAGTTTCTCATCGCCAGCAGCAAAATATCTCGCCGGAGAATCGTCCATGACAGCAGCGTCAATACTGCCATCTTTCAACGCATTCACAATATCCGCAATGTTCTCATAAGTCAGAATATCCGCCGAAGTTCCGCTTGTGAAATCGCGCAAGAGCATCTCACAAGAGGCACCAGCCTGAACGCCAATTTTCGCAGTCTTCAGATCATCGAGTGTTTTCACGTCCGCAAACGCCGCACTCGAAAGAATTGCCACGAATAACAACGCAAGCGCAACTCCAAAATTCTTTCTCAACATGTTATCAATTCCTTTCTAATAATCATAATACGGATCACGTTTGCTATCTCTTTGTGACTCTCGGATTATTGCGCCGAGAACTTCCCCGATGATTTCGGCTTTACGTGCGTCTCTTTCGCGTTTTTCACGAGCTCTTCTCTCAGCTTCCCAGCGTTCACGTTCGCGTCTCTCATATTCCCAACGTTCGCGTTCACGGCGTTCTCTTTCCCAACGAGCATGTTCACGTCTCTCACGTTCCCGAATTTCTGCGGCGCGTCTTCGCTCTATCTCGCTTGGAGGCGGCATATATCTCGGAGCGGGTCTTGGTGGTACTGGAGCAACTCTGACTGTTGGCGTATATACCGGTTCATGTCTTTTCGCGACAAGCAAACCTGACAACGGCGACTCAGTCACGAATCCGTTCTCGAACGCCTGAGCCTGAACAGCAAACAACGCTAACAAAAGGCTCAGCAACACTGCAATTATTACTTTCTTCAAAACACATCTCTCCTTTATAAATTATAATTTGATTTTACGTGCAATACTCCGCACCTAATCCCGAAGATTATATCTTTCAGCGCGTTCCCCTGCAATATTAAAAACGTCCTCGTCCTCACGCATTCCAATCACGATGATCAGCATTTCCGTTTCCGTGCGCACGAGTTTGTAAATTACGCGTATTCCTGCGCCACGGAGCTTTATCTCGAGAAAATTTGTAAGATCAACGTTCCC
>CAJOEM010000010.1 GCA_905233725.1 uncultured Synergistales bacterium
AATTCCAGTGCAACTTGGACAGCCGAACGAAATCATACTTGCCATACGGATTCGCTGACTTGCCGTATAATGCTTACTGCGGCTGGGACGGAAATCCAATGGGAACTGCAAGAGTTACGTTGGGTACTAAAGAATACGACATGAAATTTCAGACGAATTTGGATTCAACTGATGGCACTAAGTATATGTACGTCGAGATAGCCCAAGGTGAGGAAGACACCGTCGGAATTTATTTTGATATGATTCAGGTCAACTCAAACGAGACGCCAAGACTTGCGCTGAATTTGTCAGAACAATCACGAAACGGAGGAGATCAGGCGATAACTGGTTACATCGTAAACAGCGGAGATAGAAAGGGGCAATTCTATGATTCACTTAATAACGGTGAAACCGGAACTCCTGTTTTCACTTTCCCAGGAACGAATCCGGCAACTTATTTTACGGCTGAATATGACGATGATTCCGGCGAACTGAAAATCAGAGACTTGACTTTCTATGACGATAGTGGCGCAGAAATTACAGATGGCACTACAAGCGCAAACGTCACCGTGAATCCAGCACTCCTCACGTACAACATGAAAGATAACATGAACTACAGCTCTTTCGTTCTCGAAGGGACTTACGACAATAACGGTACACCAACGAATGTGTCGTACAGAGTTATCGCGGAATTTGACGAGAGTGTTGTCTCAAGATCTGCTCCGGCTTCAGATTTGGCGAGAACGTTAGCTCCTATCACGTTGTGGTACTACGATAATTCTGACACGGATCCTGATAACTGGACTATGCGCAAAATGGAAGCGAACGTTTACTTTAACGCAGATGGAACTTTCCAGGCAGCAGACTGGCCCGTCGGTGCAACTTTCCCACCAGGATTTAACGAGAACAACTTCAGGCTAAGTGCAGATGGCGAGACTTTGTCATTCGAGACTGCTCAAAATCTTGATAACCCCGGAGACGCTTGGAACACATTAGGCTCGATTTACCAGGGCGGCTATCATTCGACAAAGACCACGATTTACGATTGCGATGGAAATACTCACACACTCGAAGTGAACTTCAAGAAAGTCACGGAAAATCGCTGGCGTTGGGAAGCATTCTTGCTCGACGACGACGGAACTACAAGCAATATTACCCCTACACCAAGCTCTGGTGAAATAGAATTTTGTGGTTGCGGTCCAGTCTGCAACGCTGTAACCGGAGATAGTTCCAACACACGACACGGAAATAACGATGATACAAACGCTGAAGTCGAAATCGAGATTCCGTTCAGTTTAGAGGGGCTTAAAAACAGCACGGTCAAATTGAATTTCGGCGGCGACGGCGATACGATGATGGGTGTAACGCAATTCGCCTCGGAAACAACAACCAAAGCAGTCTATCAGAACGGTTACGCGATGGGAGTTATGGAAAGTTATTCGATCGCTCAGGACGGAACTGTCACGGGCAGCTACTCGAACGGCAAAAATATTCCGATTTACAGAATAGCTCTGGCAACGTTTGCAAACGAACAGGGTCTCGAAAAAATCGGCAACACAATGTTCAGAGAAACGACTAACTCCGGTGTAGCAAATATCGATCCGGCTGAGTTAAACGGCAAAGGAACGATTATGGCGCAATATCTCGAAATGTCCAACGTAGATTTGACCGAGGAATTTACGCACTTGATCATCGCTCAGAGAGGCTTCCAGGCTAACACACGTGTTATCACAACAAGCGACCAGATTCTCGAAGAAGTCGTGAACCTGAAACGTTAATAAATAATAATCTGAAGTGAACATGAATCACTCGAACATAAATTTCCTGCTCGAATCTGACACACGAACACGCTCCAGAAATCACCGACGCATTCACAGGCGCAAACGCAACAGACGTCTCGCACTGGGATATTTGGGGATTTTTGTGTTAGTGTTGGCGATTCCGCTTTGGCTGCTTACAAGTTCTGATTCTCAGGCGAACGTTAATATTCCGGAGCTGGAACAGAATGCGCAATCAATGCGTGTCGAGTTTAACAGATTGCAAGACACTGACGAAAATTTGCAGGAACGCGAGAAAATTCTCAAGAACATAATCGCAAATTCACGCGGCACTGAAGAAGCTGAGTTAGCATACTGGGATTTGTCGGATTTGTATCTGGATTCGTATCAAGAACCCAAAACGGATTTGGCAATCGCAACTCTCGAAGAATTTCTCAAGAATTATCCGGACTCGAATTGGACAACGCATTTCAAGTTAAAGCTTCTGGACTTGTACGGGAACGATAATCCCAAACGCGCAAGTCTCAAGAAACAACTCACGAATGATAAATCGCTGCCAAGTTCGTTGCGTTCGTCGATAAATTAGCAAAAAAATTTCCCCCGAGCCGTAAAAAGTTCAGGGGAATTTTTCATGTGTAAATCAAAATTCTGTTTTCTCTGGTTTGTTCTGCAAAATCGCGCTGCCGTTCTTCGCGAATCCGATGTTCATAACACAGATATACTTCTCGAAAAATTGCGCCAACTCCTGTTCCGTCATTTTCAAGCCCAATCGAGCCAAAACACGATTCATAATCGTAAATATGTTCATCGTGCTCAAATAATTCTCTTCAATCTCGCTTATTACGTCCTGCAAAACTGTCTCGGTCTTTAATTCAACGTTGCCGGACATGTAGAACTCGTCAATGTAAAAGAACGGGATCTCGTTATAATGCAATCGCTGATAGTACGCCTGGCTGCAATTATCGTACTCAAGCATCACAAGAAAATTTATCTCGGGCGTTAGTTCAACCAAGGGCCAGAAATCACAATCACTCGAGATTATTATCGCCGAATCAATCGGTGTGCCGGATTCTTTCTGAGATTCAAGTTCCCTGTAGAATTTTATCGTCAATGCTACGTCAACTGCGGATTTTTCGTCTTTCACGCGATCCGTCAGGTAATATTCCAGCGGCAAATTCTCGTTGCGTCGGAGTGCGTCCCATTGTGTCGAAGTGTGTTCATCGTCAACAAGCAGAATTTTGCAGATCTTATCCAGAACTCCACGTTGATTGAAATCTTTTAACAAGCCAATGACTTTGCATGGGTCAGCGTTCTCGCAATCAACGGCAATTATGATTCTCTTACATGATTCGAAATACTTGTCCAAATCTTTGAGCGCAGAATCTCCGGCTTCGGTTACTTTGCTCATGTCATAGAATTTGTCACGGTTGCGTTCGTATAATATCGGCAGAAATTTCGCATCGTCTCGCAGAATATTTCCGTCATCGTTTTCCGGAGCCCAGTTTATGTACGCCTGATACGGGAACAAATCACGGCATTCGTTGTATAATCTCGCAGCTTCCTTGTTGCCCTCGACGGTGTTGCCCTTCTGAATAAAGAACAAGTTGCGAATATAATTCCATTTTACCCAATCCGGAATGAATTTCTGACAATTCGACACGTGTTGCAGCAAATATACATGAACATCGACGATATACGCGTCAAGTCTGCGATTCGGCTGCACAAAGTCAATGCCGTCCTGCTTGAGATTTCGTAAAGTTTCCTGAGGCACAAGATCCGGAATGCTGTCGAGGTTTTTCAGGTCTGAGTTCATCGAGTTGAATATCGCTTTGAAATTCCGCTGCAATCTCGTGCGCAAAAAACACAAGTTCCTGACGATTCGTGTGTCGCGATTATCGTTCATCTCTTCAAAAACGCTGCGGTAAAATTGCGGATTCATGTTCTCAGATTGTCCAAGACCGAAATATTTCTCGTCAATTCCGATTAAATACGCAACTCTCGAAACTATGTCTTTCTTAGCACGCTGCGAGTCCGGAAGCCTGCTCGAACTTGGCGGCAAATTCTCCGAGAAATTCTGCAACGACGCCATCTTATCATCACCTAATACGCTACCTAAACTGAAACTGAAATCACCCAATTTAGCAAACTCTCCTTTTAAATTCGAATTTAATTATGCGAAAATGTTTTGTAAGTCATATTATTATCATTTTGCCACACGGATATAATTTATAATATTGTAAATTTATCTGAGAATTTGTTCAGGAGGAAAATTATTTTGCTGAGAAGAATTTTTAATCAAGTCATGGGTTGGCTGAATATGCTGCTGAAATTTGGCGGTTTCTCGAATATTGCGAAAACCTGGCGCGAATCTGATGCGAAAGACCGCGGAATTTTGCTGCTGGTTTTCTCACCGATGCTGCTGTGTTTAGCCGGGCTTGCTCTGAGTGTGATATATTTCGTGCTGTTTGTGCTGCCGATGTTCGTGTTCAGGATTGCGTCTTGCGGCATACTTGCGTCACTTGCAGGCTGGGGCGGACGACGTGCATTGAAATATTTCACCGGTCGAGAAATTTCCGAGGGTTCAGAAGACGTAATTGACGCGGAATTTTGGACGACAAATGCGGGTTCGAGATAAATCATCATGCGCGAGAAAAAATTTGCCAGGGACAAGCTGATAAGATTCAGCATAACTGTCCCGGAAAGTCTGCTGAACGAATTTGAAAGCTCAGCTCAGACCTCAGGAAAATCAGCCAATCGTTCAGAACGAATCCGTGAATTAATGCGCAAGAATGTTGTCTCAGAACGCTGGCGTGGCGGCAATAACATGCTCTTCGCAACGGTTACGATCGTGTACGATCACCATTTGCCCGAACTTGTGCGGAATTTGACGGCTGTACAACACGATCACGGGAACTTGATAATCTGCTCAACACACGTTCACATTAATCACACGACGTGTCTGGAATGCGTGATCACAAAAGGCAACGCTCGCAAACTGGAGGCATTCATAAACGATTTGGAAAGCATCAAAGGTATCAAGTCCGTAAATATTTCTTCAGCGTCGGAATTGTAAGCTCAGGAACGTCCGTTTGTGCTAAAATTAGCGTATATTAATAAGGAGAAAATTTTGCACATTTATGGACGACAAAGAACTTAACGAGAATCAACAGCAGGAACTTCCAGATGTAAACGGGAGAGTTCTTACGTTACCATTAGTAAACGAGATCAAGACCAGCTATCTGAATTATGCGATGAGCGTTATCGTTGGACGTGCGCTGCCGGATGTTCGTGACGGATTGAAGCCCGTTCAAAGACGCGTTTTGTTCGCAATGTCGGAACTCGGCATCAGACATAATTCTGCGTACAAGAAATCTGCGCGTATCGTCGGCGAAACAATGGGTAAATATCACCCGCACGGAGACTCTGCAATTTACGAGACGATGGCAAGGCTTGCTCAGGATTGGACGTTGCGCTACAAACTCGTCGATGGCCAGGGAAATTTCGGCTCGATTGACGGCGACAAACCTGCGGCAATGCGTTACACCGAAGCCAGGCTCAGTTGGCTCGGAGAATTGATGCTGGCGAATCTTGACGAGAATACAGTTGATTGGGCAGCGAATTTCGACGAATCACTCAAAGAACCAGTCTCGTTACCATCGATTTTCCCGAATTTGCTCGTGAATGGCAGTACGGGAATCGCTGTCGGAATGGCTACGAATATTCCACCGCACAATTTGCGCGAAGTTGTTGACGTTCTGTGCTGGCTGATTGAGAATGAACTCGAACCCGAAGACGCTGAATTGCGTGACATAATGCAGTACTTGCCCGGACCAGACTTCCCAACAGGCGGTGAAATTCTGGGCAGCTCCGGAATCCTCGAAGCATACACAACCGGTCGCGGAAGAATTATAGTTCGCGGAAAAATGCACGTCGAAGAGAACAAACGCGGCAGATCAAGCGTAATCATAACAGAAATTCCATACAACGTGAACAAGACGCTATTAATCGAAAACATGGTCTCTGCTGCTCAGGAAAAGCAAATCGAGGGCATCTCAGACATTCGCGATGAATCAGACCGTGACGGAATGCGAATCGTTGTCGAAATCAATCGTGACGCAGACCCGGATTTGATCATGCGCCAATTATACAAGCACACTCAGCTGCAAACTACATTCGGCGTGATTAATCTAGCGTTGGTGAATCAGAAGCCCGAAATTCTCTCGATTAAGCAAATGCTGGCATCATTCCTGAATTACCGGCGCGAAGTTGTCCGACGCAGAACTCAGTACAGACTTGCTCAGGCTCAGGCACGCGAACATGTCGTAGCTGGATTGTTGAAGGCTCTTGCCAATGTCGAGAACGTGATAAAAATTATACGCTCAGCTGATAACGCGAACACTGCCCGTGAAAATCTGCAGCAAGAACTCGCTTTCTCAGAAGCTCAGGCAAATGCGATTCTCGATATGCGCCTGCAAAGATTAACCGGTCTCGAACGCGGCAAACTCGAAGATGAAAAAGCAAAATTATTATCCGAGATTGCGCACTTGAAACAGATTCTGGATAATCACAAGATGCTCGACGGCGTGATCCGTGACGAGTTGCGCGAACTTGGCAATAGATTCGGCGATGACAGGCGCACGTCAATAATCGAAGACTACGCAGAAATTGCTGACGAAGAGCTAATCCCGAAATCTGAAATTGTGATCACGCTTTCCAAAGACGGCTTCATCAAGCGCAAAGACCTGAACGAGTACAAGTTACAGGCTCGCGGCGGAAAAGGCAAACGTGGCGCGAATATTCATGAGGACGACAGCATAGCTTCAGTTTGTGTTGCGAACACTCATCGAGACGTTTATTTTTTCACGAACAAAGGGCGCGTTATGTCCGTCAGAGGCTACTCGATTCCAGAGACGAAATCTGGCAAAGGCAAGCAGGCTTCAAGAGTTATCCCGTTGGACGCAGAATCTCAAGAAAGAATCGTAGCGATTGCAAGCGACGCATCTGAGAATTATTACAATTTCGCATTTTTCATAACGGTCAATGGAATTGCGAAACGCGCTAAACTCGAAGAACTCAAGAACTCGAATCGCCCGAAACGAATCATAACTCTTGACGAAGGCGACGAAATTGCACGAGTGTTATTAACGACTGGTGAGAATGACTTGATGCTGGTCAGTGCGCAAGGTCAGGCTCTGAGAGTATCTGAGCAGGAATTTCGCCCAATGTCGCGGACGGCTCGGGGAATCCGTGCGATGAGACTTGATGACGGCGACAAGCTAATCAGCTGTGACTTAGTAGACGATAATCGCAGCATGTTAGTTCTGAGTGAATTTGGCATCGGTAAGCGTGTGAGTTTCAGTGCGTTCACGCCACATCACAGAGCAACCGGCGGAATGCGAATCATGTTATTGACCGAGAAGACCGGCAGATTAATTGCGTCGTACTCAGTCAGTGACTCGGACGAATTGATCTCGATAACTTCGAGAGGCAGAATGATTCGAATTGCTATAAAACAAATCTCGCTTTTCGGGCGCAGTGCTGTTGGCAATCATATCGTGCGCCTTAACGAGGGTGACACAGTTGCGGATTGCAGCATTGTTAAGATCGACGAGGCTGACGTGGACGATAATCCAGAACTCGAACAGGAAAGTTTGACGGGGAATTTGCCATTTGAATCAGAATTTGACGTGTAGATAATGTAGGTAATCATGAGAATTGCGAAAGACGGAATTGGTAATATAGCGTTTTTGTTGTTAGTTGGGATTGCGTTTGCGTTCGTGAACGTGATTCCGGCGTTGATAATTTTCGCGTTGGCTGCACTTGTGATATGGTTTTTCCGAGATCCGGACAGAACCGCGAATTATCAGGACGGGGAATTTTACTCGCCAGCTGATGGCAAGATCGTCGAAATCTCAGAAGCTAATCACGAATTTACGGGTGAATGCGTGAAAATCGGCATATTCATGAACATATTCAGCGTGCATGTGAATCGTGCGCCGTGTTCCGGAGAAGTTGCGTATCTCGAGTACGTTCCCGGGAAAAAATTGGCGGCATTTGCTCCGAAAGCTTCGGAAATCAACGAGCGAAATATTCTGGGATTTGCCGGTAAATCAGGGCGTGTGTTGGTCGTGCAGATTGCGGGATTGGTTGCGCGCAGGATCGTTTGTCGTGTGAGGCGTGGCGATAATTTGCGTGTTGGCGAGAGATTCGGCATGATAAAGTTGGGTTCAAGACTTGACGTATACTTGCCGAGGGATACAATTTTGAAAGTAAAGATCGGCGAGAAAGTTTTCGCTGGAAAAACATGTTTAGGAGTGAGAAATTAGTGAGTTTTTTGAAGCGCAGGAAGAAACGCAGACCGCTGGAATTTCGACAGATTGCGCCTAATATGGTGACGAGTGGGAATTTGCTTTGCGGATTGTTCTCGATTATGCTGGTTATGAACGGAAGATTTTTGCCGGCAGCTTGGCTGATATTTTTCGCTGTGATTTTCGACGGTTTTGATGGGAAAGTTGCGCGAATGTTGGGTGGCGGTTCGCAGTTTGGGCTGGAATTTGACAGCCTGGCAGATCTCGTGAGTTTCGGAGTTGCGCCTGCGATGCTGTTATATCAATCGTCGCTGAGAGATTTGCAATTACTCGGAGCAGTTGTGTCGTGTTTTTTCGCACTGAGTGTTGCGTTGAGACTTGCGAGATTTAACGTTGTGCATGTGCCGGGACCGTTTCAGGGATTGCCGTGCCCAGCCGGAGGATTGTTCGTAGCGTCGTTCGTGATTGCCGGATTGGTCGCGAAGATTCCGAGTTTGGCGATCGCGCTGATATTATTCGTTACAGGCTTGTTAATGGTCTCGAGCATTCCGTACGCGAATTTGAAAAAGTTGACAAAGAAGAGTGCAAACAAAACCAGATGCGGAATTTTGTTCACGTTCCTGGCATTGTCGTTCGTGTTGTTGAGGCGTTCAGCACCGTTGTTTCTGTTCTCGCTGTATATAATCAGTGGGCTTATTCGCTTTGATTGGGGAACTTGGCTGTTATTACCTGAAGCACGCGAAGAATCTTTTTCACACAACAAGAGCTGATCTGATCCCGGATATTGCGCATGAAAAATATTTATACGTTTCCTGCTATTTTCGATTATGCCGATGATGGAGTTTCGATCTTTTTCCCGGATTTCCCGGGTTGTTTCTAATGTGCAGATGACTCGGACGAAGCTGTTTTCATGGCGACAGACGCGCTAAGTATGAGAATTTTCGCTCGGGAACGTGAGCATAAGCCGATCCCCAAGCCATCAGATCCGCTAGTCGTGAAGAAAACACTTGATGAAAATCAGATCGTCACATTGATTCGCGTAAATCTTGGCTCGTGGCATCAGAAAAGCAAAAGCAAGCGTTATCACCAAGAGTTTGCGCATCCGGTTAAGAAAGGCACGATAACTGTTCCGCTTGATCGAGAATCGTTGACAGCGAAAATTTCAGCCGCAATTTTTGAGAAAGCCGGAATAAAACCAGAGTAAAAAATTTCCCCCTGAGTGAGAGATCGCCCGGGGGGATTTTGATTCTTAGTCGTGATTAATCGCGCTTCTCGTGTTCGAATTTGAAGTGAAACGCTACCATTGCTAACGGTGGAAGTGTGAGTATTAACGAGTATGGCTGGTTATGGCACTCGACTAATTCAGCTTCCATGCCGCCCGCATTGCCGACACCGCTGCCACCGTAAACAGTCGCGTCACTGTTGAGAATTTCCTTCCAGAAGCCAAGCCTCGGAACTCCGACACGATAGCCCATTCTCGGAACTGGCGTGAAATTCGCCGCACAGAGAATATACTCGTCATCGCTCACGCCCTTACGCAGCCAGACAAGAACGCTCTGGTGCCAATCTGAGCAATCGATCCATTTGAAGCCGTCCGGTGAGAAATCAAGCTCATGTAACGGTGCGTATTGCGTCAATGCGTGATTCAAATCGCGAACCCAGTTCTGAATGCCGACAAATTCCGGTTTGTTCAGCAACTGCCATTCGAGCGCGCTGTCATGATTCCATTCGAGACCCTGAGCAAATTCGCCGCCCATGAATAATAATTTCTTACCCGGGTGACACCACATGTAGCCGTAAAGCAATCTCAAATTCGCGCGTTTCTGCCACCAGTCGCCGGACATTTTGTTAATCAGCGAGCCTTTCCCGTGAACGACTTCATCGTGTGACAGAGGCAACATGAAATTCTCGCTGAATGCGTACCAGATGCTGAACGTTAATTGATTCTGATGCCATGACCTGTAAATCGGCTCTAAGCTCATGTAATCCAGCGTGTCGTGCATCCAGCCCATGTTCCATTTCATGCCGAAACCCAGACCGCCCAGGAATACCGGACGTGTGACCATTGGCCAGTCGGTGCTTTCTTCTGCGATTGTCTGTATTGTCTTGAAGCGCCCGAATAATTCGCTGTTCATGTCGCGCAATAACGAGATCGCCTCAAGATTTTCACGGCCACCGTAAATATTCGGAACCCATTCGCCGGATTTTCGCGAGTAATCAAGATACAGCATCGAAGCAACTGCATCAATTCTCAAGCCGTCCGCGTGATAGACATCGATCCAGAACGCCGCACTCGAAATCAAATAGCTGCGAACTTCATTACGGCCGTAATTGAAAATATAGCTGCCCCAGTCCGGGTGATAGCCTTTGCGTGGGTCTTCGTGTTCGTAGAGTGCTGTGCCATCATAGCGCGCAAGTCCGAAATCGTCCGTCGGGAAATGGCTCGGGACAAAATCCAGAATTACAGCGATGCCTTTCTTGTGCAGGCTGTCGATCAGGTACATGAGATCTTCAGGCGTTCCGTATCGGCAAGTCGGCGCGTAATATCCCAAAGTCTGGTAACCCCACGAGCCGTAGAACGGGTGTTCCATTATTGGCAGAAATTCCACGGCAGTGAAGCCCATGTCCTCGCAATAATCCGGCAATTCTTCAGCGATTTCACGATACGAAAGCGATAAACCGTCGTTCCAGTGTCGCCGCCATGAGCCCAAATGCACTTCGTAAACGCTCATCGGTGCATTAAGAGACATTTTTTCGCCGCGATTCTTTAGCCATTCTTCATCGCCCCACTCGTATTCTGACCAGTGCGTGATTGACGATGTTCTCGGTGGTAATTCAAACGCTCTCGAGAACGGATCCATTTTTTCTTTGTATTCGCCGTGACTGTTCTTGATGTGAAATTTGTACAACTCCCATTTTTGCAAGCCCGGCACGAATCCTTCCCAAATTCCACTGCCGTCCCAACGTGCTGCTAACGGGTGAGAATCCGGATTCCAATCGTTGAAATTTCCGACAACACTCACGGATTGAGCGTTCGGTGCCCAAACTGAAAATGCAACGCCCTCAGTTCCGTCAGCGTCCGTGAATTTCTGCGCGCCCATCTTTTCGTAGAGATGATAATGCGTTCCCTGCTTGAACAGGAAAATATCGTAGTCCGTAATTGGTGATACTCCATGACGTATTGTTCCCGCCATTCTTAAATTGCCCCCTTTTGAAAATTCTAATTTGTCTTATAATAATATATTATTGCAAAACTCAAAAGGAGGTTTTTAGTTATATTATGAAAAAATTATTACACGCAAAATTTTCGAGAAAAAGATTCGTATTTATTTTCACGCTTCTCGCATGTCTAATATTCGCCGCTAGTCCAGGAATTTTCGCCGCTGATGATGCCCCGAGAATTTCAATCGAGAACGAACCGCACATCGGTGAACAGGTGATTTTATCCGCACAGACTGCGAGAATGCCAAATAACGCCTCGCTTGGCTGGTCAGTTGCTCCTACAACGGGGAAAAATCCGGTGAGAATTTCTCTGCGTTCAGGTGGACGCGAATTTGCTTTCACACCGGTTGACACTGAGCCAATTAAAGTCAACGCTTATATCGAAGATTCAAACGGCAATATTATTTCGACAAGTGAGATTACAATCGTTCCAAAAGAATTTAACGTGAATATTTCGACCGTGATTGACAAGCCATTGACTCTCTGGGATTCTACAAAACGCGTGAATTACTCGTTAAGCCCGGATATTTTACTCGCAGATTCTCCGGTTAGAATCAAAGCTGAAATTACGCCGGACTTTCGCGGTGATCATTCGTTCCAATGGAATGCCGACGCGTCAACTGCGATTATTAGCCCGGATAACGAGGGCATATTTATCAAGCGATCACAAATCGGTGATTCCGTAATTACAGTAACAGCTTTCAATTCAGCAGGAATCAAACTCGGCAGCGGAACTCGGATAATCAAGATCACTCTGCCGACATACGTTTACCAGAACTCGGCTAACGAACGCAACGCTTGGACAACATGGCAAAATGCTCAGGAACTCTGGGATTCGAAAAATTACGCCGAAGCAGTTCAAACAGCAACCAACGCTCTGAAACTTTCACCGAGAGACCCCGAAATTTCCAACGGATTGAAAGTCATGACGGCTGATTTCGAGAGATTTAACCGTGCCAGCAAATTACGCGAAGAAGCAGCAGGTTTGATCTCGCAGCAGAAATTCGACGATGCTTTGCAAAGATTACGCTCAGCTCAGGTGATTTGGCCGCTTGATGACGGTGCAACTTCGATCCGAAATGCCGAACAGAACGCCGAGAAACAACGTCAGCTCATTCAGCAGGCTACTTGGCTCAAAGACACGGCTTCAGCTTATGATAACGAAAGATTATACGAAGACGCTCTGGATTATTACGCGAAAAGTCTGGAAATTTACAGGCTCGAAGGTGTCGCAGAAAGAATCGAAAGTATCAAGACTCGCCTTTCACGAATCGCAAGCGCCGACAGATACGCAGGTGAAGGGAATCGTCTCGAACGCGAGGGCAAATTACAGGAAGCCTTTAACATGTACAACGCCAGCGCACAGTTAAATTCCGACGCAGCATTGACGCAGCATATAAAAGAACTCGCCAGCATTGTACAGAGACGCGAACGTCAAGCCAAAACTCTTTTTAACGAGGCACGCCAACGTCAGAGCAAAAATCAGAATCAGGAAGCTTTGAAATTATATCGCGAGAGCTTGTTGCTCAGTCCCACTGATGACGCAGCTTCACGTGTTCGACAACTTGAACGCACAATCAGACTTCCTCAGGGAACAGTCTTGCGCACACCAGAAGATTTCGGAATCGGAACTAAAGCCGATGCTCTGAAATTTGTTCAGGAAGGCGACGAGTTATATAACCAGGGCAAACTCGAAGAAGCAGCAGCCAAGTACAGAAGAGCGCAATCGATTTCATCAAGTCCTGAGATTCAATCATGGCTCGAACGCATCGAAGCAAATATCCGTGAAAGACGCTCAGTTCAAGCAGCAAACGAGTTAATCACGCGAGCAAATCAGCTTTACAATCAGGGCAAGACAAAAGAAGCAATCGAGTTATATAAACAGAGCCTAACAACTCACGCTAATCCTCAAATCGAGGCATTCTTAAAGAATCAGGGGAAATAATATTTTGATTACGATAGCTTTTTGCAATTTAAAGGGCGGAGTCGGAAAGACCACAGCTTGCCAGAATATCGCCGTTGCACTGAGATCTCTTGGGAAAAAAGTCGCGGTCGTTGACATGGATCCGCAGAGCAATTTGAGCGCGTCATTTGGTCTGACGTTATCAGCAGTTGAGCCGCAAGTTTTTGATATATTATCCGGAAATTCAACCTGGGACGACGTGAAAGTAACTCGCGAGGGAATTGATATTATTCCAAGTTCGCTGAATTTGATCCTGGTCGAGCTGAATCCAGAAGATCCTGTCTCGAAAGACAATATTCTCAAGAACGTAATATCTTCACTTGACCAGAGCAAATACGATTTCGTGCTGGTAGATTGTCCGCCGCAGTTGAGCGTATTCACACGCAACGCACTCGCCGCTTGTGAGCACTTGATCGTTCCAATGGATGCTGGATTCTTTAGCTTGATGGGGCTGAAATTGCTTAACGAAGCATTACCGGTATTTCACGACAGATTGAATATCGACATAAATTTGCTCGGGATATTATTCACGAATTTTGAGCAGAGAATTTTCATGTACAGAGAAGTTCGCAGTGAAGTCAAGAATTTCTTCGGCAACAAGTTATTCGACAATTTCATTCGCAAAAACGTAGCTCTTGTTGAGGCATCCAGCTTGGGAAAATCGATTTTCACTTACGCCCCGAAATCCAACGGCGCAGAAGATTACGTGAGAGTTGCCAACGAATTACTCGAGAAACTTGAAGGCGGTGAACGTCATGCCAATTAAAGACAGACCGTCATTGCGCGGTTATTTGTCAACGGGAATTGTGAAAACTGAGGGACAAGTTCAGGAGCAAGAGCGCGTTCAGGAACTTGATCGATCCTACGAGCGTAACAGGAAAATTTCCCTGCAAAAACCTGAGCCAAAACCTGAGCCTGAAATCGTCGAGCAAATCGAAAAAATCGAGCAGCCTGTCGAGGAAGTCGTAAAAATCGAACCAGTCAAAGAACCCGAGGAAATTCTCGAACAAGCCGCACCTGTCGAAGTTGATGTCGAGGAAGTTGCAGTTCTCGCAGAAGCCGAAGCCGTCGAAGAAGAAATTGTCGATGAACTTGAAGAACCTGAAGAAGCCGACGAGCACGATGAAGTTGCAGAAGAAATTGTGGAAGAAGCTGCAGATGAAGTCGCCGAAGAACTGAATGAGCCAGAGGAAAAAGTTTTCACGTCGATAACGCCGGAGGAGCCAGAGCCTGCATCGTTTCAAGAACCAGATGAAATTTTCGTGCCAGAACCAGAGCAAGAGCAGGAAATTGATGTCCCGATTGAAATGTCAGATGCTGATGAATTTGAAACACAGCCTGCTGACGAAACTTCTGAGGTTGAGACGACTATTGAGCCTTTTGATGTCGTTGAATTGACGCTCGATGATTCTGACGTAGAAACTGAGCGTGATCTTGACGGACTTGATGATGAGCTGTTGGACGAAGAGCCAGAGCAAGAACCCGTAACTGAGATTACTGAGATTGAAGAAGCCGAAGAATCTGAAGAAGCTGAAGAATCTTTCACGGAAGAACCTGAACCCGAACCCAAGACCGAAATTGCAATCGAAACTGAGACTGAACTCGAACCCGAGACCGAAGTCGCAATCGAAGCTAAACCCGAATCCGAACCAGAAGCAGAATCTGAAGCTGAAGAACTCGACGACACTTGGGAAGAATCGGAATCAGAAGCAGACTCCGACCCCGAACCCGCTGACGATTGGCAAGAACCAGAACCAGAACCCGAACCGGAAGTAAAACCAGAACCAGAACCAGCTCCAACAAATTCAAAACCAGACGATGATTCAAAACCGGATTTCGAACCAACTGGCGATCCACGAGAAGATCTGATTCAGGAAATTCTGCACTCGTTGTCAGAAGGTGCGCGTAGTGCTTGGGACACGATTTTGCGCGATACGCCGGAGATAACAAAGAAAACATTTGATATCGATGCGATAATTTCTGATTTTAATAGCTCAGATTCGGACATTGACTCTTTCCTGACGCTGCGAAGGAAATTTGATAATCCGCAACCAGTGTTTACAATCCAGGATTTGGACAAGGAATTGTATTGCGTGTTGAAACTCAGCAGCAACAATTCAGTCACGTTTTATGCGTAAAAAAACTCCCCTAAGATGAGAAATTCTTGGGGGATATTTTATATTATTTCATGACAAGTTACGATTTACTGTATAAAAAAGATTTCTACGGGAACGCACTTTTCCACAAACATTTCACAGACAGAAAGCTATCATTCAGAGTTTTCGAGAACGCTGTGATTTTGCCGATTAACGAACTCAACACGATTTGCGCATTCGACGAGAACGGCAATTATATTCAGGATTCATCGCCCGAACCAGGTGCAGAATCTATCGCGAAAGATTTGTTCGCAAATTCTGAGATTGCAAATTCGGATTCGAGTGCTGTCTTTCTTGGAAGATTTATTGACGTGTGGGGACATTTCATAACGAATGTTCTGTCGCGAATCTGGTTTCTGAAATCCGAAGATTATAACCCGGGATTTTTCGGCGCATATTGCGGATTTAATCCAAAGCAGAATCACAAGCGATTCCTGGAAATTCTGGGCATAGATTGCGAAAAGATTCTCGATATTTCACGCCCAACGCGCTTCAGAAAAATTATAGTTCCGGACGAGTGTTTCATCACAGAATACGACGATTGCTGCGAGGGTAATTTGAAATTCATGTTCACGCAGGAATACCGTAACTTGATAGATTGTGTCAGGGATTACGCGAACGCTCACAAAACTCAGCTCAGCAATCACAAGTTCTACATGTCATATTCGCATTACAAATCCGGGAAATCTGTCGGTGAAAATCACATCGAGAAATTTCTGCGCAGACACGCTTACGAGATAATTTTTCCTGAGAAATTGACGCTTGATGAGCAGTTAAACGTTCTGGCGAATTGCACGGATTTTGCCTCGACGATTGGCTCTTGTTCGCACAACATGCTGTTCCTGAACGATGGCGCAAATGTTCTGTTAATTCCGCGGGCGAATTATCTTACACCATACCAGTTATTAATCGATCAGGTTCATGATTTAAGCGTGAATTACGTTGACTCTACGTTCTCGATTTTGGCGGCGAGTTGGAATCCCGGCGAAGGACCGTTCCTGTATTATGTGAGCGAGAATTTGCGGAAATTTTTCGGAGATGCTTCGTGTGAATCCGCAATAAATTTGCGCGATTACAGGAAATACATGAATTACGCGATGGGAATGAATTTCGGCAGGCGTTTTGGCTTTAATTCCGGCGGCGGAAATCCGGACACACATGATTATTACTCGGGAAGAATTGCGTCGTATTATTACGGCGAGCTGTTGAAATCCGGTTTGCCAATTTTCCGAAGAGTTTCGAATTTTGCGCGTGAAATCGTCAGGAAATATTTCATGCGATATGTTGCTAAGTGATGCGTTAAGTGATTTGCGTGAAGAATTTCTCGTCGTAATCCGCTCCCCAAAAGCACAAGCCAGATGCCGGAGCTGTCATTGCGGATTCAGAGCGGGATTTTCCGGTGAGTAAATTTTCCAGCCATTCGAGATTTTTCTTGCCAGTTGCGACTGCGTTGATATTGCCGACGATTATGCGTATCATGTTTGTCATGAAAGATTGCGCTTTCACGCTGAGAATTATGATTTTGCCGTTACATATTCGCCGGAGTTTTGCGCGCTGAATTGTTCGGACTGAATCTTCGGGGCATTCCTCGGTTTTGCAAAACGCCCTGAAATCGTGTTTACCTTCGATTAATTTGCAGGCTTGTTTTGCGAGAGAAATATCCCATTTGTGATCACTTGAGCATTTTCGCCACCAGACAATATCGCTCAGAAATGGCGGACAGGAAATCCCTTCGTAAATAAAATATTTGTATTCACGAAGTTTTGCGCTGTATCTTGCGTTGAAATTTTCGCTCACACGTGAGACTTTCATGATTCGAATATCAAGCGGCAAATGAAAATTCAGAGCGAGTAATAATTTCTCGGGCTGCCATTCGCGTGATATGTCAAACGACGCAACCTGTGCGAGAGCGTTCACTCCACGATCAGTCCTGCCTGCGCCGATTACACGGATATTTTCGCGAGATATTTTGAATAATGCGGCTTCGATTTCGGCTTGAATATTCTTCGCGTCGGGTTGAAGCTGCCAGCCGGAGTAATTTTTGCCCAGATATGATATATAAATTGCGTATTTCATGCGAGTGTGAAAATTCCTGCCAAAATTGCGCAGATTATTATTGCGAACGTGTCTTGAAATTTCCAGATTAGCGGCTTGCGTCTGGTTCGGATTTTAGCGTTTCCGTAGCCTCGGACTTCCATTGCGATTGCGACTTCATCGGCGCGTCTGAAAATTATCACGAACAGCGGAATCAACACCGGAAAAAATGCACGCACGCGTTGGAAAATATTTCCCTGATCGAGTTTTGCTCCACGGGAAATTTGCGATTTCATGATTTTGTCGGCTTCCTGCATTAACAACGGGATAAATCTCAGAGCAATTCCAAGCATCATTGATATATCATTCACCGGCAGAAATTTTCTAAACGGTTGCATTAGCGCGCAAATTCCATCGGCTAATTCGAGTGGCGTAGTCGTTAGTGGCAAAAGCAGCGCGTAAATCATGAGTACCAGCAGCCTCGACGACGTGAAAATTGCTTGTAAAAATGCGGAGCGAAAATCATAGCGGAATATTAATGCGATCATGTTGAATGCGAACGTGAATACGATCAGGAACAGAAGCGGTCTTGATGACTTGACGATGCTTTTTGCCGGGATTTTCGATGCGCGTATCACGCATAATAACGCCAATACGGATAATGCAAATGCGCAGAAATTCTTGATTGTGAACACTGCACTCACCAGGATTAATAATCCCAGCAATTTTGCTCTCGGATCGAGCTTGTGAATTATCGAGTTTCTTGGGATATATTGTCCGAAAGTTATGTTTGAGAAATTCATGATTTGACTCGCGAATTAATATCAAATATTTCGTCGCTGTATTTTGCAGCCATTCTGAGATCGTGAGTTACGGTTATGATCGTGTGTCCGGCTGTGCGCAAATTTGACAGCAAATTCAGGATTCGTTTTTGATATACACTGTCCAAACCTGCCAACGGTTCGTCAAGAATCAGGCACTCTGGTTCAACGCTCAGAATTGACGCAATCGCTACGAGACGTTTCTCGCCGCCGGAGAGCATAATCGGGTTTCGTTCGAGAAATTCGTCAGGTAATCCAACGGCCCTCAGAGCGTGAATAATTTTCTGTTCGAGTTCTTGAGAATCATAGCCGGCATTCATCGGAGCAAAAGCTATTTCGTCATGAACTGTCTGTGCGAAAATCTGGGATTCCGGATTCTGGAACACAAGTCCGACATTCTGGCGCAATTTTTGCAATTCGGAGCCTTTGACTGGCAAATTTTTCCCGTTATGAATTATCTCGCCGGATTGAATTTTATATAAACCGTTCAAGTGTTGAATCAGCGTAGATTTTCCCGAGCCGGTTTTGCCGATTATCGACAGCCAAAGACCAGATTTGATATCAAGATTTACATTTTCCAGCGCGAAGACATTTTCGTTCTCAAATTTGAAGCTGAGATTCTTGATTGCGAAAAAATTCTTGTTGCTGGTTTTGCGATTTGTGTTAAATTCGGGTTTATCGCTTGGAATTTCGAAGCCAAGATTTGCAGCGTTCGTGAAAAAATCCTGAGTTGAGCTTTCCCAGATGATTTCGCCGTTTGACAGGATTATCACACGGTCTATGTCGCTGAAATTTTCCGGTTCGATTTGATGCGTAACTTGGATTATGCTTGTTCCGGATTTGTGCAGGTCACGCAGAATTTTCTCGATTTCACGCCTGCCGTCCGGATCGATCATTGCTGTAGCCTCGTCTAGAATCAAAATTTTCACTTTCGCAGCCAATGCCCCAGCGATTGCGACACGTTGTTTTTCGCCGCCGGATAGAGCAGAAACTGGAGACGCGCGTTTGTGAGACATTGCGACCTGTTCGAGAGCCATATCCACGCGTTCCTGAATTTCACGAGAGTCCAGCCCTTGATTTTCTGGTGAGAACGCCACATCATCTTCGACCAAAGCCGCGATTAATTGACTCTCAGGGTCTTGAAAAACCACTCCGACAGTTTTGCGAAATTCCTGCAAATCCCAGTCGAGAATATTTTTCCCGTCAATGATATATTCGCCCTCTGCCGCATCAATCAATGCCCCGAGAATTTTCACGAGCGTAGACTTTCCTGAGCCGTTATGACCCAGAATTGCCAGACGCTCACCTTCACACAAAGAAAACGAGACGCGGTTCAACGCACGCCTCGCAAACTTTTCGTTCTTGTACTTGTAATCATACGAAAACGAGACATTTCTCGCTTCCAGAATTATTTTTTTCACGATTAAATATTACTTGCTATCTTCCTTGCTGACCAACTCGATGACAGCCATTTCTGAGCCGTCGCCTTTTCTTGCGCCCAACTTCACGATTCGAGTATAACCGCCCTTGTCGAAACTTGCATATTTCGGAGCGATTTCCTGGAACAATTTCGTAGCGGCAGCTTTGTGCGGCATTTTCGCGAATACGAGCCTGATGTTTTGCACGCTGGAATTTCTCGCTTTCGTGATCAATTTTTCGGCAACGCGTCGTAATTCTTTTGCTCTTGTGACAGTCGTAGTGATGCTGCCATTCAGGAACAAACTCGCAGCCATGTTTGCAAGCATCATTTTTCTGTGGCTGCCGTAGCGTCCCAGGGTTCTATGATCCATTCGATGTCTCATTTATAATCTCACCTTCTTTTCTGGTTTAGTCTGTTTTAGAATATTACTCTTGATTTTTCTTTGGACGACCCCGTCGTTTAGGAGCGGCTTCGGATTCTGGCTCTGATTCTGGTTCCGGATTTGGCTCTGGATTTGCAGACTCAGGCTCAGGTTCGTCGGCATCAGATTTTTTCGGACGACCGCGTTTTGATTTCTTGGCTGTCGGCTCATCGACGAGAGGTTCTTGCTCGGGAATTTCCGCCATCGGCTGAGCTTCTGGGATTTCCTGAGGCTTGTAATCGTCCATATGCGGTAATTCTTCTGCGGATTTTGCTTCAGTTCCGGATTCAGATTCTGTCGTTTGCTCGGGAGCTTTCGATTTCGAAGTTCGCTTTGATTTCGATTTCGATTTTGCTTTTAGTTCGGGCGCAGATTCAGATTCCGGCTCAGAATCCGTTTTAGCAGCTTTCGATTTTGAAGTACGTTTCGATTTCGGTTTGGCTTCGGCTTCAGGTTCAGGTTTTGATTCTGGTTCAGATTCTGCAGCTTTCGATTTTGAATTTGAAGCACGTTTCGATTTCGATTTTGCTTTCGATTCTGATTCAGGCTCTGCTTCGGCTTCAGATTCTGGTTTTGATTCTGGTCCAGATTCTGCAGCTTTCGATTTTGAATTTGAAGCACGTTTCGATTTCGGTTTTGCTTTCGATTCTGGCTCAGGCTCAGGCTCTGGCTCTGTTATTTCGACAGGCTCCTGTTCTTGAGGCTGATCCTGCGTCTGAGAGTCGGGAGCGTCGTCTCCTGATGATTCTGGCTCAAGACCCGAGTCAGGAAACGATTCGAGTTCTGATTCAGATTCGTCCGCATCGAGTGTTTCGTCAATCCCAGATTCTTCCAGCTCATCGTCATCAAGAGCGGAACTTGTGGATTTCTTACCCTCAGGTAATTTGTAACCCAGATTTTCGATTTTTGCGACGATTTCATCAAGAGATTTTTTGCCCAAATTCCGAATTTTTAACAGGTCCTCGCGGCTGAACGAGAGCAATTCTCTGACAGTTTTCACGCCACCGCGCATCAGGCAATTTTCGCTCCTGATTGAAAGTTCGAGATCATGAATCGGTCTGTTTAGCAACGCTGTCGGGTCTGAATCGTTCTTAGATTTACTGTCTCCGGATTTGCCTTCAGGCGAAGTTTTCTCTGCAGTTTCGATATTATCTGCGATGTGAGAGAAACATTTCGCGGCAATTTCCGAGGCTTCTTTCACTGCTGCGTAGGGTTCGACTGCTCCGTTAGTCCAGACTTCGAGAACGAGTCTTTCATAATCCAGACTTTGCCCGACACGAGCTGGAGCTGTTCTGTAATTTACCCTGCGAACCGGTGAAAATATCGCGTCCGTCAAAATTGCTTCGACTGGCAGAGAAGAATTTCGTTCACGCTCAGAAGGCAGATAAGCCGCGCCCTGTTCGACGTAAATGTCCATCGTGAAATGCGCGCTCTCTTCAAGCGTACACAAAACTCCGTTGCCAGTGAATTCAAAATCAGCGTCCTTTGGCATATCGGCAGCCGTGATAACTCCGGGATTGACATCTCTGGTGAAAAAGTCCTTGGGTAATTTGTCCGTATCGAGCGTTACGATCTTGAATTTTGACTTCGGCGGAAATTCGTTTATGACTTTGACCGGAATATGCTTAAGATTTATTAATATCTCGATCACGTCCTCGCGAACTCCTGGTATAGTCGTAAATTCGTGAAGTATGCCGTCGATTTTCACAGCCGTGACAGCCGCGCCCCTGATTGACGAGAGCAGCAGTCGTCTCAGAGCGTTTCCAATCGTGTCAGCATAGCCGCGACTCAATGGCTCAAAGACAAATCTGCCGAACGTCTCTGCGGAATTTTCCAGATCAATTTCACCGTTGAAATCTACTGAAGTCTCCTCGGTTTCCTTGAAAACTCTAAAGCTGGTATTATCCAAATAGATTCCCCCAGTCTTAATATTTACACTCTTCTGCGCTTTGGTGGACGACAGCCGTTGTGCGGGATCGGTGTTGCGTCCTTAATCAAATTTATCTGCAAGCCAGCCGCCTGCAAAGATCTAATTGCACTTTCACGTCCTGGTCCCGGACCTTTTACGATAACGTCGATTTCTTTAACGCCCTGATCAGCTGCACCTTTTGCGACTTGTTGAGCTGCTATTTGTGCTGCGAACGGTGTTGA
This sequence comes from uncultured Synergistales bacterium, assembly GCA_905233725.1. Classification (GTDB taxonomy): domain Bacteria; phylum Synergistota; class Synergistia; order Synergistales; family Aminobacteriaceae; genus JAFUXM01. The sequence continues at coordinate 22,254 of CAJOEM010000010.1, forward strand.
TTTACGCGTGCCTTTGAAGCCGACATTGCCGCCGCTTGCCCAGGTCAGGATATTTCCAGCCTTGTCCGAAATGCACATGATCGTGTTATTAAAAGTCGAGTAAATATGCGCGACTCCGTAGTTAATATTTTTCTTTTCACGACGTTTTGTGCGACGCTGCTGAGTAGTTCTCTTAGCCATGCTTTTTCACCCCTTTACTTCGCGTCATTCTTACTTGGTCGCAACTTTCTTGTTAGCGATCGTCTTACGAGGCCCTTTACGAGTTCTCGCGTTAGTTTTCGTGCGCTGACCTCTGACGGGAAGTCCGAGCCTGTGTCTGAGTCCACGATAGCAGCCGATGTCGATTAAGCGTTTAATATTCATGGAAATCTCACGTCTTAAATCGCCCTCGACTTTGTAATTATCCTCGATTTCACGGCGCAATTTCTGAGCGTCTGATTCTTCGAGATCTTTCACGCGAACATCTGGATTGACTCCGGTTTTCGCCAAAATATTCTGGCTGGTCTTCAAGCCGATGCCGAAAATATACGTCAACGCGATCTCAATGCGCTTCTCACGGGGCAAATCTACTCCTGCGATTCTTGCCATTTTTTACAAACTACCTCCTGACACCCTGTCTTTGTTTATGTCTTGGATTACGAGAGCAGATTATGTGTACGACACCGTGTCGCCTGACAACTCTGCAAAACTCACAAATCGGTTTAACCGACGGTCTTACTTTCATGATTTGTATCACTCCTAATTAATAATGCGATTACTTATAAATTACTTGTAACGGTAAATTATCCTGCCTCTTGTTAGATCATACGGAGAAATCTCGACCAGAACTTTGTCGCCGGGAAGAATCCTGATGAAGTGCATTCGCATTTTGCCGCTGACGTGTGCCAGGATTCTATGGCCGTTCTCGAGATCGACCCGGAACATAGCGTTTGGCAACGGTTCAGCAATAACGCCTTTTGCTTCGATTACGTCTTCTTTGCCGGTTTTGCCTGAGTTATTATTTACTGCCATGGTGTCAAAACCTCCGCGTGATCTTCGTAAATTGCGACAGTTCTCTCGAAGTGCGCTGCGTCAGAGCCATCTTTCGTCAAGACCGTCCAGCCGTTTGGTGCGACTTTCACGTCATATTTTCCCGACGTAATCATCGGTTCGATTGCGATTGTCATACCTGCTCTCAGCGTCATGCCGGAATGAGCTGCACCGAAATTCGGAACTTGTGGCGACTCGTGCATTTTCTTGCCGATTCCATGACCGGTGTAATCGCGAACAACTCCGCAATGATTTTTCTCGGCGTAATTCTGAACAGCAAAGCCAATATCACCAAGCGTATTTTTCGCAACAGCCGCGTTAATAGCAAGTTCAAGTGATTTTTGCGTCACGTCCAGCAAATTTCTGCGCTCTTGATTTATTTCGCCAACCGGATACGTGCAAGCTGCATCACCGCAATAGCCATTCAAGACAACGCCGACATCAATGCTAATAATATCGCCCTCTTGCAAAAAGCGATTCGAATCCGGGATTCCGTGAACTACCTCGTCATTAATCGACGCACAAATCGACGCAGGAAACGGTGTCATTTCGCGACTTGGCCTGTAATTCTTGAATGCCGGGATCGCGTTATTCCTGCGAATGAAATCTTCGGCTATGACATCAAGTTCGAGTGTCGAAATTCCCGGGCGAATTTTCTCGCGCATGAGATCAAGAACGTCCGCCGTCAATTTACCCGCAGCTCTCATCAAGTTCAGTTCGTTCTGAGTTTTAATTTTTATCATGTTATTTTATTACTAGCTCAAATGACTCAAATGAACCGAAACTCTCTCGAAAATTTCTTCCGGTGAACCAGAAGCAGCTATCTCGTGCAGGATATTTTTCCCGGCGTAATACTCAAGCAGCGACTTGTTATTCACGTGGAAAATCGCAAGACGATTCCTGATCGTATTCTCGTTGTCGTCATCGCGTTTATACATCTCGCCACCGCACGCCGGACATGAATCGAACTCCCCGTTGAAGATTTTTCCGCAAGATTTGCACGTCAAGCGCTTTGATAATCTCGCAATAATTTCCTGATCCGGGACTGCGAAATAAAACACGGCACTCAACGGTCGAGAATTTTTGCTCAAGTACTCGTCAAGAAATTCCGCCTGTTCAAACGTTCTCGGGAATCCGTCCAACATGAAGCTTGCGTCGCCGATTTCATCAAGTTTGCCAGCCAGCATGTTATTAATCACTTCGTCCGGAACTAATTGCCCGGCATCCATGAATTTTTTCGCTTCAAGCCCGAGTTGTGTGTGATTTTTCACGTTCTCCCGCAAAATATCGCCCGTCGAAATGTGAACGACATTGTGCTTGCTCTTAATCAATCCGCCCTGTGTACCTTTGCCTGAACCCGGCGCACCTAATAATACAAGACGCATGTTCTTAACCTCTCAAGAGTCCGCGTGAATGACCGGATTTCTTGAGTATCCCGTCATAATTTCGCATCAATAACTGCGCTTCGACCTGCTGCACCGTGTCCATTGCGACACCGACAACGATCAAAACCGCCGTGCCACCGAAATAGAACGAATTTACGCCCAAAACCGATGACATTACATTCGGGATCAACGCAACGATTGCCAGGAAAACGCCGCCAGCAAGTGTGATTCGCTCCATTACGCGTGTTATGTAATCCGAAGTTGGCTGCCCGGGTCTGATTCCCAGAATAAAGCCGCCGTATTTCTTCATGTTGTTCGCAATATCCGTCGGGTTAAACACAACTGCCGTGTAGAAATACGAGAAAAATATTATCAGCGCAACGTAACAAATCAAATAGAAAAAGCTATTCGGCGCGAAAATATCACGAACAACTCTGGCGAACGCATTGTCAACGAAATAATTTGCGATCGTGTACGGGAAAATCAGCAGCGAACTCGCGAAGATAATCGGGATAACTCCGGACTGATTCACCTTCAACGGAATGAACGTGCTCTGACCGCCGTAGACTTTGTTCCCGACAACGCGCTTTGCGTACTGAACCGGTAATCTGCGCTGACCTTCCTGAAGCATAATACAGCCCGCGACGACTACGACCATCAAGACAAGGCCGATTAACAACGCGATGAAATTCAACTGTCCGATGCTGACCATTGAGATCGTCTGAATAATTGCTTCAGGGATTCTCGCGACAATTCCTGCGAAGATCAAAAGCGAAATTCCGTTGCCGATTCCATGATCCGTCAATTCCTCGCCGAGCCACATAACTGCCATCGAACCAGCCACAAGCGTAATCACGACGAGCAGCCAGTTCAAGAAGCCGCCAAGCATAATCCCGTTGCTGCCGAGCCACGCCGTCATGCCTATAGATTGCACAAGCGCGAAAATCACAGCACCGTAACGCGTCCACTGAACGATTTTTTTCTGACCATCGGTTGAATCCTTCTGCATTTTTTCCAGGAACGGAAAGATTACGACCAAGAGCTGCATTACGATACTTGAGTTAATATACGGAGCAACTCCGAGAGAGAAAATTCCCAAGCGGCTTAACGCTCCACCCGAGAACACATTCAGGAAATCAAGAACTCCATTTGTCTCCTTGAAAATTCCAGCAAGTGCAGCACGGTCAATGCCCGGAGTCGGAATATACGCCCCGAGCCTGAATATGAACAAAATCGCGATTGTGAAAAAAATTCTGCGCTTCAAGTCAGGAAGCCTGAAAATGTCTCCTAATGACCCGAACACTGTTAAGCCTCCGTATTCGCGCTGCCACCCGCAGCCTGAATCTTCGAGATTGCGCCCTTGCTGAACGCATTAGCAGTAATTTTAAAAGCCTTCGAAAGCTCGCCGTCGCCCAAAATTTTCACGGGTTTATCAAGATCATGAATCAATCTTGCGTCGAATAATTCTTGAGCCTTGATTTCTGCACCGGACTCGAATTTTTTCTCAAGCATGTCGAGATTCACAATCTGGAAAACTTTTGCAAATCTTGCGTTATTAAAGCCACGTTTGGGAGTTCTGCGCGTCAACGGCATCTGACCGCCCTCAAATCCCGGACGAACGCCACCGCCTGCACGCGCTTTGTCACCCTTGTGACCTTTTCCCGAAGTCTTGCCCTTACCTGAGCCGGGACCCTGACCCAGACGCTTTGATTTATGAGTCGAGCCTTCAGACGGGTGAAGATCGTGTAAATTTATCATTTATTCGCTAACCTCCCACTTGACCAAATGTTTCACACTATTCAACATTCCCATGACTTGAGGTGTTGCTTCGTGTTCGACTTTGGAATTTAATTTCTTGAAGCCCAATGCTTTAATCGTGCGCTTTTGACGAAGCGGGAAGGCTATTGCGCTTTTAACCCACGTTGCTTTTACTTTAGGCATTTGTACCAGCCTCCTGAGCTATGTGTTCATTTGCGAGACCTCTGAGCTTCATGATCTCGGATTTTGTGCGCGTCATTTTAATAGCCTCAAGTGTTGCATGAGCTACGTTAATTGCGTTCGACGTTCTGCCCGTGACTTTTGTGACGACGTCTTTGACACCGCCGAGTTCCATGATTGCGCGGACAACACCGCCAGCGATAACACCGGTTCCAGCGGGTGACGGCTTCAACAGAACTCTTGCAGCTCCGAACTCACCGACGACTGGGTGCGGGATCGTATCTCCGTCATGTTTGACCTGAATGAGATTCTTGCTTGCCTTGTCAATTCCCTTACGAACTGCCTCAGCAATTTCCTTCGCCTTGCCAATCGCGATCCCGACGCAATTCTGACCGTCACCAACAACGACCAGAACTGCGAACTTGAATCTTTTGCCGCCCTTGACGACTTTGGAAACACGATTTATAGCAACGACGCGCTCCTCGAATTTGACATCTTGAACAGCTGCTACCAATTAGAACACCAACCCTTCTGAACGTGCAGCATCAGCTATAGCTTTGACTTTGCCGTGATAAGCATGTCCACCGCGATCGAAAACTACCGATGTGATTCCCTTTGATTTTGCGCGTTGAGCAGCCAGTTTGCCGATAATCTCTGCAGCTTTCATGTTGGAATTTGACGCTCCGGTGAACGTGTCCTTGAGCGATTTCTCAACCGTCGAAACTGAAGCCAGAGTTACGCCCTTCTCATCGTCGATTATTTGCACGTAGAGATTCTTCAAACTTCTGAAAACCGAGAATCTTGGTTTCTCAGCAGTTCCGTATAACGTTTTGCGCAGACGTTCGTGACGAATTTTGCGCGATGTATTACGAGATTTTTTATTCATGATTATTTCGCTCCGGTCTTTCCTGCTTTTCTGGCGATGTACTCGTTCTCAAATCTTATGCCCTTTCCGTGATAAGGCTCTGGCGGTCTGAATTGCTTGATAATCGCACAAGTTTGACCGACGAGTTCTTTATCGATTCCGGACACGTGAAACTTGATTGGATTTTCGACTTTGATCTCGATACCTTCCGGCGGATCAAATTCAATCGGGTGAGAATAGCCCAAGTTCAAGACTAATTTCTTGCCCTGAGCTGCTGCACGCCAACCTACGCCGACAATTTCCATCGTTTTCGTGAAGCCAGTCGTAACGCCCGTGAGCATGTTCGCGATTAACGCACGGGTCATGCCATGCCACGCTTTTTGCTGCTTTTCGTCAGATGCGCGCGAGACTTTTACGTGACCCTCAGAGACATCGACTGTGATCCCCGGCATCAACGGAGTAGATAACTCGCCCTTTGTGCCTTTCACGAGAATTTTATCTCCCGAAATCGTAATCGACGCACCCTTTGGAATTTCGATTGCTTTGTTGCCAATTCTTGACACGAGAATGCCTCCTTTTCAATTACCAGACGTAGCAGAGAACTTCGCCGCCAAGTCCGAGCTTGTGAGCATCAGAGCTGGTTTTCAAGCCTTTTGACGTTGATAACACTGCGATTCCCAATCCGCCCATTACGACCGGGATTTTATCATGTCCGACGTAAATTCTGCGACCTGGTTTGGAAATTCTGCGCAAACCCTGAATAACGCGCTTTCTGGACGAATCCGAGAAATCACTCGACGAGTAAGCCAGATAGATTCTAATATTATTATACGGCTTGTTCGGCTCAGAAATCATTCTGAAATTCTTGATATAGCCCTGTTCTTTCAGGATTCTGGCCAAAGCAAGCTTCATTTTGCTGGCAGGAATGTCAACGCTCTCCGAGAAAATCAGATTTGCGTTGCGAATGCGTGTCAACATATCCGACAACGGGTCATTAACGTACATATTTCTGACCTCCCCTACCAACTTGACTTAACAACACCAGGGAACGTTCCTTCCGAGGCGAGTTTACGGAAACAGCATCTGCACATGTCGAACATTCTCATGTAGCCATGAATCCTGCCGCATAACGGGCAACGATTATGCTGTCTTGTTGAGAATTTCGGAGGCAGAGTAGCTTTTATCTTAAGAGTTTTACGAGCCAATTTAATAAATCCCCCTATATTACGACCTGAACGGCATTCCCAAATCTTTCAAGAGCGCGAACGCTTCTTCATCGGTCTTTGCAGTCGTCACGATTGAGATATTCATGCCTCTCGGGCGAATGACTTTATCATACGAAATCTCCGGGAAAATGAGCTGTTCACGAAGTCCCAAGTTATAATTTCCGCGACCATCGAAGCCCTTTTTCGAAATTCCCTGAAAATCTTTAATTCCGGGCAATGCGAGCGAGATTAGTCTGTCCAGAAATTCCCACATTTTAGCGCCTCTGAGCGTAACTGAGCAGGCGACGGGCATATTCTGACGGACTTTGAATCCAGCGATTGATCTTTTCGCACGCTTTAATAACGGCTGCTGACCAGTGATTGCGCGTAATTCGGCGATTGCTGCGTCCATGAATTTAATATCCAGTTTAGCGTCACCGACACCGATATTTACGACAACTTTCTCGATTTTCGGCAGCTGCATTACGTTCTTGTAATTAAACTGCTGCAACAAGTTTTTCGACACTTCGTCTTTGTATTTATCAAGTAATCTTGGCAAATCTGACACCCCCATGAACTAGTGCTGGTCAATTATCTCGCGGCACTTTTTGCAAACGCGGACTTTTTTGCCATTTTCCAAGAACGAAGAGCCAACACGCGTAGCTTTTCCGCACTGAGGACACACGAGCATGACTTTCGACGCATAAATCGGAGCCTCTTGCTTAATAATTCCTGCCTGAGGATTCGTCTGTGAAGGTCTGACATGGCGTGACACGACATTTACGCCTTCGACTACGACTAAATCGCGATTCTTCGTCAAAACTCTGCGAATGATCTTGCCCTCTTTGCCCTTGTCTTTTCCCGACAGAACTTTCACGCGATCATTTTTCTTTAATCTTACTGACATGATTAAAACTAACCTCCTGAATTACACGACTTCCGGAGCGAGCGAGAGAATGCGCATGTATTTTTTAGCGCGCAGCTCACGTCCAACGGGACCAAATATACGTGTGCCTCTGGGTTCTCCGTTTGAGTCTATTAACACGGCGGCGTTGTCATCAAATCTCACGTACGAGCCATCACGACGGCGAACTTCTTTCTTCGTGCGCACGATCACGGCTTTCACGACCGAGCCTTTAGCAATATTGCTGTTTGGTATAGCCTCACGCACTGACGCGACGATTACGTCACCAATCGTACCATATCGACGCTTCGAACCGCCCATCACCTGAATGCAGAATAACTTTCTCGCACCTGAATTATCTGCTACGTTAAGAACCGAAGTCAACTGAATCATTTATATGGCCTCCTGTTCTGACGCGCTTGAATCTTCGGCTGAGCCGCCCAATATCGGGGCACGACGTGTGATTTCGAGCAATTCCCAACGCTTAGTCTTGCTTAACGGGCGAGTTTCACCGATGCGAACTTCATCACCGATTCGGCACGTATTCTGTTCATCATGAACGTGATATTTCTTTGCACGTCTGACTCTCTTGCCGTAAAGTGCATGTTCTGCAAAGCGTTCAACTTTGACTGTGATAGTCTTGTCCATCTTGTCGGAAATCACGATGCCCGAACGAATTTTCCTGTGTACTGAATTAGTTGGCATTGTTATTTTCTCCGTTAGTATTTGCTATTAAAGATTTCTCAGAAGCAATCGTCAAAATGCGCGCAATCGTCTTTCGCACTTCTTTGATTCTTGACGTGTTCTTCAAGTGTCCGACTGAGTTCTGAAATCTCAAGTTAAAAAGTTCTGATTTGAAATCGCTTAATTTCTGCGATAATTCCTGAGCCGAAAGCTCTCTCAATTTATTAGGAGTGTAATTAGCGTCCATAATTATTCTCCTCCTGATTTAACGAGTCTTACTTTGACGGGTAATTTGTGTGACGCGGTTCTGAAAGCTTCCTGAGCCAAATCATCAGTTATGCCCGAGAACTCAAATAATACGCGACCACGTTTCACAGCGGCTACCCAAAATTCCGGCGCGCCCTTTCCTTTACCCATACGAGTTTCAAGCGGCTTTTTCGTGTAAGGTCTGTCCGGGAAAATGCGGATCCAGATTTTTCCGCCCTTTTTCATTTTTCGCGAGATAGCTACACGTGTTGCCTCGATTTGACGAGCTGTCAGCCAAACATTTTCGAGTGCCTGAATGCCCCATTGACCGAAATTCACACTTGTGCCGCCTTTGGAAATTCCTCTCAATGGCGAACGATGTGACTTGCGGAATTTTACGCGACTTGGCATTAACATGATTATGCACCCTCCCTTGAAGCTGCTCTCTCGCTGCGATCATTGCGATCTGTTCGGTTTGACATTGGACGGCTTTTTGCCGGGCGTGCAGGAGCGACGGATTTCTCATTTTTGCGATCACGATAAATCCAGACTTTGCAGCCAATCACTCCGTAAATCGTCAGGGCTTTTGCGAATCCGTAATCAATATCGGCCTTAATCGTCGAAAGCGGCAAACGACCTTCGTTGTACCATTCAGTTCTAGCAATTTCCGCGCCACCTAAGCGACCTGCGACTGAAGCTTTGATTCCCAGAACACCGGCTTTCGTTGCTCTGAAAATTGCTTGTTTCATTGCACGTCTGAACGACACACGTCTCTGTAATGACGACGCGATTGATTGCGCGACCAAGATTGCTTCGACATCGGGATTCTTGATCTCATGAACCGAGACCATGACTTTTCCGCCACAAATTGCAGCGAGTTCGTCTTTTATAACTGAGATTTCATTGCCGCCGCGACCAATTACGACACCGGGACGCGCTGTGAAAATCGTGAATCTCACAACGTGACCGACGCGCTCGATCTCGATTCTGGAAATTCCGGCACCTTCCCATTTCTTGAGAATGAACTCACGCAGCTTTATGTCTTCGTGTAATTTCTTAGCGTAATCTTTCTTGTTGGCGTACCATTTTGACTGATGTTGCGTTGAAATGCCAAGACGGAAGCCGATTGGGTTTACTTTCTGTCCCATTTGGAAAAATACTCCTTTAAGCCTCAGCTACTGAAATCGTAATGTGCGAGCAGCGATGAACGTACGGGTGTGCGCGACCCATTGAGACAGGTCTGAAGCGCTTCATCATCGTGGCTTGATTAGCGAATGCAGAGGCGATAAATAATTTATCAATGTCCATCGCGAAATTGTGTTCGGCATTAGCGATTGCGCTTTTCAGGACATTTGTAACGAATTTAGCAGCCCTTTTGTTCGAGAACTTCAGAATATTCAAAGCTTGAGCAGCATTTTTCCCGCGAATCAATTCGAGCAGCTGTCTGACTTTGAACGGCGAAATTCTCACATTTTTGCAATGGGCCGTTGCAGTTCTTGAAGGAACGTTCATGTTCAAGATTCCTCTCTGTAATTCTGGTTAATATTTATTTCTTGTCTTGACCGGCGTGATGACCGAATTTCCTCGTCGGGGCAAACTCGCCTAACTTGTGACCGATCATGTTCTCGCTTATATAAACCGACAAGTGCATTCTGCCGTTATGAACAGCGATTGTGTGACCAATCATCTGAGGAACGATTGTCGAACGACGCGACCAAGTCTTGATAATTTTCTTAGCACCGGATTCGTTCATCGTCTCGATTTTATCAAGCAAAGACTGATCAACGAACGGGCCTTTCTTAGTTGAACGCATGATCTGAAAAACTCCTTTTACTATTTATCATAACGTCTGCGAACGATTAACTTGTCCGACGGCTTGCGTTTGCGTGTACGATAGCCCTTCGCAGGAGTACCCCACGGTGACACCGGGTGTTTGTTGGACTTGGATTTTCCTTCGCCACCGCCCATCGGGTGATCGACTGGGTTCATGACCATACCACGAACGACTGGACGACGACCCATGTGACGGGTTTTTCCGGCTTTTCCGAGTGAAATATTCTCGTAATCTTCGTTGCCAACCTGACCGATTACGGCTGAACACTCAAGCAAAATCAATCGCAATTCACTGCTTGGCATTCGAATATACGCGTACTTGCCTTCTTTTGCCATTAACTGCGCGGAAGTTCCGGCAGCACGCACTAATTTCGCACCGCAACCCGGCTGCATCTCGATATTATGAATGACCGTACCAACCGGAATATCTTTGAGCTTCAGGGAATTTCCCGGAGTAATATCGCTCTCAGGACCAGCGATTACAGTATCACCAACGTTTAAGCCTTTGGGCAGGATTATATAACGTTTCTCGCCATCTGCATAGACTAACAGAGCGATTCTTGCGTTTCTGTTTGGATCGTATTCAATCGTAGAAACTTTCGCCGGAATATTTAATTTATCACGCTTGAAATCTATAATGCGATAAAATCTGCGTGACCCACCGCCGATGTGTCTTGACGTAACGCGTCCTGTGTTATTGCGACCGCCGTGTTTTTTCAGAGCAACGACGAGTGATTTCTCGGGCTTCTGTGCCGTAATATCCTCGCGCGACTGAATCGTCATGTGCCGTCTTGAATGAGTGTAGGGCTTGAATTGTTTAATTGGCATCTGTGTTTAGCCTCCTATTGACGCACCCTCAAAGAACTCAATTCTCTGATCTGGCTTCAGTTGAACGATAGCTTTTTTCCACGAACGAGTGTAGCCCTTAGCCATGCCACGACGACGCATCTTGCCTTTCACGTTGAGCGTATTCACTGATTGAACCTGAACGTTAAAGACTGCTTCAACAGCTTTGCGAATCTGGATCTTGTTGGCTGACTTGTGAACTTCAAAGGTGTATTTATTAAGTTCCATTAGAGAGCTGGATTTTTCTGTTATGACCGGACGAATAATAATGTCATGATTAGAAAGATTTAAGCTCATTTCGAATATACCTCCTCGATTTTTGAAATAGCTTGCGGAGAAACGAGAAGATTATTTGCGTTTAATATATCATACACGTTAATGCTGTGTACGTTTATGCACTTAGACCCGTTAATATTGCGCACGGATTTCACGAGATTTACGCCGTTCGGATTCGTGTGATAAATCACGAGCGTTTTCTTCGTGTTGAACGTGTCCAGCAACGGCTTCACGGATTTAGTCGAGGGCTTCTGGAGCGTGTCGAGTCCATTCACGATTGCAAGCATGTTTTCGCGAACTTTGTCTGACAAAACGCTTCTGAGTGCAAGCTGACGGACTTTCTTGTTCACCTTCTGATGATAATCTCTTGGGTGCGGACCATGAGCAACTCCGCCGTGAATCCAGATTGGCGAACGTGTTGAACCCTGACGAGCGCGACCGGTGTGTTTCTGTCTCCAGGGCTTCTTTCCACCACCGGAAACATCGCCGCGAGTTTTAGTGCTTGCAGTTCCCTGACGACAATTTGCAAGATGTGCGACAACTACGCGATGAATTGCAGTCATGTGAACGGGCGCATTAAATACGAACTCGCTCAACTCCTGCTCAGCGACTTTGTTGCCGTCAAAATCGTAGACATTTACAACAGGCATGTTATTCCCTCCTGATTAAGCATTCTTATAGAGGGCAACGAGGCTGTTTTTCGAGCCAGGTAACGCGCCTTTTATAAGCAATAAATTATTTTCGGGATCAACGCCGATAACCGTGAGATTTTTAACCGTGACATTATCGTCGCCCATGTGTCCAGGCATTCTCTTACCCGGGAAAACTCGTCCGGGATACGAAATTGCACCGCTTGAGCCTCCGTGACGGTGTTCGACTGACGTACCGTGTGAAAACTGCTGACCGCCGAAATGGTGACGCTTCATAACGCCTGCGAATCCTTTACCTTTGGAGACGCCCTTGACGTTAATCTTTTCGCCCTGCGTGAACAAATCAACGTTAATAACCTGACCGACTGAATATTCGTCCGGATTATCAACGCGAAATTCCCTTAAAAATTTCATTGGTTCAAGATTCAATTTCTCGAACATGACTTTCAAAGGATTGGACAGCTTGTGAGGTTTTACGTGAACAAAGCCGAGAAGAACAGCCGAATAACTGTTCTTAGATGGGGTACGGACAGCGACAACAGTACACGGCCCAGCGGCAACAACAGTGACTGGCACCGCGTTGCCCTCTGAGTCGAATACCTGCGTCATGCCGATTTTCTTCCCCAAAATTCCAATAGACATGAGAAATTTCTCCTACTTTAACAAATCTAGAATTTAAAATTTAATCTGAATATCGACACCCGATGACAGATTAAGCTGCATCAATGCGTCCATAGTCTTCTGGGTTGGATCGACTATATCAATCAAACGCTTGTGAGTGCGCATTTCGAATTGCTCTCGTGCGTCCTTGTCTTTATGCGGTGATTTCAGAATCGTGAATCGCTTGATCTCCGTTGGCAGTGGAATTGGCCCGGAAACGCGGGCACCGGTTGTCTGAGCTGTCGAGGCGATTTGCGACGCTGAAGCATCCAGCACCCGGTGATCAAATGATTTTAGCCTGATACGAATTTTTCTTGCCATAGTATTTTATTTAGCTCGATAATTACTCGATGATCTTCGTGACAACGCCTGCGCCGACTGTGTGACCGCCTTCACGGACTGCGAAACGTAATCCTTCTTCCATTGCGATGGGAACGATCAACTCGACTTCAAACGTTGCGTTATCGCCGGGCATTACCATTTCGACACCCTCAGGAAGCTTGATATTTCCGGTAACGTCCGTAGTTCTGAAATAGAACTGAGGCTTGTAACCTGCAAAGAACGGTGTATGTCTGCCGCCTTCTTCTTTCTTTAAGACGTAAACTTCGCCTTTGAACTTCGTGTGAGGAGTAACAGTGCCGGGTTTTGCGAGAACCTGTCCGCGCTGAACTTCGTCTTTATCAATGCCTCTGAGCAATACGCCAACGTTGTCTCCAGCCTGAGCGTCATCAAGAATCTTTCTGAACATTTCGAGTGACGTTGCAACTGTTTTACGCGTGTCTCTGGTCATTCCGACGATTTCGACTTCTTCGCCAGCCTTGATAATTCCGCGCTCAACACGTCCGGTAACGACTGTGCCGCGTCCGGTGATCGTGAATACGTCTTCGATCGGCATCAGGAACGGCTTATCAACTTCACGAACTGGATCAGGAATGTACTCGTCGCAAGCATCCATCAAATCCCAAATGCACTTGCAAATCGGATCGTCTTTCTTGCCTGTGCCCTTCTCAAGAACTTCAAGAGCTGAGCCGCGAATAATCGGAATGTCATCGCCGGGGAACTCGTACTTGTTCAAAAGCTCACGAACTTCCATTTCGACCAAATCAAGCAATTCAGGATCGTCAACCTGGTCAGTCTTGTTCATGAAAACGACCAATGCAGGAACGTTGACCTGACGCGCTAACAACACGTGCTCACGAGTCTGAGGCATAGGACCATCAGCAGCGCTCACGACCAAAATCGCTCCGTCCATCTGAGCAGCGCCGGTGATCATGTTCTTGATATAGTCGGCGTGGCCCGGGCAGTCGATATGCGCGTAGTGTCTCTTGTCCGTCTGATACTCAACGTGGGCAATATTAATCGTAATTCCGCGTTCACGCTCTTCGGGGGCTTTGTCGATCATGTCATACGCAGTGTATTCCGCGTAGGAATTCGTGGCGAGACATTTCGTGATTGCTGCGGTGAGCGTTGTCTTGCCGTGGTCAATGTGACCGATCGTTCCGATATTTAAGTGGGGCTTATTACGATCAAATTTCTCTTTTGCCATAGTGATTAAAATCTCCTTTATGATTTATGATTTGTGATTTATAAATTATTATTTACTTGCTAACTTGTGATGTCTGCTCATAATGGTCAAACATCATAGAGTATGTTGCGCGTCCTGAAGTCTTGCTGCGTAAATCAGTGGCGTAACCAAACATACTTGCCAACGGAACGAACGCCTTGATAATTCTTGCGCCCGCTCTCATATCCATGCTGTCTATTTTACCACGTCTTGCGCTCAAATCGCCAATAACATCACCGACATATTCCTCAGGTGTCACGACTTCGACTGCCATAAGCGGCTCCATCAGAACTGGTGACGCGAGTTTCATAGCTTCTTTGAATCCGAGCGACGCTGCAACTTTGAACGCCATTTCCGAGCTATCGACATCATGATACGAACCGTCAACTAATGCAACTTTCAATCCAATGACCGGGAAGCCTTCCAAAACTCCGGACTGAATTGCTTCTTCGAGTCCTTTCTCGACAGCTGCGATATATTCTTTCGGAATTACGCCGCCAACGATCTTGTCCTCAAATTCAAAGCCGTTGCCCTCAATCGGTTCGATCTCAAACACGACGTGACCGTACTGACCACGACCGCCAGATTGACGAATATATTTACCCTCAGCTCTCGCAGGTTTACGAATAGCCTCACGATATGCAACTTGCGGCTTGCCGACTTTTACATCAACGCCAAATTCACGCTTTAGTCTGTCAACGATTATTTCCAGATGCAATTCGCCCATTCCAGAAATTACTGTTTGACCGCTCTCTTCGTCATTGTGAACTTTGAATGTCGGGTCTTCATCCGAAAGTGCGTTCAAGCCCTTCGCTAACTTGACTTTGTCCTGCTGAGTTGCTGGTTCGACCGCCAGAGAAATTACCGGTTCAGGAAATTCCAGATTCTCAAGAACGATCTTGTGATTCTCGTCACAAAGCGTGTCTCCGGTTTTCGTATTCTTCAGACTTGGGACTGCAACGATCATTCCGGCTTCCATTGAGTCAATATCTTCGCGTTTGTTCGAGTGCATTCGCATGATTCTGCCGATTCGTTCGCGTTGACCTGATGTTGCGTTAAACAGCGCAGAACCTTTCTCCAATTTGCCCGAATAAACTCTCAGGAAAAACAATTTTCCAAGATACGGATCGACTGCGACTTTGAAAGCTAATGCTGCAAACGGCTCTTTATCCGAGCTGTGGCGTTCGAGAATTTCGTCAGGATTTTCAGGCGAGATTCCCTTAATAGGCGGCAAATCCGTCGGGCATGGCAAGTATTCAACAACTGCATCAAGTAAAGGCTCGACGCATTTATTCTTGAACGCTGAACCGCACAGAACCGGAACTGCTTTCAACTTGATCGTAGCTTCACGTAGCGCTTTCCTGATCAACTGCGAGCTGATTTCTTTGCCTTCGAGATACAGCGTCATAACATCGTCGTCAAACTCTGCAATATTTTCGAGAATCGCGTCACGGGCGTTTTTCGCAGGAACTGCTAACTCTGCCGGAATTGGCTTCTCAACAGGTGACTGTCCCAAAACTCCCGAGAAATAATAAGCTTTCTGTTCGATTAAGTCAACGATTCCGGAAAAATCATCTTCCGCACCGATTGGCATTTGCAACGGTATAGCGTTTGCGTGTAATTTCTCGTGCATTGCCTGAACGACTGCGTTGAAATCCGCGCCGATCCGATCCATTTTGTTCACGAATGCGATTCTCGGAACGTGATATTTATCGGCCTGTCTCCAAACCGTCTCAGATTGCGGCTCAACTCCGCCAACTGCGCAGAAAACCGCAACAGCTCCGTCAAGTACGCGCATCGATCTTTCGACCTCAACAGTGAAGTCCACGTGACCGGGCGTATCAATCAAGTTAATCGTAAAACCCTTCCATGAACAAGTCGTAGCAGCAGACGTAATCGTAATGCCGCGTTCTCGTTCCTGTTCCATCCAGTCCATCGTTGCAGTGCCTTCATGAACTTCACCGACTTTGTAATTGCTGCCGGTGTAGTACAGGATGCGTTCACTCGTCGTAGTTTTTCCTGCGTCGATATGAGCTGCGATGCCAATATTTCGTAATTTAACTATGTCTAACAAAAATAGAACCCTTCCAAAAATTCAAGATTACCAGCGATAATGTGCAAACGCTCTGTTAGCTTCAGCCATTCTGTGAGTGTCTTCACGTCGCTTGATCGAAGCACCCTCGTTTTTGTACGCATCCATGAGTTCGCGCATGAGTCTTTCGGACATGGGCATTCCCTTTTTCGCTCTGGCATACATGACGATCCAGCGAATTGAGAGCTGAACACCGCGTTCGGGCGTGACTTCAACCGGAACTTGATACGTAGCGCCACCGACACGTCTTGGTCTGACTTCGATCTGAGGCGAAACGTTTGACATGGCTTTTTCGAAAACTTCAGCAGGTTCAACGCCTAATTTTTCAGCGGCTGCGTCCAATGCTCCGTAGAAAATTTTCTCAGCGAGACTGCGTTTGCCACCCTTCATGAGTGAAGAAATAAATCGCGATGCTGCGGGCGAATTAAATCTTATATCAGGCACTGGCGGACGTTTTTTAATATGACCTTTTCTGGGCATGATATTTCCTCCGAATTAATTACTAAGCTTTGGGTCTTCTCGCGCCGTACTTGGAACGTGAACGTTTACGATTTTCGACGCCGCCACAGTCGAGAGTTCCTCTGATAATGTGATAACGAACGCCGGGTAAATCTTTGACACGACCGCCCCTGACTAACACGACCGAGTGTTCCTGCAAATTATGCCCAATTCCAGGAATGTAAGACGTAACTTCGATTCCGTTGGTCAATCTTACACGAGCTACTTTTCTAAGAGCTGAGTTCGGCTTCTTGGGTGTAATCGTGTACACACGCGTACAAACTCCACGACGTGCAGGATTCCCCTGTAATGCCGGAGAATTGCTCTTAGTTTTCTTTTCTTTGCGTCCCAAACGGACTAATTGATTAATTGTTGGCACAAAGTCTCCTGTTCTGAAATTGCCCGCAAAATCACGAGCGCAACAGGAGTACGCCCCCTTTCGCTAAAAATTTCTGACTTAAAAAATTTGAAAAAATCATTGTTGTGGTATTATATCATATCAATTTTAGTTTTAGGAAGTGTTTTTACATGTTAATCAAAATTTTCTTGTTATTATTATTCTTCGGAGTAATGATCGGCATTGGACTTTATTGCAGGCGCATGTCCTCGGACGTTAGCGGCTTCGTGTTGGGAGGCAGAAATGTCGGACCGTGGCTGAGTGCTTTTGCTTTCGGAACGAGTTATTTCTCAGCAGTCGTCTTCGTTGGATACGCTGGACAATTCGGCTGGCGTTACGGAATTGCGGCGACTTGGGCAGGTTTGGGAAATGCGTTCATCGGCTCGTTGTTAGCCTGGGGGATTCTCGGGCGAAGAACGCGAATCATGACACAATATTTATCCAGCGCAACTATGCCGGAATTTTTCGGAAAGCGATTCAGCAGCACGAAACTCAAGATTGCAGCGTCGGCGATTTGCTTTATATTCCTGATCCCATACACTGCGAGTTTATATAACGGACTAAGCCGCTTATTCGGAATGGCGTTTGATATTGACTATTCGATTTGCGTGATTGCTATGGCGGTATTAACCGGAATTTACGTTATCACTGGCGGATACATGGCAACGGCAATTAACGATTTCATTCAGGGAATTATCATGCTTGCGGGAATTTGTGCTGTTGTGTTCGCTGTTCTCGAAAGTAAGGGCGGATTCTTAAGCGCATTATCTGGACTTGCAAAAATCTCTGACCCGTTAGCAAAATCTGAACTCGCAAAATCTCCGGGAATTTTCGCGTCATTCTTCGGACCTGATCCGGTAAATTTACTCGGCGTTGTAATTCTCACGAGCTTGGGAACCTGGGGATTGCCTCAAATGGTTCAGAAATTCTACGCAATCAAAAACGAGAGCGACATCAAGAAAGGCACAGTTATCTCGACATTATTCGCAATTATCGTGTCTGGAGGCTGCTATTTTCTTGGAGGCTTCGGCAGATTATTCACCGAACAATTAGACCCGAGTGGCTTGGGATTTCCTGCTGAAGGTTACGACTCAGTTATCCCGACGATGCTTTCGAATTTGAGCGAAGGATTAATCGCCTTAGTTGTAATTCTGGTTTTGTCAGCTTCTATGAGCACACTTTCATCACTTGTGTTAGCTTCGAGTTCGACATTAACGCTCGATTGCCTGAAAGATCACGTGATAAAAAACATGGACGAGAAAAAACAGGTTTTCGTAATGCGAATCTTAATCGTAATATTTATTTTAATTTCCGTTGTATTAGCCCTGATCCAGTACAAATCCAACGTGACTTTCATTGCGCAGTTGATGGGCGTTTCGTGGGGAGCATTAGCCGGAGCATTTTTAGCACCGTTCCTGTACGGATTATATTGGAAAGGTGTCAGCAGTTTTTCATGCTGGGTGTGCTTTATATTTTCAAGTTTCGTTATGATCGCGAATATATTTTTCCGAGCGGAATTTCCCGAACTTTTGCAGTCGCCGATTAATGCCGGAGCGTTTTGCATGTTGGCGGGACTTGTAATCGTTCCGGTTTTGAGCGTAATAACTCCGAAACCTGACAAATCTATGGTTGATGCGGCGTTCTCATGCTACGATGTGAAAGTCAATATTAAACAATCAAAGGCTCTCGCTGACTAGAAAAATTTTTCCGAGAATCACAAAAGCTCCCTTCTCAATCAGAAATTTAATCTTGATCAAGAGGGGAGCTTTTATAATGCAGAAAACTAGAATATCGCTTCGTACAAAAATTTCACGGCTTTCTCGTAATCTGCTTCGTCAACTCCGATTATAATATTCAACTCGTTCGAACTCTGGTCAATCATGCGAATGTTAATATCACTGTTCGCTAACGACGCAAAAATTTTCGCAGCAATTCCCTTCGAGCGAATCATTCCTTCACCGACAACTGCGATCAACGCCAAATGATCCTCGATAATTACCGAATCCGGAACGAGCGTTTTGTTAATATCAAAAATTACGCCCTGATGTTCTGGATCAAATAAATCTGACGCAACGATTACAGAAATCGAATCGATGCCAGTCGGGCAATGTTCGAACGGGATATTATGATCCGCAAATATCGTCAACAATTTCGCGCCAAATCCGGTCTGATTATTCATCAAAGCTTTCTCAACGCGAATACACGTGAAGCCTTTTTTGCCGGCAATGCCTGTTACGGGTGAGTGCTTGAGTCGTTCTAAACGCAAATTCGGAGGTAATGACGCTGAAATTTTCGTGCCGGGGTCTTCAGGGCTGTTCGTGTTCTTGATATTAATCGGAATGCGCGCCTTCCTGACCGGAAAAACTGCGTCCTCATGCAAAACTGACGCGCCCATGTAACTCAACTCTCGCAATTCTGTGTACGTAATATTCTGAATCACTTCGGGATTATTAACGATTCGCGGATCTGCTGACAACATTCCAGAAACGTCCGTCCAATTCTCGTACATAATCGCGCCAACTCCACGCGCAATGATCGAGCCTGTAACGTCCGAACCTCCGCGCGAAAAAGTTTTTATCTCGCCATTTGGAAGCGAGCCGTAAAATCCGGGAATCACAGCTTTGTCGAGTTTGCCAAGTCTCGCAGCAATCGCCCCGTAAGTCTTCTCCTCGTCAACAAGTCCATCATCAGAGAAAAATATCAGCTCAGCAGCGTCAACAAATTCACGCTTCAAAAATGCAGCGATAATCTTCGAGTTAATATATTCTCCGCGACTTGCAGCGTAATCGGGCTTCGTGAAAATCCGCAGATTTTTATCTAACGTGTCAATCTCAGACTGCAAATCGAAATCCTTCACGCCAAGACCGTCGATAATATCCTGAAATCTCGCCTGAATGTCACGCAAAGTCCCAGAAAAATCCTCGCCATCTCGCGCCGCGTTATAGCATTTATAAAGCAAATCCGTTATCTTAATATCACTGGCAAATCTTTTCCCGGGTGCAGACGCAACTGTGAATCTGCGATTGGGATCAGCCTCGATGATTGCCGCAACTTTCTTGATCTGCTCAGCTGTAGCCAGTGACGTTCCGCCAAATTTTGTCACAACGATATTTATGCTCTCAAAAATTCCGCAGCAATTCCAGCGTGTAATGCAGCTCCGGTTAGAACAGCTTCGTCCGTCGGCAAAAACGAGTTACTATGCAACGGAAATTCACAGCCAGCTCCGATGTGATAAAAGCTTCCCGGTCGTTCAAGCAGGAAATATCCGAAATCCTCCGTTATGTATTCGTGCTTGTGCAAAACGTGAACGTTATCAGCTCCGAAAATTTTCTCAGCAGTGTTTCTCACAAAATCCGTCATCGCGTTATCATTCACTACGCCAACGTAACCGTGAGACAAATTCGCGTCAAACTTGGTGCCGAACTTTTTGCAAATCGCTTCGCATTTTCTAACGATCTCCTGGCGCAAAAACTCGCGATTCTCTATGCCGAACGTGCGAATCATTCCTGAGATTTTCGCGCTGTCTGCGATTATATTTCTGACAGTTCCGGCGTGAAATGCTCCGACAGTAATCACAGCGTTCGAAGCATTCATCGACAAAATATCCGTCACCAATTCCGAAGTTGCCTGAATTGCGTCAATGCCCTTTTCACGTTCAGCTCCGTGAGAAGATTTTCCCAGAATTTCCACGTCGAATAATTCTGCTGCTGCGTAGAACTCATCGTATTTAACTGCAACATGTCCGGCTGGAATTTCCGGCGAAACGTGCGCGCCGAAAACTGCGTCTACACCGTCCAGACAACCAGCTTCAATCATGCGTTCTGCACCACCTGTGACCTCCTCGTTGGGCTGGAACAAAAATCTCAGCGTGCCACCCAAGCCAGAATCATTCACGTGCTTTTTCAAAATTAACGCCGCTCCCAACAACGCGCTCATGTGAACATCGTGTCCGCAAGCGTGCATTACTCCGGGATTCCTCGAAGCAAATTCAACGCCGGTTTTCTCATCAATCGGCAACGCGTCAATATCAGCTCTGAACGCGACACATTTTCCCGGATTAGAAAATTTCAGATCAGCAATCACAGCCGTGTCCAAAATTCTGCGGGATTCGATTCCCAGTTCGCCCAAAAATTTCTGGATCTTGTCAGCCGTGCGAAATTCCTGATTGCCCAGTTCCGGATCAGCGTGCAAAATCCGGCGCAATTCGAGAATTTTACCCTCAAAAAATTTAGCTTCAGATTTAGCTTCGTTCACAAAGTCGATCATAATTTTCGCAGCGACTCCTGCAACGCCGTCTTGAGATTCGTGCGCTCGTCCTTGTCTTTGATAATTCGCGCTGGACAGCCTGCAACGACTTTGTTATCCGGAACGTCATCAATCACGACAGCTCCGGCAGCAATAACAGAATTTTTCCCAACGTGTACGCCTTCGATTACGACAGCATTTGCTCCGATTAGAACATTATCTTCAACTATCACTGGCTTGGCTGAAGCTGGTTCGATTACACCTGCAAGAACTGCGCCTGCTCCGACGTGGCAATTTTTCCCGACAGTTGCGCGTCCTCCCAAAACTGCGCCCATATCAATCATCGTTCCCGCACCGATAACAGCTCCGATATTTATCACAGCTCCCATCATGATCACCGCATTATCGCCGATTGAGACGTTTTCTCGGATTATTGCGCCGGGTTCGATTCGGGCGTTGATATTCTTGAGATCAAGCATCGGAATGGCGGAATTTCTCGCGGAATTTTCTATCACGATCTCAGAAATTTTTTCGCGATTCGATTCGAGAATTGGCTTTAACTCGTTCCAGTCACCGAATATTATTTTGTCGCCAACTCCGAAGACTTTCGCATTCTCGCCAAAATCTATTTCTGCATTCGTGCGCAAAAATATTTTCACGGGCGTTTGCTTTTTCGATTCAGAAATATACTTAATAATTTCCTGAGCGTCCATCATTTCTCAATCCTCAATTTATTCTCAATTTCCGATTAAATCCTTCATGTTATATAACCCGGGTTTCTGAGCAATCAACCATTCAGCAGCTTTGATAGCACCTTTTGCGAATAACGCGCGATCTTTTGCGTCATGTCTCAGGCTTATCGTCTCAAGTCCGTTCGAGAAAATTATCTCGTGAGTGCCGACTTCTGAGCCGTATCTGAGTGAGTGAATGCCGAGCTCGTTGGATTTGCGTTTGGCGTTTTCGTGCCTGCCTATGTTAAATTCGAGTTCGGGTTTCGCGTTCTTAATCGCATTTGCAAGAGCCAGAGCTGTGCCGCTGGGAACGTCCAGTTTCTGATTATGATGAGCTTCGATTATCTCAATATCACAATCTCCGAACAAATTCGCAACACGTGCAGCCAAGTCCGACAAAATCGCTACACCCAGTGACATATTCGGCGAGAAAAATATCGGGATATTTCGTGAAGACTCGTGAATCAAATTTCGCTCGGAATCATCGTGTCCGGTTGACGCTATCAAGACCGGAATATTTCGTGACGTGCAGAATTTCAGAATTTCGCCAACAGCTTTGTGATTCGAGAAATCTATCACGCAATCAGCTTCACCGTGAAAATCATCGAGTTTGCGCAGGAAATCTCCAGTTACGTCTACACCGGCAGCAATATTCTCAGAACCGAGCATTTCCGCAACGATCCGTCCCATACGACCGTTTGCACCGTTAATAATAGCTTTCATGATTCGAAATCCTGAGCCTAAAGCAAGTTCTGTTCTTTCATTAGAGCTTCGAGTTTGAGCCAGTGAGATTCTTCCATCGGTGTCAGAGGCAGGCGCACGTAATTTTCGCACCAACCCATGGCAGCCATCGCAGCTTTAACCGGAATCGGATTCACTTCGCTGAATAACGCGTTGATTAACGGCAGATAATCGAGTTGCAACTTCGCAGCTCCAGCCAAGTCTCCCGCGAAAAATTTGTCGCACATCTCTACAGTTTGTTTGGGCATGATATTCGACAGGACTGAGATTACACCGATGCCGCCGAGAGACATAATCGGAATCACCTGGTCATCGTTGCCGGAATAAATATCGAGTTTATCGCCGACTAAATGCGCTGTTTTTGCGATTTTGGAAATATCCGAATTAGCTTCTTTGATGCCGCGAATCATTGGGTGTTCTGCTAATTTCGCGTAAGTTTCGGGTTCAATGCCGATGCCGGTTCTTGATGGCACGTTGTAGAGAATTAACGGGATGCCAGAAGCGTCTGCGATTGTCGTGTACATTTTGACGAGACCGTTCTGAGTTGCTTTATTATAATACGGCGTGACTGTCAAAGCTGCGTCTGCTCCGATTTCGGTTGCGAATTTTGTGAGTGAGATTGCGTAACTCGTATCATTTGAACCGGTTGCAGCAATCATTGGAACACGTTTTGCGATGCGATTCACTGCAAATTCGAGAGCTTGCCTGTGTTCGCTATCTGGAAGAGTTGCGCCCTCGCCAGTTGTGCCGACGATTACAAGAGCGTTAATGCCCTGTTCGATCTGCCAGTCAATCACGCGCCCGAAAGCGTCGTAATCAATGCCGTTCGAGTTCATCGGGGTAATCAGTGCCGTAGCTACTCCCCTAAAAACTGGATTGCTTGTCATAAAAATACCTCCTGAAAAATTTATTTATTATCTTGCTTACACGTAACATAAACCGAGATTTGCTGGTACGCGACTGAGTTTTATTTAATCTTATTTAATCTTTCTGTTCTTGTGGCTGAATTCTGCGTTGTTTTCTGCGTTCGAGTTCGTCAAGAATCGTTTTGCGTAGTCTGATCGATTGCGGCGTGACTTCGACTAATTCGTCCGTCTCGATCCATTCCATAGCTTTTTCGAGTGACATGCGCCTGGGAACGTCCAATTTTGTCGTGAGTTCTTTCGTTGCTGAGCGGTGATTTGTCTGCTGTTTTTTCTTCGTAGGATTGCATGGCATGTCGCCGGGTCTGGAATTTTCGCCGATGATCATGCCGTTATAAACTGGTTCTAACGGTGAGATAAATAACGTTCCGCGTTCCTGTAAATTTTCGAGTTGATACGCAGTTGCCTCGCCGGTGTCAAGACTTACGAGTGAGCCGCGATTTCGCGTGATTAATTCGCCTGCCCAGGGTGCGTAGCCGTTAAAGCAGCTCGACATTATGCCAAGTCCGCGCGTGTCCGTCAGAAATTCGCCTCTGTAGCCAATCAAGCCTCGTGTAGGAATCTCGATTTCGATTCGCAAAAGTCCTCGGTCAGGATTGTCGATATTCTTGACTTTGCCTTTTCTACGCGACATTTTCTCGAAAACTATGCCTTGATATTCTTCGGGTACGTCAATCGTAACAAGCTCGTATGGTTCGAGTTTCACGCCGTCTTTGTAATTTACGATTACTTCGGGTTTTGAAATGCAAAATTCCATGCCTTCACGACGCATTTCCTCGATTAAAATACCAAGCTGCAATTCTCCGCGCCCGGAAACTTTCACGCCGTCTGGTCTGCCTAAATCTTCCATTCGGAGCGAAACATTCACGTGCATTTCACGCTGCAATCTTGCCTTGAGCTGTCGCAACGTAGCCGCTTGTCCCTCACGTCCTGCAAACGGTCCGGAATTTACAAGAAAGAACATTGAGACAGTCGGTTCCTCGATTGATAATGGCTTCAGCGGTTTGTCAGCGATTGATTCGTTCGCGAATGTGTCGCCGATGTCGATTTCGTTCGATCCGGTCAACCAGACTATGTCGCCAGCGTGTACTTCATCAACTTCGACGCGCTCAAGCCCGCGAGTTACCCATAATTGCGCAACACGTGCGTTCTCAGTGCCGGTGATTTGCCAATCGTCGCCAGAATGATCCGTTGAATTCCATTTCGTCGAGACTCGCACAAATGATTCGCCTTTCTTAATCGAACCCTGAAGAATTTTTCCGCAGCCGATTCTGCCGACGTATTCGTTCCAAGCGAGTGTGCTGACCTGCATGAGGAACGGCAAATCCGGATTCACATCTGGTGCTGGAACATGATCGATTATAGCCTGAAATAAATCGTCCATGTTATCGCGTTTTGGATTATTCAGGTCTTTCACAGCCCAGCCATTCAAGCCCGAACCGTACAAAACTGGAAAATCCGCCTGCTCATCAGTTGCGCCGAGTTCGAAAAACAAATCAAACGTTTGATTCAACGCACGATCCGGATCAGCTCCTTCACGATCGACTTTGTTTATGAATACTAACGGACGCATGCCAATCGAGAGCGCGTGTTGCAGAACGTAACGAGTCTGCGGCATTGGACCTTCGTTAGCGTCAACGATCAGGATTACTGAGTCAACGGTCGATAATATTCGCTCAACTTCCCCGGAAAAATCCGCGTGTCCGGGCGTGTCGATAATATTTATCAAGTAACCCTGCCACTCAACCGTGCAAGGCTTCGAACGAATCGTAATTCCTCGTTCGCGTTCGAGTGCGCCGGAGTCCATTACTCGTTCGGCAACCTGAACATGTGAGCTGAAAGTTTGTGCGGCTCTGAATATCGAGTCGATTAGCGTGGTCTTACCGTGATCAATATGCGCTACGATTGCAAGATTGCGAATCTTAGTCTGATCGTGATTCTGGTGATTTTGTTGAACACTCATAAAAATAAAATCTCATTCCCTGTTAATACGTAATTATTTTTTCAGGAGCATTTTAGCATAATTAGATATTAACAGAGAATTTTTTTACGCGTAATTTCCGACGACTTTGTTTTTACCGCTGCGTTTTGCCTGATACATTCGTTCGTCCGCAATCGCAAATAATTCCCGCAAAGCCTTGTCGCGATTTTCATTCTCATTTTTGTGAACGTAGCCAATCGAGTAACTTGTCTCGACAAATTTGCCGTTGACTTTGTGTTTGGGTCTTACTTTCAGGAAATTATTCACGCGCCCGAGAAATTCCTGCTCTGAAATTTTCGGTATAACCACAAGAAATTCATCGCCGCCATAACGATACGAATTTTCCACACCGAAATTTTCGCGCAAAAGCCGCCCCGTCTCGCTGATGATTCTGTCGCCGTCACCATGACCTGAATAGTCGTTTATGAGCTTGAAATTGTCCAGGTCAAGCATCATTACCGTAATGTCCGAATCTGCATTGTCATAATCCGGGTAATCATTACGCAGCGCAAAACGATTCTTGATCCCGGTCAATGAATCAATCGTGGAAATTTCCTGTAGCTTCTTGTTCTCTTCCTGCAATTTTTCTGTCAGGTTCTGAATTTCTTTGAATGCTACGATCTCTGTCTCCTTGAGTTTGCTCACGAGAAGCACATCAGCCGTAACGCCGATTAACGTTACGATAACTTTTTGCAGATTTTCGCCCGTGAAGGTTATGAAATTATGCCCGGTCGAGAAAAAATACAGCGTATAAAACAACATTGCCAGCCCGGAAATAATTCCGCCGACATAGCCGAACAACGCCGAACACAGAATCACACCCGTAACGAGAATCATATTCGGATTGGGAACTTTGCCCTGAAAAACTAACAGGATCAACATTGACATCACAAAGATTGACGTAATGATTTTTAGATTCGTATTTGCGCGTATTTGCATAATTGCAAGCCTCTTCAAATGTAAGTGTAAGTTGTTTTCGTAGGTATTGGTCATGATATAGTGATTATAGTACAAGTTCAGCGTAATCTTTAGTTTTTGCCGAAAAATTTTCAAAACAAAAGTCAACACAAAAATAAACGTGAGAGCAAAAGAATAAAGAGTAAAATTCTCACGCTGAGCGTAAATTTTAGCAAGATATTTATTACAATCCGGTTTTTAAGAGCGGGATCGCATTTATTACGGGTTCTTCGTAAGGGTGAAAATCTTTTATCGCGCGCAGTATTTCGTCAAGATTCGAAACTTTGCACGTGACTTCAACTTTGATTTCAAGCTCCTGAGAAATTTCGCGTAACTTACCTTTGAACGGCTTCGTGTCTTCCAACGGCCGCCAGGTTCCTGTGACTTCGTGATAAGCAACGCAGGAATCATATTTGCCTATATGCCCGGCATCGAGTTCACGCAGCAAATCCTGAAGCCCACGCAAATACTCAGGCGGGATAAATATTTCCAGCTTGCAAAATTCGAATTCAAAGCTCAATAGCGTATCTCCGTGTAAATCGCTTTCTCGCGTGTCAGAACACTGCGCATAAAACTCACACGCGAACATCTCCAAGTCAAGCCGAGTTTCGAAACTTCAGCTAATCGCGCAAAGACTCGTTCATTCCAAAGTTCCGGATACGGTATTCTTGCGAGCGTCAAATGTGCCTTGAATCTCCTGTCATCTTTTGGGATCGCCGCAATTTGTGAAAATTTCTCGTTCATGATTCGCGACAGATTCGTCAACTCGCTGACTCCGCGTTCACCAGCCAGCCACAAAACTTTCGGGTTGCGAAAATTCGGGAAAACTCCTGCGTGCGTCAGGTCAATCTCAAACGGATCGAATTTCATCTCACTCAGGGATTTTCTCACGAGCACAACTTGTTCAAGCGAAATCTCACCCAGGAATTTCAGCGTAATATGAAACTGATCGCGTGTGACAAGTCGCATCTCAGAAAGGGGCTTCACTCTCGACGATAGAAACCCCTCTAATCTATCCGCAATCTCATCAGGAAGATTCACGGAAACAAACGCACGGATCCTGATCAAGCCTGGCATAAATTACAGACGCTGCACGAGTTCAGATTCTGGCTTTCGGACTGTGTGACGTTCTGACGGTTTCGCATCTTCAGCAGGATAGCCAATCGGGAAAACAGCTACAATTTCGTAAGCCTGCATCTGGGGGAATAAACTCTTCAGCTTAGGCTCGTCTAGAAATCCTACCCAAGTTGAAGCGAGTCCCAAATCGTGAATCTCAAGCATGATATGTGTGGCAACGATTGACGCGTCGATTTCGCAAAAGTTCTTGCCGTCTGAAGGTCTGACAAACGGGTTTGCTTTGGGATCTGCGCCGACAACGATAATATTTTTGCAATCAAAGTGAAATTTCACAGCTTCACGTAATTTCTCAAGAGCTGCGTCAGTCTGAATGAGCCAGATTTTCACGGGTTGAGCGTTCTTGGCTGTCGGTGCGAGAATAGCGGCTTGCAGAATCTTTTCCAATTTCTCAGCTTCGACGGGCTTATCTGAAAATTTACGGCACGAATAACGTTCGCGTGCTAAATCAAGAAATGACATTCTCAAAAACCTCTCTTTACATTCAAAAATTACCAGCAAATTATAGCATCATAGCGTAGAACTTCTGGCGAGATTCTTGCCCTTCAGGAAATATTTGCGCTCGTACATTGCGTCATCTGCCCGCTGAAAAACCGAAGTACAGGATTTGTCAATATTGCAATCAAAATCAGCCAATCCAGCAGAGACTACGACTTCGTGATTATGTACGTGCTCGTCTATTATTTTATTAAACGCAGCCATCAGTAACGCACGATTCGCAAAGTCTTTCTTTTCGAGAATTGCCGCAAACTCATCGCCGCCGATTCTGAATACCGGACTGTGCTTGAAAATTTCGCATATAATCTCACACGCAGCGATTATATGACGGTCTCCAGCCTCGTGTCCATAAGCATCATTCACGCGCTTCAGGTCATTCACGTCGAAGATCACGATTGCAAATTCGCATTCACGCCCGGAAAGAATCCTCGCATTAAACGCCGCTATATATTCAAGATATGCGTGCCTGCTTCTCAAGCCGGTCAACGGATCAGTATATGCTTTGTGTCTGGTCATGTTCAATTCACGCCGCTGGATTTTTTCACGCTCCAAAGATTCCTGCAAAGCACGCAACGCTCCGGTAGCTTTTCTCTCAGACCTAATGCTGCGTAACAAGAGAAGCACAATCACGAATATTATCGTCAAAAGAGTTATAAGCACCGGGATAAAATTAATGCGCAAAAATTCCCTGAACGTAAATTCCGGCTCAATGTAGGCGTATTCAGCCAAAGCAGCGTCAATCATCGAATCTTTGACAAAATGCGTAACTTTATTCAGAACCGAATACAGATTTATGTCATATTTTCTCGTCGCGAAGGAAAAATCTGCGGCTTTACCCGTTGCTACAGATTTCAGGTTATACTTTTCTAACAAAGCTGCGTGCAAATTCAGGCGATAATTGCTCGTCAAAACACAATCAGCTTTTCCATTTGCAACAGCTTTACAGCAAGCTTCCCTGTCATCAAAATATGCGTATCTCCAGTTCGGGAAGTAGTCCATCAAGAACGTCGTGTAATTCACATTGTTTCTGACAACAGCTACGGTAAGATTATCTTTGAGTGAGAACTTGTTTGGTTCAGCGGCTCTGAGCGAAACGTACATTTCAGTTTGCATTTGATGATTCGTAACCAGAGCGCCATTTTCTTCTGCGTCGTAAGTCGTCATGTCAACTGGGAATACGCAATCTATTTCAGCGTTTTTCATAGCTGTGAGTGCGTCCGTAATTGAATCAAAAGCCACTGGTTCGAAATTTATCTCAGAATCGTGAATTGCGTGTGAAGCCAAGTTCAGGAATACGTTCAAAGCTCCGGTTAAATTTCCGGATTTGTCACAGCCACAGAACGGCAGAAAATCTTTCTCATAACCAACGCGGATCGGTGACGCAATGCGCTTCAATTCCTCCTGAGTGAAATACAGGCTAGCGACTTGTATATTCAGATATTTCTCCTGCAAACGCTGATTGTAATATCTATCTTCGTTTTGAATGCGATTCATTGCGAAATTCAGTTCACGCAGAAGATCGTGTCGAGACTTATTCAGGACAAAAAAGTAATCCGACGAACCAAGAGCGAAAATCGGGATCATATTCTGCACAGTTCCGTAAACGTCAAGACCAACATAAGCGTCAATCACGCCGTCATTCAGCATTTTAATCGTATCGGATTCTTCGCAGCTGAGCCTGACAATTTCGAGCTTAATATCATTTTCGTGCGCCCAATTTTCGAGCAGTTTTTCCTGAAAACTTCCCTTGTTGACACCGACTGTTTTGCCATCGAGCGACGAGTAATTTTCGCTAGTGATTCCGCTTTTGCTGTTTCCAGATATGCAAAGATAATAACTTTCCGCACCCATCGGCAAGTTTGAGAATAGCATTTTGTCAGCTCTGTCGTCTGAGAATGAAACGTCTGACATGAGATCTAATTTACCATCGAGCAACATTTGATACAAATCTGCCCAACTGCCCCTGACATATTCGTAGCTCCAATTCGCGTACGCAGCGATTTTTTGCTGATATTCGTACGCATAGCCCGAACGCCTGCCGAATCGATCCGTCTGATTGAACGGAGTTTCGTACCAACCCACACGAACGATTTTCCGCTCTTCAGAATTTGCGACACACTCACAAAGAAATGCAATCAGAAACACAATCACAACGACTACAAAACAAAATATCTTCCTCAAGTTCTCACCCACTTTCCGCAACGGCATTATATCGCAAAATAATTTTCTTGCAAAAACGTGTTATACTCATGAAAAATATTACTAGACAGGAGCTGAAATTCACATGACGCCGCTATACGAGATTGGGTACAAAATTGGACAGTTCGAGAATTTGCTGCAAGTATTCGCTGACAGAGTTATCGTTAGAAAGAACAAGATTAATTCGCGAGCTTATGCCAGTTTAGGAGGAAGTTTGTTCCAGCTTTTCAAATTGATTTTCCAGATGTCCGCGAAAAAATCCGACAACAAATTAATCGGCAAACTCAACGCTGAATACATAGGAATTGACGCGACGTTCGACCAAATCGACGAAGTTTATTTCAAGCCGGCAGCGAACAATTTTATATACACAGGAATGCTGGTTTTCTATCTCAAGGGCAGACCACACAAGAAAGTCACGCACCTCAATTACAAGGACGCTGACAACGCAATATTTTTCAAAGCCAGGGACAACAACACCGCACAAATGATCAAGTTATACATCGACAATA
The DNA here is from genome assembly GCA_905233725.1 of uncultured Synergistales bacterium. Lineage (GTDB taxonomy): Bacteria > Synergistota > Synergistia > Synergistales > Aminobacteriaceae > JAFUXM01. The sequence goes on from CAJOEM010000010.1 coordinate 53,247, forward strand.
TGATCGCGAAAAACTCTTGACAGAATTTTCACCCGAACAAATTTTCCGCGCAAATTTCCGTGAATTTTCGTGATTTTGGCGAGTTGCAAATTTTGTGAAAAACGTGCAATTTTTTCGTGGCATAATCTCATGCGTCAGAATGTTTTTGGTGGGCAAATTTTGTAGCTGTAAATGTAGCTGTAAAAATCAAAATCTCCCTTGCAATTTCTAAATCACAAGAGAGATTCTCAACCAGAAATTATTCTATCACGAATCTAATTCACGAACAAGTGCGCACGCTTGTTGTAATATACTTTGTTGCAGAAGAACATTATCACGCTCGGAACTATATCACGCAGAATTTGCCAGGAAAATTCCCTGAGAATCGCGCTAAGTGGAACATTTGTGTTAATCATGATAATCGCAATCGTCAGAACTATATCAATCACGCTTACTGCAATTCCCACTTTGTATAACGTGAACAATTTTTCCGGAGCGCCAATCCTGAATCCTGCGAGCTGAAATCTCACATAAATCTGACACGCAGCAAGAGCAATTATGCAGACAGCCAACGCGATATTCAAGTATCTCAACGCAGGAAACGCAATATAAAGCGGATTGTAATACCAATTCAACAGCGCATCATTTAACAGTAAAAATCCCACGACAAATCCCATCACAGCTCCAAACCACAACGCAAAATAAATCATGAACTTGTGCCACTTCATCGGCAAATTTTGCGCTTCAAAACTCTGATTCATTCTCATTTCTTCCATGATTAAGCACCTCTCAAAGTTTGAAATTTCTCCTCAAGTTTAGCGTTATTTTCCTCGACAATTTCCGTTATGAGGCGTTTGACATCTTCGAGCGTAAATGACGAATCGCGAGCCTGGGATTTTTTCTCTTCACGTCTATCGCGCCAGGTTACAAAAATCGGAATAACAAACGACATCCCTAAAATCACAAAGAACGCAAAGAAAACATTATCACGAAAAGTACTGTCGCTAACTCTTACAACTTGTCTGGATAACGAGTCGATACGTTCAGCCACAGCTCTCACATCAACACGAAGTCCCACAATCTCCCCGTGTAATTTGCTGTACTGCGCGTCCTCACCCGCTGCAAAAACTCCAGAACTCGACATAATAATTACGACAAATATTGCTGCAAAAAATCTCCGCATGTTGATCAGCCTCCTTAAAAGTATTATATAATATTCCGCGAGAGAAATTCCGATTTGAGATTTAGATTTTGAGATTTAGAGAGGTGATTTAATTCATGTTCAACGATTACACTTGGGACGTTGTTGAGAAAGAGTCCGAGTGTTTGGCTCAGAGATTTCAGGCAGTCAGTCGCAACATAGCAAACGCAAATACTCCGGGTTACGCCAGGCATAACGTCTCGTTCGAAGATCAGTTGCGCGAAGTCATGGAGAGTGACAAGAAATTACACATGACCGTAACTGACGCTGCACACATTCCGTCACACCCGCTGCGAATCCGCGATGTTGAAGCTGCTGATACGCGAATCGTTGATGAACGCTACAGACTTGATCAGAACAACGTAGATCCTGAACGCGAAATGGCTGCACTCGCCGAAACACGCATGATGTACTCGTCATTCATGAGAATCGCAACAAGCAAATATTCAATGCTGAAATCTGTTATAGCAGGTCGATAAATTTTCAGGAATTCAATCAGAAAGTGAGGTGCATTTAACATGAAAATTTTTGACAGCATGGAAATCGCAGGAAGTTCACTCACAGCTCACAGGCTTTGGATGGACACGATCTCGTCAAACTTGGCGAATATCAACACAACTCGTACTCTCAACGGAGGTCCTTACAAGCGCAGAGTTCCGGTATTCTCTGAGATGCTCGACAAGACAATCGGCGGCTATCGTGACATCGGCGGAGTGCGCGTGACAGCAATTTCCGAGGACAACGCTGCCCCAAGAATGACTTATCAACCCGATCACCCTGACGCAAATGAGGACGGTTATGTTGCGTATCCAAACGTTAATCTCGTTCGTGAAATGACAGATATGTTAGTTGCAAGTCGTGCTTACGAAGCGAATCTCTCAGTCGTTACGACAGGTCGCGACATGTGGAACAACGCTCTCGAAGTTATGCGCGGATAATTTTGATTTGATTTTTTGATTTGAACGGAGGTTCTTTAGATATGGAAAATAATAATAATTCCGACACAAGAGTTGCAGTGATGAGCATCATAGTCGAAAATCTTGACTCAATCGAAACTCTAAACGCAACGCTGCACCAGTATCGCAGATTCATAATTGGTCGCATGGGTCTGCCGTATCACCAAAAGAATATTAATATCATAAGCATAGCTCTCGACGCACCACAGGACGAAATCTCAGCTTTATCCGGACAAATCGGAAATCTTGACGGCGTGAGTGTGAAGACTGCTTTCTCGAAATGAAGCCGCAAATCGAAGCAAGAATCGAAGCTCTGATCGGGAAACTCTGCGCGAATCATTCACTCGAACTCGACGAATACGAATGCCTCCTTGAGAATTACAGCGAGGGGGCTTTTCGTTTGCTTAAGAAACACGCTCAGAAATTGCGCCACGAGATTTACGCTCATGAAATTTTCGTGCGGGGATTAATCGAGATCTCGAACATATGCAAGAATAATTGCTACTATTGCGGAATACGCCGTGATAATTCAAATTGCGAACGCTACAGGCTGACTCCCGAACAGATTCTCGAATGCTCAGACGAAGGCTACGATTTAGGCTTCAGAACTTTCGTGCTGCAGGGCGGTGAGGACAGTTATTTCACGGATGCGATTTTGGGTGGAATTATACGCGAGATCAAGTCACGCCATCCAGATTGCGCGATTACACTTTCACTCGGTGAACGCAGCTTTGAGAGCTACAGATTTTTGCGCGAGTCCGGAGCAGATAGATACCTGTTGCGACACGAGACCGCTGACGAAGAGCACTATAACAAATTGCACCCGTCAGAAATGTCATTCACGAATCGAATGCAGTGCTTGAGAAATTTGCGCGAACTTGGCTATTACGTTGGCTGCGGCTTCATGGTTGGCTCACCGTTTCAAACGAACAAGACTCTCGCGAAGGATCTCAAATTCATCGAGCAATTCAAGCCCGAAATGTGCGGCATTGGACCATTCATTCCACACAAAGACACGCAATTTCGAGACTACAAAGCCGGAACTCTTGAACTGACTTGCTATTTGCTCTCGATAATACGCATAATTCACCCGCCGATTTTACTGCCAGCTACGACAGCTCTCGGCACGATTGACAAACTTGGGCGCGAATTAGGAATCTTAGCCGGAGCGAATGTTGTGATGCCGAATCTTTCACCAGTGAATGTGCGGAAAAAATACGAATTATACGACAACAAAATCTGCACCGGTGAAGAGTCAGCTCAGTGCAGATCGTGTCTCAATAATCGAATGCTCTCGATAGGCTACGAGATCGTCACAAGTCGCGGAGATCTCAGAAATACAGAACGTCGCGTATAAAATCCGGGAACTTGAACGAAAAGCCTTTGTGAACGTTCGGGATCTTTGCGTTTTGCCCGATTGCGAATGCCGCGCTGCCACTGCCAGTTATTCCCCAAGCCGAAAAGCCTGACTCAGCGAAGAACTTGAACAGCTCGTTGTATCTCGAATTTTGCGTGGTCAACATTCCTGCGAAATCGTTCGGTAAAAGTCCGAAATATCCCTTTTGATTCATGTGTGCGGAAATTGCCTGTAATTCTCGGCGTGCCTGAAAATTATCGAAGCCGTGTCTGTAATTTTTTGAGAAATCGTCAAGGCGTGCGTAAGCGTTGCCCGTCTCGGACTTCCATTCCGGGAAAACTACAATTCCGTGAGTTTCAGGAATTTCTAAAGCATCGACACGATCGCCGATCCCCGAAACTATGCCGGCGCGAAATCCTGAGCAAAAAAACGAAACATCAGCTCCGACTTTTGCCGCGACTTTTTCAGCACCGAGCCACTGCAGAACAGCTCCAGCATTTCCACTGCCAGCGCCTAAGCCGGAACCGAACGCAATGCTTTTGTGAACGTGAATTTTCAGCGGAGGAATCTTGTAGCCGGATTCTCTGGCAATTCGTAGCGCTTTCGAGATAATATTTTCGCCGGGAATATTTATATTTGACGTTACGGAATCAGTTCGTGCATTTGTTTCGATGCAAATTGATTCGCCCGACGGGATTCTGAGAAATAACGAAACTATGTCATGAAAGCCATCGGAGCGTTTATTTACGATTCTGAGTGTGAGATTGATTTTTGCAAACGAAGGCAAAATTACACGCATGTCAATTAAATATTTTCCGTCCAGCCATAATTATCCGGTTTTTTGCCCCATTGAATGCCCGTTAATTCGTCATATAATTTCTGCGCGAGCGGACCGATCTTGAAATCGTTTATCATGTACTCGCGATCTTTGTACGACAGCGCGCCAACCGGAGCAATTACCGCAGCAGTTCCTATGCCGAAAGCTTCTTCGAGTTTGCCGTTCTGAGCAGCGCCGATTAATTCGTCAACGCTGAGCAATCTTTCTTCGACAGGGAAATTCCAGCTCTTTAATAACTCAACGCAGGATTTTCGCGTAATGCCGCCAAGAATCGATCCGTTCAAAGCCGGAGTAACAGCAACGCCGTCAATCTTGAACATGATATTCATTGCGCCGACTTCTTCGATATATTTTCGCTCAACACCATCGAGCCAGAGAACTTGTGAATAGCCTTTTTCCATTGCTTTATCGCCAGCACGATTTGACGCAGCATAATTTCCGCCGCATTTCGTGTAGCCTGTGCCGCCTCTGACAGCTCTGACATCTTCAGTTTCAAGCATAATTTTCACGGGCTTGAGACCTTCTGCAAAATAACTCGCGCTCGGTGAAAGAATTATAACGAATTGCGCCTGATGAATGCCGTGCAGCGCAAGTTCCGGATCAGTCGAGAACAAGAACGGGCGAATATACAGCGACGTTCCCTCAGAATGTGGCACCCAAGACTCGTCAACTTTTACGACAGCTTTCACTGCCTCGACGAACATGTCAACAGGAATTTGCGGCAAACCGATTCGTTCTGCTGAGATATTAATTCGATTCGCGTTCTCGTACGGTCTGAACAGGTGAATGCTGCCATCTGCCCAACGATAAGCCTTCATGCCTTCAAAAACTTCGTTCGCATAATGCAAAACACTCGCAGCAGGGTTCAACGAGATATTTCCATACGGGATTATTCGTGCGTTGTGCCAATTTTTCTCGTCTGTGTAATCCATGACGAACATGTGATCGCTGAAAATCGATCCGAAACCTAATTTATTTTCCGGTGGCATTTTCCCGGGATTTGTGTTTTTCGTGAATGATATTTGCATAAAAAATTCCCCTCCAGTAATAATATTATATAATAATATTTTCGTGAGTTATTCACAAGTTTTTAGCATTAATTCAGGAAGGGGCGTTTAAAAAAATTGGATTTGCAGAATTTGCAGAAAATCTTAGTCGAGACACTTGAGGCGAAAAGCGGTGAGAATATCGTCACACTCGATCTAAAAAATCGCGGTGGCTTGGCTGACATGTTCGTGCTTGTAACCGGAAATTCCGAGACACACATGAAAACTTTGACCGAAGCTGCTCAGGAAGCAATCGAGAAATCCGGATTAACTTGCAGACTCGAAGGTGCTCAGAGCGTGAACTGGCGATTAATTGACGCTGGCGATCTTGTTGTACATGTTTTCAGTCACAAGGGTCGGGATTTTTACAGGCTCGAACGACTTTGGGAAGAATAATTTTCGCGCAAAAAAATTCCCCGAGAGCAAATGTTCAGATTCACTCTTGGGGAGTTTTCGTATTTAGCGCAAATTTTTGATTATAACTTCGCAGCTATTGCTTTGATAAATTCCTTCGTGTCAACAACCTGAGGCACAACACCCTCGCAAAGTGTCGTCAAGTCTTTCGTCATAACGCCGCCTTCGATCGTGTCAATCGTAGCTTTCTCAAGTTTGTTCGCAAATGCCACGAGATCCTGATTGCCATCAAGTTCGCCACGTTTTCTCAAAGCACCGCTCCATGCGAAAATCGTTGCGACCGGGTTCGTTGAGGTCATTTTGCCTGTGTCGCGATAACGATAGAAATGTTTCGTGACTGTTCCGTGAGCAGCTTCGTACTCGAAATTGCCGTCCGGTGAAACAAGAACACTCGTCATCATTGCCAAGCTTCCGAAAGCCGTCGAGACCATATCGCTCATGACATCGCCGTCGTAATTCTTGCACGCCCAGATGAATCCGCCTTCTGAACGCATGACACGCGCAACTGCATCATCGATCAGCGTGTAGAAATAAATTATTCCAGCTTCTTTGAATTTAGCAGCGTATTCTTTCTCGAATATATCCTGGAATATTAACTTGAACGTCTGGTCATACTGTTTTGAAATCGTGTCTTTTGACGAGAACCAAATGTCCTGTTTCGTTGACAGCGCGTACTCAAAGCAGCTGCGGGCGAATGAACTGATTGACGTGTCCTTGTTGTACATAGCCTGAAGAACGCCCGGGCACTCGTAATCGTAAACGGTCTCACGGAAACTTGCGCCATTCTTGCCTGTGAAGACTAACTCCGCTTTGCCGGGTTCTGGGACGCGGTATTCAGTTCCACGATAGACATCGCCGTATGCGTGACGAGCGATTGTGATCGGCTTCTTCCAGTTTTTGACGACGGGCTTGATGCATGTTGTCAAAATCGGTGCTCTGAAAACTGTTCCGTCAAGAACTGCACGAATTGTTCCATTGGGGCTTTTCCACATTTCGTGAAGATTATATTCTTCCACGCGCTGTTTGTTCGGTGTAATTGTTGCGCACTTTACGCCAACGCGATATTTTTTTATAGCCTCTGCAGCTTCCCAGGTAATTTTATCGCGGGTTTCGTCGCGTTTCGGAAGTCCGAGATCGTAATACTCGGTGTTAAGTTCGACGAACGGTGACAACAAATCCTCTTTGATCATCGTCCAGATAACTCTGGTCATTTCATCGCCGTCCATCTCAACGATGGGAGTTGCCATTTTAATTTTGCTCAAAACAAAAAGCTCCTTTCATTAACAATTTACGCTTAATATATTAAAACAGATTTGCGAATTATGCCCCCCTAAAATCACGCAATTCGCAATTTCAGAGAGGCGTAATTTTCACACGTTACTTTTTTTTGTCCCTGTTAAAGTTGATCAAGCAGCCAGCTTTGACTATATCGCGCTCGTTGCCGGTCATGTCCTGAATGTAAAGATTGATCTGTGTAGCCTTGCCGTCCTTTATGACGTAGGCTTTAATATCCTTGAGTTCGTTAGCGTCGAGATTGCCTTTGATTCCCGGGACGTAAATATAATCGCCGATCTCGAAATTAGGCTCGCCCTTCAAATGGAACGGAATCATGCCCCAGTTCATGCAGTTCGAACGATAGCGCTTAGTTGCGTATTCCTGAGTGATATTCGCGAGTGCGCCCAGAACTCTCTGACATGATGCAGCCTGTTCACGTGCTGAACCGTCGCCGGGTTTGTTAGCGTAAATCGTTGAGCCTATTTCGATCTCTTCGGGTTTAACGCCTTCCTGACCCGGGATTGTCTTGATTGTTGCGTAGATTTCTGCCAATTCGCCGACTTTTTCACCAGCCTGACGCGCCTTCTCGAGTTTCTGAACTTCCTTGGCACGACCGACGTATTCAGGATCGCGTCTTGAGAGCGTGAACTCAGCAAGTCCCAGAGGATTCGAACGATATGACGATGTTTCGCCGGACGGGATCAATTCGTCAGTAGTCGTAACCTCGTCGAGAATCTTTGACACAACGCGCAAGAGAATATTATCAGCGAGAGCAATCTGTTCGGGCCAGTCTTTGATATTCGGACCAAAGCGAATCGGCTCGTCAAGGTCAGCTTTGTTATAGCCCCAGTAAACTCTTGACTTGTAAGCTTTGTCATCGTAATTATACGCAGGAACGTTGCCCCAGCAATCCATGTCTTCAGCACTGGTTAATTTTCCGCCATTTGCTGCCGTTGCTGCGATTGATCTTGCGTCCATGAGTGCGACCGCTGACATCTGACCATTGCCCGGTTTTGATCCTTCTCTGTTCGGGAAGTTTCGCGTTGTGTGTCGGATTGAGAGCGCGTTGTTTGCAGGAGTATCGCCAGCTCCGAAGCACGGTCCGCAGAATGCAGTTCTGATAATTGCGCCCGCGTCCATCAAGTCAGCCAGGAAGCCTTTGCGATCCAAGTCAACGAATACTGGCTGTGATGACGGGTAAACGCTCAGATAGAACTCACCGTAGCCGCAGGTTTTGCCCTTCAACGCGTGTGCAGCCTCGACAACGTTCGTGTAATTTCCGCCCGCACAGCCGCCGATTACGCCCTGTTGTACCATTAATTTGCCATCGGACGTAACTTTGTCAAGCAGCGTAAATTCCGCACGACCACCAGCAACTTTCGCAGCAGCTTTCTCAGTCTCAGCGAGAATGTCTTTCAAATTCGCGTAAAGTTCAGAGATTTCGTAGCCGTTTGACGGGTGGAATGGCAACGCGATCATCGGCTTAATCTTCGACAGGTCAATATAAACACAGCCGTCATAATACGCAACGTCAGCAGGATTCAGTTCTTTGTAATCTTCAGCGCGTCCGTGTTCAGCCAGGAATGCTCTCGTGTCAGCGTCAGTTCTCCACACTGATGATAAGCACGTCGTCTCAGTCGTCATAACATCAACGCCGTTTCTGTAATCAGTCGTCATTGAAGCAACGCCCGGTCCGACAAATTCCATGACTTTGTTTTTCACATAGCCGCTCTTGAACACAGCCTTAACGATTGCGAGTGCGACATCATGAGGTCCAACGTACGGAGCAGGTTTGCCGGTCAGATAAATCGCGACAACTCCGGGATATGCGACATCGTAAGTATCTTCGAGAAGCTGCTTGACCAATTCGCCGCCGCCTTCACCGATAGCCATTGTTCCGAGTGCGCCGTAACGTGTGTGAGAGTCTGAGCCGAGAATCATTTTTCCGCAGCCAGCGAACATCTCGCGCATAAACTGGTGAATTACTGCGATGTGTGGGGGAACGTAAATTCCGCCGTATTTTTTCGCCGAGCTTAATCCGAAATAGTGATCGTCATCGTTTATAGTTCCGCCAACAGCACATAACGAATTATGACAGTTAGTCAAAACGTACGGTAACGGGAATTTTTTCATGCCCGAAGCTCTAGCCGTCTGAATAATTCCAACGAACGTAATATCATGCGATGCCATGGAATCGAACTTGATTCTCAGGTGATCCATGTTATCCGCCTTGTTGTGTGACTTCAGAATGTTGTAAGCAATCGTGCCTTTCTTGGCTTCTGCTTTGTCAGCGTCTTTGCCGGTTAATTGCTTTACTTTTGCTGCTTCACTTTCCGGGACCAGCTCAGTGCCATTTACGAGATAAACTCCGCCTTCGTAACACTTAATACTCAAATCAAAAACCCCCTCTTGATAATATGAATAATATGTAAGATTTATAATATAACACTTGCTTCACATTCTTCACCATGCTGCAACACTTCCATCAGCTCTAGGTTCAGTAGCTCCCGCAATCGAGTTATATTCAGTTTTGATGATAATTTGTCCGCGCCCGAAATCCAACGACGAATCTTCACGCGTAATCTCATGACCTGCTCGCGATAATTTTTCAGCTTGTGATTCAGGGAAATTCGGCTCAAGCGAAACTTGCAGATTATTATTCCATTTCCAACGTGTCGAATCAAGTGCTTCTTGAGGATTCATTCCAAAGTCCAGCAAATTCGTCAAGACTTGAACGTGTCCTTGAGGCTGCATAAATCCTCCCATTACTCCGAGTGCTGCTAATGATTTATTATCTTTCGTGACAAATGCAGGAATAATTGTGTTATACGGGCGTTTGCGTGCGTCGATATAATTCGGGCTTTCAGGATCCCGCGAGAAACACGCACCCCTGTTATTCAGGGAAATTCCAGTCTCAGGAATTACGATCCCAGAGCCGAAGCCCATAAAATTACTCTGGATATACGACACCATTGAGCCGCCGCTGTCAGCCGTCACAAGATACACAGTTCCGCCTCCGAATTTTTCACGCGCGTCGTCGAAATTCTGAGCATGTTCGGGATCAATTTTCGCAGCCAGTTCACGCGCATAATCCTCGCTTAACAAGTCATCAATCGGAATATCCGCAAATTTCGGATCAGCAACGTATCTCTTCGCAACTGAGAACGCAATTTTTACGGCTTCAATCTGTTTATGCAAACTCGAAAACTCATCACGAGAATCGCTCTCAAACTCGAAATTACGCAAAATATTCAGAGCAATCAGCACGCAAATTCCCTGACCATTCGGCGGCATCTCCCAAATATCATAGCCGCGATAATTCGTGCTAATCGGCGACACCCATTCAGGCTTGAAACTCGCAAAATCTTCGGCTGTGAAATATCCGTTAGTCTTGTTCGAGAACGTTATGATCTTCTCAGCTAAATCGCCCTTGTAAAAATCTTCGCCACCAGCTTCGGCAATTCGTCGCAAAGTTCGTGCCAATGCCTGTGAGCGGAAAATTTCGCCAGCTTTGGGAGCACGCCCGCTCGGACAAAATGTTCTCAACCAATGCGAAAATTCCGGTGACTTGAAATTCTTGAACTCGTCGAAAGCCTTTTGCCATAATTCAGCGATTACAGGTGTTACGGCAAATCCACGTGACGCAAGATCTATCGCTGGTGCAAGCGTGTCCGAAAAATGCAAACGTCCCATCTTGCGAGCCAATTCTGCCCAACCTGCCACAACTCCCGGAACAGTCGCACAACTCCAGCCTCTGGGAAAATTTTCTGATTCGAAATTCCTGGAACTGAATTTTGCCGGAGAAAATCCCGAGGAATTTAGACCCTGCAATTTGCCATCTTTCCAAACCAGCGCGAACGAATCACTGCCTAAACCGCAGCCTGTAGGTTCAACCACAACTAGCGCAGCCGCAGCAGCAATCGCAGCATCAACAGCATTGCCGCCCTTCTTGAGCATATCGAGACCAGCTTGTGCAGCCAAGGGTTGACTTGTTGCGACCATTCCTCGCGTACCATATACAACGGAACGCCTGGAAAAATACCTGTATTTATTAGGGTCAAAGTTCAAAACAAGAAAGCTCCTCTATTGAATGAAATAATTCTGAAATAATTCTGAAA
>CAJOEM010000011.1 GCA_905233725.1 uncultured Synergistales bacterium
TATCACTCTCAAAATTCGAAGCCAGTTTGCGTGAAAAAGCCGAATCTGAAGCTGGGTCGCGTGCAAAATCTGGAGCAGAATCCGGGTTGGAAGCTTGGGCTGTATCATTCTCAAAATCCAAAGCCAGTTTGCGTGAAAAAGCCGAATCTGAAGCTGGGTCGCGTGTAAAATCTGAAGCAGAAGCTCTCTTGGGAAAATATCTCTGCGAAAAATCCCGCGAACTTGAAAAATTTTCCCTGACTGGCGCTGGCTGAAAATTCTCAGTCACATCGAGCAATGGTGGCGGACTTCCCAATTTCTCCGAGAGTTTCCTGATCGCTTCGAAAATTTCGTTCGGGTAACGGAAACGCACTTCGGATTTCGTCGGGTGAATGTTCACGTCAACCAATGCCGGATTGAGTGTGAAGAACAACGCCCAATTCCCGGAAATTTCCCGTGCTGCTTGAGACAACGCGCCTTTGATTACCGGATCGTTTACTGCCCGAGAATTTACGAATGACATCACATCGCTGCGAGTTTTGAGTTCGGGTCTGTGCTGAAACCAAGCCTTGAGATGCAAATTCCCCACGCTAATCTCCGAAGCTTGAATCTCTGCGCCAGTTCCCCAGAGTTTTTCGAGAATCTTCTTTGTGTTGCCGGAGCCGTCCGTGTCAAAAATTTTCTTGCCGTCATGTTCGAGTGAGAACGCAACGTCCGGATTACACACAGCGTATTCGCGCAAAAACACCGACGCACGACGCAACTCAGCCGACGCAGTTTTCAAGAATTTCCGCCTCGCTGGCAAACTCGCAAAAAGATTCTCAACCTGGATACGCGTACCTGGATTGCAATTTACTTTCGCGTGTTCGATTATTCTCCCGTCAGAAGTCTTGATTAAGCCGCCCGTTTCTGAATTGCGAACTCTGCTGCGAATCTCTACGTCCGCAACGGCTGCCAAACTCGCAAGAGCTTCTCCCCTGTAACCCAATGTGCTGATTCTCTCAAGATCTTCAAGCCTCGAAATTTTACTTGTCGCATGATACGTCAGAGCTAGTGGCAAATCGTCAAAATCTATTCCGGACGCGTCATCTTCGACAGTGATTCGCAATTTTCCACCGTCCCAAAGTCGCACACGAATATTTTTCGCACCAGCATCAAGTGAGTTCTCAACAAGTTCCTTCACAGCAGAAGCAGGACGTTCGACAACTTCGCCGGCAGCAATTCTCCGCCAGATTCTCTCTGGTAATTCGTGAATCTCTCGCATTTAACGCAAAATCTCACGAAGAATTTCCATCGCTTGCAAAACTCTCGTCTCGTCAGCCTGGCTGCCCATGTGGCCTATCCTGAAAACTTTTCCAGCGAGCTTGCCATAATTTCCGCCAACTACAACACCGCGACTTCTCAACGCAAGATCAAGTTCTCGCCACGTCCATTTATCAGGAACGTAGAACGCCGTCACAGTCGGTGAACTTGTCAATTCGTTTTTCGGGAATAATTTCAGACCCAGCTCTTTGCCCAAATCACGACAAATTTTCGCAACTTTCGCGTGACGTTCCCAGGATTTTTCGAGACCTTCGTTGAGTATCAAATTCAGCGCGTAATTCAAAGCCTGCAAAGCTTGCCAATCATGCGTATATGGCGTGAACTTTTTCTCCGGAATATTTTTCCAAGGCAAGTAAGCTTCGTAGCCCGAGTAATTCACCTGTTCGATAACTTCCCAAGCTCTGTGTGAAATTGACGAGATCGAAACTGACGACGGCATTGATAATACTTTCTGACTTCCGAGCAGGCCAATGTCAATCAAACAATCATCAACGCACAATTCCACACCGCCAGCACTCGACACGAAATCTACAACAAACAGCGCGTCAAACTCTCTCGCAATCTTGCCAATCTCACGCAAACACGGCGTAACAGTTCCACTCGGAGTCTCGCAATGCACACACGTTATGACTTTCGGTCTGAAATTTTTCACGGCATCATAAACTCTCTGAGAATCCGCCACGTCATCGTAATCGAAATTCACAAGCTGCGTATCAAATTCCAAAGCTCGTCCCATGTCAGCGAATCCCTCGCCGAATATTCCAGATGATACACACAGCAATTTCTCGCCAGTTCTGAGCGTACACTTCAGAGCCGCCCACAAAATCGACATCGCTTCACCCGAAGTTATGATTATGTCATTATGAGTTCGCAGCAATAATTTCGCCAGACTTTGATCTAATTCGTAAAGCTCGAAAAATTCCTCCTCAAGATCTGCGCTGGCATAATTTTCCAGCCAAGCTTCGCGAATCTTCATCGGGACTTCTACAGGTCCGGGAACAAGTCCAATCTCGTAACTTCGCATATTATTATTTCAAAATCTCTCTTGCAAGTTTCACAAGTTCGCTGCGATCCAACGAGTAACTTTCAAGCGTGAGTGTTCTGGTTTTGCCAAGTGAGATCGCCAACGTGTCCGGCAAAATTTCGTGCTTCTCAAAAATCGCGTTACAATTCCTGACTCGCAAAATCTCGTAGCCAGTTTGTGATTTCATGAGCGTGTTAGAATTATTTTCCGGGATTTCTCTGGGTACTCGCAAATCTCCAACACCAACGCCCTCTGTCAAAATCACAGTCAAATTTCCAACGGGTTTTCTGCGCGAATATTTCCTGTAAATCACGCGTCCCAAATCTTCAGAATTTGCGTCCGGAATCAGCGGCGTAACAACTTCGCTGACCAAGTGCCAATCGCCGATTCGATTCGCAAGTTCGAGAGCTTCGGATTTACTCGCAAAAATCACACACACTAACGCAATCGCAAATAATATTTTTTTCATAACATGTACTCCTTCACAGATTTTCGGCGCGAATTTCACGTAACCAGATCTTTCGCACCTGAGTTAAAAAATTATCATACACTCCACTTCTGAAATCGGGAAATGTGTAGTCAAAACTCGCCCACTTCTTGAACCTGTAGCGCATTGTGACTTCGGCGTAAATACCATCTCGCAGCCAAATTCTGTGAGCGTGATCTTTTGTTGATGCAAGAATCAATCTCGCACCGTCGATATAACCCGGGTCAATATTCACGGCTCTGATTGGCTGACGGCTTTGTGACTCGATATTAATCGCTGCGTGTTTCCATTCGACCAGACCAGTCGCATCGACAAGTCCTGGAAAACACAGAAATATTCGCGTCAAATGTTCCGAAATATCCCGATAATAATTCGTGCGGTCAAATGCAACCGGTTCGCTGATAATCTCGGGTTCTCCCCAAATCTCAGAGAGTTTGTGAATGCTCCAGTCGCGAAAATTTTCGTCCGGATACAAAATTCCTGTAATTCTCTTAACCAACGGAAATTTATTTTTCATGATTCCTCCCAAAATTCTTGCGTGAATATTATAATTCTTGATCATGAAAAAATTACACGTGTTATTAGCTTTTACGTTTATATTTATATTTTGCAGCACACAGGCATTCGCTGATACTTGGGAAATTCGCTCAATCGATCTCAAACGCGCAATCCCGAACGACACAAATCCTCCCGAACGTCTCGAACCTGTTACGAATCTTGCGCCGTTGGATTCATCCGAGGGAATCATTCGGCGTGTGAAGCTTCGTGAGCCTGAGAAAAAACTCGCGGCTCTGACGTTTGACATGTGCGAACTTGAGACAATCACAACTGGCTGTGACATGAAAATCCTGACATTCCTGCGCGAAAAAAACATTCCTGCGACGTTATTCATGGGCGGCAAATGGATGCGAACTCACTCACAACGCGTAAAAGAAATCATGGCGAGTGAAATTTTCGAGATTGCGAATCACAACTGGTCACACGGAAATTGCGCATTATTATCCGAACGGGATCTCAAGAATCAGATTTTGTGGACTCAGGCTCAATTCGAGATTTTGCGTGAGGAATTGCTGCGTGAAAATCCAGATTTGAATCCGGATTCAGTGCAGAGAATCCCGAAATTATTCAGGCTGCCATATGGGCGAAACTCCGAGAAATCTCTGCGAATCATTGCGAATTTGGGTTTGCGAATCATTCAGTGGGACGTTGCTGCTGAGAATGGCGACAACTCGAAAATTTCCCGCGCGAAAAAATCAGCCAGGCTCGTTGCATCAATGACGCGTCCGGGAAGCATTCTGTTATTTCACGCGAATCTTGTTCCAAAGGGCAGCGATGTTTTGTTGCGTGAAGTTGTGCGTGAACTTGAAGCCAAAAATTATGCGTTCGTAACTGTGAGTGAATTGCTGGAAGCCGGAATCCCTGAGACAACTCGTAGCGGATATTTCACGAAGCCCGGCGATAATATAGCGCTCGATAAAAAATTCGGGATCGACGGCACTGGCAGGCGCGCAAAAGCCAAACGCAAGAAATGATTCCTAGTCCCACTTGTCCGACTTGTAAATAATCTGGATTGGTCTGTCGCTGAAATTGTTCCCGATGATTCGCTTGCCTGCGACTTCCGGATTGAACGTCAGCGTTATGGTCGTGTATTTATCCGGAGTCCAGATGTTTCGCATAATCAGCTTTTTATCTGAACGCGGATTTTTCATGGCAGTCTCGTGTCCTGAACCGAATTGTGCGTTGTAAGCTCTCTGCAGCGCAAGATAGAAATTTTTGTCGGTGTTTGCGTTACCTGAGCTTTGAATATACGCAGCTTTGGTCTTGAGAATTTTTTTCTTGTAGAAGCCGAACACAAATCTAGCCGGGAATCCCTCGAAAAAGCCTTCCATTGTGAGAGTGTCTTGTCTTGGTGTGAGAACTTTCGCGCCGCTGTTTTCCATGCGTTTCTGAGTTCGGGCGTATGTGTGACCGAACGGCAGCGACATGAACGCATCAGCACTGTTCGACAACGCAAAAGCTTCACCTGCAAAACCCGCAACACTCGCAAAAATCATCGCGCAAAAAGCAACTGGCAAAAATATTTTCCTGAACATGTCTAAGACTCCTTTTTTAAACGTGAAATTTACATGATCATAGCAAATCTGAATCACTGGTATAATTTACACGAATAATTTTCCAATTTTCCAAGGAGGAATTTTCGCATGAACAAACTTTTTCTGAGTGTGGCGTTATTAGCACTCGTAATTTTCCCAAAGCCATTCGTGGCACAAGCTGCGGATTCAAAAGACAAGTCCGCGATTCTGGTCGTAGCATTCGGAACATCAATGCCTGAAGCTCGAAAAGCAATCGACAATCTCGTAAATGCTGCGAAGGATAATTTCCCGGATTTCGAAACAAGATTAGCGTTTTCGTCAAACATAATTCGCCGCAAAATCGCACGTGAAAATCACGAGATCATTCCGACACCAGTTCAGGCACTCGCAAATTTGAACGATGAAGGCTTCACGAACGTTTACATAATTCCGACACACATAATCCCGGGTGAAGAATACGACGAGATCAAGAATCTTCGGGATTCATTCGCAAATTTGAAAGGCAAATACGGCTTCAAGAAAATAATTTTGGCAGAACCATATTTGAACGGAGTTGCGGATTGTGATCGCATGGCTGAAATTTTGTCTGCACGCTTCAGAGAGTATCTTAACGAAAATTCGGATACAGCTGTAGTATTAATGGGTCACGGAACGCCTGAACATATCGCGAACGCAATGTACTCGCAGCTGCAATTATCGCTGGACAAGTTGCTCTACGGAAGATTTTTCCTGGGAACTGTCGAGGCAAGCCCAAAAATCGAGGACGTAATCGCAAATTTGAAGCGTCACCCGCAAATTGACAAACTCGTGATTTCGCCATTAATGATCGTAGCAGGTGATCACGCGAATAACGACTTGGCTGATGAGGACGACGACGAATCCTGGATCAGCATTCTCAAAGCAAACGGTTACGGTAAAATCGAGAAATATCTTGTCGGACTTGGTGAAGATGAAAATATCAGGGACGATTTCGTCAAAAAGATCCAGAAGGCGATTGACAGGTAAATTTCTTGCACTTGTAGCATTCGCGCTAATAATTTCGTTTTGGAGAATCACGACTGGAGAATGGGAAATCCCGTTTGAATGCGTGATTCATTTTTTGTCAGCAAATCTTGGCGAGTCCGAGAGAATTTTGCCGCAAGCCTTGGTGATTCGTAACGTGAGATTGCCGCGCTTAATTTGCTCGTTCGGAACTGGCGGATTGCTGAGCGTTTCGGGAGTGATTTTGCAGGGATTACTCGCGAATCCGATGGCTGAACCGTATACTTTGGGAATTGCAGCCGGTGCGGCGTTCGGAGCGTCGTTGGGAATAATTTTCGGGAACGGGAATTTTCTGGTGATGCCGTGTGCTTTTGCCGGAGCAGTTTTCGCTCTGATATTCACGGGCATAATTGCGCTGCGTGGGGGAAATTTCAGCAATTCGAAAATTATTTTGGCTGGGATAATTTCGAACTCGATTTTGTCGGCAGGAGTTACGCTCTTAAAATCAATTTCCGGCGAGAAAATCGGCTCAATCGTGTTATGGCTGATGGGAAGTTTTTCTGGAGCAGGTGTGCGAGAAATTTTCTATGTAGCATTCGCGGTCGTGATAACAATTTTCCCCGCGATAATTCTGAGTTCACAACTTGATGCTATGTCTCTGGGAAATAATCGCGGCGCAATTCTGGGCGTGAATGAGAATCTCGTGAGAATAATTCTGCTCGTGACAAATTCGCTGGGAGTTGCTGTGATTGTGAGTTCGTTTGGATTAATCGGCTTCGTTGGCTTAATAATTCCGCACGTGATGAGAATCCTGGTCGGAGCGTCGCACCTGAGACTTATAATTTTCGCGTTTATGTCCGGAGCTTGCCTGTTATCATTCGCTGATGGTGTTGCGCAATCAATCGGGGAATTGCCCGTTGGAGTTTTGACGGCTTTACTCGGAGGAATATTTTTCTGCTGGTTACTTGCGAGAAATAATAATGCGTGACATAAAAAGATTCCCCAGAAATTTCCTTCACCGGTCATCAGTGGCACCCGAAGTGATCTGTTTATTGCTGCTTCCTTCCGGATCTGACACGTTTCGCAGTACCTCGCCGCACTGAACCGAAAAATTCAATCTCTGGAGAATCTTTGCTAATTATACAGCATGATTCGCGATTTTCAAAAATTTATCAGCCACTTAGCAAACGAGTAAAACACACTCATAATCGGGTAAAATAACACGTCGATTATTCCGGTGAAAAGCAACGCCAACAAAATCCACATTCCGTAACTTTCGAGCCACCAGTAATAGCGCATGTATTTATACGGCAAAAACGCTTCCAAAACTCTCGAACCATCAAGAGGCGGAATCGGAATCAAGTTAAACGCTGCAAGTCCAAGATTCAAGCTAATCATGATCTCCAAAAATCTTATGCCAGTTCGACCAGTTATCAGGTAAACTCGATCACCAGCAAATTTCCAGAATAACACCGTCAAAACCGCCGTCAAAATATTTCCCGCAACTCCAGCCAATGACACGATTATCAAATCAAGCTTCGGGTGTTTGAAATATCGCGCATCAATCGGAACAGGTTTCGCCCAGCCAAATCCGCAAATCAGCAGCATCAACGTTCCAACCAGATCAAAATGATCTAGCGGATTCAGCGACAATCTTCCAGCACGTTCAGCCGTCGGATCACCTGCCCACCACGCAGCAAGCCCGTGACAAAACTCATGAAACGATAACGCCCATATCAAAGCAGGAATCGTCAAAAGCAATTTAGCCGGATCATTCAGCAATCTGAAAAACATTCACAAATCACTCCTGTAAAAATTATAATTTATTCACAAACGTTATTTTGCTCTCGGAAATTCTGAACGGCAAATTCACGTCCTGCGAAACTTGCGACACCAGCGAAAATTCGCCGGAAATCTCTGGAGCTAGTAACTCGCCTTTAACGTTGAATAACGCGCTGACTTTCTCAGGAATTTTGTGTTCGTCGTAATCCTGAACAAATCTACGCAATTTCTCAAATTCGAGATCCAAAATCTTCACAACGAGATCGCATTGCGGCTTCGCAAAAAAAGATTTAACTCTGCCCTGAATGTATCCCTGAGAGCCTTCGAACTTGAACTTGCCGCTGACCAGCGCGTCTGAACTCCGAGTAAATTTCATCTGGGCACGAATATCACGCAGAACATTACCGTCATAGAAAATTCTCTGTCCGTAAAAATTCACAAGTCCCGTCATAATTTCGGAATCGCCTTTTAATTTCACGTTGATCGAGTTAATCACACCGCGCAATTTCCTGAGATCAAGATTCAAGTTCACGTTCGGATTCAGCGTTCGGTACAAATCATCGAGAGTTGTTTCGCTGCCTTCGAGTGAGATTTCGAATTTCGGTTTGGAAAAGTCACTCGTTCGCATGAGAATCTCGCCGTTAATCGGAACGTTCAACGCGTAAGCCTGAATATTGTCAATCGTCAAGTTATGATTAGCATACTCAAAATTCGCGCTGAAACTTTCAACCGGGAAGCCGGAAATTTTTTTGCCGCGAAAATCGCCCGTCCCTGAAAAAATCGGCTTATCAATCGAGCCGCCTACGTCAAGATTCAAGTTCACAATTCCGTCGAAATCGTTGCTGTTAATCGACGTGTCAAGATTATCCCAAATCGAAGTCAGCTGCTTAAGATCAAGATTATGAACTGAGCCGTGCAAATCGAAAATCCGCTGCGAATCATTGCGCAAGATTCCGCCAGTTGCCAGGATTCTGCCGTTGCCGAATTTTACATCAGCTCTGTTAATCGCGAGCTCACTTGAAGTCTTGTCCAAATCCACGAACCCGTCAATCTCGATCTCATCGTTGAAACGTCCGCGGAATTTTGCGTCGAGTAATTGCGTTTCAAATCGAAATTCATCGGCTGTGAAAGTCCCAAGCTTCGACACGATTTTTGCGCCGGAAATTTTCAGCTCCTCAACTCGTGCGTTTGCGATAGAAAATCCGGATTTCGAATCATTCTTACGCTCCGACAAATTTTCACGAATTGTCCCGAGTTTTTCGGCTAAATTCTCTAATACAAATTCAACGCCATCGAGCGAAATCTGTGAGAACGCAAATTTACCCGCCAATAAATTCCTGAAGCTTAACGCGCAATTCATGTCCGAGACCGTCAAAACGTTTTCATAATCTTGTTTTGCAAGAATCACGTCCTTGAGCACGTAGCCTTTAATCGGATTCCCTGAGATATTCTTCGCCGTCAATCGCAAATTTGCAGTCTCAGCGAAAAATTCACACGCAGAATCCAACAAAGCTTCGCCGCCAACGTTCGCAAAATTCACGAGTAACGCGCCGAATATTATCAAAACGCAAAGCACAAAGATAAAACCCCAAATATTTTTCAATCTTCGTAAATGTTTTTTCCTGAGCAAAAATCTCAAGCTCCCCTCTGAAATTAACATCTCTGCATTATTAATAAAATTATAAGCTATGAGCACCGGTTCATGATCGTGTATTTCTCCTAAAATGGTAAATTGCGTTCTATTTTATAATTAAAATGGCTTGAAATCAAAAACAAAGTCTGATATAAGTATAAAAAACAATTTTACCGAACGTTCGTTATTTTCCCCGGTAATTTTATTTCTCAAAGTGTTTTATATCACTGGAGTTTGTCGCATAAGTGGAGAGTCCGTTTACCGCTTTGCGTGGATTGAAAAATGATATAGTAAAAAAGATTTATATTGATTCGTAAAAATTCAGGAGATGTTTTTCATGATAACGCTATTTTTTATCACAACGCTAATTTTTCTCGCAATCTGCAACTCACAAGCTCACGCCTGCATGACAATTCTCGTCGGCAAAAAAGCTTCCAAAACCGGTGAAGTTCTCGTCGCTCACAACGAAGATGCTCCGGGAGATTTCCTGATGCAAACTCATATCGTGAAAAAATCCACACGACCTGAAAATTCCCGCAGAAAATTCGAACCCGATTTAGCCGAGATTACTTTACCGGACGAAAGCGCGAAATTATTCTGGTCAGAAGCACGCACGATTAAGCAAAAATATTCAGCGTCGGCATTTTGTGATTTGTTCGTGAACTCGAACGGTGTTGCAATCTGCTCGAATAATTGCGCAGAATCAATCGAGAAAAATCCGGACTTAACTGACAGCCAAGACCCTGAGAATATCGGCGGCATTGGCTACGGATTCAGGCGACTCATAGCAGAACAGGCTTTGACAGCAAGTCACGCCGTGAAAATTGCGACACAATTAGTCGATCGTTACGGTTACGCTTCGAGCGGCAGATCATACGCATTCGCCGACAAAGACGCAATCTGGGTTATGCAAATCGTAAACGGCAAACACTACGCTATA
Organism: uncultured Synergistales bacterium; assembly: GCA_905233725.1. Classification (GTDB taxonomy): domain Bacteria; phylum Synergistota; class Synergistia; order Synergistales; family Aminobacteriaceae; genus JAFUXM01. Next base: position 10,243 of record CAJOEM010000011.1, read on the forward strand.
CAGAAAGTCCCCGATGATGAAGTCTGCGTGATCCCGAATCATTACACGATACACGAGCCGTTCAAAAATGCGCCGGGTTGCGGAGAATTAATCGATTACGCGAAAAGACAAAACTGGTTCAGCGGCTTCGAAGCAGGATTCGATTTTGCGGCAACGTATCAAGACCCGAACTCGAAATTCCTCGACAAAAATATTTACAGGCACGTTCGCACACTCGAGTTAATTCTGGATCAAAAGCTCGATAACATGCTTAATCAAAAAATCCCGTTCTCCGTCAAACCAGCGAAGAAAATCGACATTGCCATGCTCAAGAAATTATTACGCAATCATTTCGAACACACTGCGCAAGATTCTTACGGGGACAACACGCCGCATTTTTCGAAACCGTTGACCGTTTGCAATTCAGAAACTCTCGAGAGCACAATCATAGAATTTCGCGACAATCCAGCCGGAACAATTCTTAGACGCGCGTTGGGTGAGCCGTGTTTAGGAATATACATGCCTTGGTACCTGGGGATCGAGAAATTGCCGTTGGGTTATGAATCTATCAATCCGCAAGAATCTCTCGACACGCACTTCAAGACAAGCGAATCCGAGTTCGAATATTCTGAGCAAAATATCTGGTTCAAAATCCGCGAGATACAAAAAGCTGCGAACGAATCATTCCCCGAGAAAGCAAAAATCATCCGCTCGATAATCAAGTCCGTCGAAGAAAGACTCGAACGCGAACTCAGCATGATGGACATGCAAATTCTCCCAAGACTTGAGACCGATCCAGAGAACATGACCGCCATGATGGAAGGTGCCGTGAAAACTTGGGCAGTCAGCGTCGAAACCGGATTGAAACACATAATTTCCGAGGCAAAAATCGACTTACCGGAAATTCCGCAAGAAATTCTGTTTGACGACGACACAAACGCGTGATAGAATATTCCAGTTTTCGGAGCGTAGCGCAGTCTGGCGAGCGCGCATGGTTCGGGTCCATGAGGCCGGAGGTTCAAATCCTCTCGCTCCGACCATTACAACAACATTGACAAACAAAGTTTCTTAATTCATACATACAGCAAACCTTTCTCCTCTCGGTGTCGCAACATCGGGAGGCTTTTTGCATGTATAATATTTCCAAAATCTTAATTCTAAACAGGAGTGTTACACATGAAAAAAATATTGCTGTTATTACTCGCGATTCTTGTGTTGGGATTCGCTTCTGAACACGCAGCTTTCGCGGGATTGGGACTGTACGAGATTCACCATTCGAGAGCAAATATCGTCTCCGGGATCGTCGATTACACCAGCGCACGATTCTCTCGTCTGGAAATCTTCGTGGCAAGCAACGACGCAGACGTAAAAGAAAATCACCTGCACTCAACCGGCACTTTGAAATTCTCAAGCGGAATTTACTCGTACTGGGACGGCTTGAATCTTGTAGACAATGTCGGTGAAGCACGCACTCTGAAACTTGCACTCGGAAACAACATAACGCAAACCGGCACTCACCAATCGATAAAATTTATTCCGGTGAACGACGCTGGTGAACAAGTTTATTTCTACGGCAACGCTGACTCAGGCTTGAACGCTGTAGAGACAGTCTGGCGCATGAATAACGCAAAGGATTTCAACGGCTACATGAATCTCCCGGATATACGCTCAACTTCAGAACAATTATCAACGTTTGTTCCGTACATCGAGTATATTTTTGTTGAAAGCGATGACTCTTCTGAAGGCGAAAATTCTGAAGAGAACACAGATGAAGATTCTAATTCTGATTCTGAATCTGAAGATGCTGATTCAGAAAACGAAAACTCTGACGAGAACACAGACGAAGATGCAGATTCTGAATCCGAAGATGAAAGCACAGATTCTGATTCTGAATCCGAAGACGCTGATTCTGAAAATGAAAACTCTGATGAGAACACAGACGAAGATGCAGATTCTGAATCCGAAGATGAAAGCACAGATTCTGATTCTGAATCCGAAGACACTGATTCAGAAAACGAAATTTCTGACGAGAATACAGACGAAGATCCAGATTATGATTCTGAATCCGAGGACGAAGACGCCGATTCTGAATCCGAAGTCCTCCGTGTGAGACGCACTGCAAAGAACAACGTCAAACGCGTTAAACTCTCCGAACTTGCCAGACGCGCTGATGAAGCTGATGAAGAATATGATTCCGAAAACGTGACTGGACTCACCATGATGAAGGGCTTCAACTTTAGCGTGACAAATTCCCATAACAACGGCACACCCGTAACTCTCCCAACAAACGTAACTCTCACGATTGAGGACATGTACACAATTTACGGCGAGTCCGTCGCTCTCGAAAATATCACAGCAAGCGCAAAAACTGGCGAAGTAATTTCCGGCTCTGTCGAGTTTGGCTCAGAAATTCCCGTCGATGTGATCGCGTTCATAACTGTCAGGCTTGACGTTCTCGAAGATGGCAGAACAAATTCCTACAAATGGAGATTTCACAGCAACGAATTATCCGGAACAACAAGTCTCTCAACAAGTCACGTCTCCGCAGCACGATTCAAGAACAACGCTTCGATTTACAAAGGCGCGAAATTCAAAGGACTGTACCTGACACTAAATAATCCAACGCGAGTTATCGACAGCAAATACATAACGACCGGCTTAATCGACATTCCAGCAGGCGGCTACACACTGTGCGACGCTTCAAATTCAAAGCGCATCTCGAAAGTTGCAGAAGGAACTCTCAGAACATTGCCGTTAATTCCGCAAACTTCGCTTATTGACAGGAATTTCGGCGCAGAATATTTCCTGGGCAGCGATTCAAACAAACGCTACAAAATCATTCTGGGCGGCGATGTCGAAGAAAATCTGAACGGTCAAATCGTAACCTGGACTTTCCCGAATAATCTGAACATGGACGGCTCAGCAACAATTCCGAATTACACTACGACAAGTGAGCAGCTCGAAGAATTTGTCCCGTACGTTGAGACAGTTTCGTCGGATAATAACGCAATCAGTGCACTGAGCTATCGAATCGTCGATCGATATGACACGATTACGCCGATAAGCCCGGATTTCAGAGTCGATTTCAAACTCGCAGTTTATGTGAACGATGTCATGGCTTACGAATCAGAATGGCTGACTGAATCTTGCGAGGGAGCTGTCGAGTTTGGAAGCAGTTTCGCGCTGAATAACGTGACGTGTATCTCGGTTATGTTGCGAACTTTCGAGAATAAAGCCTTGCCGTGTACGTATCAGTGGAATTTCACAAATAAGCGTTCGTCGGGGTCAGGCGACACTGAAGAATTTGAAGGTTGCAATTTGAATTTCGGATTTACAGGCATTTTTACGTTGATGGCTTTTGCGCTGATTTACTCTGGGGAAAAATTCCGGCGAGTGAAAAAATAATTCGCGGAGGTGCATAGCATGCATAACATGTTCAGAAAAATTTTTGCGTTAGTAAGTGTAAGTGTATTAGTAAGCCTGTTGGCAATTTTTTCGGGGACGGCGTTTGCTGCTGAGATCGATCTTGAAAAAGCTCTCGCGTCCGGTGAAGCTACGAAAGTTACGATTGCTCCGTTAATCGACGGCGAAGTTCTGAAAGTTGACTGGTACGTTGCGCCATATCTTGCGAAGCCGAATCGTCCGAAAGATCAGCGGATTAATATTTACGTTCCGGAAAATGCCAGCGAAAAATCCCCGGTCTTGTTCGTGATTAACAACGGCGGCTGGTTCATGGACGATTACGCTGCAACAGTCGGAGAACGTGACGGAATCGCAATCAGAGACGGCGTGAATTATCAGACTGAAATTGACGCAGGCGATGATTTGTCAAAGGGTCGTGAACAATTCAGCGCAATGGCTCTCAAACGCGGATTTGTTGTCGTGTCATACGGTGCGAGATCAAGAGGCAACGGCGCAACTGACGGGAAATTTCTCGGTCATTCACCGGCTACAGCAGTCGATACGAAAGCTGCAATCAGATATTTACGCGCAAATCGTGAATTCTTGAAATTTATCGACACGGATCGAATTATCGCGAACGGAACTTCTGGCGGTGGCGCAATGACGAGTTTGATCGCAGCAAGTGGAAACAGTCCGGATTTCTTCGAGTTTCTGTACGATGTCGGAGCAGCAGGAATTTCTAAAAATCCAGACGGAACTTTCACGAGTGATGCCAAAGTCGGCGATGAAATTTTCGCGGCAGTAGCGTATTGTCCGATTACGGATCTCGGTCACGCGGACGCAGCTTATGAATTTACGTACAACTCGACACGTGCAAAATTATTCGCAGCAGGAAATCTTGATTACTCAGAAGCAGGCGCAACAAGTCAGGATATTATGCGCAAATCAGATTTGTTGAAAGCAGAATACGCAGATTACGTGAACTCGCTGAATCTCAAACGCAAAGATGGCTCGAAATTAACGCCTGAGAATCTTGAAAGCGAAATCGTGGACTTGATGACGGCTGAGATTGACAAGACGATTCAGGAAATCGGCATCGAAAAAATGCGCGCGGATATTGCAAATTCGAAATGGCACGGGAATTCCTGGTTGATTCTGAATGACGATGAGACTTACTCGTACGATTTTGAAACACACAAGTATTTCGTCGCTATGAATACGAAGCTCAAGATTGCTCCGGCGTTCAGCAATTCCGGAATTTACGAGCCTCAGCAACAGAACGAGGATAATTTGTTCGGCAGCATTTATGATAATTACAGCCCGTTCGAGTTCTTGTCCTGGAATGAGGATTCCGTGAAAAATAATTCCGTTGGCAAAGATGACACGAATTTGACATGGGACGAGTACATGAAGACGGATTCGGGCAAAAATCTCGCGTTCCAGATAAAGATGACTTCACCGTTTGATTATCTCACGCGCGAAAATAATGTCACAACTGCGCCGTATTGGTACGTTCGCTGGGGCATGAAAGATCGCGATTCGTCATTTGCTCTCGAGACGGTGTTTTATCACGAGTTGCTGAATTGCGAAAGTATTCGTGATTTGAATTTCGGCTTTGCGTGGTTGTTCCCTCATTCAGGAAATTATGACGCGAAAGAAGCTTTCAAATGGTTGGACTCAGTTTTGGAAAAGTAATTTGCTCGTGAAAATTTTGCGAGAATTTTTGAGGCGGGGCTTTGATAGTGAAGTCCCGTTTTTTTGCGTGTCGATATTCAGAAAGTTTGTGTTATCATTCAGGCAATAAATTTTTGGAAAGGCGGCTATCTTAATTGACAGCTAACGATAAATCCGGTTTGCCGGAAAACACGAATTTCAGGAACGATTTGGAAGAACTGCTCGCTCTCAGACAGGCGATGCAGGACAGCCTTTGACTTGCCCGTTCTCAAAGCACAATCTGAGAAATTATCGGGAATAACTGCACAACCAGATTTCTGGGAACTCGATTCGCGCGAGGAAATTCTCAAGCAATTATCCGGTATAAATTCCAAGCTGGATAATTTCAAGCACATTTGCTCAGAATGCGATGACTTGATCGTTCTCGAAGAATTGATTCGCGATTCGGCTTCGGATTCAGATCCGGAATCTGGCTTTGAATTGAAACGCGAATTTCTGGAACGTGCGTCTGACTTGCGAAAGTTGCTCGAACGTTATAATTTGCTCTTGCTCCTGAACGAAAATTATGACGCATCGAATGCGATCCTGATGGTTCACGCTGGCTCTGGCGGTTTGGATTCTCAGGATTGGGCGGGAATGTTGCTGCGAATGTACCTGCGTTACGCTGAACGTGAGGGTTTCAAAGTCAACATGATCGAATCAATCGAAGACGAAGGCTCGGGAATTAAATCCGCGACAGTTATGATTACAGGTGAATATGCTTACGGATTTTTGAAGGCAGAGCGCGGAGTTCACAGGCTCGTGAGAATTTCACCGTTTGATTCGGCTCACAGAAGACACACGAGTTTCGCGTCAGTTTTGGTTTCCCCGGAAATTTCTGACGATGTTGGCGTTGAAATTAAACCCGAAGACTTGAAAATCGACACGTTCAGAGCAAGCGGTGCCGGTGGTCAGTACGTGAACAGAACAGATTCAGCCGTGCGAATCACGCATATCCCGAGCGGGATCGTCGTAACTTGTCAGAACGAGAGATCACAGCACATGAATCGCGAACTGGCAATGCATGTTTTGAAAAGCAGATTGTATGACATTGCGCTTCAGGAACGTCAGGAACACTTGGCTTCAGTTGTTGGCGACAAGAAAGAAACTACGTGGGGCAGCCAGATTAGATCATATGTTTTGCACCCGTACACGCTCGTGAAAGATCATCGCACGAATTTTGAGAAGGGAAATGTTCAAGCAGTTTTGGACGGCGATATTAACGAGTTCATCATGGCGTATTTGAAGCAAAAAGCTAAATCTAATTCAAGCGTGAAGGTTTTGGACAATGCGTAAATTATTATTAATCGCAATATTTCTCGCAGCGATTTTCCCAGAGAGAATCTTTGCAGCGAATTTCGTCCCGGAACAGAAAATTCTTCCTGTAAGCCAGATTAAAGCCGGAGCGTCCGGTTACATGCTTACGGTTTTACAGGGAATGAAGCCGTCGAGAATCCCGATTAAAATCGTCAGTGTAGTTCCTCAGAAACCTGCGAATAATATTTCGGACTTGATATTGATTCGCCTGTTAAATCACACGTTGCTCGCGCGCGGCATGAGTGGTTCACCGGTGTACGTTGGCGGAAAATTAATCGGCGCAGTTTCCAGCGGCTGGGAATTGAGCGATCATTCACTTGCGTACGTAACGCCGATTGAGTCGATGTGCAAAATTTTTGACGATGAGAATCTTGCGAATGAATCCGGATTTGCGAATCACGCCGGAGTTTTCACGATTTCAGGCATAAATAACAGACACGTGATCGAGAAATTAGAGCGTTCGCTTGGAATTGAATTTGTCTCGGGGCTTTCGTCAGGTGCGCGAGGATTTCTGCAGCCTGAGAATTACGCGTTCAAACCAGGGGATTCTCTCGCAGCTTTGCTAGTCTGGGGAGATGTTGAGATCTCGTCAACCGGAGTTGTAACGGCGACTTCAAGTGACGGGAAATTTCTGGCGTTCGGACACCCGTTTTTGCAACATGGCAGCGCAAATTATCCGGCAGCACGTGCGTTTATTCATGAGACGGTCAAAAGCACATCGTTCCCGTTCAAGTTGTCGAGTCCGATCGCAATTTCAGGGACGATTACTCACGATAAAAAATCCGGGTTAGGCGGTCAAGTCGGTTATTACGCAGCGTCAATCCCGAACGAATTGGTGTTCAAGAATCTGGATAATGGCACTCGCGAAAATTTCCAGTTTAGAGTCATTGCCGATGAATTTCTCAGCGCGAATTTACTCGAGGGAGTTTACAGCGGATTAATCGAATCAGCTTGGGATCGCAAAGGCGCAGGAACTATGTCTGTGAATTTGCGAATCGATGCGAAAGGCGTTGAGAATGGCTGGGCGCGTCGTGATGTGTTTTTCTCGGACGAGAATATTTCGGCGAATTGTTTCAAGCAAGCGTCGCAGATTATTAAAGCGTTTTTGACACAGCCGTTTTACAGCGCGATGCCGGTTGCGTTTCGTGTTGAAGTCGAAGCTACACAGAATCCGCAAGTCCTGATAATCGAGGATATTAAGACGGTCGATCATGCGAAACCCGGTGAGGAGTTCGAAGTTTCTGTCAAGTTGAGACCCTGGAGAGGCGAAAGATTCACTGAGAAATTCACGCTGCGAATCCCTGAAGATGCTACGGGTGTCAGTGAGCTGATAGTTCGCGGCGGAGGTACGCAATCTATGTCACAGTTGGCAGTCGATGAAGGCTGGAAATCTATTGACAGTTTGGCATTGATGCTGCGGGAAATTCGTGCGCTCGATGCGAATAACCAGTTGATAATCGAGCTATCGAACGACAATATTGATAACGCGCTTAAAAAAGCTATGGCTAAACGCAAATCTTCACGCAAAAATTTCGATGACGCACTTTTGCCCGAACAGCAGGAATACTTGAGCGAGACCAAAGCACGCAGAATACGCGAAGGCACGCTTAGGATATTCAGTTCGGATTACCTGGTTGACGGCATGATGAAGAGAATAATTCACACGGACGAGAAATAATCATGAAATACGAAAATTTGTTCATAACGATTGAGGGAATCGATGGCTGCGGAAAATCTACACAATCTGAGAGAATCTGCGAATGGCTGACGAGTGTTAATGCCTGCGAGACACTCAGAACTTTTGAACCAGGCGGCTGGTCTGGCGGGAAATTTCTGCGCGAGGTTATTTTGCGTGACGAGAATTTCTCAGGAATGTCGGAGTTGTTTTTGTTCTTGGCTGATCGTGCTGGTCATGTTGAGAAAAAGATTTTACCAGCGCTGAAATCCGGCAAGAATGTCGTATGCGAACGATACGTTGACTCGACGATTGCGTACCAGGCTTCAGGTCACGGGATCGAAAATGTTCGGGAAATTTTGAGTGCGTGTAAATTCCCGGAGCCAGATTTGACAGTGTTGCTTGATATTGATCCGGAACTTGCGATTAAGCGCGTGAAGAATCGCGGCGGAAATTCTGCGGATAAATTCGAATCTGAGGGCGTGAAGTTCATGTGCAGAGTTCGTGATGAGTACTTGAAGCTTGCAAACGCAAATCCGAGTCGCTTCCTGAAAATTCCGGTTCTTGAGAATGCTTCGGAATCTGATATTTTCGCGCAAATAATTTCGGGTATTAAGGGGAGAAATTTGTCGTGCCAATTCAGGTAAAACGCAGAAGTTCGGATTCAGGAGCGCAAACACCAGTTCAAGCAGGCAAAGTTGAGTACGGCGGTGGCGGCGGTCATCACACGGAAGCAGCCAGCCATGTTGAAATGTCTCCGTTCTCGTTTGAGGCCGCGATGGAGGCGACGGAACTTGAGGATTTACTGGATCAGCTTTATGAGCTATCGGATAAATTGTCAGTGTTTCCTGGCGGGAAATTGATTCAGGAATACAGGAGCGTTTTGCACGAGTTGCTGAAGCGTGCGTCGAAAGGCCTGCGTATTAAACGTGACATGCGCTGGCGAAAAACTGATCGCAAATTGTACGTGACGATTGAACGTGCTGAGTCCGCGATGGATGAACTCGAGGAAGCGTTTTCGTACGAGGGTGACAGAACGAAAGCCCTGGCACTGATGGAGGAAATCAAAGGTTGTCTGATCTCGCTGTTAATGTAGCCTGGCTGGAATTGCTGAGAGAAGCTGCGATAGAAAATCCACACACACGCGCGATAATTGCGCCGCAGAAATGGCACATGCAAATTGCGGAATCACTCGCGAAAATCATGCTGAAATCTGAGAGAAATATTCTTGAGAATCCGGACTTGCTGATAATTGGCAGTCTCGAAAAAGCTCCGAATGTTGAAGCCTGTAGAGATCTGATTCGTGATATTGCGCTGAAACCAGTGAATGCAGATTGCAGATTTGCAGTGATTCTCTCAGCGGATAAATTGCTGACACACGCCGCGAACAGTTTGTTAAAACTCGCCGAAGAACCACCGTCACACGCGTACCTGCTGTTCTTGATGGAGGACGCGAGATTTTTCCTGCCGACGCTGAAGAGCCGATCACGCTGCAATATTCTGTCTGATGATGATAGCGATTCGGAAATTTCAGCCAAGCACATTCCCAAGAGTGATTCAGACTGGGTCGAATGGCTTGAGCAAGTTCGGAAATTTGCTGCAAAATCAGAGAGCGATTCAAGTTCAGGCAAATCTCGCAAGAAAGCTAAGTCAGGATTGGAAGCGAATCCGGATTTTCTTGTGAACGAGTTGAAATCATGGCTTGCGTTTGCTTTGAGTGGCGGGAATTTTGAACTCGCAGCGAAACTTGAGAATCTGCGTGTGATTGCGTCCGAGAAGAATTTGTCGCTTTCAATGATGTCGGATTTGTTAATCTTGATCTTGAAAGATGCGTTTGTCGAGAAATTTGATATTGCGAATGAATGAGATGAATGATATGAATGAGAGAAGGGAAAATAAATTTGAGAGTATATTTGACGGTGTTCGGGAAGCCTCGGTATCTGGGAATTGCGAAAATCAGTAACGAAATATACGAGGCAAACAGAAATTTTTTTGAGGGACACGCCAGCACTCGCTGGGTAGTTTTGAAAACACCACGCGGACTTGAACTCGGAGCACTTGGCGGCGCACTTTCGCCCGAACAGAAGGAGAAATACGAATCTGCTACGTCCAAGTTTGAGGATTCGTCTGAGAGAATGTTGCAAAGTGTAGAGTTTGTGAGAATTGCTGACGAAGGAAGAATTGCGGATTATTACCAGCAGAAGCGCGATGATGTGAGTTCGCTGTTGAGAGCGCGTGATCTTGCAATTCAGCACAAGTTGAACATGAAGCTCGTTGATGTTGAGTACATGCTTGATCGCAAAAAAATGTATGTTTACTTTACGTCTGAGCAACGGGTTGATTTCAGGCTGTACGTTCGTGATTTGGCGCATTATTTTAAGACGAGAATCGAGATGCGTCAGATCGGATTTCGTGATGAAGCGAGAATCGTTCGGGGGATCGCGTCGTGCGGCAGACCGTGTTGCTGTAGTTACTGGCTGCGCGGATTTTCGCCGATTGGCATAAGAATGGTCAAAGAGCAAAAGTTGGCGCTGAATCCTACGAAAATTTCCGGATTATGCGGCAGATTAATGTGTTGCATGTCGTATGAACAATCGTTGTATAGCGAATTATGGGCGAAACTTCCCGGACCCGGCTCGAAAATCAAGACTGAGCAGGGGAATTACGTTCTTGAGAGTCTGGACATCGGGCGCGAGTACGTTCACGTGAGATTCCCGTCTGGGAGATTGGTCTCGATTGCAATTTCTGAATTTCCGGATTTTCAGGAGACTGTTCTGAGCGGCAAAGAATGGCAGGACGCAAACGCTCCGAAAGCACCGACAGTTTTAGCGCGGCGAGTTCGTGTTTTACGTGGGGCTCGTTCTGCGGATTCTCCTGAGCGCAAACCTGAGAAAAAGCTCGACAAGAAACCTGAGCATAAATCAGCAAAAAAATTCAAGAGAAAGAATCGTCATTCAAGTCGCTCAAATTACTCAAGTCATTCAAAAAGAGCAGATTCAAAGAAAGCAGGTGGAAAACGTGAAGCATGATTATGAAAATGCGTGTGAATCAGTGGAATTTATCCGTAAGTTCTTCAAGCGCGAAAAATTCCCGGATACAGCGATAGTTCTGGGATCAGGTTTGGGAAATTTGGTCGATAGTCTTGATGAGAAAATTATCCTGCCAAGCTCAGAGATTCCGAATTTCCCAGTTTCTACAGCTCCGGGACACGCAGGAAAATTTGTTCTCGGCAAGCTGCGAAATTCCCGTGAAGTTGTGATTTTGCAAGGGCGTGTGCATTTCTATGAGTACGGCGCTATGAATGTTGTGACGTTTCCTGTGCGGCTTCTTGCGATGTTGGGCGTGAAAAATTATCTCGCAACGAATGCGTCCGGCGGTATTAATGCGGAATTTGCCCCCGGGGATTTGATAGCAGTTCGCGATCACTTGAATTTGATGGGAACGAATCCGCTGATTGGCAAGAATGATTCTCGCTGGAATGAGAGATTCCCGGATATGTCGCAAGTTTATGACGCGGAATTTCTGGAGATTTTTCGTAACATGGGTTTGAAAACTGGAATTTACGCCGCGTTCTCAGGACCATCGTTTGAGACACCAGCTGAAGTTCGAATGGCGAAAATTCTCGGGGCGGATTTAGTCGGAATGTCAACTGTTCCGGAAGTTATCGTTGCACACGCAATGGGACTGAGAGTTGCTGTGCTATCGTTTGTAGCGAACAAAGCTGCTGGAATTTCTGATGGGAAATTATCCGGTCAAGAAGTTCTGGATATGGCGAAAAATTTCTCGGGAAAATTCGCGGACATAATCGTTGAATTTACGAGCAAATTTTAAGTGTAAGAATGATAAGAAGGAGTAATAATTTGAAGTTAAGTAGCAGTTTTTTGAGATTAAGTTTGTTTTTTGTTTTTGTGATTTGTGCTGCTGGTGTTGCGAGTGCTTCGACGTGGGTGAATTTCCCGACGAGCTGGGACGTTGGACAGGCGTTCGCGGTCTCGATAACATCAACGGCTGAATACACGAATCCGAAAGTTACATGGATGAATCGCACGATTAATCTTGCTGTCGAAACTGGCGGTGCCGGGAAAATTTCGTACGCGTTACTCGGCACTGATGTCAGGAATATCAAGCCCGGCGATTATAATATTGCGTTTGAGTTCACACAGGCTAATCGCAAATATTCGGCTTCGGGAACTATCACGATAAATCCGCATGATTATCCCAAGCGTGAGGAATTGCGCGTTAGTCAGAAAATGGTCAGTCCGTCAAAAAAAGACATGCCCAGAATCCGCAAAGAATCGCAACTAGTCGCTGCAGCTCTGAAGACTATGACAACTCCGAGAAAATGGACTACACCACCGATGCAGCCGCTGAAAAATATCACGCTCACGAGCCATTACGGGACATATAGACTCTACAACGGCACTCCCAGAGCAGGTCACAACGGAGCAGATATTCGCGCAGCAACAGGCACGGATGTCAGAGCACCATTCGCAGGAAATGTAATCTTGACGGGCTTTCATTATTATGCGGGCGGCAGCGTTTATATTGACTCAGGCAACGGAGTTATTACGGCGTTCTTTCACCTGAGCAAAATTAACGTGAAAGCCGGGGATCAAGTTGTTAAAGGTCAGGTTTTCGCGAAAAGTGGCAGCACAGGTCGAGTAACGGGTCCACACTTGCATTATAGCTTGATTCTCGGCGGTCAATACGTCGATCCAATTCCGTTATTATCAACAAGCATAACGCAAATGTTAAAGAAAGGCACTCAATCTCAGGTCAATTAATTTATAATATTGAGATTAAGAAAATGATTTAGCGATTTAGGGAGAGAAAATTTTCATGGCTGACGAACAAGAGAGTTATAACGAATTTAGCGGTGTTTATGACCCGTCCGAGAATTATGAGTTTACGCGTGAAGTTGTTTATCGCGACATAATCTCACCCGAGGCATTTACTCGCAAAGAAGCGCGTGAGGCTGATAAACGTGCAATGGAAACGTTCGGCATTCCGGGAATTTTGCTGATGGAAAATGCGGCGTTGGCAGTAGTTCGAGAAGTTCGGGATTACGCGATTTTTGCGATTGTGTGTTCACCTGGCAGCAACGGCGGCGATGGTCTTGCGATTGCGCGGCATTTGTGCATAATCGGCAAAGACGTTCGCGTTTACATCGTCGGTGACCCGAGAAAAGGTTCTGATGATTTCAAGACGAATCTTAAAATCATGAGCCATTTAGCACCGGAAGTTCTTAACACGATTAATGACGATAATTTCGAAGATTTCGTTAGTGCTCTGAAGGGTTGCGAGACTTGCATTGACGCGATATTCGGAACTGGTTTGAATCGTCCGGTTGAAGGGATTTTCAAGCGTGTTATTGACGCGATAAACGAGTTTGCAGTTCACACGGTTGCGGTTGACTTGCCATCAGGCCTTGACTGCGACACTGGTGAGGAATTGGGCGTTGCGGTGAAAGCTGAGAAAACTGTCACGTTCCACAGAATGAAAAAGGGATTGGATCTTGCGCCGAAATTCGGTGGTGATATAGTTGTGAGCTATATCGGGATCCCGAATTAATCATGATTTTGGAGAGTGTAATAATTATGCGTATGATCAGGAATTTTTTTGCGTTATGTGTGATTATGATTTTTGCGAGTTCTGCGTTTGCGATGCAGGATATTTATCATTTGTATCCGTATGACACGACGAACTTGAATGGCAACGAGATTTATAATCGTTACGGCTACGAAGGCATCGACTTCAATTATCAATTACGCGACATGTACCCGAGTACGAGTCCATCGGTAAATGTTCCAGATGGTCAATGGTTCGCGGTTGTTCAGGAGAATTATTTCCGGAATTGGTGGTATCGCGCGAATAATCAGACGGTGAGTGGCGACATAGTTTATCGCAGGACTTTGGGCGGAGATGTACCGGAGATTGCGATTAACTCGTTGGCTGACTTGCTGAATGATTTTAATTACGTTCTCGTCGAGGAACCTGAACCGTACAGAAACTGGAGTCAATATATCGACATGGGAGATTACGATGATTTTCCAGATCCGGTTGAGGCGTTCTGCGTTATTATCAAGAATGGCGAGGGCGAGTTGAACCTGAATTTCGGCAATCAATACGCGCGCCATTTCCCGTACTGGTGGGGACGCGGTGAACAGGGCGTTTCTTCCCCGAATTACGTTGACTGGCGGAATTATACTTACGATGTGATGAACGGTCCGCTTGCGTATATAATCTCAGCTGACAGAACCAGCATTTACACGCCAACTCGCGCGAATCAGACGAATGAATACCGAACGAATTTCTACGCGAAAATTTCCGGCGATGAAGTTTATAACGCGAATGGGAATTTGCTCTGGACAATTTCCGGCGATGAAGTCTATGACGCGAATGATATTTTGCGCTACACAGTTGATACGGAAAATCAGGAAGTTATGAACACGTCGGGCAGGGCGCAATATTTTTACCGTGACGATACTGCACTCGCTTACACGTATATTTTCAACATGGCAGCGATTGATGAGCAGGTTTCGACTACACCCGAAGATAACCCTGATTTGTTCGGATTGTCGAGCGCTTATAACGTCTATGTTGAGCCTGAAGATTTCGAGTCCGTGAATCCGAGCGAATATCTCGAAGCAACTGTCACGCTGAATGCAAAAAATTCCCAGAATTATTCGAGCGTCTTGGGCTATATTAATTTCCAGCAGAGAGCAGATTTAGCTTACGGATATAAAAATTTCTCGGAGTCGTCGTTAGTGCCGTTAATCGTGGCGAATGTTTTTGACGGGACTGCAACACGTGCGCACCCGCTGGAATTTGAGCTGAGAGTTTTTGACGCGAATAATAATATCGTTGACGTGAAGCGATTTGACTGGAACGTTGACGAGACAAATATGCCAGATATTGGATCGTTTTATATATTAATGACAAGCAGCTCTGTTATGCCAAAGTACGAGACAGAATTGCGAATCACGAATCACACCAGCACTCGCTACGGAGTCTATCGCTATGACAGTTTAGCGCGAAATTCAGCAGATGATATTAGACCGGCATATTGGGAATTTGATTTGCCATCAGATGCGTTGACACGTCAGGGATTTCTAGGCAGTAGAGTCAGTGCTAATGTCAGCCGCGACAGAAGCGTTCCATCGAGATTCTGGTTGGACTCGCATTCACAGATTGCTCCGGGACTTGTTACGGTTTATGATAATTTTGCGATTGACACGCTGCATGACACGTCTCCGATATTCAGCATAAGATCAGCCGTAGATTCTCAGCCTCATGAATTGCGCCTGCGATATAAATCTATAACCGGAGTTTCAGCGGCAAGCCCGAGTAATTTATATAACGGAGCCGTTACGGTTCAGGGATTTTATAAAGGCTTCGCAGACGACACGGATCTCAAAGACACTCGCCAGGATTTAGCCAACATGATGGGATTACCGCCGGTTATGGCGTCGCTTGATCATGGGGTTTCAGCTTCGATGCCAATGACTTTCACAGCTGGAACAGGCATGCTTGAGCCGTTCGAAATTCACAAAGCTGTTCCCGATGGCTTGATCTCGATTGACGTGATAGTTTCGACAGACGCGTCCGGAGATATTGTTGACTCGATTGATATTCCAGTTGAGATTGCAGTTCAGCCGGTGAAGATTCGCTTCAAGTTATCTCGCAGGGACGGATTAATCGGCGATCACTGGGACGAATTGGAGAGCGCGTCGAAAAATGGCACGGGCAATTTGCTGAATAAGTTCTCGGAATTTGCGTCGATCTGGTTCAGGTCAGCTGCAACGGACAGAAAATTCGCGAGTTTGTTCACGTCTATGTCGCGTCGCGGTGTGAGTTACGAGGATTGCGTGAATGCGTTCTTGTACGGCGATGACTTATATCTGGACTTTATCGTTTTCATTGCGGATTCAGACTGGAGCCATCAGGAAGCTAACAAGACTGCGTATATAAATTTCTTCAGTGATGATAATAATCGCTATATTCTCGTCGGAGATGGAAAAATTGATAAAACTTGGGATTTAGGAGTGTTCGTTGCGGCGAATAATTACACCGATGAGAGCACGAACACAAATGACGGAAATTCTGAGCAGTCGAACAGCAGCGTTGATCCTGAATACGATGATTTGGATGATTTGATTGAGAGACGTTCGAAAGACAGTAGCGGAACTTGTAACGGCTTTGGATTGAATTTGAATCTAGTGAGCGGAATTTTGCTGGTGTATTTGCTTCGGAGAAAATATTAGAGTAATCTCGGCAAAAAAATTTCCCCTGAGATCTTGCATGCTTGAGCTTGCGTGTGAGATCTCGGGGGATTTTTTGTTGCGTATTTATTCTAGCCCGTACTGTCGCAATAATTCGCGATAACGTCGTTCAACTTCGTCGGCTTCTTTTTTCTGCTGAATTTGCGCTGGAGTTGGCTGAGCTTTCGGAATTGCTGCCTGAGTTACAGGAGCTGTGACTTTCTGTTGAGTTGGCGATTGTGAGTGCGATGAACTCGAACCAGAACTTGATGATGATGACGATGCTGATGCAGATTCTTCTGAACTGCCGTTACGCATTCGCGCGTAGTGTGCGTCGTCCTGCTCAATCAGGAATAATCTTGGACCTCTTGGGTCGTTGTCTGCTGCTGTGTAGCTTCCGCCGTGAATCGGGCATGATGCTGTCGGGGATTTGCCTTTCGGGAAGTACAGCGGAACTGCCTGACAACCTGAGCGCGCAAGATAGCCTGACGTTCTGCAAATCGATAATTTTCCGACTTCTACCCATGATGGAGGATTTGTGAAATTCGCCGGAGTTTGCAGCAGAGTAGTTGCGTATGTCATGAATTTTTTCCAGACAGGAGCTGCCATAGTTCCACCGAAGCCGTGTCGTCCCAGAGTTTTGTGATCGTCGCGTCCAACGTAAACTGCCGTTGTCAATCCGGGTGCGCCTCCTACGAACCATGCGTCCATGAAATCGTTCGACGTTCCGGTTTTGCCGAAGATATTGATTTTCGGGAGTGCCGCGGGTTTTCCAGTTCCTGCTCTGACTGTGTCCTGAAGCATTGAGCGAATCGAGTAAGCAGTCTCCGGTCGCATTGCCTGACTCTCAGCAGTTTGTCGGTTCTCGATCACATTTCCGTCGCAGTCTTTTATCTCGCGGATCATTAACGGGACTATGCGTTTGCCGCCATTGTTGAAGCAGTTAAACGCTACGGCCATTTCCAACGGTGTCAAACTTGCTGCTCCGAGTGCGATTGATAAGTCATTCGGCAAATATTTCGTCTCGATACCCATGTTGCGAGCCATTCTGACGATTACGTCCGTTCCGATGTAAGCTGCAACTCGAACTGCGACAGTGTTCAGTGAATTTGTCAACGCGCGTTGAACTGTGACTTCGCCTGCGTAACCTTTGCTGGAATTTTTCGGCGACCAGCCTTTGCCGCGGCTTCCCTTTGCTTTGAAAGTTATCGGAGCATCGAGAAAATGATCGCTGGGCATAATATCTTCTTCCATTGCTGCTGCGTATACGATTGGCTTGAAACTTGAGCCTGGCTGTCTGAACGCCTGAGTTGCGCGATTGAATTTGCTTTCTTTGAAGTCTTTGCCACCGACGAGTGCGAGAACTTCACCGGTTTCGGATTCAATGCAGACCAACGCACCCGTTGCAGGCTTCGAGATTGACTGGACAGCTTCACGGCCCTTTTCCTGAAGATTTATGTCAAGTGTGGTGTAAATTTGCAAGCCTCCGCTGTAGACTTCATCTTTGCCGTATTTTGGCAGCAAATCGTTGAATAGCAAGTGTGACACGAAATATGGCGCGCGGTTAAATTCCTCGATGCGATTCACGCGGCTCTTGAATTCGAGTTGTTCGTTGTAAGCTTCCTGGCGTTGTTCGGATGTGATCCAGCCAAGAGATTCCATTCGGCTCAAGACGTAATTCTGTCGTGCTTTTGCGTTCGACACGTTGCTGAGTGGGTTATAGCGTCCAGGGTTCGCGATTAATCCGGCGAGTATTGCTGATTGTGCGAGGTCTAAATCTGCCGCGGATTTGTCGAAGTAAGTGTGTGCTGCAATTTCTGCGCCCCAAGCTCCGTGTCCAAAATTGATCGTGTTGAGATATAGTTCCAGGATTTTGTCTTTCGGGAATAATTTTTCAAGACGCATTGCGATAATTATTTCTTTGGCTTTACGAGTGACGCTTTTTTCATGTGACAAGAACAAATTTCGCGCAAGTTGCTGAGTTATCGTGCTAGCTCCCTGAACTTTGCCGCGTTCGACAACGTCCGTCCATAACGCTCGCAAAATCGATCCGACACGAATGCCGCCATGATGATAAAACGCCGAATCTTCAGCCGCCAAAACTGAACGCACAAGCCACGGTGAAATCTGGTGCAATTCCAGCGGAGTTCGATTCTCGATGAATAATCGCGCGATGACTTCACCGTTACGGTCATATAAAATCGATGGCAAACTGTTTTTCGGATTCGCGAGTTCGATCATGCTGGGCAAATCCTCGGAAAGTTTCACGACGTACCATGCGACACCCGCACTGATAGCACCGGTCGCAAGCAGCATTACGAGAAATACCGTCATGAACAGAACTTTCAAGACTGACGGACGCTTACGTTTTCTGGGAGCCGGGCGCGGGATAATTTCGGCTTTCTGAGTTCTGGGATTTTGTGGGTTGCGCTTGAATTTCGATTTGAGATTCTTCAGCCCGAATAACTCATCGCGAAGTTCCGGATTCACACCCAGGATTTCGTCTCTTGAGATGCGAAAGTTTCTCGGAGTTGCCTGTGGATTTTCGCGTGTAAATTTTCTGCGGTCGTTGAAGTTGAAGTCGAAGCGCTCGTTTGCGTTATTTCTGCGGGAAATTCTTGTACGTCCGATATTTGAATTTGAACTTGAGTTTGAGTTTGATTCTCTGTTGTCCATATTTTTTCACAAATGACCTCCCTAATGTTGCATACTTTCTTTAATAATAATCAAGAATAATAATCAAGAATAATAAAGAATAATATCACAAGTGCGCTAAAAAATTCTCACTAAGCCGCCGCGACGTTCTTGACCTGTGTTCCATAATTTTTCGAAATCGACCATGTAATCCTCACCGTAAGTTATCACCCGTGCGAAAATATTTTCCCCGTGAAGTTCGTAGCCGCCCAGAATAAACCAGTGCCATTCCAGCTCATCAAATTTCGGGTCTGAGTGATTCAGCATCAGGTACGGCACAGGCAAATCGCGATCAATCTGGTCAATCAAAGCCTCACGCGCAATCTGGAAATTCACGAATCCGGATAATCCTTCGAGCTTGTAATCCGCAAATTTCACGTCGCGCCAATATTGCGAAAGTCCCAGCAGATATATCTCAAGAAAATCGATCCCGTGATAACGCGGTGTCAAATACGGTTTCATAATCGCTGAGAATCTCACGAAATCCGAGCGCGTAATTTTCCTGCAATCGAACGGATATAGACTCGAAAAATTTTTCCTCGCAGCCAAGTACATGCAAACATCGCACGCCGTCACCGCAGCACAGCCACCCATGTGCATATCCCACTCCGGCAGCCAATCCTGATTCCCACCGATTAAGCCGTCAATCATAATATAATCCAAGAATTTTTTCCCTGAATTTTCCTGCAAATTATTCACCTTTAGTTTCACGTATAAATTTTCGAGAATATATTTTAACGCTTTCGTGGCGAATGTGTTAGAATAGTCGAGTTGTAAATCAAGAATCAAGAATTTCATGAACTCAGATTCATGAACTCAGAAAGAACTTAGAAAGAACTTAGAAAGGAAGTTTTTATTCATGGCGGACATAATCGGATTAACTTGCACGCAATGCAAACGCAGAAATTACACGACGACGATTAACAAGAAAAAGCAGTCTAAGAAGCTCGAGATAAAAAAATACTGCAAATGGTGCAACGCGTCTGTGCTTCACAAAGAGTCAAAGTAACTTGCAGATAACATCGCGTGAAAAAAATTTTGCGAAAATTATTGCATAACTCGTAAAATTGTTGTAGAATTTCCGAGGTGTTTTTCAATGCAGGTCCGTGGCTCAATTGGCAGAGCACTGGTCTCCAAAACCGGGGGCTGCAGGTTCGAGTCCTGCCGGGCCTGCCATTTTTGTGTTCAGTCGAACGCGAAAAAATATTTTTTGTGAATGAGAGCAGGCGAAAGATGGCAAAGGTAAGTGCTGTAAAAGTCAAATCAGACAAGAACTCGAAAGTGAATTTCATAAAGAATTTCGTTCGGGAAGCGAGGGCTGAGTTAAAGAAAGTCACATGGCCAACGAGAAAACAGATCTGGTACTGGACGTTAATCGTAATAATTTTCACGTTGGTGGTGTCGCTTTATCTCGGAGTTGTGGATTTTCTGCTCGCGTGGTTATTCTCCGCGCTGTTGGGTTAAAATCATGGACGAACGACGCTGGTATGTTGTCCAGACTTACTCCGGTTACGAGAAACGTGTGGAAGCGGATTTAAGAAAGCGCATTGATGCAATGGGTATGCAGGATAAGATTTTCAACGTGTTGGTTCCGGTTGAGAATCGTCGCGTAGTCAAGGAAGGAAAAAGTCGAGAAGTCACGCGCAAATTATTTCCCAGTTACGTTCTTGTCGAGATGATAATGGACGAAAAATCCTGGCACGCAGTCCGACACACTCCCGGAGTAACCGGCTTCATCGGCGCAGGAACTCACCCAATGCCTCTCTCAAAAGAAGAAGCCGAGCGACTCTTGTCAAGCGTTGAGAAAAAATCAGAACCAGAAATCGAGATCGATCTCAAACCCGGCGACATGGTAAGAATTACAAGCGGCGCGCTGAAAGATCATGCAGGTTCAGTCATGGAAGTCAATGCCAAGAACGGTAAAATTCAGCTGCTGCTCAACGGCAACGGCATCAAAGCCGAAGCGGATTATCAATCGTTGGAGAAAATCTAAATTTGAGACCAGAATTTAATCCAGAATTTAATTTCAGAAAGGACAATTTCTAAATCATGGCAAAAAAGGTCGTAGGACAAGTAAAATTGCAATTACCTGCTGGGAAAGCAACTCCAGCACCACCCGTCGGTCCGGCACTCGGTCAGCACGGCGTGAATATCATGGAATTTTGCAAGCAGTTCAACGCCAAAACATCGGATCAGGCTGGCTTGATAATTCCAGCAGTAATTACGGTTTATGCGGACAGAAGTTTCTCGTTCGAGCTTAAGACTCCACCGGCAGCAGTTTTGCTCAAGAAGGCAGTCGGCATCGAATCAGGCTCAGGTGTCCCAAATAAGACCAAAGTCGGCAAAATTCAACGCGCAAAAGTTCGTGAAATCGCTGAGTTAAAGCAAAAAGATTTGAACGCGAACGATGTCGAAGCAGCTATGAGAATGATCGAGGGCACAGCGCGCTCGATGGGTCTCGAAGTTGTTGATTAGTAATCAGGATTAGAATTTGTGGCAGGATTTTAGAATCTGAGAATCCGTTAATGACCACAGGAGGCGAAATTTATGAAACGAAGCAAACGTTACAGGGCTGCTGCCGAAAAAGTCGAAGCCGGGAAATTATACTCGCTCCGAGAAGCAGTAGACCTCGCGAAACAAGTTGCAACAGCGAAATTTAACGAGGCAATCGAAGTCCACGTGCGCTTGGGAATAGACCCACGACACGCAGATCAGCAAGTTCGTTCGACCGTTACGCTCCCACACGGAACAGGCATAACGAAGAAAGTCCTCGTAATTACGACAGGTGAAAAAATCAAAGAAGCTCAGGATGCCGGCGCGGATATAGTCGGCGGTGAAGATATAGTCCAGCAAATTCAGGGCGGCTTCATGGATTTCGACGCTGTAATCGCAACTCCGGATATGATGAAGTTAGTCGGACGTTTAGGAAAAGTTTTAGGTCCCAGAGGCTTGATGCCCAGCGCAAAAACCGGAACAGTCACGTTTGAACTCGAAAACGCGATTAAAGAAATCAAAGCTGGTCGTGTTGAGTTCAGAGCTGACAAGGCAGGAATCACACATAACGCTGCAGGCCGCAGAGATTTCTCGGCAGATGACCTGTATGATAACGTGAAGGCGTTATTGCAGGCGATTTACAGAGTTCGTCCGGCTTCGGTCAAAGGCGCATACGTCAGAAGCATCGCAATCACTTCGACGATGGGACCGGGAATCATGGTCGATACAACACTGGCGCAGAAAGAAGTCACGGTGTAAAATATAAATTAAAATTAACTTTCCAGAGACAGCAGGTGCTTCACGCTCAATATCCTGCTCAGGAAGAGTGAAAATTCTAGCAGCAGAAATTTGAAACTTGCTGTGTTTGGCTTGTCTAGTTAAGAAAATTACTCCTCCTGAAGAAATTCACGGGGGAGTTTTTGATGTGTTAATGTCAGGAAAAAATCAGAACAGGAGGTGAATTAATAAATATGCCAGCAAAGATCAAGTATGAACTCGTTGCAGATTTGAAAGCAAAACTCGAACGTTCCAGCGCAGTATTCGTCGGAGAATATCGCGGAATGACAGTTGCTCAGGCTACAGCGTTGAGAGCAAAGGTTCGTCAGGCAGGCGGTGAGCTGAAAATTGCGAAGAATACGCTATTCGAGATCGCAATGAAAGAAGCAGGAAAAACCCCGTTGCCCGATGAGTTGATGGCTGGACCGAATATTTTCGCGCTGTGTTACGATGATCCGGTCAGCGTCGCAAAAGTCCTGAAGGAATACGCTAATGACAAAACTCAGAAAGCTTTCTTCCTGAAGGGCGGCGTTCTCGAAACTCAGGTTTTGAGCCTTGAACAGCTGAAAGCACTCGCAGATTTGCCGTCAAAGGACGTAATGCTCGGAATGGTCGTCAGAACGATTGCAGCACCGATTTCCGGATTGGTCAACGCACTCGCCGGAAACGTTCGCAATTTGGTCAACTGTCTCGCACAAATCCGCGACAAAAAGCAGGATTCTGGAGAGGCAGCGTAGAATTAGCAAGTTAGTATTAATAATAATTATCGCGTAAAAATTTTTATCGGAGGAAATATTTATCATGTCAAAAGAAGAAATTATTCAGGCTATTGAAACAATGTCAGTTCTTGAGCTTTCGGAATTGGTGAAGGCTCTCGAGGAAAAATTCGGCGTGTCAGCTTCAGCAGCTCCTGTCGCAATGATGGCTATGCCCGGTGCAGCAGCCGCAGCAGCTCCAGCAGAAGAGAAAACTGAGTTCGATGTCGTATACAAAGGCCCCGGCGCAAATAAAATCGCAGTAATCAAAGTCGTTCGCGAAATTACGTCACTTGGTCTTAAGGAAGCAAAGGAACTCGTTGACAATCCGCCGAAGAACGTCAAAGAGGGCGTTTCAAAAGAAGAAGCTGAGGAAATCAGAAAGAAACTCGCTGAAGCTGGCGCAGATGTCGAGGTTAAGTAATCAGGCGTAATGCTTGAAAATGGGCGGTCACATGCAGGCCGCTTTTTTTGTAAATGATGGAGGCTAACGGAAATGATCCAGACTAACAAGAAAAAAATGTTCGTAATCGGCTTAATCGTGGCAATTTTGCTGCTGAATGTCGTATGGACGGTTCTGCAAAATAAATTCACTCCCAAAGTCGATGAACTCAAAGCCGGAATGCTGCGACTTGAACAGAGAATCAACAAGCTCGAATCAAGCGGAATTTCGGACATTGCGACACTCAAAGAAGAATTTGCAAATCTGAAAGTGTTCTCGGATTCATTCTCGGAAAATCTAAGCGAATCACTCAAAATTGAAGAAGAACGTTTGGCAACACTTCAGAGTCAGGTCGAAGCCCAGAAAACTCGCATCGAAGCACTCAAGAAAATCGCTCAGTAATAATCGCAAATTATCGCGAAAACTCACACAATGCCCCGGCAATCTCACGCTGGGGTATTTTCACATAACAAATCATGCAATAAATCATGAACCACGAGATAATATTAATCAAGCAGGAAAATTATAACCAGAATGAGATCGATAAATCAATTTTGCGCGCATTCGAGTATTTCGGAGGTCTGGGAAAATTCGTGAATCGTGGCGATAACGTGCTGTTGAAAGTGAATCTCGTCGCAGGTCACTCACCCGAGAAAAGAATCACAACTGACCCGTCAATCGTCAAATCTGTCGCAAAAATGCTTCTCGATTTAGGCGCAAAACCCTTTATCGCAGACAGCCCCGGAATCGATAATTTCTCACGCGCCGCAGAAAAAGCTGGCTTCAAAAAAATCGCTGACGAACTGCAAATTCCTTGCGTAGAACTTGATGAGCCAATCGAAGCTCCGTTTGCAGAAAATCTCGCGTATAATAAAATCAAATTATCACGCAAAGTCCTCGAAGCTGACAAAGTTATTAATCTCGCAAAAATGAAAACTCACGGGCAAATGCTGCTCACACTCGCCACAAAAAATCTCTTCGGCTGCGTCCCTGGAAGATTAAAGGCTAGCTGGCATTACAACGTTGGATTAGATCGCGTAAAATTTGCGTCGTTATTGCTGGATATTCACGCTCTGGTCAAACCAGCAATTTCGATTCTTGACGGCGTAATCGGAATGCACGGCGACGGTCCAACTAGCGGCGAGCCTTACAAATTCGGCTTAATCGCTGCGACAACGAATGCTCCGAAGCTGGATTTTCACCTGTGCAAAATGATGGGCGCAGAACTCGAAAATTACCCGCTATGGCTTGCGGCAAAATCACGAAATTTCCCTGAATGCGAATTAGCTCCGGAAGATTTATACGGCGATTTCGAATCAGGCTTCGTTTTCCCGGGCGTGAAAATTCCCAGAACGCGAAGTATGCGCTTGCTCCCGAAGATAAAATTTCTCGAAAGATTAATGACGTCAAAACCCGTTCACATTCCAGAAAAATGCGTTGGCTGCGGAAGATGTCAGGAAGTTTGCGCGGCTCATGCACTGAAACACGAAAATCGTAAATTAACGTTCGATTACGCGAAATGTATCCGGTGCTATTGCTGTCACGAAATGTGTCCGGTGAAGGCGATAAAATTCCAGGAAAGTTTGCTCGTGAAATTGCTCTCGAAAATCTAAAATTTGCTATAATTGCGCATGTTTGAAATTTAATTCAACGGAGGTTGTATTGTGTCATGAAAAAAATCTTGACATTAGCGTTGTGTTTGTTACTGGTTGCGTCTGTCGCATTTGCGTCGGATTTGAGCAGCCTCATGAAGTCCGGCTCTGAAAATTCGGCTGTGCAGGAAGCAGTCAAAAGTGCCGTGAAAGATGCAGTCAAAGAGGGCGTGAAAGAAGCTGTAACTGATGCAGTCAAAGGCGCTGTCAAAGAAGCTATGGACGATGGCAAATTACACGGAAACGATCAGCTCAAAACTTCAAAACTCGCAGCTCAGAGAGGCACCGTCGGTCAAATGCTCGCTGAAGAATTACTCGGCGACAAGAAAGGCGAATTGCTCACGACCTACGAGAAATACACGGACGCAGTGATGGCTCTCAGACAAAAGAAAGTTCGCGCAATCGTTATGGACGAGATGCCAGCAAAAAGATTCTTGCGTTCAGTCGATGGCTTGATGATTATGCCCGAGGCATTGTCAACTGAGAATTACGCAATCGGCTTCAAGAAAGGTAATTCTGAATTGATCGAACAAGTCAATAAGATTCTCAACGAGATGAAAGCTGACGGAAGTTTGAAAGCCATAATCGAGAAGTATTACACGAATGACATTTCAAGCTTCAAACCCGAAAATATTGACCTGAACCCTGGTGCAAAGAACGGTGATTTAATCGTCGGAACTGAAGCAGGCTTTGCTCCGTACGAACTCAAATCTGGCAATGGCTTCGTCGGAATCGATGTCGAAATGTGTGCCGCAATCGCGAAGAAACTCGATCGCAAACTCGTGATCATGAACATGAATTTTGACTCGCTGCCAACAGCAGTATCAACAGGAAAAGTCGATATGATCTGCGCAGGCATCACAGTTACGGACGAGAGAAAACAGAACATGGATTTCTCGGTCGATTATATCGAAGGCGCTAAACAAGTTGCATTAATTAACGCAGATGATTACTCGAAATAATAATAATAATTTGCAGGATTTGCAGAAACGTTACGGCATGGCTCGTGGGGATATTGTCCTTGCGGTCTGTGCCGTAATTTTGTTGTTTTTGTTGTACAGGTCGGGATTTTTCACGGCTGAGTCATGGGCGGATTTCGCCAGAAGATTTGAGCAGAATTTCATTCGTGAGTCGCGCTACATGATGCTCGTGAACGGATTGAAAGCTACGATTTTCATGACGTTTTTCTCGACTTTGCTGGGAATTGCAGTCGGCTTAATCCTGAGCGTTATTCGTGTCGCACACAAAGGCGGAGTTCGAATCCCGTTCCTGAATTGGCTGGCGAATTGCTATATCACCGTCCTGAGAGGCACGCCCGTGATGGTGCAGCTGTTAATCTGGAACTTCACGATTTTTGCGTCGGCTAGAACCCTGAATTTGCAGTACATAGCGATTCTTGCGTTCGGCTTAAATTCCGGAGCATATATCGCAGAAATTTTCCGCGGCGGCATTGAATCAATCGACGGCGGTCAAATGGAAGCTGCGAGATCTCTTGGATTATCATACGGGAAGTCGATGCGCTTCGTGATTTTGCCGCAAGCTGTGCGAAACGTGATTCCGATGCTCTTCAACGAGTTCATAGCGTTACTCAAAGAAACTTCGGTAGCAGGCTATATCGGGATCGATGACTTGACGCGCGCAGGTCAGGATATTCAATCGCTCACAATGGAACACTCACAGCCGTTAATAATGGTCGCGTTGATATATTTAGCAATCGTCTTGTTATTATCGCACTTGATCAAGCGGCTCGAAAACTGGCTCAGTCGCAGCAAGAGGGGGTAGCGAATCATGATTATCGAGATCGAAAATCTGCACAAGTCATTCAAGCTCAACGGCAGAAAAGACGAATTACACGTCCTGAACGGAATCACAACCGGCATTAACAAAGGCGAGAGAGTTTCCGTTATTGGCCCGTCAGGCTCCGGCAAAAGCACATTCCTACGCTGCATAAATCGCATGGAAGAGCCTACGTCCGGCAGCATAAAATTCAACGGTCAAGATATTACTTCCGAAACTTGCGACATAAACGAAATTCGCAGGCATATCGGAATGGTTTTCCAGCATTTTTATTTATTCCCGAATTTGACGGTCAGAGAGAATTTGACGCTTGCTCCGGTTCAGCACAAAATTTACACGCCCAAAGAAGCCGATGACAGAGCGAAAGAATTATTATCACGCGTTGGCTTACTCGACAAAATCGACGAATGGCCCGACAGATTATCCGGCGGTCAGAAGCAACGTGTCGCAATCGCTAGAGCCTTGGCTGTGAATCCTGACGTGCTGTTATTCGACGAGCCAACCAGCGCACTCGATCCGGAAATGATCGGCGAAGTTCTCGAAGTCATGAAGGAACTCGCGGACTCAGGCATGACGATGTATCTTGTTACGCACGAGATGGGTTTCGCGAAGGAAATCTCGGACAGGATATTATTTATCGACAAAGGCGTAATCAGCGAAGAAGGCACACCGTCAGATATTTTTGATAATCCCAAGCAGCCAAGAACGATAGAATTCCTGTCAAAAGTTTTGCGGCGTTAGGAATTTGTGCTAGAATCGCGAATTGTGTAAAAATATTTTTGGAAAGGAAGCGAAGTTTTATCATGGCGGAAATAGTAACGTTAGTGATGGAATCGCGTGAGAAGACAGGTAAAGGCGAGAATCATCGTCTCAGAAAAGCAGGTTACGTACCTTGCATTATTTACGGTCCGGAGATTAAAGAAAATATCAAAGGCAAGTTGAATGCTCGTGACGTTCAGAAAGTTTTGGCAGGACGCTGGGAGTCAGCAAGATTCAGCGTAAAATTACCAAGCGGCGAAAATGAGCTGTGCATTATCCGTGAAGCTCAGAAACACCCGTTGACAGACGCACCGCTGCATATTGATTTCCTGCACTTGGTACGCGGCAAAAAGATCAAAATGAATATTCCGGTCGAAGTCATCGGAACAGAAGATTCTCAGGGCATCAAAGACGGCGGAGTTCTGGAAGCTACACACGAACTCGAAGTTGAAACGCTGCCAATGAGCATTCCTGATGTTATCAAAGTTGACGTGTCAGGCTTGAACGTTGGAGACGCAATTCACGCGAAAGATCTTGTGTTACCTGAAGGCGTTGAGTTAATGGTCGAACCGGATGAAGTTGTCGCGATAATCGTAACGTCACGAGGCGTTGAGGACGCAGCTCCTGAGGAAGAACAGCCAGCAGCCGCAGATGTCGAAGTCGTAGCAAAGGGCAAAGCAGCTAAGGAAGAAGCCGAATAATTTTTGCAAATGCGACTTGTAGCAGGTTTGGGCAATCCCGGCACGCAATACGTTTTCACACGCCATAACATGGGTTGGCTATGTGTCGATCATTTTGTGGCGAATCATTCTCTGGGAGAATCGCAGGAGAAATTTCAGTCGCAATTCTGGAAATCTAGTGACGTAATTTTTCTGAAGCCGCTGACGTTCATGAATCTTAGTGGGCGCGCGATAATCGAAGCCGTGAATTTCTACAAGATCGAACTCGAAAATATCCTGGTAGTTTACGATGACATGGCTTTGCCGTTTGGGAAGTTGCGAATGCGCATGAAGGGCAGTGCTGGCGGTCATAACGGAATGTTGTCGATAATTTCGGAGTTAGGCAGCACGGAATTTCCCAGATTGCGAATCGGAATTGGCAAGGCGCAATCGAGCATGATAAATCACGTTCTGGGACATTTGAGCGATGATGAAAGACTTGAGCTTCCAAAAATTCTGGACTGGGCTGAATCAGGAATTGAAACTTGGCTGAGTGATGGGATTGACAGGGCGATGTCAAAAGTGAACTCGATAAAAAACGAATAATTACGCAAAATATGCAGTGAAAGCTCTCGAAAAAAATCGGGAGTTTTTTTGTTACCTGTGATATTATGGACTTGAAAAATTTTCCCAAGGAAGGAACGATGTTAATGAAAAAGCAATTCTTAGTTTTAACGACGCTGTGTCTTGTTATGTGCATGATATTTGCGTCAACGGTTTCATTCGCGGAAACATTTACGCCTGGAACTTACGAAGGCTCAGGCAAAGGTTACAGCGAAGAATCAAATGTCACAGTTAAAGTTACGGTTGACTCTGACAAGATCACTGCTGTAGAGATCGAGGGTGCTGGTGAAGTCCCGATCGACGCAGTAGCTGGTGCAACAATGACTCGTGACGGAATCTCTGAAGCTGTTGAAAACGCTCTCAAGAAAGCAAAGCCTGCTCCAACATCTGCAGCAACATCAACATTCACGCCGGGAACTTACGAAGGTTCTGGCAAAGGTTACAGCGAAGAATCAAATGTCACAGTAAAAGTTACGGTTGACTCTGACAAGATCACTGCTGTAGAAATCGAGGGTGCTGGTGAAGTCCCGTTTGGAGTGCCGAATTTCGAGAATTATTCCAAAGCGCTAATCGGTCGCACTGACGGAAAAATCGACGCAGTAGCCGGTGCAACAATGACTCGTGACGGAATTTCTGAGGCTGTCGAAAATGCCCTCAAGAAAGCAAAGCCTGCTGCAAGCGCAAGTTCCGAAAATGCTGCGTTATCATTCACAGCTGGCGAATACACCGCCTCGGCAAATGGCTACAACGCTCCGGTAGTCGTGAAAGTCGTTTTTGACAACGAGAAAATTACGGCAATCGAAGTCGCTGATAGTCACGAAACTGCTCACGTCGGCGATATTGCTTTCGGAATTATGATCCCGGATATGCTCAAGGCTAACGGCGCAGGTGTTGACGGTGTTTCAGGCGCAACTTTCTCAACAAGAGCGTTACGTAATGCTGTGATTAACGCTGCTGAACAGGCAAATTGCACAAATCTTGACGCGTTCAAGGCCGCAAAAGTTCAACACGCTAAAGACGCTCCGATGAAAGTAATTTATGACGTAATAATCGTCGGTGCTGGCGGTGCTGGAGTTGCTGCTGCTGCTCAAGCTGCTCAGTTAGGAAATACTGTTCTCATAATCGAGAAAAACGCTGAAATCGGCGGAAATACTCTGGTTTCGGGCGGTCAATATCAGAGCGTAATGCCATATCTCGTTTGGGATCCGACAAATCCTGACGCTACAACTGGTGTCTATGCTTTCAACGGTCAGACGTATGAGAAAGTGAAATCTGTCCCGGGCTGCATCAAAGAACTCGAGATGATTTATAACTGGAACGAAGCAGAATTTGACGCGAATTATTATAAAGATCACGAGTACGTTGCCGGTGACGCTGCCGAATTATCAAAGCATGGTGTTCACGCAGAATATTTGCCGGTTCTCAAAGCACTCAAAGCCGAAATCAAGCAATATCTCGACTGGGCTAAGCCGAAACTCGAAGCAGGAATCCCTGAGAATCAATTAGCGTTATTCTCGACACTGAATCTTCACATATTCCAGACTTATTACGGCGGACTGAGACAGAGCGCGGACAAGTCACAATGGATTTACGGAAATGTCGAACTCGTCAAGCAATTCATCGAGGGTGCGCAGGGTTTGAAAGAATGGCTCGAAGCTATGGGTTCGGAATTTCACGAGGATACTCAGCCAACGTTGATCGGCGCGTTATGGTATCGCGAAAACGAATTTGTCGGCGCAAAAGTTGACACTGACGGTGACGGCGTGCCCGAAAATTACCCGGGACGTTGGGGAACGTTTTTCGTAGCTCCGGTGAATGCGTTCTTGAAAGCTAATCCAAAGAATCAAATTATGCTCAGAACGACCGTCAAAGAATTATTAACGGACAATCAGCGCGTAATCGGCGTGAAAGCAACACGCAATGACGGAACTGAAATCGAAGCTTATGCTGCGAAGGGCGTAATTTTGGCGACAGGCGGTTATGCTGCAAACCTGACGAAAGTTGTCGAGGAAAATATTTACTGGTCAACGGAATATTTATCAATGCAGACGAAAACTACGAATCGCTCATCTCTTCAGGGTGACGGCATAACGATGGCTCAGAAAATCGGCGCAGATGTTACGGGACTTGGCTTCACTCAGTTAATGCCAATCTCATGGGTCGATAACGGGAATTTGGCTTTCGGCGGCGGAAATTACGCGTGCTGGATCAATCCAAACACAGGTCACAGATTCGTCGATGAAGGCTCAGAACGTGACGTGTTATCGCTGGCTGAATTTAGAAACGGAATGGAATACAAAGGCTCGAAAGGCGCGTTCCTGGAATTTTACAACGCTGAGCAGTTAATGCCCGCTCCGACACAGTTAGCAGACGGAGATTTCCCGGGACGTTATTACAGGCGCAAAATTTCTCAACTCGGCGAATTATTCAAAGAATTGGGAGTGAAAGCTGATCCTGAAACTGTAATCGCTACGATCAGAGCTTATGACAAGGCCGTAATGACTGGCAGCGAATTTCCTGATGTAGGCAAGGCTATTGCATCTCGATGTGTTGGCAACGTGCAGAAAAACGCAGACGGCAGTTACAACGTCGAGAGCTATGATCTTGACAACGCGCTCCTGACGATAAGATTATTAGCTCCGAGTACGCATCACACGATGGGCGGATTGGTCGTCGATACGGGCAGGCATGTTCTCGCAACGAGCGGCAAAATAATCCCGGGCTTGTACGCAGCTGGTGAAGTTACGGGCGGCATTCACGGCGGAAATAGATTGGGCGGAAACGCTATCACAGAAATTTTCGTCTCGGGCAGAACTGCGGCTAACACACTCAACGCCGATAACAAGTAATTAAATTAATTGCATAATTGCCATGGAAATATTATTACGAGTTGAAGCTATATTCCAGTTAATCGTTCAGTACGGAATTTTGCTGCTGGAATTTGCTGGAGTTGCGATTTTGCTCTCTACAACTGTGAAAAGTATTTGGGGCTGCTTGTGTCATGATTCGCGCGTGAGATTAACGCTTGCTCAGGGGATTGCGTTGGCTCTGGAATTTAAGCTCGGCGGTGAGGTCTTGAGAACTGTAATCGTTCGGGAATGGAGTGAGATGGCAATTTTGGGGGCGATAATCTTGCTGCGAGGTGCGCTGACATTCTTGATTCACTGGGAGATTAAGAACGAAGAAGCCCAGATTAAGAGCAAAGAATTGAATTAGAATAAAAAACACACGTCCTTCTTGCGCAATGTGAGAGGGACGTTTTTTCACGAGAAAATTTACGAGAAAATATCTTTGCCCGACGTTATGTCCTGAATATGCTCAATTTCAAGATCAAGATTCTTTTCGTCAAGCATTTCACGAATCGTCATTTGTTTTTTTATCGTGATGCCGATTACGTCAATACGCCAGCAACTTTCCCAGGCGATTTCCTCGATTAATGCGCGCGCCGTGCGGATTAATTTGCGCAATTTTTGAGTGCCGACTGTGTCCAGCGGAGTCTGAATTTTCCCGATTGTCCTGCACCTGACTTCGACAATCACAAGCTCCGGGAGATTCGCAACACTCTCATCGAGCGCAAGAATATCAAGTTCGCCAAAGCTATTCGCGTAATTTCGCCCGAGAATCTTGTAGCCAATATCGCGCAAAAATCTCGCAGCACGCTCTTCTGATAATTTCCCGAGTTCAGACGTGTAATTCACGACTAATTCTTGCCCTGAGCCTCTCTGTCAAGCCTGTAAACCCACGCCAAAACTCTCGCAACAACTTCGTATAATTCAGCTGGAATTTCCTCGCCCAACTCAAGCGATATTAACGCCGAAACTAACGCCGCATCTTCAACAATAGGCACATCAGCTTCGACCGCACGTTCGATAATTTTTTTCGCGATGAAGCCCTCACCTTTAGCAAGCAATACCGGCGCGCGCATTTGTTTGCTGTCGTATTTCACAGCAACTGCACGTTCACGTTTATTATTATTCTCTCGATTATCTGACATGTGATTATTATAATCGCTACACCGTAATGTCAAGTCCCCTTCCAGAAAGCAGCATATCACGTTCACTCTCCGCAGCTTTCCGACTGATGCCGATGAATTGCACCGGCAACGCTACACCGTCCAATTCACGACGCAACTCACGACGACGCGATTCCAAAATTCTGCACGTTTCCAATTTTTCCGCACTAAGATTCAAATTACAAGCTTTGCCATCACTCTCGACTAATCCGCCGACCTGTCCCAGAACTGAGCCGCTTATTCCGAAACCGACTTGCCAATATTTCTGAGCTTCATCTTCGGACGAGCGCCCAACGTAAATTTTCGCGGTCATGTTTCCTGAGTCACTTATCTCGGGTAATGGCCAGAACGGTGCTGCTAATAACGCCGGATTAACTTCGTGTCGAGGACTTCTCATCAAAATCGACTGAGCCTGCAAAAATTTCGAAATATCACCCTCGCCTTCTTTCATGTTTTTCAAAGCTTTAACAGGATCTTCGCCTTTGGACATTCTCTCGCGTAATTCTTTACGGATTTTGTCCCAGATTTCAGTTGCTTCCGCGCCGTTCATAGCCGCATACTCAGATAATAACAGCGCATTCTCTGCCGTCATCGGAACATCTCGCGCCCATAATTCGATCATTGACGATAATTGCTCAGGTTGAGAGCCGGATTTACGCCACGCATCTTTTATCGCAGCCAGGACTTCACTCGATAGCGGCAAACCTCGCGATAACAAAGCCGTCGCCAATTCACGATCACGCAGCGGAACTTGTGATAAAAACGACAACTCGCCCTGAGAAAGTCTCAGCACCGGAACACCATCAGCACCTGACGCATCCCAAACAGCGTTGAATCTCTCGCCAACGATCAAGTTCACCGTCGCACGCGCGCGCAATTCCTGAGGAACTCCACGAACGTCCACCCGAACCAGATATGTCCCGTCGTCATTTTTCGCTAACACTTGACCTTCAACAGTCATTCCCGTTCGAATGCCAGTTAATCCTGGTCGCGTAATTTGTTGCGTTTGAGTTGGGCTTATCTGGCTCTCGATTTGTCCCTGATGCTGCGTGTTCGTGTTTATATTCTGGTTGTAATTCTGGTCAATATTTACGTTAAGATTGCTTATTCCCGCCAAATTTTCTCACCTGCCGATTTTGAGATTGCTTATTAAAATTTATAATTCATATTTCCATTTGCAATTTGCAAAAACATTTTCTCATAAGCCGATTTTCTTGCAAAACGATTTCCGGTGAATTGCACACAGACCTTTTTCAAGAATCGCAGCTCTGTGATCTTTTGTGGGATAGCCTTTGTTGTGCGCGAGATTATAGCCCGGGTAAATCTGGTCCAGAGTCAGCATTAATCTGTCACGCAGAACTTTCGCAACAACTGACGCTGCCGAAACTTCCGGAATTAACGCGTCTGCCTTCACAAGAACCCACTGCAAAAGTCTTCGGTCATCCGGCAACTCATCAAGCTCGGGTATGCGTCGTGAGCCATCGACTATTACACACGCAATCTCGCCTTTGATTTCGGGGCGGATTTTCTGCACACACTGAGCCATCGACCACAGAGCCGTATGCAAAATATTTTCCTGCTCAATCTTGCGAACACTGCCGAATTTCATTTTCCAAGTTACGCCGAGTTCGTTCATGTATGCGAATAAATCTTCGCGTTCTTGAGCCTTGAGCTTTTTCGAATCTTTCAAGCCTGCAGATAATAATTCGCGCTCTTGCCTGCGTGTCAGGGAAACTGCTGCCGCTGACATCGGACCTGCCAATGCTCCCGTGCCTGCTTCATCTGTGCCAATTACTGCGCCTCTGCGTCTGAGTTCCGCGAGTAATTCCATAGCGTCCTCGGGTGTTTCGTGCGAAGTTAATATCAAGTCTTCTTCGAATAATTGCAGCTGTTGAAAACGTATCATGAATTATCAAGCTGCCATTCCAAAAGCGAATTTTCACCCGGGACTTCCAGACTCACGAGACCCAATTTCCCCGACGAAAAAGATTCTACAAATCGACGCGCTGCAAGTTCAGGATTCACTCTGCCCCCTGAGATTAAGCAACCAAATCTCACGCCGATTCGCTCAAGTGTGATCTCGTTAGCTTCATCAGGATCGCAATCAACCGGAATAAGATTCAGCATGTGTTTTTCCTTCAGGAATTTGAGCAGACTCAACGCAGCATTCTCCCAGCCTCCGACAGCTTCAGGTTTCGCACAGCCAAGCCACGAAAGCACCAAGTGAACGCCTGGTTCAGCATGTGGGTCTAAAATTCCAGGCGAGTCTACGATTAACATGCCGTCATTCTTGTACCAGCTCACGGACTTAGTCACGCCAGGAATGCCGCCGACATTTGCGTTGGATTTTTTTATCAGCGAGTTGAGTAAAAGCGACTTGCCAACGTTAGGAATGCCAACGACTGCGAGCCTGACTTCTCTGTGTTGGGGCTTGAACTCTAGAATTGCTCGGCGTAAATTTGCAAGACCTTTGTGTTCTCGTAGATTCACGGCGAAAATTTTCGATCCGGATTTCAGCCATAAAGCAAGATTCTCGGATTGAGCGAGATCTTTTTTTGACAGCACGCGTATAACAGGACGGATTTTCGACAACGCACGCGCAAACGGTGCCGCAGTTGATGCAGGTGCGCGGGAGTCACGAACTTCGATTATGAGATCAAGTTTTTCGGCAAGCTCCCGCAATTTACGAGAGCCTTTCGCCATGTGACCCGGGTACCAAACAGTTCTAGGCAATTTATCTCGGGATTCCTATTCTGTTCAGGGGCCAGTACCTGAAGAATACCGGACCGCGCAAATCTTCGTCCGAAGCAAAGCCCCAAAATCTCCCGTCCTGAGAATTCGGTCTGTTATCGCCAAGCATGAAATATTTTCCCTCGGGAACAGTGAACGGCACGCTGGGGAAATATCTGCTCGGGCGCAT
The DNA here is from genome assembly GCA_905233725.1 of uncultured Synergistales bacterium. GTDB lineage: Bacteria > Synergistota > Synergistia > Synergistales > Aminobacteriaceae > JAFUXM01. Next base: position 46,174 of record CAJOEM010000011.1, read on the forward strand.
CGTGAAATTGTCGTGATTCTTCACATATGGCTCATTTGTAGGCTGATCGTTTATGTAAACGATTCCGTTTTTTATATCAACTTTGTCGCCGGGAATCGCAATCACACGCTTCACAAAATCACGATCATGATCCAGCGGGTATCTGAACACGTAAAGCGAGCCTCTAGACGGTTCGAAAAACCAGTTCCAGAATTTCGCAACAAGAACTCTATCACCAACTTCGAGAGTCGGTATCATTGAGCCGCTCGGAATCCAGAACGCCTGAACGATGAACGTACGAATAATCATCGCGAGAATAAACGCCCAGATTATCGTCTCAAGAGTTTCGCGCCACCACGGTTTGAAAGTCGCTTCTGCTGCTGCCAATTTAACATTCCTCCGATTCAAATTCAAATTATATTCCAAAAATCGCAATTATTATACAATCACTTGACAGGTGCGAAAGAGTTTTTGTGAGGTATTGTATTATAATTTAGCGAAAAAATCAGGAGGGAATATAATGCGAAAGATTAATTTCACAAAAATGCACGGTTGCGGAAATGATTATGTCTACGTGAATTGTTTTGACGGCGAAAATCTGGCGAATGTGAGTGAATCTGAATTATCGGAAATTGCTGTGAAAATTTCGGATCGGCATTTCGGCATTGGCTCTGACGGCATGATCTTGATTGAACCGGCGAAAAATCCTCAGGCTGATGCGTTCATGAACATGTTCAACTCGGACGGCTCGCGCGGAAAAATGTGCGGTAACGGCATTCGTTGTGTCGCGAAATATATTTACGATCACGGAATTATCCCAAGTTCACGCAAAAATACGATTATCGAAACTCCGGCTGGATTGCGAAAAATTGCTCTCGAAATTCACGGCGGAAAAGTCACAGCTGCGAGTGTCTCGATGGGTGTCGCGAAAATTGACTCAGACTTGCCCGAAAAAATCTGCGTTGATAACATGAATCTGGAATTTGTCGGCGTAAATGTCGGCAATCCTCACGCGGTGTATTTTCTGGAAGATAACGCTGCATTGAGAAACCTGGGAAATTTGCACGAACTCGATTTGTCGCGTCTGGGAAAATATTTCGAGAATCACGCGCGATTCCCTGAGCGAGTAAATTCTGAGTTTGTCGAGAAGCTCCCTGGTGAGAATCAAGAACTCAATTTCCGTGTTTGGGAACGTGGCAGCGGGGAAACTTTGGCTTGCGGAACTGGTGCGACGGCGGCTGCATTTGCTGCGGTAAAGCTTGGGAAATTTTCCAGAAATTCCGAGATTACGATTCACTTGCTTGGCGGGGATTTGCGCATAAATATTCTCGATGACGACGAGTGCGTGATGACTGGTGAAGCTGTTGAAGTTTTCGACGGTGAAATCATGCTCTGATTCCGAAAAATTTCACACATAACACAAAAGAGCCTCGGGGGAGACTCCTTATGTTTGAGGGGGGTAAAACGATCTTTTTCAATCCTGCTCTCGGGAATTCATGAGAGCGACAAGTGAACAAACCGAGGGATATTCCTCTATACAATCCACGTCCTAACTGCAGGTTTAAGACGATTATTTGTCATTTGTAATTTTTCTGATTGATTTGTTCGTTACGTCAAACATTATAGATTAAAAATTCATATTGTCAATACGTTCTGCAAAAATTTTTTTCGCGCGGAATTTTGCGATGATTGTATTATGCATTTAATCGGTAATATTCGCGTGTAAGTTTGAAGCGTCCGAATGTAAAATATGTGAGAATTTGAGAGATTGCTCCGGATTTTTGGGGCAAATTTTTATTAGGAGAGCATTTATAAATTGTTGGACTGGTTTGTAGATTTTATTCATAACGGCTCACCGGCTGCTGTCGGGATTATAACGATTGCGCTGATGTTGATTTGCGGCTTTGCGCTCACGAGATTAACTAGACTTCTGAAGCTTCCAAATGTTACGGCTTATATCATAACGGGAATTTTGATCGGACCGTATTGCCTGAATCTTGTGCCATCAGCTGTGACGGATAATACGGGATTTTTGCCGGATATTGCGTTGGCGTTCATTGCGTTCAGTACGGGACAATTCTTCAGGTTGAACGCGCTCAAAGGCAACGGAATGAAAGTGTTAATTATCACTATTCTTGAGGCGTGTGTTGCGTCAGTGTTTGTTTTCATCGCCACGTATTATATTTTGCGAATGGATTTTGCGTTTTCGTGTGTGTTGGCTGCATTGGCTTCGGCGACTGCTCCGGCTTCGACGATGATGACAATTCGACAGACTGGTGCAAAAGGCGATTTTGTGAACACGCTGCTGCAGGTTGTGGCACTCGATGACGTTGTGGGATTACTCGCGTACAGTATTGCTATCTCGATTGCTCTTGCTACGTCGATCTCGGGAACTGGTTCGGGATTTGATATTAAGAACGTAATTTTTCCGCTGCTAATCAATCTTGCGAGCATAATCACTGGCGCATTACTAGGAGTTGTGATGAAATTCCTGATTCCGGAAAAGCGTTCGAAAGATAATAAATTAATACTATCCGTCGCGATATTATTAGGCTTCTGCGGAATTTGCCAGATTCTCGGAGTTTCACCGTTGCTTGGCTGCATGTTCATGTCAACGGTTTATATTAATATCACGGATGACGATAATTTGTTCAAGCAGCTAAACAGTTTCAGCCCACCGATCCTGTTATTATTCTTCGTGAGATCGGGCGTGTGTTTTGATCTCGGAGCGTTGACAGGCTCTCATGCTTCATCTGGCTCTGTCTCGTTATTAATGCTCGGTGTCGTGTATTTCCTGATTCGCATTTTGGGAAAATATGTCGGAGCGTTTCTTGGCTGCTTTATAACACACAAAGACAAGCTCGTGCGCAATTATCTCGGACTTGCTCTTATCCCTCAGGCCGGTGTTGCTATCGGACTTGCTGAACTCGGTGCGAGAACTCTGGGAGGCGAAACTGGCAGCGCGCTTCGAACGGTCATACTTGCGTCAAGTGTTCTGTACGAGTTAATCGGACCTGCGAGTGCGAAAATCTCACTGTCACTCTCGCATTCGTACGATAACACAGCAACTGACGATGCAAAACCCAAACTCAATCCAAAAGACGAAGAGAAATTAATGGTGAACTTGCTAATCGAACGCATTCGTGAAATCCAGAGCGAAATTCCTCAGCACGAATTACAGCCAGCGTTCTATGACTCTCAGGCAACACAGCCAATCCAGAGACATTTACATTCGCCAAGATAAAAATAAAACGGTGCAGGATTGTGCGAGAATCTTACACCGTTTTTTTTGCGCGTTACCTGAGTTTGCCCGATAATAAATTCAGTCTTAAGGCATTCGTCACAACACAGAAACTCGACAAACTCATCGCAGCAGCCCCAAACATCGGATCAAGTTTCAAGCCCCATTGAGCGAAAAAACAGATTGTGCGAGAATCTTACACCGTTTTTTTTGCGCGTTATTTGAGCTTGCCCGATAATAAATTCAGTCTTAAGGCATTCGTCACGACAATCAAGTTTCAAGCCCCATCGAGCGAAAAATCCAGCAGCTAACGGAATGCCGATAATATTATAAATAAACGCCCAGAATAAATTCTCGTGAATGTTCCGCAAAGTTGCACGACTGAGTTTTATCGCAGCAGCAGCGTCGGTCAAATTGCTCTTCATCAGGACTACATCAGCAGCATCAAGCGCTACGTCAGTTCCAGCACCGATTGCAATCCCAGTATCAGCGCGTGTGAGTGCAGGCGCGTCGTTAATCCCGTCACCAATCATAGCAACTCTGAATTTGCCGTTATCCTGAAGATTCTTTATAACCTGTTCTTTGCCGTCCGGTAAAACTCCCGCGATAATTTCATTCACGCCAGCTTCGTCCGCGATTGCCTGAGCTGTGCGTTCATTGTCTCCGGTCAACATTACGACTTTGATATTCATATCCTGCATCTTTCTTATTGCGTTTGCACTGTCGGATTTGATAACGTCCGCAACTGCAATAATCCCGAGCAACTTGTGATCTCGTGCGAATAATAACGGAGTCTTGCCTTCAGACGCGAGTTTCTCAGAAATTTTCTTGGCTTCGTCATCGAGAGTTATTTCGCTGTTTATGAATTTTACGCTGCCTCCGAGCAAAATTTTCTCACCGTCAACAATCGCGCTTAATCCGTTACCAGGCAATGCTCTGAAATCTGCGACATGTTCGGCTGTCAAGTTCTCGTATTTCGCAGCAAATTCCGTGATGGCTTTTGCTAATGGGTGTTCGCTCATTTTCTCAAGTGAGTACGCGTTCGAGATGAGTTCACGCTCAGAAATTCCGCTTGACGGGATCATGTCCGTAACTTTGGGTTCACCGCTTGTGATTGTCCCGGTCTTGTCGAGAGCTGCAATCTGAACTTTCCCGGCATTTTCGAGTGACGCAGCAGTCTTGAATAATATTCCGTTTTTAGCACCTACTCCGTTGGCGACCATTATGGCGACAGGTGTAGCAAGCCCCAGCGCACACGGACAACTGATAACTAGAACTGCGATTCCGTACGATAAGGCTTCACCGAAATTTTTCCCGAGTAACAGCCAAGCTATAATCGTAAAAATCGCAATCGCAATCACACTTGGCACAAATATTCCGCAGACTTTATCCGCAACTTTTGAGACGGGAGCTTTTGTCGCAGCAGCATCACTGACCATTTTGATAATCTGTGACAGAGTCGTGTCCTGACCAACTCGCGTAGCCTCGCATTTAATAAAGCCAGCTTGATTTATCGTCGCAGCAGAAACTTGATCGCCAGGGATTTTGTCAACAGGAATGCTTTCGCCAGTCAGAGCCGATTCGTTCACTGCGCTTGAGCCTTCGAGAATCACGCCGTCAACAGGAATATTTTCACCGGGTTTCACGATGAATGTATCGCCGCGTTTAACCTGATCGATTGGCACTGTAATTTCGCGATTGTTCCTGAGAATTACGGCAGTTTTCGGCGCAAGTTTCATGAGAGATTTCAGCGCGTCAGTTGTTCTACCCTTCGACCGGGCTTCGAGCATTTTCCCGACTGTTATGAGTGTGAGAATCATTCCTGCGCTCTCAAAATAGAAATCCGGCATGTAAGAATTATTTCCCGAAATCCTGAACAGCAGGTAAACGCTCCAGGCGAACGACGCAAACGATCCCATCGCAACAAGTGTGTCCATGTTTGGCGCAAGATGCAATAACGAACTGAAGCCGCTCGTGAAAAATTTCTGGTTAATAATCATGATTATCGCTGCGAGAATCATTTGTGCGAGACCAACAGCTGCGTGATTTCCCGTGAAAAATTCCGGCAGCGGCAAATTCATCATGTGACCCATTGAGAAATACATCAGGATTATCAGGAACACAATCGACGCGACGAGGCGTTTCTTGAGAACAGGTGTCTCGTGATCTGCGAGAATTTCGGCTTCGGATTCAGATCCAGATTCAGATTTCGATTCTGGTTTGGGATTTTCGGTCTTGAGTTTTGCACCGTAACCAGCTTTTTCAACGGCAGCGATTATGTCTTGAGAATCTGCGTTACCTTCGACGCTCATGGAGTTCGTGAGCAAACTCACAGCACAGGACTCAACACCCGCAAGTTTTTTCACGACGCGCTCGACTCTTGCACTGCACGCAGCACAACTCATACCGGTAATAATATATTGCTCTGACATTAGAATTAGAACAACTCCTTCTGAAAATATGATTCACGCAAGATTGTACTATAATTACAGCTATAATTGCAGCATAATGAATACGAGAGGATTTTTGAAAATGCGAAATTTGCGAATAATATTGCTAATATTACTAATCGTGTTGAGTGTGTTTGTGAATGTCTCGGGAGTTTACGCAGCAGCCTTGCAGCCACCAAGAGCCAATCTCGACGAATCCGAAGTCTATTTCACGAACGCATATTTATATTTCATGAGCCGGAATTACTGGAGCACGCAGAATAATCTTGATCGCGCTCTGGGTGTGAACACGTACCTGGTCGATTATTACCTGTTGAATGGTCTAACGCTTGATCGAATTGGTGACGGTGTTGGAGCGTTGGCATCGTTGAATCGCTATCTCGAAGTCCGCCCGTTAGATCCGTCAGTGCCAAGAATCACGAAGAATCTCTCGGAACAGAACGCAATCTTGAGCGCAATCCCCGGAACAGCTCCAGTGCCAGCAGGTTGGAAATTTTCGCGCACGGATATTATGACGGAATGGAACACAGGCTTCACTCGTCCGTTGAGTATAAAAGGCATGGGCAAAATCAAGTCACTCGGTCAAACAGTCTGCATTTCTGACACGTACGGCGATCGGGTTTACGTCAAGCCTGCGAATAATTCAGGAGCGATTCAAGTCTTCGGAGCAAAATCTGGAGTTTTCAGGGAAGTTGCTGTGAATAGACCTGTTATAACATTTCCGATGGGTGATGGAACGTTCATGATCGTGAATGCTGACGGTGAGATTTTCACATTTGCGAATCTGAGTGAGCATGCCGGGATAATTTCGCCGGATTTTGTCGGGCAATTAAGCTCTCGGAATATTTCTGACGCTGAAATAATTTCTGAGAATGAGCTAGCGATTGCAGATCCGGTTGAACGAACTGTCGGATTTTACAACGCAGCGACTTTGGACGTGATGGCATTCTGGTTTCCGCCGGAATTTACGGGTGACTTGTTATTCGAGCCGGTTGCGATTGAGGCGTTTGCTGACTGGCTGGCGATTGCTGACAGGGGAAATTCGCGAATATATATCCTGAATGTAATGTCGCGTGAATATTTCGTGATAAATAACGTTCCGTTGCCGCGAGATATATTATGGTCACCGCTGGGAGAATTGTTCGTTTTGAGTGAAGAGGGCAGCATATATAATTACATAATCGATTTTGGCACGAGATCATACGCGAATCGCCATAACGGTGCGATGTATTCCGGGCTTGAGAATATCTGGGCGTTATTCAGGTCTCCGGAGGGGGATTTGATGTGTCTGGAAACCGGCGCGTCGAAAATATACAAGTCAATCATGACACCGCCGCGTGAAGGTGAACAGGCGTTTCTGGGAATATTCAGCCCAACGCTTACAATGCAGACCGAGAATCGCGAGAGCTTCATAATCAGCGCAACATTCATGACACCGTTCACGAGTTATCTGCACACTTCGAGACTAATCGCTCAATCCGCGTGGAACAATCGCACGATGAGAGCTTATGCACTATGGTCACGCAGACCGAATTTCGACGGAATGCTGATTCACAGACCGTTGCCAACTGGACAGGTTTTGCCGCTGAATTTGCGCCCTGCTCAGGTGAATCGAGGCAATGATGTTCGAGAGGCTCTGCTGTCATTCTGGGTTCTGCACAAAGACACGCTAACAAATGTAGTTGTAGATTCATCGATTTCGTTCACGATTGATGACTTGATTACGCTGATGAGATTTTGCCTGTTGAACGGACTTGAGCTTGATGTTTGGGCACGGGAAATTGCGTCTCCGGGATTGATTCGCGCGTCAGCATTCACTGGCGGAAAAGTTGTTTACTCGCTGAAGAACGCACTCGAACTCACAGCACCGGATTCTCGATTGCAGATTCAAATTCCGCTGCCCGAAGAATTATCGTCGTCAGGTTACCCGGGTCGGTCTATGTTAGCCGTGTATCTTGACGCAGGATTGATTCAGTCAAGAGCTTGGATGCCGCTTTGGCCGGATTTATTCACGCCGCCTTCGAGATAGAAAAGAAAATAGAAAGTAAGGAGTGATAGCTATGGATTTTCTGAGTCAGATTCCTGCTGGGGGAACTGTATTTAACTCACTGGCTGTATTTTTCGGCGGAACGATTGGCTTACTGGTTGGGAAATTTATTCCGGAGAGATTGCACAAAGCGATATTCGATTGCCTGGGATTATTCACGCTTTACGTTGGGATTAACATGACGCTGCAAATGAAACACTCGATTGCTGTGTTATTGAGTTTTGTAATCGGAACGGTAATCGGGGATTTGTGCGGACTTGATAATAAGCTGAATAATCTGGGCGACGTTTTGAAAGCGAAATTTCACTCGTCAAATTCGAAATTCACGCAGGGATTTGTTACGGCGACGTTGTTATTTTGCGTGGGGTCGATGGCGATAATCGGCGCATTCGAGGACGGTTTGCGGCACAATGCTTCGATTCTGGTCACGAAAGGCGTTATGGATGGGATTTCGTCGATATTATTTGCTGGCTCGTTCGGAATTGGAGTAATTTTCTCGATCATACCGATGTTTATATATCAGGCGAGTTTGACGTTCTTGGCTGTATGGGCTGCACCGTTTATAACTCAGGATATGTACGCGGATATTTCGGGACTTGGCGGCTTGATGATCGTTGGAATTTCGCTGAATCTCTTGAAAGTTGCGAATCTGAAATTATGCGACATGCTGCCATCGTTGATATTAATCGTGCCGTTATCGATGTTATTCGCGTTAATTTGATATAATTCTTGCGAAAATTTTTTGCGAAGGGAAATGTGATTATCATGGGAGTTTTGAAAAAGTACGGGGATTTGCTGCCATTAACTGAGAAGACACCGAACGTAAATCTTGAAGAGGGTTCTACGCCGTTGATATATTTGCCGCGAATCAGTGACAAACTCGGCATAAAATTATACGGGAAATTCGAGGGCTGCAATCCGTCTGGCTCGTTCAAAGATCGTGGAATGGTTCTGGCTGTAGCGAAGGCTCTCGAAGATGGCAAACGTGCGCTGATTTGTGCGTCGACTGGCAACACGTCTGCGTCTGCTGCTGCGTATGCTGCGTATGCTGGGATACCGTGTTTTGTGTTGCTGCCGGCTGGGAAAGTTGCTCTGGGAAAATTGGCTCAGGCTTTGATGTACGGTGCGAAAGTTATCGCCGTGAAGGGGAATTTTGACAGGGCTTTGGAACTTGCGCGTGAAGGTGCTGAGAAAACCGGCTGTGCAATGGTAAATTCTGTGAATCCGTTCAGGTTAATCGGACAGCGTTCGGGAGCTTGGGAAATTTGCGATGTATTAGGAAAAGCTCCGGACTGGCACGCGATTCCTGTAGGGAATGCCGGGAATATAAGCGCGTATTGGGCAGGTTACAACGAGTATTTCAAGCTCGGGAAGATCAAGACTTTGCCTAGAATGATGGGTTTTCAGGCTGAAGGTGCAGCCCCGTTAGTAACGAATCAGCCATGCCCGAATCCTGAGACAGTTGCGACGGCGATTCGAATCGGCAATCCAGTCAGCGCACATTTAGCACGAGCAGCAGTTCAGGAATCAAGCGGCGAATTTAATTCCGTTACGGACGAGCAGATTTTGTCGGCTCAGAGATTGCTTGCGTCGGAAGGCGGAGTTTTTGCGGAACCGGCATCATGCGCACCGTTGGCAGGTATTTTGAAATTGCGCGATTTAGGAAAATTGCCCGAGGGAATAACTGTCACGATGATATTGACCGGAAACGGCTTGAAAGACCCGGATACAGCGATGTCACAAGTCGGCAAGCCTATTGAGATTAACGACACGCTCGAAGATTTGATGCGAGTTCTCGAAAGCAAGTAACATGCGAATAGTATTAAAAGTTCCGGCAACTACGGCGAATTTAGGCTCAGGATTTGACACGCTGGGAATGGCGCTGAGCCTGTATAATATTTTCACGCTGAAAGAGATTTTTGACGAGGCGAGATTCTCGTGTGAAGTTATCGGTGAAGGCATGGACGAATTGCGCGATTCTGACTCGAACATGATCGTGAAAAGTTATAAACGTGCGTGCGAAGAATGGCGGGTTAATAATCCAAAGGGATTTGCTCTTGAGAGTTGCAATGCTGTGCCGTTGAATCGCGGTCTGGGTAGCTCATCGACAGCTGTAGTTGCAGGAGTCGTTCTAGCGAATCTGATTTGTGATCTGAATAAGCCTGAAGCTGAATTATTGCGGGTTATGACGCTAATCGAAGGTCATCCGGATAATGTCGTGCCGTGCTTCATCGGTGGAATGACTGTATCGTGTTGGGACGGTGAGAGCCTGCGTTATGTGAGACTGCCTGCGTTGCCGGAAGACCTGAATGTGATAGCAGCGGTTCCAGATTTTCAAGTTCACACGGAAGATGCAAGAAAAATTTTGCCCGAAAGCGTGCCATTTAGAGATGCAGTTTTCAACGTAAGTCACGCGAGCATATTATGTGCAGCCTGGGCGATGGGTCGTTGGGATTTGTTGCGCGTCGGAATGGAGGACAGATTACACCAGCCTCACAGAGCGAAATTATTCCCGGGTGAAACTGGCGAGAAATTCCTTCGAGAGATTGCGAATCACCCGGACTGTGTAGCTACGGCAATCAGCGGCTCAGGTCCTACGATGATTGCGATTGTTCACGGCAAATCCGGCAAATTAGCCAGTGCGATGTGCAAAATATTCACTGAGGGTAACGCAGCGTCACATTTCTTCGTGCTGAATTGTGCGCCATCAGGAACGGTGATCGAGAGGTGATCGAGAAATGAGAATCATGATTGCGTCGGATATTCACGGCTCGGCGTATTATTGCAACGAACTTGTGAATGCGTATAAGCGCGAATCGCCTGAGAAATTTCTTTTGCTCGGGGATATTCTTTATCACGGACCGCGAAACGATTTGCCGCTCGATTACGATCCCAAGATTGTTGCGAAATTGCTGAATGATTTGAATCGCGAATCTGGGATTTTGTGTGTTCGGGGGAATTGCGACTCCGAAGTTGACCAAATGATGCTGGAATTTCCGATTATGTCTGAGTATTGCATTCTGTACGTGAATGGCAGGACGATTTTTGCGACACACGGACACGTATTCAACACGTCGAATATTCCGCCGATTTCGTCCGGAGATATTTTGCTGCACGGACACACGCACGTTCCAGCTTGGGAGAATTTTGGCGAGAATTGCGCGTACTTGAACCCGGGTTCAGTTTCGATTCCCAAGAGCAACAGCCCAAACAGCTACATGATTCTGAATGACGGCTCATTCGCATGGAAAGAGCTTGACGGGAAAATATATCACGAGTATCGCGCGTAATATAACAATGCAGCCAGAGAAATTTTCAAGTTTTCACACCCTGACTGCATATTTTGCTGCAATTTCACGTTCACGCCTATATGCTTAT
>CAJOEM010000012.1 GCA_905233725.1 uncultured Synergistales bacterium
TTCCTGAGCAGCCAGTCGAGCCCGAGCCAGAAATTCCTGAGCAGCCTGTCGAACCTGAGCCAGAAATTCCCGAGCAGCCCTTCGAACCTGAACCAGAGATCCCAGAGCAGCCCGTCGACCACGAGACAGAGTTTCCTGAGCAACCCGTCGACCCCGAGTCGGAAATTCCCGAGCAGCCCATCGAGCCCGAGCCAGAGATTCCAGAGCAGCCTGTCGAGCCTGAACCGGAAATTACCGAGAAAACCGAAACTTACCAAATCGATTTCGAACCGTTAAAGCGCGAACACCTAACACCAATCCCCGAAAGTTTAACAAAGCCAATCGAGATAAATTTCGGAACTCATGACGGAAACATCACAGATTCAGAATTCGTCAACATGTGCGCAAATTCAACGCCGGAAATTATTCAGGACGCAATTTCTAACAAAAACGCAAACGTAAACGCTCGCGGAACTTTCGAGAAAACTCCACTCATGAACGCTATCGAGAAAAATCCGGATATTAACGTCGCGAAAATTCTCATCGAAGCCGGCGCAGATGTCAACGCTAAAGACAAAGTCGGCATGAACGCTCTCATGTACGCCGCAACCTTCCAAAAAAATCCAGAGTTCGCAAAAATCCTTCTCAACGCAAAATCTGACCTGAATGCACGCGACTCTTCAAAACGTTCGGCTCTGATAATTGCCGCTCACAAAAATAATCCAGACGTTCTCAAAACTCTACTCGACGCTGGTGCTGAAACTGATTTCGCAGACAAAATCGGCTGGACAGCTCTGATTTACGCATCGTATTTCGGCGACAATGAGCAAATGATTCTGGATTTACTCGACGCTGGTGCTGAACCAAAAACTCGCGGTCATGAAGGTGAACGTGCAATCGATTACGCTCGCAAAAACAAGAATCTACAAGGAACTGACGCTCTCAAAAAACTCGAAGAATTAAGCCTATTGCAATATTAAATATATCAGGAGGATTTAGAACCATGTCAAGAATTAGAATCATAGCTTGCTGTGTCTTGGCTGCAAATATCTTCTCGGGCACAGCTTCAATCGCGCAAGAATTATCTCGCGAGGAAAGATTACGTGAACGTGAGCTATCACTGCCAGCTCGGACTATCCAACTCGACGAGTGGCAACAAGAACTCGAACGTCAAACAGCCGAACTCGAAAGCATCAAGCAATCTCTCGCAGAACGCGCAATGCAAATTCCAGAGAAAGAACTGCAAATCGCCGAACAACAAGCAGACCTGGATAATCGCAAACAAGCTCTGGACTCATTCGCACAAACTCTCGAAGAACATGCTCAGGAAATTCCCCTGCGTGAAATCGAGATACGTGAACAGAAAATCAATCTCGATCGCAGAGAAGCTGAAATCGCACAAATCGAATCCGGACTTTCTCAACAGAAATCCTACGTTGAACAGGCAGTCGCTGAGTTAAATTCCAAAGCTGCAGAACTCGAGAAAGCTCGCAAAATCATCTCGGAAAATGACGCAAAAGTTACGGCAAATGCTCAGGCAATCATCGCCCGTCAGAAAGAATTTAACGCACAGGTTCGGGCATTCACAGAAGAGAAAAAAGCTTTCGAAACAAAAATTGCTGAATTACGCGAACTCGAACAGAAACTGAAATCTCAATCGGACAATGCTGCAGCAGAACTCAAGAACGAAATCGCAGCCAAGAAATCCGAACTGGCAAAAATATCGCAGGATTTGAAAGAACAGCGTGACATGTTGGCTCAGTATCGCGAGAAAATTCTCGAAGCCGAACACAAAATCAAGATTCTCGAATCACAGGTCAGCAGCCTGAACAACGAAGTCGCAGCTTACAGAGAGACCGCAAGCACAGAACGCCACAGAGCCGATGCTCTCGAAGAAACGCTCAGGAAACAAAGTGCTGAACTCGAAAAACTCAGAGCACAATTCGACGAGAAAATGGACGTGAAAATGATTACGGAGTTTATTGCGCAGATTAACTCAGACGTTCCGGTGAGAATCAATCACGCTGTCACAAGTTCGGACGGGGCTTTCATGAACTGGTCGGAAAATTACATGGAAGGAACAGGCATGGCAGCAATTCCCACGAAATACAAAGACACAGCTCAGGGTGTTGCACTCGCTCGACGTGGCGCAATTCTGGATTTACAGCGAAATTTGCTCGAAGCTATGAAAGGCGTGAATATTAATTCCGAGACCAAAATGGAAGATTTCATGGCTACGGATTCAGTTCGTTCAGCAGTCGAAGGCACGATTAAAGGTGTCGAAGTCTACGAGGGAAAACAGAATGGTGACATGTATATCGTAAAAGGCAGAATCAGGCTTGATAAAATACATGACGAAACAGCAAATCAACTCTCGAAAACTCAGCGCGAAGGTGATCCGGTCGAATACTCGAATCGTCGCGGGAAAAAATCCAGAGCAAGAGCACGCGTCGTACGTTCAGGAGATTTCACAGGCTTAATAATCGATGCCAGACATTTGCCAATTCAGCCGTCAATGTTCACGAGAATCTTGGACGAAGATGGCAGACCAGTTTACGGCGTGAATTTCGGCAATCGCGATATTCAGAATCAGTCTGGCTTATACGTTTGGTACAGCAGAATGGTCTACGCGCGTGACGAGCAGCGTGTTGGAACTCGTCCGATGATTATCAAGGCTCAGAGATTGTCAAATGCCGATCATGATCTCGTAATCCCGAATTATGCAGCACACGAAATTCGCAATAACTCGTATAATTTCAGACGCGAATGCAGAGTCATAATCGTAAAGAATTAGCATCATGAGAAAAATTTTACTGGCAATTCTTGTATTAATCTTGTTATTGAATCCGGAGAATTTGTACGCAGCTCAGAAACGCAAATCTCAACGCAAGAAATCTCAGGCTCAATCGCAAAGTCAGGCTCAGAATTTGATCCGTGTTGAAGTCGAAGGTGTTGCGCCTGTCATAAACGAGAATCTAAACGAAGCTCGTGGAAGTGCAAGGCGTGACATGATGCGAAACGCTCTCGAAAATGCAATCGGAACGTTCGTGCAATCTGTATCAAAAATGGAAAATTTCGAGGTCGTAAAAGATCGAGTTTTCACACAAACTCAGGGACTTGTGAAACGTGTCGATGTTAAACGCGAATGGGTTGACGCTGATGGCTTGCTGCATTTATCCGGAACTTGCGATGTTGCTGAGAAAAATCTCGACGCAGTTTTGGGACCGGCAGTTATTGATGCTTTGGGAAATCCTAGAATCGTAATCTTGATTGACGAACGTGTCGGGAATAAAGTCTCGTTCATGTCCACGGCTGAAGGCGAAGTTCACAAAGTTTTCGAGCGCGCAGGCTTCACGATTATCGATCACAGACTCGTCCTGAATGACGGCGCGATTGACGTTGCTGCCACGATGATGTCGCAGAGTCCAGAGGGATTATTGCAAGTTGCGAACGCGTGTAATGCTGACGTTGTGATTTGCGGCACAGCTTATTCTGAGCAAATTTCGCATCAAAGGCGCTTGGGTGTGAATCTTTATAATATGCGAAGTCGTGTGAGATTGCGTGCGATTCTGGTTGATACGAGACAAACTCTGGGCTTCGAGGAAGGTTCGACGCATAATAACAACAATCGTCCGGTGAACTTGAATAACGCTCTAGGACAAACTCCGGAGGACGGGGCTGTTCGCGGATTGAGACCGTCTGCTGAATCTGCCGCGAAAAATATCGTGAATCGCATTGCGTATGCTCTGGCATCTGGAAATTCTAACGGGATTTCTGGTCGAACGGTGAAGATTATAATTTCCGGGATCGATTTCAGAACGGGAAGATTGTTGCGTGAGAAGTTGCAAAATCTTGGCGGAGTGAACGGAGTTTATCAGCGTAATTTCAAGAATAACAGGCTTGAACTCGATATAGTATCCGACAAAAATTCCGAGGAAATTGCAGAATATCTTTCGGATAACAAGTTCGAGATAACCGGCGTATCCGGCGCGCAAGTTGAGGCGAATGGTGCGAGTTATGATTCGAATCAGGTGAACGATGATGCAGGTGATTCTGGCTTTGAGTTTTTCGGGGATTGCTTTTGCTGAGTACAGCGTGATGGATCTGTTCGAGATGACTAAGCAAAGTCTTGTGTGTGACCGTGAGAATAATCTTGCGTCTGTTCTAGGCGTTGGGAAATTCAAAACGAGTGATTCACATTCGGTACTTCTGGCACGTCGGGCAGCGTTGACATCGGCGCGTCGAGGCTTGTTAATCTTGCGTGAGAGAATCTTGACTCAGGACGAAATTTCTCAGGAAGATTTGCGAATTTCTGGAACAGTTCCGCCGCTGAGATTAATTTCCGAGGACACGAATCCGGAGCAAAAATTATATTTCGTGTCAGTACAGGTTTCATTGTCAGAGCTTCTTGGAGAGAATGCTTTGAAAGCGCTGTCTGAGATTCAAAATTTGCAGTGAGTAATAAATTCTCGTGAGGTGAAAATATGCGTAAATTTGTATTTGTTGTAAGTGTAATAATCGGGATTTGTGCTTTGAGTGGTATAGCGTCTGCTGCTGCGTTGCCGTCGAAGGGAGATATTGCAGTTCTGGTTGAGGGCGACGATCCGCAACACATAGCTACTGCTGAGGCGATAATAATTGACACTCTCGTGTATAACGGCTACAGAGTTGTTGATGAAGCGAAGATGCGCCGAATCAAACTTGCTGCTGCTAAGGCAAAAGCTGCACGATTAGCAATGCAGGGAAATCTTGCTGCGATCCTGAAGATTAACGCGAGTTACAGTGTTGCTGCGACAGTTATTGCGCGGGTCAGAGCTGGAGAACCAATTTTGAACGAGTTTTCGCTCTACACTGGGACATCATCGGCTGCGATAATTGCCGTGACATCTCGTGGCGTGAAACTTGGCGGAAGAACTGCTCAGGGGAAACAAGTCGGCTACACTCCGGATGAGGCTCAGCAGAAAGCGATTGAACAAGCTGTGCAGTCTGGAATGGAACAAATGTTTTATTAAGAAGGGAAGGTTATTATCGTGAAGAAAAATTTGTTAAGTGTAATTGTGATCTTACTGGTATTAGTTTGCGCTGTGACTTGTGACGCGAGACCCAGATTGGCGATCCGTCCGTTTGCGAACAAGACTACGAACCCGAATATTCCGGCTGATGCGATAACTGACATGATGACGACAGAATTGAACAAGGCTAGAATATTCAGCTTGATGGAACGTGAAAGACTTGATTACATCGGCGAAGAGATCAGGCTCGGTCAATCCGGCTTAATGGATCCGTCAACTGCTCCGAGAGTCGGCAAAATCAAAGGTGCGCAATACACAATGACAGGAGCTGTTACGGTTTATCACTTCAACAAGAGTGGCGGAATTGCAGCTGTTCCTGGATTGGCTGGAGGTGCTGCGGCGAAAACTGCGTATGTTGTGATTGACTTGCGAATCGTTAATAACGAGACGGGTGAAGTTGAATACGCTGAAGTTCGTCAAGGTTCGGCGAAACGTGAAGCTGCTGGAATGGCTGCGGCGTTTCCTGGATTTTTTGTGGCTGGTGGCAGCAGGTCATACGGCGGAATTTTAGCGTCGGCAACTCGTGACGCTGTTATGCAACATGTGAGAGCTTTACAGGAATACACCTGGTATGAATAATAATTTTGACTTGAAATTTTGATTTGAAATCGGAGGAATGTGTGTCATGAAGAAGTTTTTGAAATTTGCGCTGTGTTTGTTAATCGTAATTTTTGCGTGTGAAGCTGCGTTCGCGAGTATAAGGCTCGGTGTCATGCAGTTCGTTACGAAAGCGGACGGTGTGACGGAATATCAAGCTTCGGCTGCAGGAGATGTTTTCGTGAGAATTTTGGCGAATAACACGAGTAATATATCGATTCTTGAGCGTGAGAGACTTGATGAAATCGGCGCGGAGATTCGCTTGGGAATGT
This sequence comes from uncultured Synergistales bacterium, assembly GCA_905233725.1. Lineage (GTDB taxonomy): Bacteria > Synergistota > Synergistia > Synergistales > Aminobacteriaceae > JAFUXM01. The sequence continues at coordinate 5,921 of CAJOEM010000012.1, forward strand.
CCGGACTTGTCAGCGCTCACACGGCTGTTCAGGTCGGGAAAATTGCTGGCTGTCAGTACATGTTGATGGGCTCAGTTACGAATCTGAAATCCAAGAGTTCAAACATAACTTTGCCATTTACAATCGGAATTGGCGTTCGTGAATCAGCGGCTACAGCTACAATTGATGTGCGAATTGTTGACGTTGAGACAAGCGAGATTGTCGGTGCGTTGAGTGATTCAGGAACGGGCAAACAATCCGGGACAAGCCTCTCGGTTATGGGAGTTGCGTTTGATAGCGACGAGTTGAGCGGAATGGAAGCAGAAGCAATCGCAAAAGCCTCGGAGAAATTAGCTCCCAAAATCGAGAAATTGTTGCTAAAAAGAGCAGGCAGCTCCGGAAATCCTGGCGACATAAGTTTCAGACCTTCACGCACTGCCTCGACCTACGCTGAACAGAGAGCTGAAGAAGCCATGACTCAAGCCCGAACGAATACTCGCAAAACTCCGGCCAAGAGAACAAGAGTCACAACACCAACACCTGCACCAGCACCAGTTGCACCAGCCGCACCTGCTGAAGAAAATTACGAAGATTATTATGATTATTCTCAGCAGCAAGTCACGGCTCCAGCTCCGGCTCAAACGCAAACGCAAATGCAATCCGGAGAATTTGAGAATTACTCGACGAACCCTGAAGATGTGATCCCGACATACGGACTTGACGAGAAGCAATCTGAGAATTTAATCACGGCGCATAAGCGATTCTGGAATGCAAATAACAAACGTTCGGCATATGATCGATTCGTTGGCTTATACAACAGCAATAGCAACGATTACTTGGCTGCATATCGAGCGGGAGTTTTGGCGCAACAGCTGGGAATGCGCGATGATGCGAACGCCTGGTTTGAAACTGTACTGAGCATTAACCCGAATTACGAACCGGCTCAGAAAGCGAAAGCTAGTGTGAATGCCCGTTCGAGTTCGAGTACGAAGAAATCTTCGAGTTCAAAATCCAAACGCAGGAGAAAATAGCTCGCGAAAATATTTTTGCGAAAAATAATTCTAGCCACTGGTTTCGAACCGGTGGTTTTTATTTTGCAGTTATGCTTTTTTCTTGAGAAGTTTTTTAATAATATTCTTAACACTATTTGGAAGAATGCTTATTATAATTGGACGTATTGTTTTGATAAATCTCTTAGGGAAGCTTTGGTCTTTTACCACCGCGTAATGGAGTCCCTTTGTTGTTAAATGTTTATCGAACATTTCCCAAGTTTGTGATTTTTTCCTGGTTTTGTAGTACATTGTGTTATGGGATAATGCAAAATCTACATCAGTTCTTTGGAGCTTAAATTCGTTTTTGTTGATTTTAGCGATTAACTCTTCGCCACGTTCAGTTCTTACGATAAAAATTGAAACTCCATTCTGGTTATACTCTTTCATATCAGGAGTTAGTCCCCAATAATCTCCAAGCGTGAGATCAGCCTGATGATTTTTACCCCTGAACTTGCATGAGTAACATGAAAGTCTTGCATGAACGCTAAACGCATAACCATAATCGGAAGCGTAAAAATTTTTTGTGAATATTTTCCCGTTCTCGAACTTCGCGAAAATATAAGCAGGTGTCCAACCATGTTTTTTATATCGCACTGAAAAATCAATTATTTTCGAAGCGAATCTTTTTTCAAGAGAATCAGTGTATTGCTTTGCTACTTCTGAAGAAGTTGGACCATAACAAATTAAATCTACAGTAAATAGCGATGAGGTGTCAACGTTTTTTGCTCGTAAAAAAGAATACAAAGCTGCGACATCACAGCCCAATCCCGTGAACAACACGGTACTTCCAGATTGTAATTTTTCTGCGACCGCGAGATATATTGACTTATATTCGCCATTTTGAAAAATTCTTTTTGAGGTCTCAATATATTTTGAAGTTTTCAGTTTATGTAGTTCTTCGAGTTTTTCAACGCAGGCAAATTCAGCGCTCTTAAAATCTTTGGAATAACACGCTCCAAAAACTACTCCTCCTTCGTTTATTATGGCTTCAGATATTGCAGAAGCTCCACCACCCGACGACGATTGCAATAATTTTTCTTTGTCAAGATAGTAGCCAGAATACGCTGACAAATTTGAAGAATCAAATTCTCCTGATTCCTGATTCCTGATTCCATTATGCTATTTAACAAAGCTTGTCAACCTTCTTTTTATGTATTTTTGTGTCAATATGAACGCTTAATATATTATATACAAGATTTTCAGAACACACAAATTTCATTCAAAACTTCGAGACATTTTTGTTTTTTCTGGAAAATAACGGAGATTATTTTTTCGTATTGCGAGATAAAATATATATAAATTTTCGAAAGGTGTGTGAATGTTATGTGCAGAAAAATTTTCTCAAGTGCGATTTTGGTCGCGTTGGTGTTATTGGTTTCGGGTTGTGCGTTTGCTGAGAATTTGCCGTCAATAACGATGCTCTCGACAAAAACGTGTCCGGCGTGTACTCAAATGGAGAAGGTCATGAAGCAGTTAAGATCCGAATATCGCGGAAAAGTCTCGACGGTTCATGTGTATCTCGAAGATAATCCAGACATCGCGAAGAAATATAATATCCGCTATGTTCCGACGTTGATATTCAGGGACGGCACTGGCAAAATGATCGCGCAACAGATCGGCTACAGGTCACTCGATGATGTGTTGCTGACGTTCGCAGAATCTGGAATTACGTTTAATTAGCAAGCATGAAAAAAGAATCTCTCGGGAAAATACAGTTCGGGAGATTCTTTTTTTACGTTTACGTGTAATAATTTATAAGCTGCGAATTTTCTCGTCAGTTGTGATTGGCGAGACTTCTGCCGGCTGTAAATTTTCAAGACCGTTCGGGATATTTTTGCCGAAATTTTTCAGGCACTCGATTACATCCGAGACTACTGCGCTCGCTGTTGGCAATTTTCCAGCACCTTTGCCGTAAAACATCACATCGCCGAGCATATTCCCGTGAATTAATATCCCGTTGAAAACATCGTTCACGTTATACAGCGCGTGATCTGACTTCACAAAGAACGGGGAGACAAGAATTTGCGATTTCTCAGCGTCAAACATTCCGAGTAATTTTATCGTCGCGTGATTCTTTTCGGCATCGAGAATATCTTGCTGCGTGATTTGCGTGATACCGTTGCAATGAACCTGTTCGTACGAGAATTTTTTCCCGGAGACAAGCGTTGCCAGGATTGCGATTTTTCGCGCAGTGTCATGACCTTCGACATCAGCGGCTGGATTTCTCTCAGCGAAGCCGTTGTCCTGAGCTTCACGTAACGCAGCCTGAAAATCTGAGCCGGAACGCATCTTCGTCAAGATATAATTGCAAGTTCCGTTCAAGATTCCGGTTATGCGCGAGATTTTTTCGTGAGCACAAGCTTCCCGCAACGTTCGCAAAATCGGAATGCCGCCGCCGACACTCGCCTCGAACAAATAGCTGCAATTATTCCTGGCCGCAATTTCGCTCAATTCACAGCCGCACGCATCGACTAATTCTTTATTTGACGTGCAGACGCTGATTCCGTGTTCGAGAGCAAGCCTTGAATATTCGTACGCAGGTTTTTTGCCGCCCATTGTTTCGCAAACGACTTTAACTTCAGGATCATTCACGATTACGTTAATATCATTCACAAGATTTTTCACGCCCGGAAATTCCCGAATGTCAAGAATATATTTCACGCGGACTTCCTGACCGAGAATTTTCTGGATTTTCGCCTGATTTTTCTCGACGACTTCAGCCACACCGCCGCCGACAGTTCCGAGACCTAAAATAGCTATATTCAACATGATTTTCACCCGTTATTTTTTCGCGATAAATTTCTGAGCAACGAGCAATTCCGCACATTCCACAGCACCGCCAGCCGCGCCTCTGAGAGTGTTGTGTGAAAGTCCAACGAATTTCCAGTCATAAATACTATCCTTGCGCAATCTTCCGAATGAAACGCCCATTCCGTTTTCATAATTCACGTCTTTGGCGACTTGCGGACGGTCATCTTCGTCGAAATACTGAATGAAATTTTTCGGAGCGCATGGAAGCTCTAATTCTTGAGGAACGCCTTTGAACTCGCGTAATTTTGCGATTAATAATTCTTTGTCATTCGGATTTTTGCGGAATTTCACGAACGTTGCAGCTGTGTGTCCGTACAAAACCGGAATCCTGACGCACTGTGCAGAAATCACTGGCTCTTTTGCCGGGACAATTTCGTCGCCCTGAATTTTGCCGAAGATTCTCAGTGGTTCTTTCTCACTTTTTTCTTCTTCACCGCTGATGAACGGGATCACATTTCCGACCATTTCGGGCCAGGTATTAAAATTTTTCCCTGCTCCGGATATTGCCTGGTAAGTTGTCGCGATCACTTCATACGGCTCGAATTCACGCCATGCAGCCAATGCCGGCGCGTAACTCTGAATCGAACAGTTCGGTTTTACGGCGATGAAGCCTTTGCTTGTTCCCAAGCGTTTTCTCTGAGCGTGAATAATTTCTGAGTGTTCCGGATTAATTTCTGGAATTATCATTGGTACGTCCGGTGTCCAACGATGCGCGCTGTTGTTAGATACGACGGGTGTTTCGGTTTTAGCGTAATCTTCCTCGATTTTTTTTATCTCATCTTTTGAGAGGCTGACCGCACTGAACACAAAATCCACACTGTCCGCGATTTTGCGAACGTTGTTGACGTTTTCGAGCTTGATATTTTTCACGTTCTCGGGGATTGGCTCGTCCAAAAGCCAGCGATTGCTAACTGCTTCGGAATAATATTTCCCTTCGCTATTTGGACTTGCAGCTATAACTGAGATATTAAACCACGGATGATTGTGCAAAATCTGAATGAAACGCTGACCGACCATTCCAGTTCCGCCGAGTATTCCTACGCTGAATTTTTTTCCCTGAATTTCTTGCATTTCTCGCAACTGAAAGAACTCCTTCTCAAATAAAAAAATTTTTGCAATATTATAGCAGCTTTGAGAGTAAAGGCTTCCACCAAGATTCGTTATTCAAGTACCAGTCAATCGTTTTCTTGATTCCGTCCGCGAATTTCGTTTCAGGTTGCCAGCCGATTGCGTTATGAATTTTCGTGGGGTCAATCGCGTAACGCAGATCATGTCCTTTACGATCCGTTACAAAGCTGATTAATTCTTCGGGTTTTGCGAGCTGCCTGAGAATTAATTTCACGATGTCTATATTTCGCATTTCGTTATGACCGCCGACGTTATAAATTTCGCCGATTGTGTTTTCATTCTGGATTATCATGTCGATTGCGCGACAGTGATCCTCGACGTAAAGCCAATCTCGAACGTTCAAGCCCTGACCGTAAACAGGCAATTTTTTATCATGAAGCGCGTTGATTATCATTAACGGGATCAATTTCTCCGGGAACTGGTACGGACCGTAATTATTCGAGCAACGACTGATGCTGACGGGCAATTTGTACGTGCGATTATACGCGAGTGTGAGCAAATCCGCGCTAGCTTTCGATGCAGAATACGGCGACGAGGCTCTCAGCGGCAAATCCTCCGTGAAAAACAAATCCGGGCGATCCAGCGGCAAATCACCGTAGACTTCATCTGTTGCAACCTGATGAAAGCGTTTTATGCCGAATTTCACGCACGCGTCCATCAAGACAGCCGTTCCCAAAATATTGGTCTTGAAAAAAATATCCGGCGTTTCGATTGAGCGATCAACATGAGATTCTGCTGCAAAATTTACGATTACGTCTGGTTTATCTCGCGCAAATATCTCGTAAATAGCTTCTCTGTCACAAATATCGTTTTGATAAAACGTGATTTTATTCTCAGCAATTATTTTATCCAGTGTGTGAATGTTTCCGGCGTAAGTCAATTTATCGACGCAGATTATCTCGAAATCCGGGTGATGTTCGAGCATGTAAAAAATAAAATTGCTGCCAATAAATCCAGCGCCACCCGTAACTATAATTTTCACTTGTAAATTCGCTCCTTGAAATCTTGAAAATTGCCCCAGCGTTTGTCTTTTTCTGAGAGTATTAACGGGCAGGAAATCTCTGGGAATTTTATATTTATATCCGGATCGTTGTAAATTATTCCGCCCTCGTCGTTAGCGTGATAGAAATCGTCGCACTTGTAGCAAAATTCCGCTTCATCTGATAATACCAGGAATCCGTGAGCAAAATTCTTCGGGATCAAAAATTGCTTGTGATTCTCAGCCGATAATTCAAGCCCGTAATATTTCCCGAACGTCGGACTGCATGGGCGTAAATCAACCGCTGCGTCAAAAACTCTGCCACGAATTACGCGTACTAACTTTGTCTGAGGGTGATTAATCTGGAAATGCAATCCGCGCAAAACTCCTTTCACACTGCTGCTCTGATTATCCTGAACGAATTTTATGTCAAAGCCAGCTTCACGCATATCGTTCTCGTTATACGTTTCCGAAAAATATCCGCGCTCATCACCATGAACAGCCGGAGTAATTACGCACAAACCTTCGATGCCGTTTAGATTATATTCGACTTTAATTTGCATGATGTTCTAAATATCTCCTTAATGCGTTCTGCCAAGCAGGCAATAATTCAAAACCCGATTCTTGCAATTTGCTCTTGTCGAGTCGTGAATTAAAAGGCCGTTTGGCTTTTGATAATCCGTATTCTTCAGTTGTAACCGGAATAACGTTCACGTTCACATTCGCCTGTCTGAAAATTTCGCAGGCAAAATCGTACCAGCTGATGAAGCCGCCCTCATTTGTTGCGTGATATATGCCGAATTTGTCGGTCTCATTAATATCAACGAGTAATCTTGCTAAATCCGGCGTGTAAGTTGGCGTGCCGATCTGATCATTTACAACTCTGAGCGTGTCATGTTTTTTCGCGATATTCAGCATCGTCTCGACAAAATTTCTGCCGTTCGCACCGAATGCCCAGGCGATCCTGACTATGAAAAATTTCTCGAGATTATCACGTACTGCAAATTCTCCGTCAAGTTTGCTCTGACCGTAAAAATTCAGCGGCTCAAATTTCTGTTCGTCAGGCTTCCATGGCTCGACACCGTTTCCGTGAAAAACGTAATCCGTGCTGATATACGTCATGACGCAATTATTTTTCCTGCAAGCTTTGGCTATATTCTCAGTTCCAGTTACGTTTACAGCTCGAACTATTTTTTTATTAGCTTCGTCCTCAGCAGCATCCACAGCCGTCCACGCAGCACAATGAATCACGCGATCCGGCTTCACGGATTCTATAACTTTCTCAACTTGTTCATGATTCGTAATATCGAGTTTTACGTACCTGAAATTCTCTGCGCCTGAAAAATTCTCGGTTATGTCGGAGCCGACGCATTCGTAATTCCGCCCCAAAATTTCGCGCACGAGGTCCGTTCCTAATTGACCATTCGCGCCCGTCACAAAAAATCTAATTTTCCCGTTACTATTTCGCATCTATATATTTCCCGTCCAAAACATCTCGCAAATATTGCCCATATTGATTCTTAATTAGCAATTCCGAAACTTTCATAACTTTGTCTCTGTCAATCCAGCCGTTTAAATAAGCGATTTCCTCCAAGCAAGCTATCTTTCTGTGTTGATGTGTCTCGACAGTCTTAACAAAATTCGTAGCGTCAACTAAGCTCTCGTGAGTTCCTGTGTCCAGCCACGTAAAGCCCTGACCGAGCAATTCAACGTTCAAGTTGCCCTGATCCAGATAAATTCGATTCAGATCCGTAATTTCGAGTTCACCGCGCTTTGATGGCTTGAGATTCTCCGCGAAATTCACGACCCTGTTGTCATAAAAATACAGTCCCGTGACGCAATAATTGCTCTTAGGCTTCTGGGGTTTTTCCTCGATTGAGATTGCATGACCGTGTTTGTCAAATTCCACGATGCCGAATCTTTCCGGATCATCGACGTAATAGCCAAATACAGTCGCGCCACGTCCGGATTCTGCATTGTCTACAGCAACTTTCAAACGCTTCACTAGCCCCTGTCCCGAGAAAATATTATCGCCAAGAATCATCGCTACACATTCAGAGCCGATAAATTTCTTGCCGATTATGAACGCTTGAGCAAGTCCATCTGGTGAAGGCTGTTCCTCGTAGAAAAAATTAACACCGAAACGAGAGCCATCGCCTAATAATTTCTCAAATCTTGGCAAGTCGTCCGGTGTTGAAATTATGAGAATGTCCCGTATTTTCGCCTGCATTAAAATCGAAACTGGATAATAAATCATTGGCTTGTCATAAACCGGCAGTAATTGCTTTGACGTAACGAGTGTGAGCGGATATAAGCGTGTGCCGCTGCCTCCTGCCAGAACTATGCCCTTCATTGCGAGCTGAGACCCCCTTGTCATGAAAATTTTGGTGCGGGGGAGGGGACTCGAACCCCTACGTCGTTAGACACCAGATCCTAAGTCTGGCGCGTCTGCCATTTCGCCACCTCCGCAAAAAACATGTCTATTTTAGCATACTTGTGTTAATTTCGCGCATTTACAGGAACTTCCATCGGGTAATTGCCATCAAAGCACGCTTTGCAATACAAATCTTCCCCGCAAGCTTCACGCAAATTTTCCTCACTCAGATACACGAGCGAATCTGCTCCGATATATTCGCGGATTTCCTCCGGGGATTTCTGGACTGCGATTAATCTATCACGATATGGCGTATCGATGCCGAAATAGCACGAAAATTTCACAGCAGGTGAAGCTGAACAAACGTGAATTTCTCTCGCACCAGAGTCACGAAGATTTTTCACGATTCGCTTTATCGTCGTGCCACGCACAATCGAGTCGTCAATCACGATTAAGCGCTTATTTTCGATATTACGCTTTATCGTCGCAAGTTTTATTCTAACGGCAGTCTCGCGCAATTCCTGTGTCGGCTGTATGAACGTTCTGCCCATGTATTTATTCTTGATCAAGCCCTCTCCGTAAGCAATTCCGGATTCTTCTGCATAGCCAATCGCAGCAGGGATTCCAGAATCCGGGATAGCCATCACAACATCGGCTTCGATTTTCTTCTGACGAGCCAGCAGCATGCCGCAACGCCTGCGGAAATCATACACGCTCACTCCGTCAAGAACGCTATCAGGTCTGGCAAAATACACAAGCTCGAACACGCACAAATTTTTCCTGCACCAGTGCGAAGGCTCAATCGATCTCACGCCGTCATAATCTGCAATTACGATCTCACCCGGCGTAATATCCCGGACAAATTCAGCGTCAATAGCCTCGAGTGCGCAACTTTCCGACGCAAGAACCCAGCCCGAATCATCGCGAAATTTTCCAAGACACAACGGGTGCAATCCATGCGGATCACGAACTCCGATTAATTTATCGCCAATCGTTATAACCAGAACATACGCGCCTTTAATCAAGCTCATAGCGTTCTTGATCCCGGCTTCGATCCCGTGACGGCCGCCATGCTGACATATCAAGTTCAAAATCGATTCTGAATCGCTCGTCGTGTGAAAAATCATGCCTTGATCCGTCAACATTTCCTTCAAGCTATCAGAATTTACGAGATTGCCGTTATGAGCCAGTGCCAAATCACCGAGGCGACATTTCGCAGCCAGCGGTTGTGCACTACGAACGTCGCTTTCACCTGCAGTCGAATATCTCACATGGCCGATCGCAATATTTCCGCGCAATTCATCCAGAGCATCTCCCCTGAAGACTTCACCAGCTAATCCGAGACCTTTCTTGGGCGTGATATTCCCGTTAGAATTTGCAGCAATCCCGGCACTTTCCTGACCTCTGTGCTGCAGCGCATATAATCCGTAATAAACAAGCGGAGCAGCGTCTTTAGTCTTGTCATTCCTGAAGACACCAATCACTCCGCATTCCTCGTGTAACTTATCGTCTAAGATTCGCATGCTTTATTTCGCGTTAATCCGGCTGAAAATTTCCTGATAAGCTTCTTCTACGCCACCAAGATCTCGCCTGAATCTGTCTTTGTCAAGTTTCTCGTTAGTTTTCGCGTCCCAGAATCTGCACGTGTCCGGTGAAATTTCGTCCGCTAAAACAATCGTTCCGTCGGGTAATTTGCCGGCTTCGATTTTGAAATCAATCAGCTTCACGCCCAATCCAGCGAAAAACTCACGCATCACGTCATTCACTTTGAACGCGAGCGTCTTGATCTCAGCGAGTTCTTTTTCATTCACGATTCCGAGTGCCAGAATGTGATAATCGTTAATCAGCGGGTCATTCAACTCGTCATTCTTAAGCGAAAATTCCAGCGTAGGATTCTTTAATTCTCGCCCTTCTTCGACACCGTATCTTTTCGAGAACGAACCTGCTGCGACGTTGCGAACGATAATTTCCAGCGGCACAATCTTCACGGCCTTGACCAGTGTTTCACGATCGCTCAGCTGCTCGACAAAATGAGTTTTCACACCGTGCTTCTCTAGTAGCGCGAACATTATATTGCTCATCTTGTTATTAATCACGCCTTTGCCTGTAATCGTGCCTTTCTTGAGTCCATTGAAAGCCGTAGCGTCGTCCTTGTAATCCACGATGTAATATTCAGGATTATCCGTTGCGAAAACTTTCTTAGCTTTACCCTCGTATAGCTGCTCTAATTTCTTGACATTCATAATTAAACAAAACATTCCTTCCTGATAATTATTTTCCCAGGAATCTATTTCCCGGGAATTTTTGCTTCTCTGAGCCTGCTTCAAAATCCGAACCAGATTCTACAGCTTCGTCTTCATCTTCATCATAATAATAATTTTCCTCGACACTCTCATTCCCCCAGGCTTCCTCGAATTTTCCAGTGTCCTTGATGACTTGCACAGCGTTCTCTATTTTGCGCAGAATTGCGTTGTAATACTCACGCTGAGTCGCAGTCAGTCCAACCGACCAGATATTTCCACGCGCAATATTATACGGAATGTGCTTCAACAGTGGAAGTTCGCCGATAATCGGGTACTCGCAATCGTACAGCAGCTCCTCAACATGGCGCGCAATCTTCGAGTTATCAAAGCCGAGTTTCACAATCGGGAATTGATTCTTAGCCTTTTGATTATTCTTGTCGAGATTCACCGTCTTGTAAATCACGTTCAAATTTACAATCGAGAAAACGTCCGGTCTAATTGGCACGAGAACCATGTCCGCGAAACTCATCGCCTCACGAACTCTGTCACTCATACTTGGCGGGCAATCCAGAATCACGAGATCTTCCGGAGCTTTTGCGTCACGTTCCGGTTCCAAGTTTTTTTTAACTCGCAGCGTGTTCTTGAAATAATTTCCCAGATACAACAATCCGTCGCTGAAATTCCTCTGCGGATCTAAATCTATCGCGAGAACTTTCTTGCCCCTGAACAGCGCTAACTCAGTCAGTATTATCGACAGTGTAGTTTTTCCGACTCCGCCTTTGACATTAGCTATTGCGATTGCCATTTCCGACATGTAATTAATCACCCTTTCGCAAAAAAATTATTTTCTCATCGATAATATTATGCCAGAAATTACAAGAATCATTCCGACTAAATTCACGAATCCGATTTGCTCCGAGTAAATCACGCTGCCAATCAACACCGCTGTAACCGGTTCAATCGACGCAACTACCGGAACTTTGCTCATGTCCGAACTCGATAATTTTCCAATCCCTGCGTAATATACCACGTATGTCAACGCCGTCGGAATCAATCCGTACAGGAAGCCCAGTCCGAGAAATTTCGCCTCAAAAATTCCGAAGCCAGGCGGCACAAACACAGCCAAGAATATCGCCGCGAAAATGAAGCTATACGCGCTGACTATCAACGGATCAGAATCATCGCCGGATAATTTCGCAAAAATCGGAGCCATGCCGTAGCAAAATCCCGAGCCAATTCCGCAGCAAATGCCGATTAACGAAACTTCCGGATTCAGAATATTTCCGCCAGTTACCGTCAAGATGCAGCCGAGAATATTTATCGCAAGAGCAAGAATTTTCACGCGCGAGAATTTTTCACCAAACAGAATTTTCGACGCTATCGACGTGAAAACCGGTGCCGTGTACATCAGGACCGCAGCAATCGCCATGCCGTTAAGCCTAATCGAGTTGCTGTAAAAAATATTAAATACGCCGTTCGAAATTATTCCGAGCAAAACACACGCTAAGAAAACTCTCCTGCTCACGTGAAAAAATTTCTCACGAGATCTCACCAGCGAAAATCCAAACGTTATCAAGAACGCGAAAGACATTCTCAGGAAAATCGATATCGAACCCTCAGCTCCAAACGCAGCGAAAGTCTTCTCGAAAATGCCAATCGTCCCCCAAAGAACGCCGGATAAAAATATCAGCAACATGATTACTCGAAAACTTCAGCCTTTGATTCGCGAACTGTGTTTATGAACTTCATGACCTTGCGAAAATCTTTCAAGCGCTTCGCCTCGACACCTGAGCAAACGTCCAGACAATACGGCACGGGATTTAATAACAAAGCTTGCGTAACATTTTCCGGATTCAAGCCGCCTGATAAAAAATATTTCCGCCGCGCATGACTGACATATGACCAGTCGAATTTGTCGCCATCTTTGCTGCCACCGCTCAACATAACGAAATCTGCTCTCGAACCCATAGCGCGTTCAACGTCCATCGCTGTGTGAATCTCGAATGACTTGATAATCTGGCAATGTGTGTACTCACGCAAAGCAGAAACATATTCGCCGTTCTCATGACCGTTAAGCTGCACGAAATCAAGCCCGGCAGTCTCAGCAGTCATCGCAACAGTCTCGAGCGTCTCGTCGTAAAACACGCCAACTGCTTCGATATTGCTGCGTAATTTTGCGCGTAATAAGCCGGCATATTCTGGCGCGACAAATCTGCGACTGTTCGGCAAAAATATAAATCCTGCGTAATCCGGTCTGAAATCATTTATAAGCTTTATTTCCATTTCGTTGCGAATCCCGCAAATTTTTACTTTGACTTTCATGTGCGTTAGAGCCTCCCTCTTGAAACTTGAAACTTGAAACTTGCAATTTGAATGTGTGAATATAATAATATCAGGTTATGCTAATATTTATCTCAGGAAGTTCGAGAAGCGGAAAAAGTTCGTTCGCCGAATCACGATTAACAGCATTTGCAAAAGATTCGCCAAAGATTTACATTGCAACGTCAAGAATCAATAACTCAGACCCGGAAATGCTGCGACGAATTCAAAATCACAGGCTCATGCGCAGAGACAAGAATTTCACAACAATCGAGAAATCCGAGGACCTGCACGAAATCCTGAAGCAAATTCCGGAAAATTCCGCGATATTACTCGAGAGTTTATCAAGTCTTGCTGCTAACGAAATGTTTCGGGAAAATCGCGTGCTCTCACCTGAAATTGTCTTCGCGAAAATTTGGCGTGATATTGCGAATTTGCGTGATAAAGCTAAAATCCTGATAATAGTCTCGGACGATATATTTTCCGACGGGATTGCTTACGACGAACTGACCATGAAATATATTAAATTGCTCGGGAGGCTTCACGTGAAAATCGCGAGTGAAAGTGATGAAAATTGCGAAATTTTTTCGGGTATAATAATAAATTATGAGCGGACAATTAAATTTAAATGACGATATTAATATTAATAACAAGAAAGATATTTCCGGGATAAATCCTGACGACGAATCTGAATATCAATACATAGCTGAGCAAATTCTTGCGCACCTGAACACACTTTCTCCTTCAGGCTTCGAGCAGCTTGTCACAGATTTGCTCATAAAAATGGGCTACGAAGTCTTCAAGAACGCACGACGACGAGCCAGCAGTTCAGCAATTCAGGGAATAATCGTCGAAGATCGCCCGGGATTTCGCCCGATATATTTTCAGACGCGAAAACTTGAGAAAGGCAGCATAATCACTAGCTGGAACATGCATAATTTCACAGACGCAACATCTCGAAAAGGCGGTCGTGGATTAATCGTGACGAATGCAAGCTTCTCAAAACCCGCTCAGGATTACGCAACTCAGAAAAAAATAATCTTGATTGACGGAAATATTCTTGCGCGCCTCATGATCGTGCATAATTTCTGCGTGAACGTGAAAGAAGTCGTCGAAGTTAAGTCAGTCGATCCGTCTGCTTTCAGTGAGTACGAGTTCTAAACACAATCACAATCCCGGAATATTAATCTCCGCTGCAAATTCCAATTCCGGCAAAACGATCACAAGCTGCATAATCCTGCGTGCCCTGAAAAAACTCGGCGTGAAAACCTGCGCGTACAAAACTGGTCCGGACTATCTCGACACGAAATATCTGCGCTTTTTCGGCGATTGCGACGTGTATAATCTTGACTCCTGGCTAATCGGCGAAAAATCCGTGAAAGAACTTTTTACCCAGACTTCACGTGATTGCGACGTTGCCATAATCGAAGGCGCTATGGGGCTTTACGACGGCGGCAAATTCAGTTCGGCTGAGATTGCGAAATTGCTGAACGTGCCGGTGATTCTGGTTTTGAATGTGAAATCAATCGGTGAAAGTGCAGCAGCTATGGCTCTGGGATTCAAGAATTACGACGAGTATATCAATCGCAATTTTGCGGGCGTAATTCTGAATTGCATTGGCTCTGAATCTCACGCGAAAATAATCTCAAACGAACTCGCGAAACATGGCGTGAAAATTCTTGGCATTATCAAGCGCGATGAAAATCTCAAATTCCCGGACAGACATTTGGGCTTGATACCGATCAATGAACTCGAAAATATTGCTAAGCCTGACGCACTCGAAAATTTTGCAGGAAATATAAATCTTGACGCAATAATACAAATCGCGAACTCGAATCCAAAAATCAAAACTCAAACGCAAATCTCACGCGCAATATCAGCTTCAGAAATTTCACTCGCTATAGCATACGACGAAGCATTTTCATTCTACTATTCCGAGAGCCTCGAAGCCTTGAAAAATTCCGGGATCAATCTCAAATTTTTCAGCCCGATTCACGACACGAAAATTCCAGATGCAAATGGCTATTTATTCGGCGGCGGTTATCCTGAAATATACGCTGCAAAACTTCAAAAAAATTCCGAAATTCGCGCGCAAATTCTCAACGCAGCAAACTCCGGGAAAATTATCCTGGCTGAATGTGGCGGCTTAATGTATCTGTGTGAATCAATCACTAATCTTGACGGCAAGAAATTCGAAATGTGCGGCGTAATCCCAGACGATTGCGTCATGACAAACAGACCTGTAATCGGCTATATCGAAGCTAAAGCTCTGCGTGAAAATATCCTGTGCAAAAAAAACGAACTCATACACGCGCACGAGTTCCATTTCTCAAAATTGATTAACAAACATGTAGAGAATGCATTTGAACTGAAACGAAGATCCACTGGAAGCACATGGTTGGGTGGATATTCTACGAAAAATATCTTAGCCTCATATATGCACATAAATTTCTGGGGAAATAAGACGTTACTCCGAAATTTGATTGACTCCCTCAGAAACGCATAGCTTCACAAATTTTCACAAACTTTACAAACTGGAGCCGGTGAACGGATTTGAACCGTTGACCTGCGCATTACGAGTGCGCTGCTCTGCCACTGAGCCACACCGGCATCTTTCACAAGCAAAGATTTTAACAGCAGATTTGCATTTTGACAAGCTTATCGCAAAAAAAATTTTTCACGGCACGACTGCACGCCACGAAACTATCGCTGCCAACGCAAATTCAATCCATCGTTCGAACTTCGTGAAAATAAAATCCATCGTCAACGGCAACATAACCGTCAAGACCATGAAGCCCAACGCAACTTTCACTGGCAATCCCACGACAAACACATTCATCTGTGGCACAGTCCTCGCAAGAAATCCAAGTCCAATATCTGCCAAAACCAGCGCGCAATAAAACGGAATCACCATGCGAATCGCTAACACGAACAAATTTTGCAGCCAAGTTCCCAGCGACATGTCATTCACCGGGAAAATTACCAGCTGACCAAGCGGCACGAGCTTCAAACTTTCAATCAGGCTTTGAACCATCAATAAATGCCCGTTCCATCTGAAATAAAACCACAACGCCATCAGAAAATTCAGCTGCCCAAGAATCGAAGTCTCGCTCTGTGTCGTCGGGTCCATGACTTGAGCCATCGAGAAGCCAATAACGCTGCCGGTCTGTTCACCAGCAACACGCAACGCCTGCAGCGGTAACGCCGAAATAAATCCCAGCGCAATGCCGATTAATAATTCACGAACTCCCAACGCTCCCAGAAATATCACGCTGTCGAAATATACCAACGGGATTTCATCTGCCTTGATAATGCCAATCGAACACACAGCAAGCATAACCGAGAAAATATATCTCAACGGCGTCGGAGCCATAACAGAAACAAACACCGGCGAACTGAACATCAATCCCAAAAATCTCAGGTGCAGCAAAACGTAGACTAATATCAAATTCGCTGGCAGATTTATTTCGCGCATTAATTTACGAATCGCTCAAGCTGTCCGAGAATCTCGCGCGTCATCATGAGCATTTTCTGACCCATCCACGGCGATAATAATACAATGCACAAGAACACCGCCAAAATCTTCGGGATAAATATCAGCGTCTGCTCCTGAATCGACGTAGCTGTCTGCAAAATTCCGATTAATAATCCTACGACCATCGCAACGAGCAATATCGGCAACACGACTGACAACATCGTCCAAATTGCCTCGTTCATAATATCCGACAAACTCAAAACAGTCGGCTGCATTCTAACTCACTCACTTTCACTCAATCAATTACTCAATCAATCTACACGAGAATTTTACGGCACGTTTGTGAAGCTCTTCAATATGCTGACGACAACAAGATTCCAGCCATCAGCCATAACGAATAATAATATCTTGAACGGCAGCGAGATCATCATCGGCGGCAACATCATCATGCCCATCGCAAGCAAAACGCTCGAAACAACCATGTCAACAACTATGAACGGGATATAAATCACAACTCCCATTTGAAACGCCGTTTTCAATTCGCTCAACATGAACGCAGGAACTAATACTCGTGTTGGCACGTCATTCTGATTCGCTGGTCTCTGAATTTCAGACATAGATACGATTAACGACAACTCTTCCTGGCGCGTGTACCTGAACATAAAATTGCGAACTGGCTCAATAGTCTTGTCCCAGGCTTCCTCAATCTGTATATTCCCGGACATGTACGGCTCGATTGCGTCAACGTAAACTCGATTCCAAGTCGGGTACATCGTGAACAGCGTCAAGAACAACGCCAGGCCTGCCACAACTTGCTGCGGGGGTGATTGTTGCAAGCCAATCGCTCTCTGGACAAATCCCAAAACGATTATTATTCGCGTGAAACTCGTAAGCATTAGCAAAATCGCTGGCACAAGGCTCAAGACAGTCATCAATGCCAGGACTTGAAGCGTCAACGCAACATCAGCCGGTGAATCCGCACGACCTAATCCGAACTGAATCGACGGCAGCGGCAAATTCGTATTCAGATTTACACTCGAACTTGAACTCGAACTTGAATTTCCAGAACTAGAGCTTGAACTTGCACTTGAACTCCGCGAACTCTGAGCCGCACTAGAAAAATCCGCGGGAATCAACACGAAAATAATCACGAGAATCACAATCCAGAATTTATTTCTCAATTTGCTTCTCAGTCTTGGCATTAATCCACTCGTCATAAGTCCACCTGCCCATCAATCGCGCTCCGGAATTTCCCGAAATCACAATCGCAAGAACATAATCGCCGCATCGCAGCACAAAAAACATGTCCCTGACACTCAGGCGCAGGGACGAAATTATCTTCACATTCTCAGAATCGCCGACACGTCCTTTAGACTTCATGTAGCGCACGAAAATCACCGCACCTACACAGAATACCGCAAGCGTTACAAGAACTTTCGCAAAATATAACGCTTCAACAGACATAACTAGACATAACTAGAAACTGGACATGTTCGCGCGAGAAAATTACTTTTATGCTTTTACACTTTTACGCTAAGACTTTCGTAATGGCTTCGACAACTCTCTCGGGCTGGAACGGCTTGACGATAAAATCATTCGCTCCGGCTTGAATTGCTTCGATTACCATTGGCTGCTGACCCATTGCAGAAACCATGACAATCTTCACACCAGGGTCAAGAGCTTTGATCGCTTTCACCGCTTCGATACCGTTCATTTCGGGCATCGTTATATCCATCGTGATAATATCTGGCTTATATTTCTGATAAGCTTCGACCCCAGCTTTGCCGTTTTCTGCTTCAGCGACGACTTCGAAATCGTTCTTGGTCAATATATCCTTCAGCATCATGCGCATGAACGCCGCGTCATCAACTATAAGAACTTTCTTACCCATGATAAATCTTTCTCCCTTGTTATTCTCAAATTTCTAAATACACTTCGCATTATACCAAAATATTCTCACAACGAAAATATTTATGCACTTCGCGATGCCGTAGCCTTGATAACGCCGCCGCCACCGCTGACTATGTCTACAACTCGCACTCCGAAATTCTCGTCAATAACGACAACTTCACCGTGCGCAAAAACTTTCCCGTTCACAAGCATGTCAACCGGTTCTCCAGCCTGGCGATCAAGCCTGATAACATTTCCGACTTTGAAAGCCAGCACTTCCGAAACAGTCTTGCGCGCTTTTCCCAATTCAACCGTGATCCTAACCGGAATATCCGCCAGAAAACTTATCGGAATGTCACGAGCCTGAACTTGCTCCGGATTTTTCACACTCAGAGGCTGAAATTCTGCGGGTCTGACATCAACAGGATTTTGTTGCGTTTGCGTTACCATTGTCATTTTCTACGCAGCTCCATTCAAGTCCGTGATTCGCACTCCGAAATTTTCCTCGATTACGACGACTTCACCGTGTGCGATTACTTTGCCGTTCACAAGAATATCAACAGGTTCTCCGGCAACTTTGTCAAGCTCGATAACTGCTCCACTTGAAAGCGCGAGAATTTCCGAAACACTCTTGCGTGATTTTCCCAACTCAACCGTCACACGCACAGGAATATCCGCGATAATATCAATCGGCGTAGGGCTTGAATTTCCACCGCCACCGCCTACAAACGACGGAAAACTCGCAGGCTTTGCACCAGAACTTGCAGCCGAACTTCCAGCTCCAAATCCGCCGCCGCTCGAACCAGAACTTGCAGGCGAACTTGAACTTGCAGCTGTCTTGTCATCTTTGCCCTCGAGAATATCGCGAATCAAATACGACAAATCTCTTGCTGTATCCAGAGGCAAGACCGTCCAAATATCAAACGGCTTGAAACCCTCGATTGCAATATTTACCGGACTTAGCCATAATTTCGTCTCAACAGGCTCAACCGAGAATACGCGCCAATCGTCCTCACCGAGTGCAGCTCCGGAATTTTCAGGCGACAAACGCTTGCCCTTCATCTTGTTGCTAAGACCTGTGAACGCCGCGCTAATAATCTGATTCAGACCCTCTTGAGCTGCTCCCCAGAATAAATCATTTGGCTCTGGGATCTCAGCTCCGCCACCCATCATCATGTTCGCGAGTGTCAAAGCTCCGTGCTGTTCGACAACCAATGCAACAAGCCTGTCCTCGAAGCCACCGAACGTACTCGAAAACAAGAACGGCGGTTCAACGAATCTCGACGCAAATTCCTCCTGATTCATGATCTCAGAATTTCCGACGCTAACATTTACATTCTTGCCCGCGAGCATTCCGATTACGCTTTGTTCCGAGTCCGCAAAGATTTTCGCAACGTCATCGAGCCGCGCAGAATCTTCTTCCGATAAATCATCAACATTCCCATCCGAAACATCGCCGCCGGATAACAACGCGCTTATTTCGTCCGGGCTTAGTAAATCATCAGGCATAAACTTTCTCTAACCTCCATTTCTCAAAATTTCTCAAAACTCGAAAATTTATCATAACACTACACTAACCAGATTTAACCAGATTTCTGCTCACTCGACGGCATTACAATCTCTTCAGGCTGCGACAAAACTTTCGTCAATTCGACAGCCATTTTGCCATTCAGCGTCCCGGGGCGAGCCTTGAACCTAATCTGATTTCCGACACGAACGCTAATATCCGAATCTTTCGTCTCATCGAGTTTAATCACATCGCCGACCTGCAATCCATACACGTCCGTCAAACTCAGAATCGTGTGACCAAGTTCCATTGCTAGCGGCATTTTCACTTTATTCATCGAGATCAGAAGATTCTTTCGAACTTCATCATCGCCCTTGTGACTTGTCGAGGCGAACCACTGCTGTGACGATAGCCTGTCCATGATCGGCTCCATCAGAAAATACGGGAAGCAAAGACTCAGCATTCCCTCAACATCAGCAACGCGCAATTTCATAATTACGACCAGAACCATATCACTCGGCGAACAAATCTGCACGAAGAACGGGTTACTCTCCATGCTCTCAAACCTGAATCGAACATCAACAACTGTGCTCCAACTGTCCTCGAGCAATTCCAAAATTCGCATAATCACGCGCTCTATAACAGTCTTCTCAATATCCGTCAATTCGCGAACATTCCCAGAAAAAGTTCCTCTGCCTCCGAGCATTCGATCAATTATCGCGAAAACGAGCCCGGGATTTATTTCGACTAACATGCTGCCATCGAACGGGTGCATTTCGACCATGCCGATTACCGTAGGCTGCACCATGTAATTCACGAACTCTTCATAAGCCAGCTGCTCAACCGACGCAACTTCACACGAAACAATCGAGCGAATCAGCGTTGACATTACAGTCGTAGTCTGACGCGCGAATGACTCGTGAATCATCTGGATCGCCCTTAGCTGGTCTTTGCTGAATTTATCCGGACGCTTGAAGTCATAGACTTTTAATTTCTCGTACTCCTCTGCCTGAGCTATATCGTCAAGATTAACCGTGCCTGCTTGAAAATTTCCGAGTAGCTTGTCTATTTCCTCTTGCGACATCATGTCGGGCATCGTTCATCACCACGCTTTCACATTCATCATCATTACTGTAAAACTATGCTCTCGAACAGAACTCTCTCAATCGGTGCGGAGCCGCCAACATCGGGCAACATCGCGTTCAAACTGCGCTTAATATCACCGGCGAATTGCAACGTTCCCTCAGCACTCGTCAAGTCATCATAAACTCGATCTTTCACAAGCATGAAAATCTCATTGCGAATCCTGACCAGCCAGCCAGGACTCTGAATTAACGCTGCTGCTCCGTCCTTATCGACGAGTTCAAGCGATAACGTGAAGCTAATCACATGACGTCCCGAACCAGCCAAGTTGCTCGTAAATTCACCGATCGAAACTACCGGACCAGGATTCTCGATTTTTCGCCCTGCTCCGACGCCGTTCTCATCAGTCGGCGACATTGTGCGACCGAGAATCAATCCGCCGCCAAAGCCAGCTCCGAACATTACAAGCCCTACGATTGCAAATATCAAAATCCGTTTCAAAAACTATTCCTCCCTGAATCTATAATATCAAATCAAAATATTTGCTCTATATTTGCTTACTTATTTTCTCAGCGTTTCGGATATTGCGACAAGAACACGATCTCGACGCGACGATTTAGCGCTCTGTGTTCACTCGTATCATTCGGAACGATTGGCTGCGTTGAACTATAGCCAACTGCCTGCAATTTCAGCGGATCGAATCCTCCAGCCGTCTCCATGTAACTGGCAACTGCTGCTGCTCTCATAGCCGACAATCCCCAGTTATCGCGATAAATTCCTCCGCGCAGAACTCCTGAATCCGTGTGACCTTCAACCGCTGCTGCTGGAACTCGATTGCGAACTAACTCCGAAATTTTATACAACGCTCTCTGTCCTTCCGGGCGAATTTCTGCGCTTCCCGGCAAAAACAAGAACTGGTCACTGATCGAAACTGCAACTCCGCGCTGATTAATCGAGACCTGAATATCTCGCGTCAAATTCTCAGAGCGCAAATACGAATTCAGCGTGTAGGCTACGTGTCTTGTGTCAAGTTCTACGCGTTCAGATGCTCCGGGACTTGTGCCGACTTCACCGCTTCTGTTCGGGTCAGTAGATTCTTCAGTCGTAACTCCGCCCTTCAAAACTCCGAGCGAGCCTCGCAGTGATAAAAGCGCCTTCTGAAATTTCTGTGAATCTACCGACGACATCGCGAATAATAATATAAAAAAGCACAATATCAACGTGACCATGTCGCCATACGTTCCCATATAGAACGGCGCACTCAATCCGGGTTCTTCGGGTTTCTTCTGGCGTGCCATTATTGCTCCTCCTGATTAAACGCTTCTCGCATCTTCGGCGGCAAATAGACTTTCAACTTTTCTTCGACTATTCTCGGGTTTTCGCCTGCCTGAATCGCCAAAATTCCCTCGACCATCAATTCCATTAATTTGACTTCCTGTGCCGAGCGCGCGCCGAGTTTCTTACTCACCGGAATAGCGAACATGTTTGCAAGCATTGATCCGTACATCGTTGTTATCAATGCGACAGCCATACCAGGTCCCAACGCGCTGACATCCTGCAAGTTTCCCAACATCGCTATCAATCCAATCAACGTTCCGATCATTCCGAACGATGGACCAAATTCTGCCAATGTGTCAAAAACAGATTTATTCGCCGAATGCCTGTCCTCAAAAACTCCGATCTCAGTGTCAAGAATCGCCCGCACAAGTTCTGGATCAGTTCCGTCAACTACAAGCTGAATTGCCTTGCGCATGAAATCATTATCAATTTCCGCAATGTCGCCCTCAAGTGCAAGCAATCCCTCACGACGCGCTTTCTCCGCAAAACTCGTTATCATCTGAACCATGCCGACTAAATCCGCTTCTTTATTTATAAAAACACTGCGCAAACTTCCGGTTACTGCCTTCAATCTCTCGCCGGGATTCGAAATAATCGTTGCTCCAATAGCTCCGCCCAACGTGATCATGATCGACGGAACGTCAACATATGCTCCGAAATTTCCTCCAGATGCCATCGACGCAAGAACCAAAATCCATGTTACAAGAAACCCAATCAGACTCGTTAAATCCAAAATTCCTTCACCCCTGAAAACGTTATTTCTGACACGACACTATTCACGCGACTCCTCAGCCGTGTTCGACACAATGCACGTATAACCGGCAAGCTTCCTGAACGAAATTATTCGCTTGTAAACTTCCGCAACTTTTTCACGCACAACGTAACGATGACCGTTCAACAACCTGACAACCGTGTCTGGCGTGGTGTCAATCGTCTCTATCATGTCTGAATTAAGCAGGAAAGCCTCTCCGTTAAGACGATGCACTTCTATCATTATATTACAACGCATTCCCTTCCAAAAAATATTTTTTTCAGCTAATATTATTATACGATTTTGAACGGAAAAAGCGATAAAATTATTTCTCAAATTCAAAATCAAATCGCAAATCATAATAATCATAATTCAGGAGGTACTCTCAAAAATGGATTTTAACGAGCTATACAAGAATATCGACTTCATTCTCGGGGGCGGCGCTCTCAAATGCTTAAGCGATTTCCTTGGCACGAAAAATTTTCACGCAATCGTAATCGAAAAAGCAAATTCTGAATCTCAGGATTCGTTCAACTCGTTCAACATTATCGATTCTGTCGGCATAATTCCGTCAAGTTTAACAATCAATTTCCAAGATAATAACCCTGCAAAAATTTTTCCGGACGCGATCCTGAAAGATTCTTGCGAATTAAATTACCAAGACTTTTCCGCAGAAATTCTCGGCAACAAATTTCAATCCGTAATCAGAATGCGCGGTCTGCCTGAATGGGAAATTTTCGTGCTGATTCAAGAAAATATCGCAAAACCAGAATCATTCATTCAGGAACTCGAACCATACGCAGGTTTAATCAGACTTTGGCAGACGTTCAAGAAAATCTCTGACACTGAGAAAAAATTATCGCGCTTGTCTTACATGATTCTCGCGACAAAGAACACTCTCGCGTCAATCTTCGAGCCGATGCCACTGCAGTATTTCGCGTCATTCCTCAACGACGTAATTCAGGAAAGCTTGTTCCCGAAATCAATCGCAATTCTCAAAGACGAGGGCAATTACCTGACCGTACTCAAAGGACACAGCGATTCCGTAAAAAATATTCCCGAACGCACAGGAATTTTCGCGTCACAAATTCTTCCGCCGAATCCCGTAGTATTAGCTCAACAAGATAACAACGTCGAAATCGTTTTGCCAATCGCAGAAGGAGACTTCAGATTATTTTGCGTAATCAAATGGGACAGAATGCCGGATTCACAAACCATGAATTTTCTCGAATTGCTCGGGAATTTAGCCGTTCGTGCTGTCGCGATTAATAATTTGCGAAAACAGAGCGTACAATCAAAAATCGACATTTCCTCCGAAGAATTTACGGTCTTATCACTGTCAAACGTCCTGAAAATTCTCAAAGGCGCGGAATCCCGTGGCAGATTCTTGTCACTCTTAATCGACATCTTCATGGAACAGTGCCGAATGAAAAACTGCCTGCTTGCAATTTGGGACAAATCCAGATCTGGCTACACTCTCTCCGAACGCAGAACCGGACATTTCCGCTCAAATTCCGACCCAACACTGCTGCCATCAGCGGCTCCCGTGAAAAATTCCGACGTTCACGAGTCAATTTACAATCTCGACGAACAAAGTCCGGACTCTGTGTTCAAATCCTGGGGCTTAGGCGGCTGTCCATGGAAAGAAATTCTCAAAGCTTCAGACATGAAATATATTTTCCCGCTTTGTGACGAAAATTCTCTGGTCGCAATCATCGCAATCGGCTCAGGGCAAAATCAATCCGATTACAACGTTCTCAACAGGGCACAACTCGCGTCGATGCAACTAATCGCGCAATTTGCTGCCTACGAGTTCAGACGATTCGAATAACATGCAATTTCTCAAGCCGGGATTCACTCACAAAGATCTATTAGCAATTCCTGACGACAAATTACCTGAACTGGCCTCAGAAGTCCGGGAAGTTATTCTCGATACAGTCACGAAAAACGGCGGACATTTAGGCTCCTCACTCTGTGCTGTGGAATTAATTATCTCAATGCTGAGAAATTTCGACCCGTTCAACGATCGCATAATCTTCGACGTTGGGCATCAGTCATACGCGTACAAAATTCTCACTGACAGATTCGACAAATTCCAAACTCTGCGATTAAAAAACGGCTTGTGCGGCTTCCCACGACGCAGCGAAAGTCCCTGTGATCATTTCAACACCGGTCACAGCAGCACGTCAATTTCGGCGGCTCTGGGTTACGCGAAAGCCCGGGATTTACTCGGGGAAAATCGCAATATAATCGCATTCATCGGTGACGCATCATTAATCAACGGACTTGCACTCGAGGCTCTAAATTACGTTCAGGAAACCAAAACCAAGATCATAATAATCCTGAACGATAACAAGCACTCAATCAGCAATCGTATCGGCGGCTTCTCAACTTTGCTGGCGAAACTCTCAGCGAACAATTTCTACAACGCAACAAAAAACTCAATACGCAAAATCTGCTTATCACTTCCGAACGGCAAAAGGCTTTACGAATACTTGAGCGGCTTCCGTGATCACGTGAAAAATCTGCTTATACCCGAGAATTTCTTCGACGATTTGGGCATAAATTACTGGGGACCATTCGACGGTCACGATCTCAAGACTTGCGACACGATCTTCGAACTCGCGAAAAATTACGAACGCCCGGTACTCTTGCACTTCAACACGATCAAAGGCAAAGGCTTCCCCGACGCAGAGAAAGATCCAACGAAATATCATCAAGTCGCTCCCAAAAGTTCCGGCAAAAAATCCCGAACATGGAGTGAAGCAGCGTCACAAATCATGGAATCATTAGCAGCTCAGGATAAGCGTATTGTGTGTTTTACGGCAGCGATGGTCACAGGCGTAAAGCTTGAGAACTTCAGCAAGAATTTCCCCGAGAGATTCTTTGACGTTGGAATAGCCGAAAGTCACATGCTAACGATGGCAGCAGGTCTCGCAGCAGGTGGGATGAAACCTTGGGTATTCATTTACTCGACGTTCTTACAACGCGCAATGGATCAATTAATGCACGATATAGCTCTGCAAAACTTGCCGGTAGTCCTGATGGTTGACCGTGCTGGATTAGTCGGCTCGGACGGCGATACTCATCAGGGATTGCTCGACGTTTCCTGGTCACGCGCAATTCCGAATCTCGAGATATACTCACCATGCGACGA
Organism: uncultured Synergistales bacterium; assembly: GCA_905233725.1. Classification (GTDB taxonomy): domain Bacteria; phylum Synergistota; class Synergistia; order Synergistales; family Aminobacteriaceae; genus JAFUXM01. The sequence goes on from CAJOEM010000012.1 coordinate 32,007, forward strand.
AAATTCACTGCGTCAGGTCATGCAAATCGCAGCAAAACGCAATGCTCCAACTTTGATTCGCTATCCCAGAGGCAATATTCCGGAAACAAATCTCGAAGCGAAAAATTCCGCAATCATGAAAATCTCCGATGGTGAAAAATACGCGTTACTCGGTCACGGAATCATGCTCGAAATTATGCTCAAAGCGCGGGAACTCGCAATCACGAAAAATCTCACGCCGCCAGCAATCTACAATATTCAGCGCATCAAGCCGCTCGACACGAAATTATTATCCGAAATCATCGAACGTTACGAGACTATAGCAACTCTCGAAGAAAATTATCTAGCCGGTGGTTTGGGTGAAGCGATCGCTGCGTTTATCTCAGAACATCAATCACAGCATCAATCACGCGCAAGATTATTCAGATTCGGAGTTCCGGACGTGTGCGTTCAACATGCTACATCAGAACAACAACGCGAATTATTCGGACTTACTCCGGAGAATATCATCTCGAAAATTTACGCGTAAAAAAAAGCTCCCGATCTCATCACACGATCCAACATGATCCAGATCAGGAGCTTCGTTTATGCTTATTCAAGTTCCAGAATCAGCTATTCCAGAATTAGCAATCTCACGGCAAGTCCAACTAGAAACGTCGTCGGAGCTACAAGCAAGAATATCTGCGAAATCGTCAATCCCATCGAGATCAACAGGCTCGCTGCCAACGCTGCTGTAGCCATGAAAATCGAATCCGTTATGTTCGAACACGCAATCACTCCGGAGACTTTTTCCTCAGGAGCGCGTGTCTGCATGACGGCGTAGAGCGGCACAATATACAAGCCTCCGCAAAACGCTATAACAAACAAACATGCTATAATCGTCCAATTCGATGGCTCCGCGAAAAATTCCCACAATCCGATAATTTCTGTTCCGGGCGCAACCGGTGGCTTACTGCTGCTAACAAACCACAGCAACAAACTCGCCAAAGCAATTCCATACGCTGAAGACGCTACATATTTCGTTGTGACTTTGCTCTTCAAAAGCGCGTTACATGCCATCGAGCCCAAGCCTATGCCACACGAGAATATTGCGAGAAAACTTGTTGCTACACTTTCATCTGCTCCGAGATTCAATTTCGCAAACGTTGGGAACTGCGCAAGAAACGTCGCTCCAACCAACCAGAACCACGAAATCGCTAACATTGCTCCGAAAACTTTTCTCATCGGCACAACATCACGGAACATTTCCAACGTGCGTCCAACGATATTAAACGAAATTTTGCGTTCAGGCTCAATCGGCTTCGTCGGGGGAATTAACAGACTGCTCAGCCAACCTGCAGCTGCGATACTAACCGCCAAAGCTCCAACCCAATAAATGCCATTCTCGCGCAAAATCAACAAGCCACCGAAAATCGTTCCCGTTAAAATTGCCAGATACGTTCCCATTTGAATCAATCCGTTTCCGGCTATTAATTCGTCCTCGTGCAAATGTTGCGGAAGAATGCTGTATTTAGCAGGACTGAAAAACGTCGATTGCGCACCCATCATGAACAGCACAATCATCAACATGAATACATTATGCACGTGAAAACCAATCGCTGCTGCAGCCATGATTATTATTTCCGCAAATTTCACCCAGCGCATAAGCGTCGAGCGATCATATCTATCGGCTAAATCACTCGCAGGAGCTGCAAATACGAAAAACGGCAGTATAAATATTCCCGCAGCAACGTTCACCAAAATTCGCGAATCAATTCCAGTAGCATCGCTCAACCTGTACGTTATAAGCATCATTAATGCACTCTTGAAAAAATTATCGTTGAATGCTCCCAAAAACTGCGTCAAAAATAACGGCATGAATCTTCGCGTCAACAATAACGCAAACTGATTCTTACTGCTCATGCTATCACACTTTCCACAAATCTATCAAATGCTGCGAATCCATCAGAATTACGCTTGAAAACTCCACTGTCACTCAGGACTCGCGCGAATACGTGACCAATTTCATCACGCAGAATTTTTTCAACATCAGGCTCTTTCGACTCAGCATATTTCTCACGGATTTCTCGATACCAGTTCTCGTGAAGCTTCAAATCCTCGGGCAAATCGTTCAGACCAGCAATCCAGGCTTCAGACATTCTCTCAATCGCTGACTTCAATCGCGCCGGCAAAACTGCAAGCCCCATCACTTCGATCAATCCGATATTCTCTTTCTTAACATGATGAACGTCCGAATGCGGGTGAAAAATTCCTAACGGGTGCTCTGGACTTGTGCGATTATTCCGCAAAACCAGATCCAGCTCGTAAAAATTTCCCCGTCGTCTTGCAATCGGCGTTATCGTGTTATGAGCTTCTCCGTCAGAATACGCAAGAATTCCGACGCTATCATCTGTCCATTCGCGCCAAGCTTCCAGAATCTTATTCGCAAGTTTCACAAGTAAATCAGGCTTCTCTGAACTCAGCCTCAACGCTGACATCGGCCACTTGATTCGCCCAATCTCGATTCCTGATTCATATTCGTATTTTTTCTCGAACACGGCGTTATCCATCGCAAATCTGTAGCGCCCGCCCTGATAATGATCATGCGACAGAATCGATCCGCCAACAATCGGCAAATCCGCATTCGAGCCGACAAAATAATCCGGGAATTTCGTAACAAACTCCAGCAAATTCTCGAACGTCTCTCGCGAAATCAACATTGGAACATGCTCACGTCCCAAAACTATACAATGCTCGTTATAATAACTATACGGCGAATACTGCAAAAACCAGTCTTTGCCATTCAGCTCAAGCGGGATCAAACGCAAATTTTCGCGCGCAGGGTGTGCGTGGTGTCCGTAAAATCCCTCGTTCTCGCGGCATAATAAACATTTCGGATAACCTGACGACTTAATCAGCTTAGCTTTGGCAATATCTCTGGGATCTTTCTCTGGCTTCGAGATATTAATCGTAATGTCAAGTTCACCGTATTCAGTGCGAGTTTTCCAGCAGATATTCTTGGCTGTGCGCGCTGACCTGATATAATTCGACGAAATCCCCAATCCGTAAAAATAATTCGTTGCTTCAAGCGGCGACTTCTCGTAATTCGACCAAAATTCACGAATAACATCCGAGGGTCTTGGTGTCAAAACTCCCATCAGTTTCGTATCAAGCAAATCCCGCTCAGTTTCCGTATCCTCGATAATTCCAGCTTCAACCGCGTAATCCAGAATCTTCGAGAGAATCATATCCGGAGAAGTCCCAAATTCAGATTCAGAATCAGAATCATATTCTTCAGGCGAAAATTCGTTCACTCCCAAAATCCCTATAAGCGAATTTGCTGCGTAGAAAAAATCTTCGCGTTCGATCAAATTCTTCGAGATTGCAAATCGTAACAGATTATTAATCTCGTGATTTAGATTTAGATTCATATTCGCTATTTCCACTCCAATTTAAGCGACAGAATAGACCAGGTATCGTGCTTATTCCAGACATACGGCTTGGCTGTTGCTACGAATCTTGCCGGACGGTCGGACTTGTTCTTCGTGTCGTAAATTTCGCCCTTCATCGTGATAATTCCTGCTTTCTGACTTACGCTCTGAACATCTGCGTAATAAACTGCTTCGGATTCATCCTGCTTCTCAAAATGATACAATTTGCCATCGTAAAAACATTCCGGCGATGAATTTAGCAAACTCTGATTCTCAATCGACATGTCAAAATATTTCTTCACACTCGATGCAACCGCTGCTCCAGAAACCGTCAACGAGCCGTATTCGCAATTAGCATCCGTGCATTTCTTAATCGTAGTCTTTGGATTATTAATCACGTTATGCTTAATTCCGAAGCGAATCAATTCGCCAACGTTCTCAGGATCAGCCAAGTGCATGACATCGTCGTTACCAGATTCAGCGACATCAAAATCGTATAATCCGACCTCCGTGAAATTGCTAACGAATATGCTCATGCGCTTAATTTCACCGCCGGGTTTCTCAGCAGCAAAACCACTCGCCACAAGCAATACCACCAACATTAACGCGACACACGTAACTTTTAAAATTCTTGACATCAAAACTCACTCTCCTAAAATATTTCTTCGCTATATTATAATTATACAGGGGAAATTGACTTGAACAACGCTATAATAATTCGTGGCGCAAAAGAACACAATCTGAAAAACATCAATCTAGAAATCCCGCGCGGAAAATTAATCGTAATAACTGGACCGTCTGGTTCGGGGAAATCTTCGCTGGCATTCGACACATTATACGCTGAAGGTCAAAGACGTTACGTTGAATCGCTTTCTGCATATGCCCGGCAATTTCTCGGCGTTCAGAAAAAACCTGACGTAGATGAAATCTCCGGACTCTCACCGGCTATCTCAATCGAACAGAAAGGCACCGGACACAATCCACGCTCAACCGTCGGAACTGTGACGGAAATTTACGATTATTTCAGGCTGTTATTCGGCAGGATCGGCACGCCATATTGCCCAAAATGCGGAAAACCTGTCGAACGTCACTCAATCGACGAGATATTATCATACATTCTCACAAACGAATCCGGAAAAAAAATCGAAGTTCTCTCACCACTCGTCAAAAACAAAAAGGGCGAGTTCAAAAATCTATTCAGCCAAGTCAGCGAAAAAGGCTTCACTCGCGCAAGAGTTGACGGCAGCGTTTACTATCTCGAAGAAGCTATCACTCTCGACAAGAACAAGAAACACAATATCGAAATCGTAATCGACCGCCTGAAAATTTCACCTGATAGACGCTCAAGGCTTGCTGAATCCGTCGAAGCTGCTCTGAAATTATCCGACGGCTACGTGCTGATCAATCCAGAAAATTCCAGCGAATACACCATGACCGAAAAATATTCCTGCCCAGATTGCGAAATCGGAATGCCAGAAATCGAGCCAAGATTATTCTCGTTCAACAATCCGGTCGGAGCTTGTCCAGATTGCGGCGGCTTGGGTAGTCACGAACATTTTTCACGCGAATTAACAATCGATCCCGAACGCTCAGTTTTGGATGGTGCTGTAATTCCATGGAAAACGAAACCCTACACGATCAAGAAACTCGAAATGTTCGCGGAAAAACACGGCTGGGATTTGAGCGTAGCCTACAAAAATCTTTCACCTGAAATTCAGGACTTCATCTGGAACGGCAGCGGCGACGAGAAATTACCCATGATTTTCGACGAGAACGGAATCGCTAGACCCTACATGGGACGTTATGAAGGCGTAACAGGCTGGCTCGAAGCTAAACTCAAATATTTCGCGGATAACGAGAATGTACTTGACGAAGTTGCGTTATATCGCGAGGAAGATATTTGCAAATCATGCAACGGCTTGAGACTCAGACCCGAAGCTCTCAACGTGAAAGTCTCCGGCTACAACATCGGCGATTTAATCACAATGCCAATCGAGAAATTATTGCACGTAATGCAAAATCTCACGCTAACAAAATCTCAGTCCGAAATCGTTTCGCAAGTTCTGCTCGAGATCAACAAGCGTCTCGAATTTCTGAACAACGTCGGTGTAGGCTATCTTTCACTCTTGAGGCGTGCGGACACTTTATCAGGCGGAGAATCTCAGCGTATCAGGCTTGCAACTCAGATCGGCTCAAATCTCAGCGGTGTATTATACGTTCTTGATGAACCAACAATCGGACTTCACCCACGCGATACAGAAAAATTAATACGCTCATTGACATCGATTCGTGACTTGGGAAACACTGTCGTTGTCGTCGAACATGATCGCGAAACTATGCAAGCTGCGGATAATCTGATCGAGATGGGACTGGCTGCCGGAGAAAATGGCGGGGAAATAATCAACTCTGGCTCATACGATCAAGTCCTGAAATCTGACGGCTTAACTGGAAAATATCTGCGCGGAGAATCTTGCGGAATCGTTCGAAAACAATCGCGGCGTGTTCCGGAGAAATGGCTGCGTGTGAAATCTGCTGCTCACAACAATCTCAAGAACATCAACGTGAAAATTCCTGTCGGCTGCTTCACGTGCATCAGCGGCGTATCCGGTTCAGGCAAAAGTAGCTTCCTGTACGACGTGTTATACAAAGGCATGCGCAGAATATTGGATAGAGATTTCCGTGAACGTCCCGGGAAATTCAAGTCAATCGATGGCACAGAATTTTTCGATAACATAGTACTCGTAGACCAAAGCCCAATCGGCAGAACTCCGCGGTCAAATCCTGCGACATACACGGGCGTATTCTCACTAATTCGCGAATTTTTTGCAGGATTACCTGATGCGAAATTCAGAGGCTATACTCCGGGAAGATTCAGCTTTAACGTAAAGGGCGGCAGGTGTGAAGCTTGTGGGGGAGCTGGCTCTGTGAAAACTTCGATGCTGTTTTTGCCGGATATTTACTCAGATTGCGAAGTTTGTGGCGGCACGAGATACAATCACGAAACTCTGGAAGTGCGTTTCAAAGACAAGAATATTGCTGACGTATTAGCTATGACTGTCGATGAAGCTGCGGAATTTTTCGGCGGTATTCCAAAGATACTGGCAAAACTCAAATTGATTCAGGAGGCTGGCTTGGGATATATTCGTCTTGGACAATCGGCTCTGACTTTATCCGGCGGTGAAGCTCAGCGCGTGAAATTATCCAAGGAACTCTCTAAGAAATTCGGCGGACGAACTCTGTATTTGCTCGACGAACCCACAACCGGATTATTCTACACGGACGTGAAGAAATTACTCAGCATAATTCACCGGATAATCGACCACAACAAGAGCACAATCGTTTTCATCGAACACAATCCAGACGTGTTATTATCCGCGGATTACATAATCGATCTTGGTCCCGAGGGCGGCGAAAATGGCGGCGAAATTATTTGTGAAGGCACTCCCGAAGAGATCATGAATGGCGACAAAGGTTACACGGCGAAATTCCTGCGAGATTACGCGAAAGAACTGAAATAAAAATCCCGGAAAATTGCTAAAATATAGCCCAGATTTACAAATTTTCCAAGGAGGTTTCAAAATGTTCAGGAAATTTTCTGCGTTGATTCTATTTTGCTTGATGACGTTTTTTTCATGTGTTCCATCTGTGAACGCTGCAGGAGACGACATCTACACTACGACGACTAGTAATCTGAGATTCCAAATTACCCCAACTGGGAACGCTACAGAAACTCCCACACGCGCACCAGTTGCGAAGGAATTTCTGGAATGGACGGGTTCTAGAGCCGAAACCGACGCTCCAGACCGAAACACTGGCGAGTATTATTCGACGGGCGACATTCCCTCACCGTTAGATTTGTCTCACCTGAAGAACAATCCGCCACGATTCTGGGAAACTCAGGGCGTAAATCGCGACAAAAATATTGAACTGCAATTCCCCTCGAAATATGATTTGCGCGAGCATGGCAGGCTGCCTGCAGTTCGTGATCAAAATCCGTGGGGAACTTGTTGGGCGCACGCGTCGATTGGTGCGATGGAATCGAATGTTGTATCAGAAACCGGTACTGAAATCGATCTCTCGGAATTTCACTTGGCATATTTCGTTTACGGCGACACTCGCTCCGGAAAATCTTTCGGTAAATACGACAACGGTGATATTATGGATCAGGGCGGCAACCCAGACCAGACAATCGCGTTTTTCGCACGACTTGACGCACCGACGGACGAAGCGAATTTACCATACGCAGGCTACAACTACACAACACCATCCGGGAATCCAAACGATTATCCCAGACGCCTAGATTTGCGAGAAGCTTATCGACTCGGTGAAGTAACATCTGAGAACATGAACTCTATCAAAAACCTGATCCAAAATTACGGCGCGGTTCAGATCAGTTATTACGCTGGCGATGGAGCAGTAACTGGTGAAGGCACTGGCACGACGGCGTATTTCGACAACAAACACAGTAACTCTACGAATCATGCTGTGTTACTCGTTGGTTGGGACGATAATTTCTCACGCGAAAATTTCGACGCAAACATGAGACCTGAGAATGACGGAGCTTGGCTGGTCAGAAATTCTTGGGGTGATAGGTGGGGCGACGGTGGATATTTCTACATGTCCTACGAACAGTACATGACACGTGCGACGGTGTTTGTGGCGGATGTTGCTGACCCGACTCTAAAGCAATACGGCTACGATGATTTGGGCAACACGTCATCTTACGGTTACGGCAAAACCACAGCTTGGGGCGCGAATATTTTCCAGATCACAGGTGATAACGAATCGCTGCAATCCGTTGGCTTCTACACGAACGATAACAACGCGCAAATTTCTGTCTCAGTTTACGATCTCGGCTCTGCAAAATCCACAAATCCCACTAACGGAACACTTGTTACAACAGCTTCGGGATTTTACGCTTACTCCGGCTATCACAGATTGCAACTTCCCCAGCTCATAGAACTTCCAAAGGGCGAATATTTCTCAGTTGTTGTGAAATTTGAGAACGAAAGCTACACATTCCCGCTTCCAGTCGAATCCAGCAGCACATGGAGCAACGGCAGAGCTTACGCAACTCCGGTTGTAAATTCCGGCGAAAGTTACGAATCTCATAACGGTAGTCTTTGGAGCGATATTTCAGCCCAATCCGGCGAAAACGTCTGCATCAAAGCGTTCACAATTACGAGAGATTCAACTCCTGAAATAATTGCTCCGGTAATCATGACTGATTTACTTCCAAGTTTACTTCCAAGCTGCAAGGTCGGCGAATATTATCAAGCGAAACTCGAAGCAACCGGGACTGAACCAATAACTTGGACAGCTGAGAATCTTCCAAATGGTCTCACGTTATCTTCAAGCGGTGAAATTTTCGGAACTCCGCAAGAATCCGGGACATTCTTGGTGACTTTGACAGCGGAAAATTCAGCAGGTTCTGTTTCAGAGCAAATTATGTTTATCGTCGAAGAATCTGGCGGCGGAAGAATTATTCCGGCAATCACGACTGATTCACCACTTCCAAGCGGCAAGGTCGGCGAATATTATCAAACGAAACTCGAAGCGACCGGGGCTGAGCCAATAATCTGGAAATTAAATGATTATGTACCATTGCCAGACGGTCACAAAGCAAATGACAAAGCAGCATCGTACTGGAATATTCTTCCTGATGGTCTAACGCTCTACGCAACCGGCGAAATAATGGGAACTCCGCAAAAAGCCGGGACATTCACGTTCACCGTTGTAGCTGAAAATTCATATGATAGTTATTACAAAGATTTCACGATT
>CAJOEM010000013.1 GCA_905233725.1 uncultured Synergistales bacterium
GATCTTCAAAACAAATTACCAACTTTCACCGAGCAATTTGAGTGCTTCCTGAGCGTCTGCGTCTCCCTGTTCAGCAGCTTTCCTGTACCATTTCACTGCTTCTGATTTGTTCTGGGCAACTCCGTCTCCATTATAATAACGATTTCCGAGACTGAATTGAGCGTCTGCATCTCCTTGTTCAGCAGCTTTCCTGTACCATTTCACAGCTTCTGATTTATCTTGTGCAACTCCCTCGCCGTTGGAATACATCACACCGAGATTGAATTGAGCTGGCGCGTTCCCTTGGTCAGCAGCTTCCCTGTACCATTTCACAGCCTCAGATTTATCTTGCGCAACTCCGTATCCCTTCTCGAACATAACGCCGAGATTGCATTGAGCTGGCGCGTATCCTTGGTCAGCAGCTTCCCTGTACCATTTCACAGCTTCAGCGTAATCCTGCGCAACTCCGTATCCCTTCTCGAACATAAAACCAAGATAGCATTGAGCTGGCGCGTATCCTTGGTCAGCAGCTTCCCTGAACCATTTCACAGCTTCAGATTTATCCTGCGCAACTCCGTCTCCATTATAATAACGATTTCCGAGATTGAATTGAGCTTCTGCAAGTCCTTGTTCAGTGGCTTTCCTGTACCATTTCACAGCCTCAGATTTATCCTGCGCAACTCCGTCTCCATTATAATAACGATTTCCGAGATTGAATTGAGCTTCTGCAAGTCCTTGTTCAGCGGCTTTCCTGTACCATTTCACAGCCTCAGATTTGTCTTGCGCAACTCCGTATCCATTGTCGAACATTACGCCGAGATTGTTTTGAGCTGGCGCGTATCCTTGGTCAGCAGCTTTCCTGTACCACTTGAGCGCATTGTCATAATCCCCACTGAAGTAATACGAGTTTGCCAAATTGTATTGAGCTTCTGGATCGTTGTTTGCAATTTTGGCTTCGACCTGCTGAACCGTATTTTTCGCGAGATATTCCCGTGTGTCATCTCGTGCCTTTGCCATTTTCTCATCGACGGGTTTTGTGAGTGCGTCCAACGCCCGTTCCAAAATTTTGTCAAGTGGTTCTCCGACTGTCTTATCAAGTGTCTTGTGAACAACTTTCTTCACAAACCAACCGCCCGCAGCTCCGAAAACTAGTAACAAAAATCCCCAAAACACCCTCTTCTTAAACGACTTTCTCATAAAAATTTCGCCTCCCAAAAATTTTTCAATCAAATTATACACAATACACACTCTCTCTCGCAAAAAAATCGTCCCCGAATAACTTAACAATAACTTACTCAGAGACGATTCGAAAATCATATTCCTTTGTGACCTGCCTTCTCGCGCAAAACTCGCCGCAAAACTTTGCCGGTTCCGGATAACGGAATGTCATCAACAAATTCTATTGACCTCGGAACTTTGAAATGTGCCATGCGTTCTTTCGCAAATTTTATAATCTCGCGATCCGTTACGTTCAAGAAGCCTTCTCGACGCTGGATGAATGCTTTCGGAACTTCGCCGTTGATTGCGTGCGGAACTCCGACGACGATCGCGTTCTGAACCGCCGGATGCTCTGACAAAATCTTCTCAACTTCCTGAGGATAAACGTTGAAGCCTCCGACAATTATTATATCCGTAACTCGATCCATTATCTTGATATATCCGTCAGAATCAATTTCTACATAATCGCCGGTGTTGAAAAAGCCATCTGAATCGAATCTCTCAGCCGTAATCTCTGGCGCGTGAAAATACCCGGGTGTAATGCTTGCTCCCTTAAGCCACAATACTCCCTCGTGAGAATCTTTTCCCAAATCTTGACCATCGCGTGTTTTAAGCTTGTATTCGTAGCCGGGCAATAAAATTCCTGCTGTTCCGAGTTTATATCTATCGTGGCTGGGGGTCATGCAAACAACCGGCGAAGTCTCTGTCAATCCGTAGCCATCTACTATCTCTTTGCCGAGCAATTCCCACGCCTGATCCTGAACGTTCGGGTTCAATCTGTCGCCACCCGTGCAAATATATACTTGACGCTTCAACTCTTCTGCTGGAAATTTCCCTTTCTCGACTGACATTAACAAATACGCTATTATCGCTGGAACTACGTACATCACATCTACTTTCGCTTCGACAATCGCTCTCATCGTCAGCTGCGGCGGCAAAAATGACGGCACAATCGCTATTTTACGATTCATGCTGAACGGCAATAGCATCGTGCATGTAAAGCCAAACGAGTGAAAATTCGGCAACACATTCAAGAACACATGACCCTTTTGCAAATCCGTAACAACTTCGCGGGTATCTGCGCAATTACTCAGGAAATTTTCGTGCGTTAATGGAACTGCTTTTGGATTGCCAGACGTTCCAGATGTCGAGAATATTACGGCGAAATCTTCGTTATCAGGCTCTTGCAGCTTACCAGTAAATTCCGGCAAATCTTTCGCGTCCAAATCACACGTAATACATACCCAGGATTCTTTCAAAACAGCAAGCTCTTTAATCTCGTTCTGCAAAATCACGGCAAACGGCTTCAGCAGCTCCAGCGTACCCTTCAACGATGATAGACCGGCTTTCTCATTCAACGGGCAAAATATTCCACGCAATTTCCAAACTGCCAACGATAACGCAGGGATTAACGGCGAATTTTTCAGCATCACGACCAATCGCTGACCACGCTCAAAACCCGCACGCCTCAGAGCATTCTCACAATTATCGACCAGATTCAGCAAATCTCCGCACGTGTACCAATTACCGTTCCACCAGTAGCAATCAGCTTCTCTATCTTTACTCAAATTTTCAAGCAACAACTCTTCAAGACGCATTACTTTTTCTCTCGCTCCTTCTGACGCAAAACTCTGCGCAAAATTTTCCCTGTAGCTGAAATTGGCAATGATTCTACAAATTCTATAGCTCTCGGGACTTTATAATGTGACAATCTTTCTTTGCAAAACTTCACAAGATCATTCTCGCTGACTTCTGCGCCGGAATTTTTCACGACGAAAGCTTTCGGAACTTCTCCGCTCATATCATTCGGCATTCCGACGACTACAGCATTTTGAACAGCAGGATTCTCGCACAAAATAGCTTCTACTTCTTGTGGATACACATTGAAGCCTCCGACGATAATAATATCCGTGACACGATCAAGAATCTTTATGTAGCCTTCTGAATCGATTCTCACATAATCGCCTGTGTTGAAAAATCCGTCTTTGAATCTCTCGTGATTGATCTCATCTGCGTGATAATAACCACGAGTTACGCTTGCACCCTTCACCCACAATACGCCCTCGCTGGCATTTTCCAAGATTTCATCACTTTCATTTCGCAACTGAATCTCGAAACCCTTCAGTGCTTTACCGACTGTACCGAGTTTGCGATGTTCTGCGTCCTGACTTACCGACAAAACAGGCGAACATTCCGTGATACCATAGCCCTCGTTCACAGGCACTCCGAAAATTTTCCTGACGCGCTCGTCCATCTCAGGATTATATCTATCGCCACCTGAGATCAGTATCTTTATATTTTTTAATTGCTTAGCTTGTTTTTCCAGCATCGACGTTACGAAGCCTATCATCGTCGGGACTAATAGCAGCGTATCTGTTCCGCTTTGGATCAATGCTTCAATCGTTTTCGACGGCGGCATGAAATTCGCTATCAAAACCTGCCTTGCTCCCAGGATAAACGGCAATATCGTACAAACCGTAAAACCAAAAGCGTGAAATCCGGGCAAAACGTTCAAGAAAATATTCTCCGTCGTCAAGCAAATCAATCTATCCAGACATATATAGCAATTATCCAGAATATTCGCGTGAGTCAGCGGCACTGCTTTGGGATTGCCAGTTGTTCCTGATGTTGAGAATATTACGGCTAGATCTTCATCTTCTGGTGTAACAGGCTGAGTTTTCCCTGTGAATTTTCCGAGCGCAGAATCCAAGCCAGATCTCACGCACAGCCAACCAGCATTTGCAAGCGCGTCAACAAGATTTTGCTTCACACTCTCACTCACAACAACTGCGAATGGCTTTAATAAATCGAGAGTTCTCAGCAGCGAAATTTCCCCGGATTTCTCGTTCAATGGACAGAAAATTCCGCCCAATCTCCAAACCGACAGCATCAACGCAAGATTAGACGGCGAATTAGGCATCAATACGACCAAGCGCTGTCCCTTTGAAAATCCCGAAGCGCGCAAAATTTCCGTTACATTATCCGCAAGTTTTGCAATCTCCGAACGTTTGTGCCATTTTCCCTCGAACCAGCAACAATCCGTCTCAGGTTTCGCAGCCAAGTAACTGTCCATATACTCATTCAGATATTTCATATTACAAATCTCCTATTCATTCCTGTCATTCCAAAATCCATTTTGCCGCACGCATTGCCTCGTTGAAATCCGAATCATGTTTCTGTGAAGCTGCACTCAAGAATTTCCCGAAATCAGGCTCTTCTCCCAAATCTTCGAGCAAATTCATCTCAGAAAATTTCGCGAATAACTCGTCGAATCTTTTCGCACCGAATCCGAGCGCGTTCTTTAAAAATCCGGTTTTTCTCTCAACGCGAATCAATCCGACTTTGAAGCCAGCCGTTATAGACTCCGAGACCATCGAGACAGAATCTTCCGTGACTAACACATGACTGGCAGCTCCCAACATCGCAGGAACAGGATTCTCATCGGGCTTTTCTGACGCTAAGAGCATGTACGCAACGTTATCGCAATTTCCAAAAATATTTTTCACAGACTTATCCGTAGCTTCACCAGTTCGTCTCGAAGTCGTTATCAGAAATTCGCAATCCCGAAATTCCCGCAGCTTCGTAAAAATTTTCGCGGCAAATTCAGGTGATATTCCATAATTCGCATCATTGCCACCGATTAAAAGCGCGACAACTTTACGATTACGCTTAATATTCCCGAACTTCACAACAGCCTGTTCATGTAAATCTTGAATATCTATATGATTCGGCGCACCCAGTGTCACGAAAATATTTCTCGCTTTAGAATCATGCTTATCATGCTCAGGAACTATCGCGAAATCAAACGGTTCTGTTCCCAAAATCGACGGTGTCATAACGACTGCGCAAGAATTTCCGGTAGTTCTTGCCAACGCAAGATTATACGGAGCTGCTGAACTTCCAGTTGATATAAACAGCGTATTCTTGAAATCACGTACTCTCGCGAAAATCTCGTCATCAAGATTCAGGCTGTTTTTTTTCGCAGCAAGTTTCACAAAAAATCGCTTTATACTCGACAATTTCGGAATAATAATTTCGTCTTCGAGTTTTGCACCGGAAATTTTGCAGACACAGCGCGCTATACCTAACGACTGGTGAAAGTGCCCGCGTATTCCGTCACTCAAAATCACTACATGATCAAATTTTCGCATCTTCCTGAATTATTCGCTTCACAAGTTCCAGATCTTCGGGTGTATCTACACCAATGCTTTTGTCTTTACAATCCGTAACTTTCACACGAATCTTGTAGGCATGTTCGAGAACTTTCAACTGCTCCAAACTTTCGGCTTCAGATAACGGTGTAGCTTCAAGTTCTACATACTTTCTCAAAAAATCTATGCTATAGCCGTAAATGCCAATATGTTGGAAAATCGGCTGTTCTGTCAAATTTCTCTTGTACGGAATGAGCGAGCGTGAAAAATATAGCGCATTGCCATTCGAATCAAAAACTACTTTCACGATATTCGGGTTTTCGAAATCATTCTGCAATTCGCTGCACAGCGTCACACAATAATTTTCGCTCAACAATTCCGCAACTTCATCAATCATTCTTGGGTTTAATAACGGCTCGTCACCCTGAATATTTATCACTGCGTCTACAGCTTCACCATAAATTCTCGTTGCAAATTCTGCGCGTGCTGTGCCGTTTGGAAGTTCTGAAGGCGTAATGATTGCGCGTCCTCCGAAACTCTCAACACACTGCGAAATTCTCTCATCATCAGTCGCAACGATCACGTCAAATAACAAACTCGATTTTTTTGCACGTTCATACACTCGCTGAATCATACTTTTCCCGCAAATATCAGCAAGTGGTTTTCCCGGGAATCTTGACGAACTCCAACGTGCAGGAATCACTCCTAAAATTTTCATGTCTGATTACGCTATACCTGCTTTTAACAAATCGTGTATGTGAATTATTCCGATTGGATGCTTCTGCTTCACGTTATCTACAACTACTAACACACTGATTTCATTTTGCTCAATAATTCTGACTGCCTCGGCTGCGAGCGAATCTGGATTTATGATTTTGGGATTTCGTGTCATTGCGTCATTGATCTTCACAGCGAACGAATCCGTGCCGAATTTTTCCATCAATCTGCGCAAATCTCCGTCCGTGAAAATTCCCGTCAAAAATCCCTCACTATTCACTATACATGTCGCACCGAATCCCTTGCTGGTTATCTCGAACAGAGCATCCTTCACCAGAACATTCTCCTGAACAAGCGGCAACTGATCGCCACTCGCCATCAAATCGCAAACTCTGGTCAATAACTTTCTGCCCAAAGCTCCACCCGGGTGAAATAACGCGAAATCCTCACGCTTCAAATTCCTAAGAATCGTAATAATCGCTGCCAACGCATCGCCAATCACAAGCTGCAACGTTGTACTGCTCATCGGAGCTAATTGTAACGGGTCGCCTTCAGTCTGAACGTGCGAGTTTAGAACTATATCCGAATATTTTGCCAACGGAGAATCAAGTCCGCCAGTAATCGCGATCATTTTCGCGCCCAATCTCTGGAAATGCGGCAACAACGCAACAATCTCAGAACTTGAGCCGCTGTTGCTCACGAATAATCCGACATCTTCACGCCGAACCATTCCTAAATCTCCGTGTGAAGCTTCAGCCGCGTGCAGGAAAAATGACGGTGTGCCAAGTGACGCTAACGTTGCAGAAATTTTCCGCCCGACATGACCAGATTTTCCTAAACCTACGACAACAACACGGCCTTTGCACTTGAAAATCATTCTCGCAGCCTTCACGATTGAATCATCAAGATTATCCGCAGCCCGCAAAATCTCGCTAGCTTCCGTGTGCATTAATACGCGCGCCGAGTTAAGCAAATCTGCATCAGTGTGTTCGATTTTAATCAAGTATTCATTTGACATTTTTGCAAATCTCTCGATATGTGTTATGAATCGCCAACACTTCGTCCAAAAATCTTCCCATCTGGTCTAACGGGATCATATTCGGACCGTCACTCAGGGCATCTTTCGGGCTAGGATGAGTTTCTGCGAATATCGCGTCAATTCCAACGGCAGCAGCAGCCCTCGCTAACGGAAATGCTAACTTGTAATCTCCGCCGCTCATGCCACCAAGTCCGCCGGGTTTCTGAACGCTGTGAGTTGCGTCGAACATAATCGGGTAGCCAAATTCACGCATCGTAACTAATCCGGTCATATCGACTACCAGCCTGTGATAGCCCATAATCGTTCCACGTTCGCACAAAATCACGTTATCATTGCCAGCCTCACGACATTTTGCAGCAGCGTAGATCATGTCGTCCGGAGCGAGAAATTGCGCCTTCTTGATATTAATCACTCGACCAGTTTTCGCAGCAGCTACGAGTAAATCCGTCTGTCTGCACAGGAACGCTGGAATCTGGATTATGTCAACAACCTGACCAGTCGGGGCAGCCTGCCAACTTTCGTGAATATCCGTCAGAACTGGAACACTTAATAATTGCTTGATCTCGGCTAATTGTTCGAGACCTTTCTCAAGCCCTGGTCCTCGCCACGCATGAACAGATGTACGATTCGCTTTGTCAAACGAGGCTTTGAAAATGTACAGCAAGCCGCGTTCTTCGCAAAAATGTTTCATAGCACGCGCGACTCGCAGAGCAATTTCCGGCGATTCAAGGGAACATGGCCCCGCCACTACAGCGAGGCTCCCGTCACCTATGAATTTGTCGTTAAGATAATATTTCTTTCTGGGAATATCAGGCATTATTTACGCTTTACCGTCCGAACCGAATAACTTGATTTTCTGTCTGACAGTTTCCTTGATTGCTTCAACACCGGGCGCTAACAATTTTCTCGGATCGAAGCCTTTGCCCTCGAGATCCTTGCCTGCTTCGATGTATTTGCGTGTTGCTTCCGCGAATGAAAGCTGGCACTCAGTATTAACGTTGATTTTCGAAACGCCGAGTGTGATTGCTTTGCGGATCATGTCCTCAGGAATACCAGAGCCACCGTGAAGAACTAACGGCATCTCACCGGTTTTCGCCTGAACTGCTGCTAACGTCTCGAACGAAAGTCCCTTCCAATTCGCCGGATATTTTCCGTGAATGTTTCCGATTCCAGCAGCTAACATATCAACGCCTAAATCCGCGATTTTCTTGCACTCGTCCGGATCAGCACACTCGCCCATTCCGATAACGCCGTCTTCCTCGCCGCCGATTGCGCCAACTTCAGCCTCGATTGACATACCGAGATTGTGCGCAACGTGAGTTAATTCTTTCGTCTTCCAGATGTTCTCCTCGATTGGATAATGCGAACCGTCGAACATGATTGACGTGAAGCCAGCCTTAACGCACTTGTATGCGCCTTCGTAAGTTCCGTGGTCAAGATGCGTACAAACCGGAACAGAAATCTTCAATTCCTTGTCCATCGCTGCGACCATTGCCGCGACCGTTGCAAAACCGCCCATATATTTGCCAGCGCCTTCAGAAACTCCAAGAATTACCGGAGCTTTAAGTTCCTCAGCGACCTGCAAAATTGCCTTGGTCCATTCGAGGTTATTGATGTTGAACTGACCGACTGCGTAATGACCGGCCTTTGCTTTTTTTAACATTTCGATACCGTTTGCTAACATGGTGTAAAAACCCCTCTCGTTAGAAAAATTTATTTACGGAAATAATATCACATTTCAATCCACGCAAAGCGGTAAACGGACTCTCCACTTATGCGACAAAATAAAATTACCGGGAAAAATAACGACCGTTCGGTAAAATTGTTTTTTATACTTATATCAGACTTCGTTTTTGATTTCAAGCCATTTTAATTATAAAAACGAACGCAGAATTTTCGCGAAAAATATATTTGTAAAGTTTGTGTGAATATTTTACTTGACAATATAGATTTTCACGCATACAATACGCAAAAAATAACACAAAATAACCAAGGGAGCGAATCTTAACAAGTTGCACATACGCACACATTCACGAATCAGAAATATGATCCTCTGCGCAATGTTTTCGGCGTTAATCTCAATCGGAGCGTTTTTGAAAATTCCGGTGCCAATAGTTCCGTTCACGCTACAATTTTTTTTCACAACAATGGCGGGATTATTACTCGGTGCAAAATTGGGATTCATTTCTGTCATGATTTACGTAATTTTAGGATTAGCAGGTGTTCCGGTTTTTGCGAGCGGCGGCGGAATCGAGTACGTTTTGCAGCCAAGTTTCGGGTATTTAATCGGCTTTGCGCTGGGAAGCTTCGTCACGGGAAAATTATCTGAGAGACATTCACTTTTGCTCGCGAATTTTGCGGGATTATTCGTCGTGTATTTGCTGGGAATGATTTACTACGCGTTGATTTGCAATTTTTATCTCAACACACCGATTGGATTTGTTACGTTGTTCGTGTATTGCTTCGTGTTAGCTGTCCCGGGAGATATTGCGCTGTGTTTTGCTGCCGCGTCTCTGGGAAAAATTCTGCTCCCGTTAATACAAGAAGGTGTCAAAAATTGAGTTACGTTTCTGAATTAGCTGCGAAAGTTTTGTCCGGCGAAAGCATCACGAAATCCGAAGCTCTCGAATTATACAAGCAACCGTTAGAAGAATTATGCTCGAAAGCTAACGAGATTCGCGAAAAATTCTGCGCCGAAAAATTCGACATGTGCACGATTATAAATGCCAAGAGTGGACGCTGCTCTGAAAACTGCAAATTCTGCGCTCAATCCGCTCATTACAAAACCGGCGTTGAAGAATATTCGCTATTATCAAGCATGGAAATTATTGCGAAGGCGAAACACGATTACGAAGAAGGCGCTGTTCATTACGGGATCGTCACGTCCGGAAGAAGCCTTAACGATGAAGAAGTCGATAGCTTGTGCGAAACGATTCGCGAACTCAAAGCAAAAACCGGGATCGCAGTCTGTGCGTCATTGGGACTTTTGAACGAAGCGCAATACAGGAAACTCAAAGCTGCCGGTTTATCACGAATTC
Source organism: uncultured Synergistales bacterium (assembly GCA_905233725.1). Lineage (GTDB taxonomy): Bacteria > Synergistota > Synergistia > Synergistales > Aminobacteriaceae > JAFUXM01. The sequence goes on from CAJOEM010000013.1 coordinate 10,143, forward strand.
ACAACAATCTCGAAACTTCACGCGAACATTTCCCCGAAATTTGCACGACTCACAAATTCGATGAAAAAATCACAGCTATCAAAGCAGCTCAATCAGCCGGACTTGAAGTTTGCAGCGGCGGAATTATGGGAGTTGGCGAAAGCTTCGAAGATAGAATTAACATGGCGTTCGAACTGCGAGATTTGGGAATCAAGAGCGTTCCGGTGAACATGCTCAATCCAGTTCCAGGGACACCGTTCGAAAATAACGAGAAATTAACTCCCGAAGATTTGCGCAGAATCATCGCTGTATATCGATTCATAATTCCAGATGCGTACGTGAGACTTGCTGGTGGTCGCGGACTTTTGCAGGATAAGGGACTGAGTTGCTTTGAGTCGGGAGCAAACGCTTCGATTTCGGGCGACATGTTGACGACTGCGGGAATTAGCATAAAAACGGATATTGAAATGCTGAACAAATTGGGCTTCGAGGTAACATGCGAGTGAGAAATATTTTCGTGATTGGAACTGGAACTGATGTCGGAAAAACTTTTGTGTCGGCGTTAATCGTGAAAGATCTCCTGCAATCCGGCGTAAACGTTGCGTATTACAAAGCTGCTATGAGCGGAAATATTCGCGATGAAAATAATAACTTGATTCCGGGCGATGCGCTGCACGTTAAGAAAATTTCGGGAACTAGTCAAGATTTAGCTTCGATGTGTCCGTATGTTTACGAGAGAGCATATTCTCCGCACTTGGCTGCACGAATCGAGGGCAATCCAGTTGACATGAACGTGATCGTGAAAAAATTTCTTGAATTACAGCGAATTTACGATTGCGTCTTAGTCGAGGGTTCTGGTGGAATTTTGTGCCCACTGCGAATTGACGAGACTTGCGAAATTTGGCTCGAAGATGTCGTGAAAGCTCTGGGATTGACTTGCGTTCTTGTAGCTGATGCTGGACTTGGCACGATTAACGCTGTCGGCTTGACGCTGGAATATCTGCGCGCGAAAAATATCAGGCTCGACGGAATAATATTCAATCGATTCGAATCCGGGAATATTCTGCACGAGGATAATTTGCGAATGTGCGAGAAAATTACCGGTGCGAAAATTCTTGCGTGTGTAGGAAATGATGACTCAGAAATTACTTGGAGGCTGCGATTATGATTTGGTATCCGTACACTCAGATGAAACACATGAAAGCTCCGTACAAAATCGTCGATGCTGAGGGAGTATATTTGCACACGGACGATGGCAGAAAGTTAATAGATTCGGTCTCGTCGTGGTGGAGTGTGATTCACGGCTACAAGAATCCGGAACTTAACGCTGCGATTATCTCACAAGTTCAGAAATTTTCGCACGTGATGTTGGGAGGCTTGACACATGAACCCGTCGAGAAATTGTCACAGAAATTACGCGAATATTTGCCCGGTGAGCTGGATTACTGTTTTTTCTCGGATTCAGGCAGTGTAGCTGTAGAAGTTGCGCTGAAAATGTCGTTGCAGTATTTCGTGAATCGCGGGGAAAATCGCCGGACGAAAATTCTCGCGCTGGAAAATGCCTATCACGGTGACACGTTCAAAGCTATGGAAGCCGGAGACGATGAAGATTATCATTTTATACTGAAGGCTCTGGAGAATTCTACGCAAAATACGATTCATATTCCGACGAAAATTCCCGAACTTGAGCGCGCGTTTGAAAATTATCATGACGAGTTGAATTGCTTAATCGTTGAACCGTTGCTGCAATGTGCCGGAGGATTTCGCATTTACGATCTGGAATTTCTGAAGCGTGCGCGTGAATTGTGCGACGAGTATGGAGTGTTGTTGATATTCGATGAAGTTGCGACAGGTTTTGGGCGAACTGGGAATAGATTTGTTGCGGATTTAGTTTTGCCGGATATTCTGATTTTGGGAAAAGCCCTGACTGGCGGATATATTGGACACGCCGTTACTGTTGCTAATCAGAAAGTTTTCGATGGATTTTATGATGACAATTCAGAACATGCGTTAATGCACGGACCGACTTTTATGGGAAATGCGCTGGCGTGTAGTGTTGCGTTGAAGTCAATCGAGATTTTTGAGCGCGAAAATTATCTGGCTAAGATCCGTAATATCGAGAGAATTGCTAAACGTGAATTTGCGAATTTTGACTCAGAATTTGTGAAAGAGATTCGGATTTTGGGAGGCTGCGTGTGTATTGAGTGCGTAAATTCCGAGATTATTCGGGGTTTTCAGGAATTTGCGTTCGAGCGTGGCGTGTTCAATCGTCCGTTCCTGAAATATATTTACACGATGCCACCGTATATTATCTCGGAATCTGAGCTGGTGAAAATCTTCGGCGTAATGAAAGATTATTTGCGTGCGATATAATTCGGGGTTTTCAGGAATTTGCGTTCGAGCGTGAATTGTTCAGATGCCGCCGTATATTATCTCGGAATCTGAGATGGTGAAAATCTTCGGCGTAATGCAAAAATATTTGCGTGCGATATGAGATATAATTCGAGGCTTTCAGGATTTTGCGTTTGAGCGTGAATTGTTCAGATGTCGCCGTGTACTATCTCGGAAGCTGAGCTGGTGAAAATCTTCGGCGTAATGTAATAATATCTGAGTGTTGTGTTGTAAAATTATCTGAACTGAATTTTCGGAAAAAATTTTTTAGGAGCAGAATATTATGTCAGAAATTTCTAAGATTGCTATGTCACGAACTTGGGCGGAAATTGACTTGGACGCTCTCGAACATAACGTGAAAATTCTCAGAGGCTTGTTGCGAAACGGTGCGAAATTTTTGGGAGTGTGCAAGGCGAACGCTTACGGTCATGGAATGTTGGCTGTTGCGCGAAAGTTGCAGGAATGCGGCGCGGATATGTTAGCTGTAGCGAGTGTTGCTGAAGGGATCGAGTTAAGGGAGAATGGCGTAACGATTCCGATTTTGTGTCTTGGGCAATCTGATCCTGAACTTGCTGAGTTGATTTGCAAATACGGAATCACTCAGGCTGTCGAGGATTTTGAGAACGCGAAATTATTGTCACAGCGAGCCATCGAGATTAATCGCAAAGTCAAGATTCACGTCAAGATTGATACGGGAATGGGGCGAATCGGCTTTTTCTGGGACAAGCATGATCACAAAGCCGCAACGGAAATCGCTGAATTATGCAAATTACCCGGACTTGACGCAGAGGGAATTTTCACACATTTCGCCGACGCAGATGAGCCGCATTACACGGAATCGCAGATCGAGAAATTCAACGACGCTCTGGAAACTTTGTCGAAACTCGGCGTGACGTTCAGAATTTCTCACGCAGCAGCAAGTGTCGGTGTGCTGAAATATCCTCACGCGCATTTTAATATGGGAAGATTCGGTCTGGTTCTCTACGGTTACGAATCAACTGAGAATGGCAACGAGGGCAGCAATTTGGGATTACGTCCGGTCATGACAGTCAAGAGCAGAATCTCAGCCGTGCGAAAATTGCCAGCAAATTACACGGTGAGTTACGGCAGAACTTGCAAATTATCGCGCGATTCGTTGATAGCAGTTTTGCCGATTGGTTACGCTGACGGTTTCCCGAGAATTTTGAGCAACAAAGCTAACGTGAAAATTCATGGCAAGATTTGTCCGATTGTAGGGCGAGTTTGCATGGACATGATGATGGCTGATGTCACGGATATTGCTAATTCTGGCGAAAGTGTCAAAGCCGGAGACATTGCCGTGATTTTCGACGAGGAACTTGTTAAGGATGACGCACGCAAAGCAAATAGCATAATTCACGAGATTCTCAGCCAAGTTTTGCCCAGAGTTACGCGCGTTTACGTTGAGAACACGAACTTGAGATTCAAAGCTTGATCCAGAGCAACAAGATTCGCAATTTTCCCGGGTTCGATGCTGCCGAGAAATTTTTCCAGACCGATTGATTTCGCAGGATTGATTGTCGCGCATTTGATAGCGGATTCTAGTTTTACGCCCATGTTTTTCACGGCTATACGAACGCAATCAGCAAGATTTGTAGCACTTCCTGCGAGGATCTTTTCGTGAGAATTTGCCAGATAAATCGCGTTGGCTTTCTTCACGATTGGACTTTCACCGAGTGTGTATTTTCCATCGGGCATTCCGGTTGCGCTGGTTGAGTCGCTGATCATGATTACTCGATCGTCACCGAAAATTCTGAACGTGTTTCGAACGATTGCAGGGTGAACGTGTATTCCGTCGCAGATTAACTCGACCATTACGTTTGGATTCTCAAGAGCTGCGATGATTGCTCCTGGCTCCCTGTGATTGATCGGCTTCATTGCGTTGTACAGGTGCGTGACGTGATTGATCCCAAGTTCGTCGAAGAATTTTTTCGCTGTGTCATAATCCGAATTGCTGTGAGCGAATGATATTTTTGCCAGCTCTCGTGCTTGCGTAACAAAATCGAAAGCCCCGGGAATTTCTGGAGCAATGTCTACGAGTTTGATCAGATTTCCCGAGGTTTGCTGTAAATTCCTGAGCAAGTTAATATCAGGTGGAATTATGAAGCGCGTGTCCTGTGAGCCGGGTTTTTCGCGTGAGATGAACGGACCTTCAAGATTTATGCCGACGAAATTATGATTGCGTTCGTGAAATTCTCGTGCGGATTTCATGATTGCGAGTAATTTTTCCGGAGCGAGTGTCATTGTTGCAGGACAGATTGACGTTACGCCGATGCTTTGTTCGTAATTCGCGATTGCAGCGAGTGATTCTTGTGTAGCGTCGCAGAAATCATGCCCCATGCAGCCGTGAAAATGTATGTCGCATAAACCCGGAATCAAGTAAAGATTCTCGCAATTTACGCTTTCGTCAGCTTGAGAAAAATCGTTCGTGAAGAATCCGTTTTGAATCGCAATATCGCCGCTGTGAAAATTATTATCCGGTCTGAATATCCTCGCGTTCGTGAAGAGTGTTTTGCGCATTATTTCGCAGCCATCGCCGCACCGATTACGCCAGCTTTGTAGCCGAGTGTGCAGCTCACGATTTTGGTTTTGTTGACTTTCTTGCCGGGTTCGCCGAAAACTTCGAGAGCAATTTTCTCGCGCAATGGAGCTAATAATTTCTCGCCCTGTTTCGCAATTCCGCCGCCTAAACTTATAACTTCAGGGTGAAGTCCGTCGATTAAGTTCACAAGTCCGCAAGCTAAATACGAGATGTATTCGTCGATAACTTGTTTGGCAACCGGATCGCCATCATCAGCAGCATCAAAAGCAGTTTGTCCGTTCACAGAGCCGTTGTTTCGCGCAATTTCGGATAATAAGCTCTCGGGATTATTCTTGATAGCGTCCGTCGTGATATTAATCAAGCCCGTAGCACTTGCATAAGCTTCGAGACAGCCGCGTTTTCCGCACGTGCATAATCTTCCGCCGCGTTGAATCGTCATGTGTCCGAACTCACTGCCAGCCCAAATTTTCTGGTTAGCGACGATCCCAACGCCGACACCAGTTCCGAGAGTAATTATTATCGCACTTGACGCGCCTCTCGCACTTCCAGCTACAACTTCACCAAAAGCTGCTGCGTCCGCGTCATTCTCGATGTGAGCAGGAATTTTCAGAGCCTCGCGAGTTAACGCAACAATCGGGAAATTCCGCCAGTTCAGATTCGCGTTGAAAATCACGATCCCGTTATTAACGTCAACAAGTCCGGGTGAACCCATGCCTACAGCCGAAATTTCGGAAATTTTCAGACCTGCGCGTTCAGTCACGTCACGTGTGAGTTTTATAATATCCTGAAGCACGATTTCTTGTGGACGAGTTGCTCCGGTGGGAATGCTTGCTTCGGAAATTATCTGCATTGAGTTATCGTCAACTACTCCAGCTTTGATATTAGTCCCGCCAACATCAATTCCGACGTAATATGCCATTTTTGAAAATCCTCCAGTTTTAGTTTAGATTTAGTTTAGATTTGCAATTATTGCGATTATAATTATAGCGAAATATTTATTCGGAAGGGTGAAATAATTTTGAGTCTAGAACTTTTTAACGACCTGACACGCAAAAAAGAGAAATTTGTGCCGCTGAAACCCGGGGAAGTTTCGTTTTACAGCTGCGGACCGACGGTTTATGATTACTTTCACGTTGGCAATGCGAGACCGTTTATCGTGTTCGACGTTTTGAGACGCTATCTTGAACATCTGGGCTATAAAGTAACGTTTGTGCAGAATTTCACGGATATTGACGACAAGATGATTCACAGAGCACACAAAGAAAAAATCACAGTCCCAGAACTTGCTGAGAGATTCATAGCTGAATATAACAAAGATGCCGATGCTTTGGGAATTAGACGCCCGACTTTTGCACCACGCGCGACTGAGCATATTCCGGAAATTATTCACACGATTGAGAGAATTATCGCGAATGGACATGCTTATGTCTCGAATGGTGACGTGTATTTTGACGTTCGCAGCTGGGAAAATTACGGTAGTTTGTGCAAGCAGAATATCGAAGATCTGGAAGCCGGTGCGAGAGTCGAACCTGGTGAGAAAAAGCGTGACCCGTTGGATTTTGTTTTATGGAAAGCTGAGAAACCTGGTGAGCCGTCGTGGGAAAGTCCCTGGGGCAAAGGTCGTCCTGGTTGGCATATCGAATGCAGCGCGATGTCTTCGAAATATTTGGGTGATAATATCGACATTCATTCGGGCGGTGTTGACTTGATGTTCCCGCACCACGAGAACGAGGCCGCTCAGAGTGAAGCTGCGTCTGGTTCGGGAAAACCGTTTGTGAATTTCTGGCTGCATAACGGCTTCTTGCTGATTGATAACGAGAAGATGGCGAAATCCTTGGGAAATTTTGTCACGGCACGAGCTGCGATTGAGAAATTCCCACCAATAGCGATTAGATTTTTCATGCTTAGTGCGCATTATCGAAGCCCGTTGAATTTCACGACTGAAGCTCTGGAACAATCTGCCAGTGGTGTTTCGAGATTGCGAAATTGCCGCAGTGATTTGGAATTTGCGTTTAAGACACGTACAGGAGAGAACGCGAATTTTGACATGAACGCTTACAAGAATAATCTCGCCGAACTTGACACGAAATTTCACGCTGCAATGGACGATGATTTCAACACGGCTGCTGCGTTGGGAGTCTTGTTTGAGCTTGTGCATTTGATCAACACGAGTTTGAAAGAGAACGCGATTTTGCCGGCGGAATTTTTCGAGAGTTCGCTTAATGCGCTGAGAGTTTACGATGATATTTTGGGCGTAATTGGCTGCGAAGATTCTGAAACCGAGACTGATGCTGAGACACTTGAGATCGAAAATTTGATTCAGGAACGCACACAGGCACGCAAGAACAAGAATTTTGCACGCTCGGACGAGATACGCAACGAGTTAAAATCTCGCGGAATAATTCTCGAGGACACGCCACAGGGCACAAAATGGAAACGTGAGCTGCAATAACAAATAACAAAAATCCCCCGTCTGGGAAATTTCTCTCGGACAGGGGATTTTTTTCGCGATATTATTTCGGAACTGATGCGTATAATTTCTTGCGTTTCTGAACTACGTTGTAATTCGGGTTAGCTTGCTTGATCAAATTCTCCAGAACTTGCGGATCGTCCGGCAAATGATACGTACACAGCGCAAGTTTCGGGGCAAATTTCCGCAACGTCTCCTGAGCACCTTGCAGCATGTGTCGCTCAAATCCCTCGATGTCAGCCTTGATAAAATCCACACGCTCAAGATTATTTTCACGAACGAACGAATCAAGCGTAACAGTTTCTGCCGTTGTAATTTCTTTTGAAGCGTCCGTATTTGTTATGAAGCTGCTACCCGTATCACTGAGCATGAATTTTGCGCTGGTATTTGTATCAGACAGACCTTTTTTTACAGGTATGATATTCTCGTTGAGTTTTGCAGTTTCGAGCAGTAATTTGTAAGCTTTTTCCATTGGTTCGAACGCGTAGACAGCCTGTACCCCCCCCAAATTTTTACACCGGGCAGAAGCATACGCTGCAAAATCTCCTTATCATTCACAAGACCATAGCAACCTTCCTGAGTGAGCAAATCGAACAAATCTACCATTTCGTCAGTATACACGTCATCAAAATATACGTACGATGTAAACGTATCTGAGAATACGCCTGCGAAAAATCCAACTTCGTCTTCACCGTCGAGTAATGGCAAACGCGCGTCTTTGATCTGGTAGCAATCTTTGGTTCTGTATTTTTTGCTCAGCCTGGATGCTGCTGCACGTACAGACAACCATTTGCATTTACCAAACGCCGACAAACACGCTTTATCAATCGCAGCCAAGGCAAATTCACCCGGCGTATCGAGTCCGTATTTAACACGTCTAATTCTCTTCGCTAAATCCATAGTTTACGCACCTCCGAAAAATTCTTGTATATATAACTAAACATTCCAAACTCTAAAGCCCTCGTCCAAACGCCGCCCGAAAAGATTCATAGTACGCTCGAACGGTTCTGAACTCGTCAAATCAACTCCCGCACGCTTGAGAATATTCAGCGAGTAATCACTGCCGCCGCTCTTGAGAAAATTCAGGTAATGTTCGACAGCTTCGGCTTCATGATTCAGAATCGCAGACGCAAACGCATTCGCAACTGTGAAACCAGTCGAGTATTTGTAAACGTAGAACGCCGTGTAAAAATGCGGGATCCTCGCCCATTCCGCGCACAATTCAGGATCGATCTTGAAATCTGGGCCGTAACATTGAGCATTCAAATTCTCCCATAATTTGCACAGATAATCCGGTGTCAAAATTCCGCCAGATTCAGCGTATGCGTGAGTTTGTTTCTCAAAATCCGCGAACATTGCCTGCCTGAAAAACGTCGTACGAACCATATCGTAATAATAATTCAGCAGCCATTTCTTGCGTTCGAGATTTTCACCAGCTTCGTTCAGCAAATACTCGAGTAATAACGCTTCGTTCGTAGTCGAGGCAATTTCTGCGAGTAAAATCGTGTATTCAGCGTAAACTTGTGGCTGATTCGCGTGCGAGTAAAAACTGTGCAAGCTGTGTCCCATCTCGTGAACCAGCGTGAAAACATCGTGCAGCGTCCCGTCGTAATTCAGCAACACATACGGATGCGTCCCGTACGAGCCCCACGAATACGCACCTTTACGCTTGCCTTTGTTCTCGTAAACGTCCAGCCAATGCTCAGACAATCCTCGCTTGAAATCCCGAATGTAATCTTCACCCAGCGGCGCGAGTGCCTTCAACGCAATCTCACACGCTGTCTCGAAATCAATCTCTTCGTCGGGAGCATTCGAAATCGGCGCGTTCAAGTCATAAAAGTGAAACTCGTCCAGTCCAAGAACTTTTTTCCTGAGTGAGATCAACCTGTGCATGAGTTTGGGCGAGAAATTTTTTCCGGTTTCAACGACGTTATCATAAACTGAAGCCGGAACATTCTCCCCGAATAACGCCATATCCAGAGAATTTGCGTATTTGCGAGTTCGTGCGTAGAAAATATCGCTCTTGACCGAGCCAGAATACAACGCTGCAATCGAGTTCTTGAATTTCTCGTATGTTCCGTAAATTCCGGTGAATGCGTTTTTGCGAACGTCACGATTTGCACTTCTGCTGAGTTTGTACCAGCGTTCTTCGGATAATTCGACTTTCTTGCCCGTAGCGTCATCAATCACCGGAAATTTGAAGTCCGCGTCCGTTAATAACGTGAAAGCATTTTCCGGAACCGCCGTCAATTCGCCAACCTGAGCCAACAAGACTTCCTGCTCTTTTGACAAGACATGCTCACGCGCACGCAGCAGCTTTTTGAAAAAGAACTTGTACAAGCTCAAATCCGGCTGAGTTTTCAAACATTCGTTTATATATTCCTCGGGTAACGCAAGAAATTCCGGTTCGAAAAAAGCTACGGCTGACGAATACTTCACCATCAGATTTTCGGATAATCCGGCTAATTCCATAGGCTTCGTTTCGCGCAAATCCTCGTGACTTTTCATGTTCGCGTACGAGTACAACTTGCCAAGTTCGAGTGAGACTGCTTCATCGTCTTTGATAAATCGCAGCAAATTCTCGGAACTTTCGCCCAATTTCCCGGAATATTTCGCTAAATCTTCGATACGTTTGCTAACTTCGTCAAAAGATTTCTGCCAAGCTTCGAACGATTCGTAAATTGCCTCGAGATTCCATTTGTACTTATCCGGAATAGAATTTCTCTCTGGAACTTCGACTACTTCACTCATGAATTTTCACCTTCCTGATAATAAATATCGCGCCTGATAATAACGCTCCCAAAATTCCGAAGCCAATTTCACAACCGCCACCGCCGCCGCTCGAACGTGTGTATGTTGTCCCGGGTGTCTCAGGTGTTTCAGGATAATCGCTCGCAATTTTTTCGCCGAGAATCGTCATGGATTTCGCAACGTCCACAAGACCGTACTTCGAGACTTTCGCAGTTCCGTAACCTTCGATTGACGAATATTTCGAATACAATTTCACGTATTGTTCGAGCGTCCAGTAGTATTGCAAAAAATTCGTTTCATCATGATTTTCTTCCCACTCTTCTATAGCTGTCTGATCGTTACTGATCTTGTCAAGTTCTGAAAATACTGACTCTAATGCGTCCAAATACTGTTCGAACGGACGTACAACAGGATTGATTGCGGAATTTGCGCCTTCGAGAATCGCAGCTTTGATTTGTGAAGGTGTAGCGTCGGGATATTTTGAAGCCAACAACCCAACCATTCCCGTTACGTGTGGTGCAGCCATTGATGTCCCGTCTAGCTCGCAATAATATTTTCCGGTTTCGCCGTAATTATCTTCCTGATAGGGCACGTACGTACTGAGAATCGCAACGCCCGGTGCAGCAACGTGTACAGCCTCACCCCAGCTTGTGAAATCTCCAGCCTTGTCCTCCGAATCCGTAGCTCCAACAACGATCATGTTATTCAGACCTGTGTACGAAGCAGGATAGGTATACTGACCAGCTTTGATTTCTAATTCGTCGATATTGAACGGAACAGCTTTTCCGACTTCAAAACCATCATTGCCAGCAGATATGATCATTAACGTAGAATTAAGCTTGTCGAGAGTTCTGTACGCGCGATAATTTGTGTTTCTGTCAGCGAGTCTCTGAATTTCTGACGGACTTAGATTTTCAGCGCCACCGTATGACATGTTCACAGCGTAAATTTTCACGCCCTGTTGAACGAGCTGTGCTATATAATCTATAGCTGAGTTGATTGCAGAATCAGGTACGTCTCCGTTATCATTTCCAGCTCTGAGCGGAATGATTTTGATATTCCAGTTCACACCAACAACACCGATTCCGTTATTACCAACTGCGCCGATTGTTCCAGCAACATGTATGCCGTGTCCTGCTGGATCATGATCCCAATCGCCATCGTTGACAAAACTTTTCGCGTATTCAGTTGCAATATTCGCCATTAAATCCGAGTGCCGATCGAAGCCTGAATCAATCACTGCAACGTAGACATTTTCGCTGCCAGTTGTCTCGTCCCATGCTGCTGGAGCGTTGATTTTCTCAAGTCCCCATAACTGATCAAAACTCACGTCATTGGGTTCAGTTCGCAAAACGTGTTTGATGCCGTTCGGTGAGACTGCTAAAACATCGTCGCGCTTCTCAAATTCTGCGAGCAATTCCTGAGTAGTTTTCGTTTCGGATTTCACGTGCGCAAAAATTGAGTTGTCAAGTTCGGATAAAGTCCCGTAAATTTTCTGAACTGACGCGCCCATAGCTCGAACTTTCGAATCAACAGCCGTTCGTAATCCGCCGAGATTTGACGCTTTGACCTGTAAATCTTCCGGAGCTTTGAACACGACGATTACTTCACCTTCGACGTAATCCTCAGCGAACGCGCTGACACACGCTGCGAGAATTAACAACGCAACTGCTAATACTCTTGAAATTCTCATTTATAAAAAATCCTTTCGTGTTAAACATAAATTTCGATTGCGATCGATTGCAATATTGTACCCTATCTTGAAAATTTGCAAAATCCGAATGATTGTCTGCTATAATGAATGCAGCTTTACGATTTTCAAAAGGAGGAATTATTTTGAAGTCAAGATTTGTTTTGTTCACGATGTTGGTTAGCATGATTTTTGCTAGCTGTGCGTTTGCTGCTGAGAATGCGCCGTTCCATATCGGTGTCGTAACGGGTACGGTCTCTCAATCAGAGGACGATTTGCGCGGTGCAGAGTTGATGATCAAAATGTACGGTGACTCTGCCAACGGTGGAATGATCACTCACATAACTTATCCGGATAATTTCCCGTCCGAACAGGAAACTACAATCAGTCAGATCGTCGGACTTGCTGATGACCCGTTGATGAAAGTTATCGTCGTCAATCAGGCTGTCCCCGGAACTGCTGAAGCTTTCAGACGTGTTCGCGAGAAAAGATCGGACATTCTGTTGCTTGCAGGCGAACCTCACGAGGATCCGGGTGTAATTTCCGAGGCTGCTGACATTGCAACACACACGGATCACATCGGACGCGGCTACACTATTCCACTCGGTGCGCAGAAAATGGGCGCGAAAACTTTCGTACACATTTCATTCCCGAGACACATGAGCTACGAGACTTTGGGACTTCGCAGAATCATCATGGAAGAAGCCTGCAAAGATCTTGGAATAAAATTCGTGTTTGAAACCGCACCTGATCCAACGAGTGATGTCGGAATGGCTGGAGCTCAGCAATATATCCTCGAGAATATGCCCGCATGGATCGAGAAATACGGCAAGGACGCAGCGTTTTTCTGCACGAACGATGGACACACAGAGCCATTACTCAGACAGATCGCAGCTTTGGGCGGATATTTCGTCGAGGCAGATTTACCGTCACCGTTGATGGGTTATCCTGGAGCTTTGGGAATCGATCTTTCGAAAGAACAGGGCGATTGGGCTGCAATTCTCAAGAAAGTTGAAGATGCTGTTGTTGCTGCCGGTGGCAAAGGACGCATGGGAACCTGGGCGTATTCGTGGGGCTACACGACGACTGCGGCACTCGCTGAATACGGCAAGCGTTATGTCGAAGGCACTGCGAAAGGCAAACTCGGCTCAGCTCAGGCTCTTAGAGATATGCTCGACGCTTACGACACATTCTGCCCGGGCGCGCATTGGGGCGGAGCTTATTTCACGGACGCTGTTACTGGTGTGAAGAACTCGAAATTTGTCTTGCTTCGTCAGGACACGTATGTTTTGGGCGGAGATTATCTGGGACTTGCTGATGTTGAGATTCCGGAGAAATATTTCCATATTACTATGACTTCGAAATAATTTTCGGAGCATGGATTAGCATTTACAGGGAAAATCTTGAGGGGATTGCGCTGAACATTCCCCTTTTTCATATTATGACATTATGACATTATGACATTAACAGAGGTGAAAAATTCTTGTCGGATATTAACACAAAAACAACGCCGTTACTGAGACTTGAACACGTCGGCAAAGAATATTACGGGAACAGAGTTCTCTCGGATATATCGTTCTCTTTGATGCCGGGTGAAATTCTCGGATTAGTCGGCGAAAATGGCGCGGGGAAATCTACGCTGCTGAATATATTATTCGGAATGCCGGTTATCAGCAGCACAGGCGGTTACGAGGGCGATATTTACATCGATGGCAAAGTCGCGAATTTCACGACACCGAATCAGGCTCTCGCAGCAGGCATCGGCATGGTTCATCAGGAATTTTCGTTGATCCCGGGCTTCACTGCAACTGAGAATATTTTGCTCAATCGCGAAGTTCTGAACGGTTCTGTATTGAGTTACGTATTCAGTCCGAGAGTTTCGACGCTGAATCGTGACGCAATGAATCAGCGCGCAATCCGGGCAATTAACACACTCGGTGTCAGCATAAATCCTGATATGACCGTCAGCGAAATGCCCGTTGGATATAAACAATTCATCGAGATAGCGCGTGAAATCGACCGCAAAAACACACGCCTGTTATTCCTCGACGAACCTACAGCCGTATTAACTGAGTCTGAAGCCGAAATTTTACTCGCAGCTCTGAAGAAACTTGCGCGTAAAGGCATCGCAATCGTTTTTATCTCGCATAGATTAAACGAGATCAAAGACCTTTGCGAACGAATCATAATTCTGCGTGACGGGAAATTAATAACAGATGTTCAGTCTCAGGATATTTCTACTCGGGAAATTGCGTCATTAATGGTTGGGCGCGGAATCGAGCGTCCGAGAATCTCGCTGGAAAAATCGACTGACAGCACAAATCCTGGAGCAAATCCTCAGCAACAAGGCAAACCCAAGAAAATCAAACTTGCATTGCGAATCGAACATTTGTGGGTAGACATGCCCGGCGAAACTGTGCGTGACGTATCGCTGGATATTCGTAAAGGCGAAATTTTCGGAATCGGCGGACTTGCTGGTCACGGAAAACTCGGAATCCCAAACGGCATCATGGGCTTGTATCCTGCTGGCGGCAACGTTAGATTGTTCGGCAAAAAACTCAAGCTCAATCGTCCAAGATCTGCGTTAAATCGCAAGATGGCATTCGTATCTGAAGATCGTCGCAGTGTAGGATTATTGCTCGACGAAGCTTTATTCTGGAACGTGACATTTACGGCTATGCAAGTTCAGGGAAGATTCTTGTTGGGTATACCGGGAATTTTCCAGATCAGGAACGAGTTGGCAATGCGCAAGGAAACACGCAAATTCATCGAGGCTCTTGACATCAAATGCACTGGCACTGGTCAGAAAGCTGGCGAATTATCTGGAGGCAATCAGCAGAAATTGTGTCTTGCAAAAGCGTTTGCTCTGAGACCGGAGATTTTGCTTGTGTGCGAGCCAACACGCGGAATCGACATCGGTGCGAAAACTATCGTACTCAACACTCTGAAAGAATACAATCGAGAACACGGAACTACGATTATAATCACGAGTTCGGAACTTGAAGAGCTGCGTTCGGTTTGTGATCGAGTCGCAATAGTCGGTGATGGGAAAATTGCTGGAGTTTTGCCGGCAACAAGTCCAGCTGAAGATTTCGGAATGCTCATGATGGGTCAGAAGTTCCTTGATCCTGAGACTGTGTACGGGGCACTTCCGAGCGAAAATGCAAATGCAAATGCAAATTCTTAGTAAGCTTAGCAAGGGGGAAGCAATATCAGCATGATAAAAAATTTCATTGCAAAAGCAGGTTGGCCCAGAATCATAATCGGCTTATTCTTGCTTTCGTTATTCATAGCGGCTCCGTTTGTTGGAGTGCGAGTTGACACGTCGTTGTCGAATACGCTGGTGAGATTCGGCATGAACGGCGTTATGGTCTTGGCGATGATACCGATGGTGCAAGCTGGCTGCGGATTAAATTTCGGCTTGCCGTTGGGAATTATTGCGGGACTTTTGGGCGCGACATTATCGATTGAATTCAACGACAAGATTCTCGCGTTAGTTCTTGAATGTGTTGCTAAATATAATCTTGCGTTCATGAATGAGCAGTTCGTGATTGCGCATCGTGAGGCGATTGGTTTTGCATCTGCGATGATAATTGCTGTGCCGATTGCTGCGATTCTTGGCTGGTTCTACGGGAAATTATTGAACCGCGTTAAAGGCGACGAAATGATGATTGCGACGTACGTAGGATTTTCGTCAGTTTCTTTCATGTGCATAGCGTGGCTGCTGCTTCCGTACAAACACCCGACGATGGTTTGGGGATACGCTGGACAAGGATTGCGAACTACGATTAGCGTTGAGGGATATTGGCTGCATGTTCTGAGTGATTCACTTGCGATTAACCTGAACGAGCATTTGTATATTCCGACTGGAATGTTAATATTTTTCGCGGTGATGGCGATTCTTGTCTGGATATTCATGAAGACGAAAACCGGGACTGCGATCACAGCTGTCGGTTCGAATCCGGATTTTGCGCGCGCGTCAGGCGTGAACGTTGACAAGATGCGTACGATTTCCGTTGTGTTATCGACTGTACTCGGAGCGATTGGCATTATCGTTTACGAACAGAGTTTCGGATTCATTCAGCTATATATGGGACCGTTCTACATGGCGTTACCAGCAGTAGCTTCAGTTTTGCTTGGTGGCGCGAGTGTGAATAAAGCTGGAATTGTGAACGTAATAGTCGGCACGTTTTTGTTCCAGGGAATTTTGACGATGACGCCTTCAGTTATAAATAGCGTATTACAAACAGATATGTCCGAAGTAATTCGCTTAATCGTCAGCAACGGAATGATTCTCTATGCTTTGACGCGAAGAGTTCGTAACGGGAGGTAGATTTGATCATGAGAAAGTTATTTGACATTATCGCAGGCAATGCAGTACCGGCAATTTTCATAATCATTTCGGCGTTTGCTATTCCGTTGAGCGGATATTCGGCGAGCTACTTGATTCAGGAATTGCTCACTCGAATCGGCAGAAATTCGTTCTTGATATTGTCGCTATTGATTCCGATTATGGCTGGAATGGGTTTGAATTTCGGAATGGTTTTGGGAGCGATGGCTGGTCAGATTGGCTTGTTATTCGTGTCTGATTGGGGAGTTGTTGGCATTCCGGGAATGGTTCTTGCTATGTTACTCGGAACACCGATCGCAATAATTCTTGGAATATTCTGCGGAAATATTCTGAATCGTGCAAAGGGGCGCGAGATGGTCACGTCGTATATTCTGGGATTCTTTATTAACGGCGTGTATCAATTATTCGTGCTGTACCTGATGGGCTGGGTGATTCCTGTAACGAATCCTTCGCTGTTATTGTCGCGAGGTTACGGTGTGAGAAACGCTGTGAGCCTGTTGGGAATACGCGGCGTGCTTGATAATCTTATTCCGACGATTGTTGCGGGCGCAGATCGTGCGAAGAATTTCATAAACATGCAGGGTTCGGGAACGTTCATGGCATTACAGATTCCGTGTTTCGATGGCGAAGTTCGCATTCCGTTAGCGACGTTCCTGTTAATCGCGTTATTCTGCGTGTTCATAATCTGGTTCAGGAAAACGAAATTGGGTCAAGATATGCGCGCAATCGGTCAGGATCAATCAGTTGCAGATTCAGCCGGAATTGCAGTTAATCGCACGCGAGTGATCGCAATCGTAATCTCGACGGTTTTAGCTTGCATCGGACAGGTGATTTACTTGCAGAACATGGGAACACTCAACACGTACAACAGTCATGACCAGACTGGAATGTTCTCAATCGCAGCGTTATTAATCGGCGGCGCGAGTGTATCGAAGGCAAGTATCACGAACGTATTTGTCGGCGTAATATTATTTCACTTGATGTTCATCGTTGCACCGGTTGCGGGGAAAAATCTCATCGGTGACGCGCAAATCGGCGAATATTTCAGAGTGTTCGTGTCGTACGGAATAATTGCGATCGCGCTGGTTCTTCACGCATGGAAACGCAATCGTGAAGCAGAGGCCTCTCGCAGAAGTCTTCGCGGAAATTCGAACGCTAACAGGGAAGGAGAATAATTCATGTTTGTGAGATTTGTGAAATTTCTGATTCGCTGGATTGAACGTTTAGTATTATTAGCTGCGTTGATATTGCTGGGAGCTTGGCTGTTCTACATTGGGCGCGAGCACCAGATTTTCTTGGACAACCGCACTAACGAGGACTTCCGCGCATTATCTCAGGTGAACGTCAGCATCAATGGCGGCGAAGTTTCGGAATTGACATCGAGAGAGCGTGACGTGAAAAAAATCGTTGGTCCGAAATTCACGATTAAAGCAGAAATTTTTGATGAACGCGGCGAGATTGCGAAAACTGTTGAACGTGAGATCAAATTATGTCCGTTGAGCAAAGACATCATGATAAATCTGCCAACGTTAGCAGCTGAGAGTGAGAATTTTATTCTGGCAGCTCCGAGATAAATATAATAGAGAAATAGCTGGCGAAAATTACGGCGGGTTCTGGAGAAATTCAGGACTCGTTGTTTTTATGCAGCTCCCGATATTTCAAGCCCCAATCCTGCATCGAGAATAATATCTCACGCATACTCTCTTGACATACTCCCCACGCCTAAAGGCGGGGGATTCTAGTATCAACAACAACTGCCTGCCGAAACAGGTCTTACGTCGTCTCCTCTAAAGGTTGATGCCCCAACCCTTAAAATATTTTTTGCCGCGTTTATATCCCTATCGTGTTCTGCAGCACATTCAGGACATTTCCATGAACGAACACGCAAGTCTTTGACTTCTGGATTTTTATAGCCGCATTGGCTGCAAATTTGACTTGAGGGATAATATTTCGGAATTTCAATCACTACAACGTTATGTTTAAACGCTTCGTACTTCAAAATTTGCACAAAACTATAAAATCCTAAATCTGAAATTTTTCGTCCCCAAAGTCTTTGCATTCCCTTGAGATTTAGTGTCTCAAGGCAAATTACTCCATATTCACGGCATAAATTCAATGAGGTCTTGTAATGAAAATCTCGTCTCTGATTATAAATTTTCTTATAAGCACGCGCTAATTCGATTCTTGCACGTTCGTGATGAGAGTTTGATTTCTTACGCGACAATCTTTTACTGAGTTTCTTAATTTTACTGGAACTTTTTCTGAAAAATAAAGGGCTTTCTATGTGATCCCCCTCGCTTGATGTTAAAAATGTTTTAAGCCCGAAATCTAAGCCGACGATTTTACCCGATCTGGCTTCGATTATTTTCGAACTTTCATCACTCACAACATAAACGTATAAATCACCTAGAGAATCTCGTTTTATTGTTAATAATTTTATGCTTCCATTTACTTCACGCGACTTAAAAAACTTATAATAGTCCCCCGCAATCTTTATTTGATTTCCAATGATTATATTTTTTCCGACCATGTTATAGCTAAAGGATTTATATTTCTTCACTTTTTGAAAACGCGGCGGTGCTGTTTTTACTTTTCTCTTGAGATTTTCAAAAAATAATTTATAAGCCCTTGAAACTCTTTCAGTTATATCCTGAATTGCGTGAGATGGAATCTGGTTCCAGTATGAAAATTTTTCACGATGTTTTAATTTATTTAAGTGTTTTTGAAGCGCAAATTTGTTTAAGGATTTATGAAATAAGCGATAATAACGTTTATGCAAAGCCACGCAATGATTATAGATAATTCCTGCGATGTTAATCTTATTTTTCAAATTTTGGTTTTTTTTTGAAGCATATAATTTGAAACAATATGTTCTCACTTTTCATAACCTCCTTTCGCAAATTTTTATATATTATAGCAAAAGCGGCTTATACCCATAGCTAAAGCAAGTGGCTTGCGCCGAAATTTTCGGTCAACGAATACTCAACGCCAAGCGGAATCGTTCTGAGTGTCGTGCGCTTAACAAGTCCATCGCTCTCCATTGAGCGCAAACTCGCTGTCAAAACTTTGTGACTTATCCCGTCGAGATCGCGTTTCAGTTCCTGGAATCTGCATGGCTTATTCAGCAGGTCACGCAGAATTAGCAATTTCCATTTGCTGCCGATCAAATTCACAGTCGTAGCAACCGGACAATCCGGCAAATCTTTTTTACTGAGCAATTTTCACATCTCCTTCACGAATATTATACGGGTAACAAAAAAGTGCGTTATTGTGTAATTGCGAATTTCTGGATTATGATTTCGCCGTTAATATTATTTCTACAGGAGGAAATGTTCGTAATGGCAATTTCAGATTTAGCCGATTGGGGCAGCAAGTCATCGTCTTGTGGCGGCAGCAAACCGTCATCTTGTGGCAGTAAAGCATCGTCTTGCGGCGGAGAAAAGAAACCGTCATCTTGCGGTGCATCAAAGTAATAACTAATAATTTTTGAAACGCCCTGTCTCGTTACGGGGCAATTTTTTTATCATGCGATATTTCTCGTTTCAGATTCATATCACAGACAACTGCGACCAACGCTGCAAACATTGCTACATATTCTCTGGCAGCAAAACTCACAAATTGATCAGCATGAGTCCAGAAAATTTTCAGAAAGTCCTGTCAAATTGCGTTGCGTTCGGTGAAAGATTCCAGCGTCAACCATATTTCTACATTACAGGCGGCGATCCGATTTTGCACCCGAATTTCTGGGAATTTCTCGCGTTATTGAAAGAACATAATATTCAGTTCTCGATTTTTGGCAACCCGTTTCACATCAACGAGGAAATTTGCACTCGCCTGAAAAATCTTGGCTGCGAAAATTACCAGTTATCAATCGACGGCACAAGACAAACTCACGACTGGTTCAGAAGAGCCGGTTCATTCGACTGCACACTCTCGAAAATACGCTGCATAAAAAATTCCGGATTATGTTCAGTTATTATGACGACGGTTTCAAGAGCAAATATTCACGAAGTCCCGGAAATTATCGACACAGTTGTTGAATACGGGGTTGACGTTTACTCATTCGCGAGATATTGTCCGACAGGAAGCGAAACCAGCAACGGAATCTCGCCTTCAGAATATCGCGACTTTCTCAGAATTTGCGACGAAAAATTCAGGTTTTACGAATCTCAGAATTGCGCGACGTATTTTGACAGAAAAGATCATCTCTGGACACTCTACGATTATGAGAACGGAAATTTCACAATCCCGAATGATTCAAAACATGGCGTGATATATTCGGGCTGTAATTGCGGAAATGCACACCTGACGATTTTGCCGAATTGCGATGTCTACGCTTGTCGCAGAGTTCTGAACAGCAAAGTCGGAAACGCTCTCGAGAATAATCTGTCGGATTTGTGGCTGAATGAGCTTGAGAAATTTCGTGATTATGATAAATTTGCGAAGTGTTCCAGATGTGAATTGCTGGGATTTTGCAGAGGTTGTCCAGCAGTTGCGTCTGGAAGTTGTGGCGGAGATTTTTACGCGCCAGATCCTCAATGTTGGAAAATGTTAAAGGAGATTTGATTTCAATCATGGATTTACTCGAATTAATACGAACCAGGCACTCAATCAGGAAATATCAGACTAAGCAAATATCACGCGACGATCTTGAGAAAATCATCGAGGCAGGCTTACGTGCTCCGAATGCTGGAGGTCGTCAGGGCAGCCTAATCGTTGGCATTCACAACGCGCAATTAGCTGAGCAAATCGGCAAACTGAACATCGCAAAATTTGATCGCAGCGCATTGTTAGGAAATTACGTCTCACACGAACAGCCAAGCATAATCGACGATCCCAAAATCAAGAGCGGATTTTACGGCGCACCGAGCGTATGTGTAATTTTCGGAGCGAAAGATTTCTTGTACAGTGTTGCGGACGCGTTCTGCTGTGCTGAGAATATGATCTTGATGGCTCACTCAATCGGCATCTCGTCGTGCATAATCGCTCGTGGTGAAGAAACGTTTGATAATCCAGATGGACGCGAATTTCTGAAGAATTGGCAAGTTCCGGAAAATTACGTTGCTCAATGTTTCGTGTTGCTTGGATATATCGACGGCGCAGAACCCTCGCCAAAAGCGTTGCACGAAAACCGCAGCAAAATCATAGAATGATTATATATTATCTCGAGTTTGCTATAATGTGTGAAAATTTATTTTTGGAAAGGCAGTTTTCACATGAAACGTATAATTTCGGCTTTAGTAGTTTTGTGCGTGTTTGCGATTCCGGCGTTCGCTCTGAGTGACGCGGAGTATTTGCGTATGAAGAAAAATCGTGACTTCGCTGAAGCAGACAAGGAATTAACCAGGGTTTACAACGAGGCGAAAGACAAGATGAGTTACTCGGCTTTCACGGAGTTGCGAAAATCTCAGCGTGAATGGGTCAAGACTGGGCGTGATCGTCAGGCCAGAGAATTGATTCGCGATGGGGAAACCCGGCTCAATGCTTACACAGAAGTTACTCTTCAGCGAGTTACGTTTATAAAAAACGCAATCGGTGATAATTCGTTGGATAATTCAGAGGACAATTCGTCGGATGATTCATCAGAGGATAATTATTCAGAAGATAATTCGTCGGACACCGGCAAATTTTACGAGGAAGACTGAAATTTCAGGAAAAATTCATTGGAATTCATTGGGAGGATAATTTGACATGAGAAATATTTTCAGAAAAGCTTTATTGCTCGGATTAGTTACAATTTTCGCGTTTAACAGCACACTCGCATTTGCTGCAACAACACTCAAACTCGGCACAACTGTTAATGAACAGGATTCGTTTCAGGTTGCTGCGGAGAAATTCAAGGCCCTAATCGAAGAACGCACGAACGGGAATTACAAGATCGAGATTTATCCCAACGGCAGTCTCGGTGGCGAAAGTGACATGCTTGACTCGATGTCAATGGATATGCTCGATATGGGAATCATTACGTCTGGACCGTTCGTGAATTTTGCGGCGATGATGGGCGTGTTGGATATGCCGTTCTTGTTCGCGAATAATTCCGAAGCTTATAAAATTCTCGATGGCGCAATCGGGCAGGAATTACTGGATACGCTTGAGGCTGCAAATTTGAAGGGACTTGCTTATGCTGAACGAGGCTTCAGGAACGTTACGAACTCAATCAGACCAGTGAAAAATGCGGAAGATATTAAAGGCTTGAAGCTGCGTGTAATGGAAAATGAAGTTTACACGGCTACGTTCAGAGCGCTGGGAGTGAATGCTACACCGATGCAATGGGCGGACGCTTTGACGGCAATGCAGCAGAACACGATTGAGGGCGAAGAGAATCCGATTAACGTAATTTACTCGTACGGGCTTTGGGATTACAACCAGAAATTCGTCACGCTTGACCGACACAGTTATTCTACGGCGATAATCACAATGAGTCTGGAAGCTTTCAAGAGACTCGATCCTGACACTCAGAAAATTTTCAAGCAATCGGCTCAGGAAGCTGCGGAATATGAGCGTCAGTGGGTAGCTGATCAGGAAGCCGGACAACTCGCTGCGATAAAATCTCACGGTGTTGAAGTTGTAGAAAATCCGGACGTGGATTCGTTCAGGAATGCTGTTCAGACGGTCTACTCGGCATATCCTCAGTACGCTGATTATATCTCGAAGATTCAGTCTGAGTTAGCGAAATAATTTTGCATGAAAATATTGTCTGGCTTGAGCTTGATACTCGACAAGATTTGCGGGGTATTAATAGCTCTGATGTTGTTCTTGATGGTTGTTTTCACGATTGCGCAGGTTGTGTGCCGAACTTGGTTCACGTCTTTGTCCTGGTCGGAGGAGGCAACCAGATTTTTGTTAATATGGTCAACGTTTTTGGGAGCTACGTGTGTGTATCGTCATTCGGGAAATATCGCGATAAATATTTTTCAGGACATATTCGCAAATTCCGGCGTGAAAAAATTTCTTGAAATCGTCGTTCATGTTGTGTGTTTCGTGTTATTCTGCGTGCTGTGCTATTACGGATTCATGTATTGCGCTCGACAGGTCAGAACTGCAGCAGCAATTCCGATTAAGATGAAGTACGTGTACATGTGTATGCCGCTGAGCATGATAATTCTGGCATTGCATTCAGTCACGATGATTCTTGAAAAGCTTTTCGGGAGTAGATAATCATGGCGATGATATTATTCTCGGTTTTCATAATTTTGCTGATAATCGGAGTTCCGGTAGCGTTCTCGATTGGTTCTGCAGCAGCGATTACGATAGCGTTTGGACTTGGCACGAACAGGCTCATGATGGTTGTGCAGAGAATGTTCGAAAGTTGCAATTCGTTCTCGTTGATAGCAGTTCCGTTTTTTATCCTGGCTGGAGATTTGCTGTCAAAGGGAAAGATTTCGCGATTGCTTGTTGAATTTTGCGAGTCGATTTTGGGAATGATTCGCGGTGGATTATCAGTTGTGTCGGTTTTGGCAGGGATGTTTTTTGCGGCGATTTCGGGTTCTGGAGCTGCGACGACTGCTGCGGTTGGTGGCGCGTTGATTAACGAGTTCGAAGCTCGCGGCTATGATGTGAGTGATTCGGCTGCGTTGATAGCTGCTGCCGGCACGATTGGTGTAGTAATTCCGCCGTCAGTTCCGATGGTTTTGTACGCTGTGATTGCGGAAGTTAGTGTGAGCAGTTTATTCAAAGCAGGATTCATTCCAGGCTTCGTCATGGGCAGCGTGTTGATAATTATCGCGCTATACGAAGCTCGTAAATACAAGTATCCCAAGGGCAGCAATTTCTCGTTCGTGCGCCTTGTGAAGAGTTTTGTTTTTGCAGTCCCGGGAATTTTGATGCCGCTGATAATTTTGGGCGGGATTTTCTCTGGGATATTCACACCGTCGGAAGCTGCTGCGATTGCTGTTGCGTATGCGATTCTGGTTTCGGGATTTGTGTATCGCGATTTAACACTGAAGGGATTATTTGAGATTATGCTGACTTCAGCCAAGACCAGTGCCGTAATCATGATTATAATAGCTGCTTCGGGACCATTTGGCTGGTGTTTAGCGAACTGGAAAATTCCGGAGACGATTTCGAGCGCAGTGTTGTCGATTTCGGATAATAAATACGTGATCATGATGCTGATTTCGATAATAATCCTGATAGCCGGAGTTTTCATGGAAACATCATCAGCGATAATTTTGCTTACACCGGTATTCTTGCCGCTAATCAAAGCGTTGGGAATCTCTACGATGCACTTCGGCGTGTTATTTGTCGTGGGAATTGCGATCGGAATGATAACGCCGCCGGTTGCGATAAATTTGTTCGTAGCGTCAGGCATAACAGGCTTGCCGCTGGAGAACGTTTCGCGCTCAGTTGTGCCGTATCTGCTTGGACTGATAATCGTGTTTCTCGCGATAGTATTCGTGCCGATAATTTTTCCGGGCTTGATTATGTGACGAGATTCGCGTAATTAATTACCTGAATTATCCGAGAGCGTTTTCCCAGAATTTTCGGGAGGACGCTTTTTTGCTGGGAAAATTTCAGTCAGTCAATTAATCAGTCAGTTACGTCTGTGTGATTTACAGCGTATTCCAGAATCATGCAGATTAGTTCATTTCTTGAGCGATTGCTTTTTTGCGATAGTTCTTCGAGAGCAAGGGCAGTTTCGTTCTTGATTCGCACGGAAAATATTTTGTAGCCGTCCTCGCCTCGCAAGTGTTGTCGTTTAGGAATTTTTATAAACGTATCTTTTTGCACATTACTTTGCATATTACTTCACCTCGCTTGAATTTTAGATTATGAGCTGGTGTGGTAATATGTTAAAAATCATGCGTAATCAGGAGGCAGTGTTTATGAGTTCCCCGGGTTCGGCGCTTAATAGCTTAGTGTGGTGTTAAACGCCGTGCAGATACTTGAAAATATCATGAGTAATCACAACAGAAGTGAAGATGACAGAGTGTACCTTGCTAAACCGATTTTGATATGGCTGAGCAAATTATCAATGCAGGGTGACAGCAACGCAAAATCTGTTCTCGATGACTTTCGCGTGAAATATGCGGACTTTTTGGAGCGTAATAATATTCGTGTGTGAAGTGATGTGAAGTGTTTTGTGCAAAAAAAATTGCCCCGAAGCTTTGGGGGCGTTATTTCTTGTATGCGGCTTTTAGTCGTGACAGTGCGTCGTGTATGTAGCGCGTCGGACATGCCAGATTCCATCGTTCAAAACCCTCGCCAGCTCTCCCGAACATGTAGCCTTCGTCAAAGAATAATTTCGCGTCATAGTGATTAATGCGTTCAAGTTCGTGATAATCCAAGCCCAATCCCCTGAAGTCCAGCCAGAGCAGAAACGTGCCTTCGAGTGTGTAAATTTTTATCTCGGGAATTTCTCGCCGGATAAATTCGCAGATTATATTCCTGTTCGTGTCGATGATTTCAAGAGCGCTATCGAGCCATTTCGCGCCGTGTTTATACGCAGCCTCGCACGCTACGTAGCCAAGAATGTTGCATTTCGGATTCGGATTATTACGCTTGAGTGACGCCAGAAATTTCCCGCGCAAAGATTCGTTCGGGATAAATATATTCGAAGTTTGCAGCCCAGCAATGTTAAAGCTCTTACTCGGTGACGTGCAGACTACGCAATTATTCGCGAACTCGTCCGAAATCGAAGCAAAGACCGTGTGCGTATAGCCTGGCATAATCAGATCACAGTGAATTTCATCGGAGATTACCAGAATATTATTTCTCAGGCAAATCTCGCCTATTCGCGTCAATTCGTCTCGTGTCCAAACTCTGGCGCAAGGATTGTGCGGACTGCAAAGTATTAATAATTTTGCGTTTCCCTGTGAAGCTTTGCGTTCAAGATCATCGAAATCAATCTCGTAATGATCGCCCATGTCCAGAAGCGCGCTCTCGATCAGCAGCCTGTTGTTGTTTTTCACGGCACTGTACATCGGATAATACACGGGCGTTGTCAAAATCACAGCGTCGCCCTCATGCGTATACGTCTTCACACACTCGAAGAATGCGTCAACTACACCGTGAGTCGGCAGAATCCATTCAGGTTTTGCGTCCCAGTTATGGCGAGTCCTGAACCAGTCACAAACACACTCAAGATACTCGTCCGTAGCGTTCGAATAGCCGAGTATGTTCGTATCAAGTTCGTGTTTCAGAGCCGCGATTATCTCCGGAGGCGTCACAAATTCAAGATCAGCAACTGAGAACGGAATTATATTCTCGGATTCGTGAACGCCGTATGCCTGAAGCTCGTCCCATTTATGAGAGCCTTTGTTAAAGCGTTTGTAAACTGTCTCGAAATCGTAAGCCATGATATTATTCGACAAGATCCCTCACTGCTGAACGCAATCTGTCAATCTGCCACGCTAACGTCGCAATTTCTTTCTGAAGCATCGCATTCTCTTTTAATAATTCGCGCTGTCGAGTTTTCTCGATTGTTCTGTCAGTTGAGAACGTGCTAACTATTGAAGCTGAAGGTCGAAGCTGTGTTTGCTTGTGAATAATCGGCTTGTTGTGTCTGGTTCGTCGAGTAGCTTTGTGCGTGTTGTCTTTATCCGGACGTTTCTTGTATTTCGTCTCGTAATCGGCAAGTGACATTGTATTTGCTGCACCACCTCGCATTCTGACCGCGACTACAAGCTGCCAGTTCGTGCCAAATTCCACAGCTGTCTGATGAATGCCAACTTCGTCCGAACGAGCTATGATTCGGCGTTTTTCTTCGTCAGTTAGGTCTTTGTAAGTTTTGCGCTGAGTTTCCTGAGGAGCTTCACTGAGTTTAGATTGCGAGATAGCTTCAGGCATTGGAGCTGATTCTGTCTCTGATTTTGTCTCTAAAGCTGAATCCGGATTTGAATTTGAATCTGTCGGATTTACAGGCTCAACGAAATATGAATTCGCGACCGGTTCTTGCTCTGTAGAAATCGGAGTTTCATGTTCAAATACGTTATAATCAGGTGTCTGGTTATAATAATTTTCTTCAGCGTTATCGATTGCGCTTATGCTTGTGTTTTCGTTATCCAGCATTTTTAAATTTCCTTTCTGAGTCTTAATTAAGTCTAAGTGTAGATATGTATTGTGCACAACCAGTTAGTCACTAGAGCATGAGTTCCCAAGATAGACTACTTAATAAACTATTGTGACATGACTTGCCTATTGTAACACATAACTCACAGGTCGCGCGATATAAATGCGAAATTTAGGACGATTGTTTTTCCAGTTTTTCCAACTGCTGCAATTTTTTGAAAGAGGCTGGAGCATTCAAGTACAGATTCCAGAATAACTTGTAGCCTTCTTCTGTTGCAGGAATCCTGTATAATAAGCCGTTCTGAGTGTCCTCGATTACGAGCATGTTTTCGCCGAGTTCGTCTGCTGAGAGAGCATCAAGTTTGACTGCAGGATTCAGAGATTTTGAATCATTTTTGCTGCTTTCGCCTGTGCGCGCGTCAGATTTTCTCTGAGGGATCGCCAACAACGGAGAATCTGACAAGAGATCCTCAGGCCTCACGCCCAAAGCTTTTGCTAACTTGACAATTTTCGCAGCATCTGGATAAGTCTCACCGCTTTCCCAGCGCCTAAGAGTTGCAACTGAAGTTCCTGTTTCCTTTGCGAATTCGATCTGTTTATAGCCGGCTCTTTTCCTGTAGAGCTTCAATTTGCTTCCCAGTCTCATAAAATAAACACCCCTTTGTAAAATTTTGTAAAATAGTGAAATAAAACGTCAAAATATTCAAAAAAGAATCATTTACACATAATAATACTCAAAAATAATCGATTTGCAAGAAAAATTTGCAGAAAATTTGCGAACTTGAATTTCTGATTTCTACCTGTAAAATTTTGCGCATGAATAATAATATCAGCATGAAAACCAAAATCTTGAAAATACTTGAGGCATCACGCGAGAAATTTGTCTCGGGTGAGAATATTGCAGAGCAGCTCGGCGTTACAAGGGCGACGGTTTCGCAGTACGTGAAAATCTTGAAGAGTGAGGGATACATGATAAGTGCTTCGACGAAAATCGGCTATCGTTTGGAAAATTTCTGCGATGTTTTGTCGCGTGAGGGCATAATTTCGAATTTAAGCGACGAAAATATTCTCGGGAAAATAATTTGCCTTGACGAGATTGACTCGACGAATAATTACGCGAAGAAACTTGCTCTCGATGGCGCACCTGAGGGAACGTTGATAACTGCGAATCATCAGACTTCAGGGCGTGGCAGGCGCGGTCATTCATTCGTGTCACCGGCTGGAACTGGATTATACATGACGCTGATTTTGCGCCCAAATGTCGAGACACCGGAATTTCAAATGATAACTGTTGCAGCAGCAGTCGCCGTATGTTTCGCGCTCGAAAAACTGGTCCCGGGAATTAAGCTTGGTATTAAATGGGTGAATGACATTTTTCTGGGCGGCAAGAAAATCTGCGGAATATTGACCGAAGCCGTAACAAGCATCGAAAGCGGCGAAATTGAAAGCGTAATAATCGGCATCGGCGTGAACATTCGCACGGAAAATTTTTCTCCGGAAATTTCTGGTATAGCAGGCTCGATTTTCGACGGGAATTCTGACACGAAAAATATTTTCTCACGCAACGAACTTGCAGCGCTAATATCCGAACACATTATGCGATTTGCGAAAAAACTCGACGCTCCGGAAATAATTGCGGCTTATCGCGAGCGATCGATTCTGACCGGTGAAAATATCCGCTACATGATCGGCGATGAATCCCGAAAGGCGCGTGTTCTCGGGATCGATGACTCTGGCGGGCTTGAAATAATCGGCGAAGATGGCGTGCGAGAAATTTTGCGCTCAGGTGAAGTCTTCATGATCCGAAAAACATGATCAAAACATGATCCGAAAAATTCGCGAAACTTGCAAATCTTGACTTGACAATTTCCTGAACGGGGATATAATAAACGCTGTTGCAAATGACGTCTTGTGCGTCTGAGTGACGTGAGTTGCGGGGCGTAGCGCAGTCTGGTTTAGCGCACCTGCTTTGGGAGCAGGGGGTCGAAGGTTCGAATCCTTTCGCCCCGACCAGGTATAACGCAGCAACTCAGCAGATTGAAAGCATAATAACGCGAGAGAGTGATTTATAGCAGCATTTGCGGGAATAGCTCAGTTGGCTAGAGCGATGGCCTTCCAAGCCGTAGGTCGCGGGTTCGAATCCCGTTTCCCGCTCCAGAAATTCTCAGCAATACGCGCTCTTAGCTCAGCTGGATAGAGCAACGGCCTTCTAAGCCGTAGGCCGCGGGTTCGAATCCTGCAGGGCGCGCCAAGTTTTGCAAGATGCAACATGTTGACAACATGGTGAGTGTAGCGCAATTGGTTAGAGCTTCGGATTGTGGTTCCGGCGGTTGAGGGTTCAAGTCCCTTCACTCACCCCAAGCAATACAAGACAGATTTTGCGCTCGTAGCTCATTTGGATAGAGCGACAGACTTCGGATCTGTAGGCAGCGGGTTCGAGTCCTGCCGGGCGCGCCAGGTATAAATCACAAATTCTCAAGTTCACGCTCAAAACTCAAAAGGACTGTTAGCTCAGTTGGTAGAGCAGCTGACTCTTAATCAGCGGGCCGTGGGTTCGAGTCCCTCACAGTCCACCAGAACATAATCAGGTTAAAAAGCCTTCAAAAAATATATCAAGACCACTCAATCATAAATCACAGGGTGGTCTTTTTGATTCCGGATTTTTCCGAAAAATTCTCTCTCGTGTGATCAATATCAAATTCAAACGTGAAAATTTCATGTTCAATCGAATCCGTGTCCGTGATTTTTACGTCGATTTTTATCACACCGCTTTGCTGCTCAGGCTCGATGAATAATATCGGATAACCGAAATCGTTGAAGCCACTCGAAACAAATTCCAGATCCGGACTGATTCGATACATGACTTTTGCAACCCTGTTATAATCCTCGGGAATTATCGCGAAATTCAATCTTTTGCCACGTGAAAGCTCCGGTTTAAGCGAAATCTTCAGGTCTTGCTTCAGCTCGAAAACTGCTCCGGACGGCGTGTAAATCGTTCCGGAAATTAAGCCCGCTCCCCACGAAAAAACAAATAACAACGCCAACGCTCCAGAATCCGAAATAATATCCAGTCGGGAAATTCTCCGGCGCAGAAATATTGCACAAAGTCCCAGCGCAAAAATCGAAATCACGAAAAAATACGGAACTAACCACGAAAATTTTCTCGCAATCTCAAACGTGAACGCGAACATAATCGAGAATAATATTCCGGTTTTGACAGTCAGAATTTTTCGCCACATTAACGAAAATATATCGCCCCAACTCATCGGCGGAACTTCGGGAAATTCCTCACGTTCGTCAAGTTCATCGGATTCGCTTTCGAATTTCAATTTCGCGGCATCCTCAGAATTTTTCAGGTAGTTCCAGAACCGCATAATCTCAGACATGTCCGGCGCAGAAGCTTTTTCACCGTGTCTCGGATTCGCAAAACGCAGCAAATATTCCTGTTCGTAATGATCCAGAATTAACTCGAAAATATCTTCGTGATAAACGTAAATCTTGTTATTATTCGCAGATTTTGCATCTTTCCTCAGAGCCAGCAATTTCGAACACCAGCCATTCTCGCGTTCCATTGAGGCTAAAGTTCGCGTTATAGTTGACGTGTCGCGCCCAAGAATTATCGCAATGTCCTGAACATGCCAGTAAATTTTCCTGTCTTCATTCTCAAACAGCAAATGGCTGATTTGTGCAGCACGAGGCCCGTAAATATCTTCCAAAAATTCGCGCCTGTCATCGTCCGAACCTTGAAAATTCTTGTAATCGTTCACGTATTCCGTCAATAATTCACGAACATATTTGCGTGTCTGCTCGAACTCGTGAAATTTTCGCTCCATACGCCTCATTATATTCCTGCTCAGATTAAATTTCGGAATCTTCATCTTGCTTAACCTTTCTTTAATCTAAAATCTAATCGAAATCAAACGCATTCGATTTTTCGCAAATCCTCCCGTAAAATTTTCACAACGTTTTCAAACGAATTATATTTTATATGGAAGGAGATGTCATCAATGGCAAGACAAATACGCTATCAGTGCAGAAATTGCCACCAAACAACAATTCGCAGCGAATTGCAAGGTCCTCCACCAGAAAATCCCGGCAGCTGCTCAAAGAAAAATGACGACGGTCATGGCTATAAAGCTCATGATTGGATGAGAATCGGTTACGTTTAGAAATTGCGTTTTGAGTTTGTGAAGGGAGGTGAATTTAATGGGATTCTTTGGCGATGTAATGTCTCAGAGTATGGGAAATATGGCAAACACGTTTCAAAAATATTCGCGGGACTCGCGTATTGATGATGACAAACGCGCGGAATTAGCCGACAAAGCAGAAAATTGGCGCGGATTACAACGAGGCTTTGACGACTGGAGAAATTCATAATAATTTGCAGCTTATTAGATCAGGTGAGAGTATTTTTCACCCGATCTTTTTTCGCGAATCAAAAAGCACTCCCCGGAATTTTCCCAAGAAGTGCCTTTGTCATCGAATTATCTATTATGATTATAAACTATGTGTACCTTTTCGACCTGAAATTTCAAAGCTGCGTTCAAATCAAACATTGGTGGAGATAAGGGGATTCGAACCCCTGACCTCTTGAATGCCATTCAAGCGCTCTCCCAACTGAGCTATATCCCCGAATGCACTTAAAGAGTATAATCCCTGGTTCAATATTTTGTCAAGTGATTTATAATTTGCTAACGTAATCTTTCACATTTCGCACTGGAGAATTTCTAATGACTGACAAATTAACAACAGAACTAGACCCAACAACAGGAAAAATCATCTCTGCACTCGTCAAGCCGCTCGCAAAAGATCTCAACGCAGCTATGCAAACCAGCAAAATCCTGGAAGCTTTCGAACAATTACAGAACTCGGCAAATTCATCGCAGAAAACTCAATCCGAAATTAACAAGTCACTCGAAAACGTGACCGCAACTCTGGCATCGCAGCCAAATATCGCAAACACTCTCAAGAATCTCAGAGCGCAAGTCAACTCACTCGAAAAATTCCTGGACAAATCTCAAGCCGAACTCAAGAATAATCACAACTCACTCGCTCAATCCACCGAAAATATCCTCGAAGAAATTTCCGGGCTAAGAATCGTTCTCGAAAATATGTCCGCAAGTTTCAAAAATTTTCAGGCGCAGATTTCCAAGCTATCGCAAATTTCTCAGAACGCGCAAAAATCACAAACTCCGCAGCAAGTTAAAGAGCCGCAAATTCCAGATAATATTCTAAACGAGCTGGATTTAATCGCAAAATCTACACCCAAAATAATCGACGAATTACTCGCAAGCCGGCGTTCACTCGATAACTTGTCAGCAAATATCCAGAATCATCTCGACAAAATAATCGCAAGTCACTCGAAAAATATTTCAGACAAAATCGCAAATTCAAAACCAGATTTTCACGAACTGCACGAGTTTTTACGCTCACAATTCACAAGCATCTCTCAGAAAATCGAATCTCAGCAGCAAATCTCAAACGCAAATTCTCAGGCTCAAACACAAATCCCAAATGACAACACAAATATCGGCGAATACATTCACGGAATCGAAGGCGTTCTCAGAGCTCACAGCATGTCTCAAACACGCGAACTCGAAACTTTCTCAAACGAAATTCACGCCGCGAACGAACAACTCTCAATCTCGGCTGTAAACAAGCTGCAAAAATCCCTGAGCGAAAATCTCACCGCAAAATACGATTCTTTGCACGAAAAATTCACAAGCCTGTCCGAAATCTCTCACGCAAATAATTCCGAAATCGCCGAACTCAGAAAACTCGCAAAAATCATGATAATTATCTCCGGGACTTCAATTTTTTTCGCAATCATAACTTTCATTACGCTGCTGTTCAAATAAATTTCGCGCGAAAATTAAAGTGTGCAAAATTCCGCTCCGATAAATATCACGTAAATCAAAATCTTAAATTCAGAAATCATACGGGATTTGAAAATTTTAGGATAAAAACCCGTTTTGCAGGAGGCTTAAACAATGCGTATATATCATAATATTCCAGCTCTGACGGCGTATAACTCGTTGAATTCCACGAATAACGCCCTTCAGAAATCAATCGAAACTTTATCAACCGGACTCAGAATTAATTCCGCAGCAGATGACGCAGCAGGTTTCGCAATCAGCGAGAAAATGCGCGCTCAGATTTCCGGTCTCGAACAAGCTGCACGTAACGCTCAGGACGCAAACTCAATGCTCCAGGTCGCAGAAGGTGCTCTCGAAGCGACGAACTCAATGCTCCAGAGAATGCGTGAACTTTCCGTCCAGGCATCAAACGACACTCTCACAGCTCAGGACAGAAGCTACATTCAGCTCGAAGTTGACCAGTTAAGCGACCAGATTAACCGAATCGCTAACACAACTCAGTTCAACAAGAAACGCTTGCTTGACGGCTCATCAGCAGGCATCGTTTCCTCAAGCAATCTCGATGTCAAAGCTTACGTCAACGGCTCACTCCGCGAGATCGACCAGTTCGGTCAGAAAAAATCCTTCGAGGGCAACTACAAAATCAGAATCACAGTCGATCCTAACCAAACCGGACGCGGACAGGTTCAGAAAACCTCGATCATGACAATCAAGCACCCGAACGTTATCACTGACGTTTCCAAAAATTCCGAGAAAGGCATCACAGACGTTACAGTCGATAATCTTCCGGCAGCAAATTACAAAGTCCAAGCTGTTCAAGCTACAGGCTCAGGCGCGACTATGACAGGTGTGTACGGCTTCACAGATGTAAACGGCGGAAATCCTGACACAGCGCTCAAAGCTGCCCAAGTTGGACAGTATTTCAGCATGAACTCAAGCGCGGAAAATAACGCGAGCATTCTCTTCACCGTTACGTCAATGACCGGAGACGAGAGTGACGGCTCAATCACGCTCAAGGCTCAGTCAAATATTCTCAAAGCTGACGGCACTGTTGACAGCAGAACGATGGACAACATCATTCTCAAAACTGACGGCACTACCGGAGCAACCGTCGATCTTACAAAACTTATCGGCGAGGAAAAATATTGGGATTCAAGTGCAACTCCTCCAGCTTGGGTAACTGATGAACAGAGAGGTCAGCTCACACTCGGACTTAACGCGTCTAACGTACAATTCTCTGATTTCTCAGTCGGAGCGAAGTTTACGTACAACATCACTGGTGCTGGCGTAGACAATTCCCAAGCAACAAGTGGTGACACTTCAAACACAACGCAGAATCTGATCGGCGTTCAGATCTCTGGCGATCTCGATGTAGATTGGCCGTATTCCTGGGACGACAACGGCAACGGTGAATTTGATACGTCAACTCCTCCGAAAGCATTAGTTTCACAGCCTGTCACGTTCAATATAAGTACTACTAACGCTCAAAACAAAGAGCTTCACTTCAGAAACTTCTACATCAACTCTGACAACGGAACAGTCTATGACGGAGACATAATCCTCACTACGGACAAAAACTTCGATACGACTGCCACTCCTGCTCTTGCTGCTGGTGATGAACTTGCGAGCTTCACAGCTGCTTACATCGGCAAGACAGCAACCGGCGACACGAAACTTCGCGATCTCAACACGTTCTGGAACACATCCGGCGTATTCATGCTCGAATCACCTCAGACAATAACGATCACTCAGGGCGACGGTCAGCAGGTTGACGTAACTCTCTACGCAACCGACACGCTCAAAGAACTCGAAGCGAAATTCAATGACGCAATCGCTAACGGTCTCGGTCAGGCTGCTTACATAAACGGTACGAAAGCCAACAAATTCTGCACCTTCGTTGAAAAACAGCAGGGCGTTGACATGCCGACTCAGGGACTTGAAACAGTTCCGGGAACTTTCATTTTCCGCTCGTTGCTTGTTGGTGAAGCTGGTGGACTGACTTTCAGCGGTGATGAGGACTTGATTAACACGCTGGCTATGAACGTCGTTCGTGAAGGTTCTGCGGCTGCGTTCCAGGCTTCGATCTATGACGCTCACAACGGCACACCAATCGCTACGAACGTCAAAGTTTCGGACAATCACTTGATCGGCGTGTTGCATGACAACGTTGACATCGAGTTCAACGCAATGGCTGGAATCGAAGCTACTTGGAGCGAAAGTGAGGACAACTTCATTCTTACTCCTAAGACCAGCGCTTACGAGGCCGTAATTCACATCGTCGACAGCAGCACAGTCTTCCAGATCGGCGCAAACGAAGGCGAAGACATCGCAATCGACATCGGCAATATGTCAGCAGGCGCTCTCGGTGTAGGCAAAGTAAACGTCTCAACGCGTGAGGCAGCGTCAAAAGCTCTCGGACAAATCGACGCAGCAATCAACAAAGTCTCAACTCAGCGCGCAAAAATCGGAGCTTACCAGAACTCACTCGAGTACACAATCGACAACTTGACGACAACAAGCACAAATTTGAGTGCAGCAGAATCCAGAATCAGAGACGCGGATATGGCTCAAGCAATGATGGAGTTCGTGAAATTGCAGATTCTCAATCAGTCCGGAACTTCAATGCTTGCTCAGGCGAATCAGCTTCCTCAGTCGATTCTCAGCTTGTTGCAGTAATCATAATTTGCACCCAAAACCTTACTTTTTCCGATTCCTAAAATCCAACCCATTGAAAAAGGCTCGAAAGTTTTTGCAACTCTCGGGCTTTTTTCTTGCATGTTTACGTTCCATCGTTGTATAATTAGCGTGTACGAAAATAATTTTCGCGAAAATAATTTTTGATCAATCAGGAGGAATTTCAATCATGGCTGTACGTGTAGCAATTAACGGATTTGGACGCATCGGGAGACTTGCTTTCCGCCAGATGTTCGGAGCAGAGGGTTACGAGGTTGTAGCAATCAACGACCTTATGGAGCCGTCAATGCTCGCACATTTGCTCAAGTACGACACAACCCAGGGACGCTATAACCGCAAAGTCGAGTCCAACAATGAGGACAGAACTATCACTGTCGACGGCAAAGCAATCAAAATCTACGAGGAAAAAGATGCCGCTAACCTTCCTTGGGGCGAATTGAAAGTTGACGTAGTTCTTGAGTGCACCGGCTTCTACACCAAGAAAGAAAAAGCTGAAGCTCACATCAAAGCTGGCGCGCGCAAAGTCGTCATCTCAGCTCCGGCCGGAAACGACATGCCCACGATCGTCTACAACGTCAATCACAAAAACCTCAAACCCACCGACACAGTTATTTCAGCAGCTTCCTGCACAACCAACTGCCTCGCTCCTATGGCAAAAGCTCTGAATGATCTTGCACCGATCGTCTCCGGATTCATGACAACAGTTCACGCTTACACCGGCGACCAGATGCCTCTTGACGGCCCTCATCGTAAAGGCGATTTAAGACGTTCAAGAGCTGCTGCAGAAAATATCGTTCCCGCTTCTTCAGGCGCAGCAAAGGCAATCGGCTTAGTAATTCCTGAACTCAACGGAAAACTTCACGGCGCTGCTCAGAGAGTCCCAACTCCTACGGGATCAACTACGATTCTTGACGCAGTTGTCAAAGGCAAAGTCACAAAAGACGACGTAAACGCTCAAATGAAGAAAGAAGCGACTGAATCATTCGAGTACAACACCGACGAGATCGTTTCTTCCGACATTATCGGCAGCACTGCAGGCTCAATCTTCGACGCAACTCAGACGAAAGTTTTGCCGATGGGCGACGATTGCACACTCGTTCAGGTAGTTTCCTGGTACGACAACGAAAATTCTTACACGAGCCAGATGGTTCGCACGATTAAGTATTTCTCAGAGTTGAAGTAGTCAGTCACCAAACCAAACTCTTTTCACATTACGTTTCTATACTCCACTCCTGCCCTGAAGTTTTGGGGTAGGAGTTTTTTATTGTGAAAATTGCGTTTTTCTTGCGTTGTCTGATCTTGCAGATTATGATATTTTGTTTGAAAAATTTTGCAGAATATTATTATTTCAATTTCAAATTTCAGATTTCAATGCAATTAAATTAAATCGGAGGAAAAATTTTTTGATAATAAACTCACTTAAAAAAGCTCTCGGCCTCGACCCTAACGACAGAGCCGTGAAAAAATACTCAGGAATCGCCGAAATCATAAATTCTTACGCACAAGATCTCAAAGCTAAAACCGATTCCGAAATCAGATCTCGCGCAAACGAATTGAGAATCATCGCGTCAAATCCTGAAAATCAAGCGAATATTTCCGAAGTCCTGAACGATATTTTGCCGGAAACTTTCGCAATCGTACGTGAAGTCTCAGAACGCACAATCGGCCTAAGACACTATGACGTGCAGTTAATTGGCGGCATGGCTCTGAACGATGGCAAAATAGCTGAAATGAAAACCGGTGAGGGCAAAACTCTCGTCGCAACTTTGGCTGTCGTTCTCAACGCGTTCAGAAATCAGGGCGTTCATCTCGTAACTGTCAACGATTATCTCGCAAAACGTGACGCTGCGTGGATGGCTCCGATTTACAATTTTCTCGGATTATCCGTCGGCGTAATTTATCCATACATGCCCGATGACGAACGAATTCAGGCTTACAACTCGGACATTACTTACGGAACTAACAGCGAATTTGGCTTTGACTATCTGCGCGACAACATGGTCATGAATGCTGCTCAAATGGTTCAACGAGGTCACAATTTCTGCATCGTTGACGAAGTTGACTCAATCTTAATCGACGAAGCCAGAACTCCGCTGATAATTTCCGGTCCATCAGATGATAACGTCGGATTATACACAAAAGCCGATAACGTTGCGCGAATCTTGAAAGAAACTCAGGATTATGAGAAAGACGAGAAAGAACGCAGCATCTCAATCACAGAATCCGGCATACAAAAATCCGAAGATTATTTAAAAATCCCGGGATTATTCTCAGACGCAGCTCACTCGGAATTAGCTCACAGAATCATTCAGGCCCTCAAAGCACATGAATTATACAAACGCGATACGGATTACGTCGTGAAAGATGGCGAAATCATAATCGTCGACGAATTTACAGGTCGTCTCATGATCGGCCGCAG
Source organism: uncultured Synergistales bacterium (assembly GCA_905233725.1). GTDB lineage: Bacteria > Synergistota > Synergistia > Synergistales > Aminobacteriaceae > JAFUXM01. The sequence continues at coordinate 48,334 of CAJOEM010000013.1, forward strand.
ATATTCTGACGGACTTCATCAGGCAATCGAAGCTAAAGAACGTGTCAAAGTCGGGCGTGAAAGCCAAACTCTCGCAACTATTACGCTGCAAAATTATTTCCGAATGTACAGGAAACTCGCCGGAATGACCGGAACTGCCGCAACTGAAGCCGAGGAATTCAAAGAAATTTACGGTCTCGAAGTCGTAACGATTCCTACTCACAAAGAAATGATCAGGCTCGATAATCCGGACGTTATTTACGCAACTGAACGCGAAAAATTCAGCGCAGTAGCCGATGATGTCGAAGAATGTCACAAAAACGGTCAGCCAGTACTCGTCGGCACAACTTCAATCGAAAATTCCGAACGTGTCAGCAAATTGCTCAAAGCACGAAAAATTCCGCATCAGGTTCTTAACGCGAAACATCACGAACGGGAAGCTTACATCGTCGCACAAGCCGGTCACAAAGGCGCAGTCACAGTCGCTACAAACATGGCTGGACGCGGCACGGATATTATGCTCGGCGGCAACCCGGAATTTCTCGCAAAAGAAAAATTACTCGCCAAGCACGAAAAACTCAATCTCGAAAATCACGCTTTGAATAATTTCGACGAGGCTGATATTTACGACTTCTTCACACGCTACTCAAATTTGCAGGTTCCAGACTTGACGAAAAATTTCCTGCACGACAAGCGCATTCAGGCAAATTCCGATCTCGAAAACAATCTCGCGAAAATCTTCACGAAAATCAAGAACTCCTACGAAAATTTACTCGCAGATTTCGCTAACGAATGCAAATCCGAACATGACAAAGTTACTCAGCTTGGCGGCCTCGCGATAATCGGCACAGAACGCCACGAGTCACGGCGAATCGACAATCAGCTCCGAGGACGTTCAGGTCGTCAGGGAGATCCGGGGACTTCAAGATTCTATTTATCACTCGAGGACAATTTGCTCAGATTATTCGGTTCGGAAAAAATCCAGCCGTTAATGGGCAAACTCGGCATGACTGAAGGTGAAGCTATCGAGTCAAGCATGCTGTCAAAAATCATCGAGTCATCTCAGCGCAAAGTCGAGGAAATGCACTTTGATATTCGAAAACAATTACTTGCTTACGACAACGTAATGAATCAGCAGCGTGAGGCGATTTACTCAGAACGTCAGGATTTGCTGTCAACTCCGGACGACGAAATGCCAGATTACGGCAAAGATATAATCACGGGCGTTGTGAACGAAACTCTCGACAAGTATTTCCCCGAAGACGCTAATTCGCCAATCGATTCAGAACGTGCTGCTGCAAAATTACGCTCAACTTTCGGCAACGGTGCTGAGCAAAATATCGCGCAAATCGACAATCGCTCAGATCTTGAAAATATCCGCGAAAATATTATTTCTGAGATTCAAACGCGCTTCTCGAACAAGATTCACGAACTCAACACAAGCGATCTAAATAATCCGAACGTTGCTGGCGTGATAATCCGTCATATTTTGCTAAACACTCTCGACACGTCATGGCGCGAACACCTGCTCAACATGGAAGAATTACGCCGGGGAATTGGCTTGCGTGCAATCGGTCAGAAAGACCCGTTAATCGAGTATCAGTTCGAGTCGTTCAACCTGTTTCAGGAAATGATGAGCCGTGTGAAAAACTCATTCGCCGAACAAATTTTCCGCGTGCGAATCCTTACCGAACAGGAGCAAAAACGTGAACGTGAGATTAAGCTTGTGAAAAACGATTTCCAACTCAGTCGCGAAAACTCAAATCCTAACGAACCTGTGAAAAAATCCGTCAAAATCGGTCGTAACGATCCGTGTCCTTGCGGCAGCGGCAAAAAATACAAACATTGTCACGGAAAGGGGCTGTAATTATGCGAAAATTTCTCGCGCTGATAATTCTCTTACTCTCGATTACAAGCGCAAATGCCGATGATTTAATCGACAGCTCAGTCATGAAAGTTCCGTATCGTCCGGGATTTTCTGAAGGCTCTGAGCTAAACATGTCCGGCTTACTCTCTCCGCAGGCACGAAGCTTGAACTCAAATCACAGCGTCTCCGGCAACGAATACAATCTCAGCCAAATGCGCGCAGTTAATCCAGACTTGTCGAGTTTCCCGAATCACAACGGCGTAATCTGGCTAAAACATACGGCAATATCAAAAGCTCATAACGGCGGAATCGAAATCACGCGCTTATTCGTAATCCTGGGTCGTCGAGGTCTAAGCTCCGAGTGGCTCAACTGGAACGTGCAAATTCCCGAGGACGGCTCTGCGGAAATAATCGAAGCCAGCGTATATGACAATTCCAGCGGCTACAAAATCAGCGACATTCAGCCCGAACTTGACTCTTCAAACGAGATTTACAAGATCAATTTCATAGGCTTGCCGGAAAATTTCATACTCGTGTTATCTTGGGTCGAAAATTTGCCCAGTGAAATCTCAATCGAGGGCTTGTTCTGGTTTCAGGAGAATTTGCCTGTCTGGGAATCAATCATCGAAGCCAGCTCAAGCGAAGAACTCGCCTACAAAACTTTCCCAGATGAAAACATCGCTCCGGAAATTCAGAATATCGACAGCGAACACGTCTACACTTGGCGACGAATCAATCTCGAACCAGCAAATTCTGATTCCGAAATCTTGCGTGTGCCGAAATCCGGCGTTGCATTCGCTTCAAAACGCGGAAATTCCGGGCTTGCGAACATCATGAAGCGTCTGGACGAATCCGCGAATAATATCACGATGCCATCGAGTGCAAGTTCCGGGATCAAACGCGGGAATCCAAAAGATGCTGCGAAATTAATAGCTTGGCTGCGTAAACAACCCGAAATTACTTTATGCGAAGGTCTTGCTAGAAAAATTCCGCCTAATGCTCCGTGGACTAAACATGAGAAAATTATTCTGGCTCACGCTTGGCTGCGTAAACTGGACATAGAATCAAGTTTCAACTGGGAACTGCCTTTTGAACCCGACGAAAATTCCCCGATGTGTCAGGCGATATTTTGCGAACCGGTTCTTGCGATAGGGGGCGTGAATAATGCGTTCTTTGGGACACGCAACTCAAATTTGCTCGGTGGCACGAAGATATTCGCGTTATCTAATAAATCCGAAGCTCTAGTCTCACGCAAAATTCCGGAATCAAAAGCTTCTGAGAATCGCCTTTACGCAATCATGAATCTTTCACTCGGCGAGAACGGCTTGTTAAACGGCTCAGTACGAATCATGATTAACGGCGCGTGGCAGTCACTTTTACTCGGCAAAGGCACAGACGACGGACAAATTCGCGGCGCACTACTCGCACTTTTCCCGACACTCACGAATTACTCAAGCGTGAAATACTCGAACAGAAAAGGCGTTGCAGAAATTTCGTTCAAAATCGATAACAAACCCGGAGTCGCAGGAACTGGCACCGGATTACTCGCAATCTTGCCGTTGTTCGAGCCTTTAGCATTACGCCCGCTCACAGATTCTGCTCCACCGATGAATCTCAAATTCCCGTTCGTTCTTGAGCAAAATATCACGCTCGGACTTCCCAAGAGAGCTACACGCGCACTCGTCGATGGCAAAATCGCACGTTCCGCCGACAAAATCAATTACAGCGAATCATATCGCAACAAACGTCACAGGTTATTAACGGAATCGCGCCTCGAAGTCAACATGTCAAATATTTCCAGCGGCAATTTCCAGACTTTGCAGCAATGTTTCGCTCAATGGCACAATTACTCTACAAAACCGATTCCCGTGAGATAATTATATCGAGATAATTATTGCAACATAACATAATCAAATTTCAGAAGGTGATTAACTTGCACGGTGAAAACTCAGCCGTAACTTTGCTAAACAACGCGCTAAAAAACGCAATCGAAAATCTAACTCAGACACAAATTCAGGCATCACAGGCATCATTCGAACGTCCCAAACACTCAGGTCAGGGCGACAGGGCAGCTAATGCAGCGATGAAACTTGCGAAAACACTCAAGTCTCGTCCGGCAGAAATTGCTCAGAAAATTATCGCGTCACTTGAATCAAATCACGAGATTCAAGAATCCGGGATCATCCAGAAAATCGAATTTGCGAACCCGGGCTTCATAAACATATTTCTGTCCGGGAAATTCTACGCACTCGTAACAAGCGATATTCTGAAACAGGCCAGCAATTACGGGCGAATAAATCTTGGCAATAACAAGCGTGTCCAGGTTGAATTTGTCAGCGCGAATCCAACAGGTCCATTACACATCGGACACGGACGCGGCGCAGTTGTTGGTGACAGTGTAGCGAGAATTTTGGAATTTACGGGCTGGAATGTCGAACGCGAATATTACGTGAATGACCACGGCTTACAAATCGAAAATCTCGGCAAATCTGCACAAGCAAGATATTTCGAACTAGCCGGAAGAAAAATCGACTTCCCGGAAAACGGCTACAAAGGCAAATACATGTACGATATTGCTCAGGAAATCCTGGACTCAGAAGGCACAAAATTCTTGGATATGCCGCTGGAATCAAGTCTGGAATTTTTCAAGCAATACACCGCGGAGAAAATATTATCCGGGATCAAGAGCGATCTCGAAAAAATGCGCGTGAATTTCGACAAGTTCTTCTCCGAAAGCTACCTGCACAAGAACAATCTCGTGAAATCTACGATGCAAAATCTCAAGAATAACGGCTACGCATACGAATCCGATGGCGCACTCTGGTTCAAGACCGAAGACACAATCGGTGACGACAAAGACCGCGTATTAATCCGCACGAACGGCATTCCGACGTATTTTGCCTCAGACATTGCGTATCACAGCGACAAATTCCTCACACGAAAATTCGACCGGGTAATCGACGTTTGGGGAGCAGATCATCATGGCTATATCGCTCGAATGAAAGCTGCAGTGAAAGCTATGGGCAGAAATCCTGACGACTTCATAGTGTTGCTAATTCAGCTCGTAAATCTTATTCGTGACGGAAAATCCGTGAACATGTCTACACGCTCCGGAGAATTTATCGAGTTGCGCGAAGTTTTGGATGAAGCAGGTGTTGACGCTACGAGATTCTTTATACTTACACGACGCAGTGACAGCCAACTGGATTTCGACATAGACCTCGCCAAGAAACAGGGCAACGAAAATCCTGTGTTCTACATTCAATACGCACACGCACGAATTGCGAGCATACTCCGTGAATTTGAATCACGTGGCGGAAATCTGAGCGAAATCAATCCCGACGAAATCCCAGCTGAAATATTCACAAATCCTGACGCGAAAAATCTTGCCGACGCTCTATCATTTTTCCCCAACGAAATCCGCGACGCTTCAGAAACTCTCAATCCGCAAGTTATTACTGCATACGTGCTAAATCTTGCCGGAATCTTTCACTCATTCTACAACACGAACAGAATCTTGAACGAACCTGACGAGAGAATCTCACTTGGACGCATAAATCTGATTCGTGCGACAAAGCTTGTGATAAATTCCTGCCTGGAACTCATTGGCGTAAGTGCGCCGGAAAAAATGTGATATGCCATCGATTAAAAACGTATTATTCTGGGTAGGAGCTATTCTTGTGCTGGCGATAACCATGAGCTATTACTGGTTCGAGTACAAGAAGATTCTTCAAACTCAGGAGGCAATCGAAAAACGTGAGGCAATCTTGAAAGAGAAACGCGACAATGTTCAGACCTACAAAGAGAAAGTCGAATTTTACCAAACTCGTGAAGGCATTGAACATCTTGCGCGTGAACAATACAATCTCGTTACGTCCGGAGAGCGCGTGATAATACTCAAGCAGGACGGCGAGCCACAATAACAGGAAACCGTCACTTACGCGAGTGGCGGCTTTTTGTCTTAAGCATGATGTTATTCACGAGATATAATATGCAAAAAATATCGCTGAATGCTATGGATACTCAAATAACGTTTTCACCAGTGGCTCAAAAGCGAGTTCAAGAGTTTAAAAGGTATTGCCGGAAGGAATCTTAATCTTGACGAAATTCGCTGTGAAGGGCTCAAATATGAGGATTTATCTCGATAACTGCTGCTTCAACAGACCGTACGATGACCAGTCTTTTCTGAGCGTTCATTTTGAAACTCAGGCAAAACTTGCTGTTCAGCATATGATTAAGCTCGGAGAACTTCAATTAGTTACGTCCTATATTCTCAGGTACGAAAATTCGAGAAGTTCATTCTCTGTACGCCGGACTGCAATTGAAAATTTTTTGAGAAATTACAGTGCTTATCATGTAGGACCAGACAAGGCTAAAGTAATCAAGCATATAGCGAATCCTATTATTGCTTCAGGTGTGAAAATGAAAGATGCTTTTCATGTTGCCTGTGCGTTGGAAGCCGGTTGCAAGTATTTTTTGTCAACAGATGACCGCCTCTTGAAAAAATTCAGGTCAGATGAAATGTTATTGTTGAATCCTGTAGATTTTATAATGTTGGAGGGAAAATAAATGATAGCCGGAACAGTTGAGCTTATAGAGCGCGGAATGCAGTGTCTTGTTGAAAGTCTTGGAGAAATTGAGGCTGAACAGTTTATAGCCGCGATAAACCGTGAGAAGTTTGATTATACGGAATGGCAGAGGGATTTTTTTGACGGCATGAGCGCAGACGAATTTAATTCAGAAGCTGTGAATTATGAACTCGAAAATCCATTCTGCACAATAAAATAATTATAATGAAAATGCTCTTGACAAAATAAAAATCATGTGTACACTTAGCACAGCACAGCACAGCACAGCACAGCACAGCACAGCACAGCACAGCGAAGCGCAGCACTAACTAATTTTTTACCTTTTTCTGGTAAGCTCCAAAACTTTTCAGACAA
>CAJOEM010000014.1:0-3467 GCA_905233725.1 uncultured Synergistales bacterium
TTCTGATTCTGATTCGAGTTTTGTTTCTGATTCGGATTCGGCTTCAGATCCGGATTCAGATTTTGCGTCAGAATTTGTGTCGGGTTTCTTGGCTGAATCTTCTGTTTTATCAACGAACAGATTGAACGAGAGAGTGTCATTGCCGGTGTAATTTGCAGCCTTGAGTTTCAGACTTATAGATTTGCCGGTGTACTTAGCGTCATCTACGGTAATTTCGCCGGTGTCCTCGTTAAGTTCGATCCAATCAGGAACATTTTTACTTGCCCAGGAGAACTCGACATAATCTGACGGTTCGTTTGAGAAAGACGGAGTGAAAATTGTCGAATCGCCCTCTGAAATATGCACAGCGTTCTTGGAGTAGTAATCGCCGAAATCTTTCACGCAATTCTTGTCGAACTTTGGTTTTGTACCGACGACAGTGATATTGAGTTTCTTCGTGACAGTCTTGTTCTGATTCTCGCTTTCTTCGTTTGAAACCTGCAACGTTACGCCATCTTCATCTTGTTCGAGTTCGAGACCGTCCGGCAAATCACCGTCAATAATATCCCATGTAAGCGGCGTGCTGCCCTTCGAAACTTGCAATTTGTACTCGTAGTACTCTTGATACTTCGCCTTGAACGTTCCAAGTTTCATAACCGGCACAATACCCTTGACATGAAGCGTGAATTCTTCGGAGACGCTGCTGTTGTCAGGATATTTTTCCTCGAGACTTGAATCTGTGAGAGTGATCGTGAAGTCGAAATCGCCAGTTTCTTTCGGTGTGCCTGTGAGCGTTCCCTTTTCTTCATCGAATGTGAGACCTTCAGGCAAATCTCCGTCAATATCCCAAGTGATCGTTTTGGAATTTCCGCCCTTGTACGCGAATTTGAGATTGTATTTCGAGCCAAAAGTCGCGTCTTTGATTTTCTCCTGAGTTGTTGTGATTTGCAGCGATTCGTTCACGATAAATTTCACGGTTTTGTCGTCTTTATCGCCGAGTGGGTTAGTGACGCTGAATTTCAGAGTGTAAGTTCCCTTCTTGCTGGGAGTTCCGGAAATCACGAATCTGCGATCTTCTCCGAGATCTTCGTCATCGTCGCCATCATCGTTGCTGCTGTAAGGGGAGATTAACATTCCACTCGGAGCTTTGCCGGTGCATTTGAACGTTGTGCCGGGAGCGCCGCTGAGTTTGACAGTGAAGGGTTCCTCGACCTCGACATTGGTTAGCAGCGTGATTGATCCGTTTCCTTTATCGTCAAGTTCAAAATCATCGTCGAGAATAATCTCAGGAGCATCGCCTTCAATCCTGAAATTCCTGAATGTTTTCGTAGCCGAGCCTTTTATCGCGTTCGTAGCTTTGACGGTTAAATTGCCCTTGAAAACTTTCGTAGGCTCTCCCGATAAAACACCCGTTCTCGAATCAAAATTCAGTCCGTAATACTCGATCGATTTGCCCTTCGGAAGCCCGGAGATCGTCCAAGTTACGTTTGTGTAAGTTTCCAGGTCGAATTTCTGGTAATATTCCTCACCGACTTTAGCGTTGTCAATTTCTGACGTGGAAATTTTGGGTTTCAGGTCTTCGGCTTGCTTGACGTTGAGCGTGCATTCTTTCTCGTCCTCACCGTAGTCGTTCTCGACGTGAATCGTAATCTTGTACGTAGCGTTTTCTGCATCGAGTGGAGGATTGCAAAGTAGAATCAAATTCCCGTCATCTGCAACTACTAACTCGTGCTCAAAATCTTTGGGGAGGTGATCTTCAACAATCCAAGCGTCCGTGAAACCTGCACCGGAAATTCCGACCCAAGCGTAGTAATCAAGTCCTGCTGTAGCGTCGGGCAAATTCGTATCATCAATTCGAGGTGTTGCGTTGGCAATGTTCCAGAAATACGTGAGTTCATCGCTGCGTCTGATGAAAATGTTGATTGAGCGCAAGTCGTCAATCTTGATCGTTTTGTTGAGATAGAATGTTCCTTCGAACGTATTTCCTGCGTTGAAAAATTGATATTTGTCCGTTGGGTTGTACTCGCCGCCATCTTCGTCATACGGGTCGATATACAACGAAACCCAAGTACCATAATCAAGAGCGATCGCGTCGTTTTCGTTACCAAGTTTTCCCAAGTGCCAGTTAATCTTGTAAATTTCGCCGTCATCATTCTCGATTAATTCGAAGTATGGCACAAATTCGTTGATAACGTCCTGAGTGCCGGTTAAATACGAGAGAGTTTCGCTGCCTGAGCCGCCCTTCTTCCCGAGATTCCAGCTGATTCTGCGGTTACGGAATGATTCTGTGTCGTTGCCGGTGTTATTGTCGAATTCGTCTTTGCCATCGAATCCGTAGAACCAAAGATGTCGGTAATCTTCATCACTCTTGCTGCTCGCAAATTCCACGGGTTGCGCACAGAAAGCGTTATCATCGTAAACTGCGAAAGTTTGTGAAGTGTTGGCTGGGACTTCGCGATAACCGTATGTCCAGTACGAGTAAGCACCACCGTTAGCTTCGATTGTGAAGCCCTTATTAATCATTTTGGCAGTTGAGCTTGCTGTAGTTTTCGGAGCGTGAACCAGAGACGGGACTTTTGCCGTAGCTTTTGCGAGTTTTGAATCCGGAGAGAGCTTGTTTTTCTTCTGAGCATTCATCCAAGCCGCACGATTGAATCTGTATTTCGCGAGTGATGCCAGATTGTCGCGTGAGATTTTTTCTGAGGATTTGGAACTTGCTTTGTCGATAGCTTTTGCGTAATCATTCTCGTCGTAGATTTTGTTCAGCTCGAAATTCAGACCGTTAAATTCGATTCCGTCGTGCAAATTTCCGAACATTGGCGTGCCGTTGTCGGGATTCCAGAATGCGAACAAACCGTGCGTTGTTACTACTTTTGCGCGATCCGGATCTGGGCGTGTCGAGACTGTGATCGTAAATTCTTCTTCGGTGCTGCCGTATTTGTTATCAAGTTTCAGCGTGAATGTGTATTTACCGTTCTTGGTCGGAGTGCCGATTATAGCTGCCCAGCCGTTTTCAGAATTCACGTCGAGTTTCATGCCGGTCGGGAGTTTGCCTTTCGAGACGCTCCAATTTGTAGAACCATCGACAATTCCGCCATCGAGCCAGATTACTTGTTCGAGATATTCGTTCGAGTAAATTTTCTCGGGCAAATATCCGCGAATTTTCGGGATTGGGTTGTTGAAGTAGTACATGTAATCTTCGTCATCGTTGCGACAGTCATCAACTCTCAGGTGGCAGATATTTTTAAGCGGAACCGGTTTGTTGAAATAAAATTCGCCCTCAGCAGTGTCACCCGGGTTGAAATTGATCCCATCGCCGTTCTCAAACCAAACATCATCGTCATCGTAAAGAGCAAAGCCAACGCCTAGCCCAATGTAATCGTCAACGGTGATCGCTGTGTTTGTGTCGGATTTATTTACGAGACGCACTCTCACGGAATTTACGTTGCCGGATTTGTCCGTGTCAAATTCCAAGTACGGGACAACAT
>CAJOEM010000014.1:3478-41290 GCA_905233725.1 uncultured Synergistales bacterium
GTAAATCTGCGTTCGAGAAATCCCAGGTCAAGCTTCGTCCGTTGAAAACATCTTCGAGATCGTAGCCCTCAGCAGCCGTGAAATAATTCCTGACGTTTTCGTCACTATTATCATCGCGGAAAATTACCGGACAATATGCCCAAGATTCATCGAGCAAGCTGAATGTCACAGCTTCGTTTGATTCAACGAGTGTGCGCCCGTCGAAGTTGTCGTAATAATACGCCCCAGAACCTGCTCCAACTGTGAAAGCATCGTCGATTCGTTCAGTGAAACTTGCGTCGGATTTGTCACGAATTGCAACTGTTATGTCGCGTGATTTTTTCCGGCTGAGCTGAGCGTGCAGTTTGTTGAAGAATTCGCCTTGAGATTTTCGCTGAGCTTTCGTGAGTTTGCGTGAGGATTTCTTGGCTGAATCTCTTGCAACTGAAGTGTCGTTCTCGTAATAATCTTCGTTGTAGTCCTTGACCAACAGGAAATTCGCGCCTAAGTTGTATTCTGACTCGTTGTAAGTTGCTTTGCCGTTTTTGAAGTACGAGTCAATCAGTGAATATGATTTCAAATACACGCTCGACGGAGGAATGACTGAGATTGTAACTTCGCGAGAGCTGCTGCCGTAATTGTTCGAGGCTGTGACTGTGAACGTATATTTGCCGGGTTCCGTGGGTCTGCCGTTGATTGCGCCGTATTCGTTGATTGATAACCCGGGCGGAACATTGCCGGACAAGCTCCAAGTCGTCGTGACAAAATCCGGAAGCCATTCGTAATTCACGTTCCACCAGTAATCCTCGCCGAGATGCGCGTTGCCGAAATACTGGTCTTCAAAAATGAACGGTACTGGATTTTGGAAATTCCACTGGTAATCGTCGGAGTAATCGTCGCCGGTGTTACGACAGAAATACACACGAACTACTCTGATTCTGTCGGCTTTGATTGGTTGATTGATGTAGACAGTTTTCTCAGCTATTTCGTTCGCGCTAAAGTGCAAATTATCAGTTGGCCAGTAATCGTTATTTTCGTCATCGTTGTCCCAAGTCCAATCGAAATAAATGTCAACGTATGATTCGTTCCCAAGCTTTACGGGTGTGTTCGGGTTGGATTTGTTCACGAATCTGAGCTTGAAACCCGTAACGTAATCGCCGTCTTTAATGTACTCGACGTAGGGAATCGGTTTCTTGAGTTCTGCGTCAAACGTGAGAGTATTCTTGAACTGTTTTGAGCCGTCTTGCAAATTCGAATCCGAGAAATTCCAAGAGATTTTTCGTGACGAGAAATCCTTGAATGAATCTCGCACAAACGCAATGAACTGGAAATAGTAATCACTGTAGAAAGTTGCCGGATTGTAAAAGCTGCCGAAATCCGCGAGTTCGAAAGTTTTCTGCTCATTTTTGCTGACGGTGTAAGTTTCGTTATCGTCGTGATAGCTGTAGGTTTTTGAAGTTTTCGGAATCGTCAAAGTTCCAGCACGTCTGAGCCATTGAGCCTTGTCTTTTGCCGGAGCGGATTTTGTTTTCGTGACTTGCGTTTGGCTTTGAGACTTGGATTTTTTCCGCGAGTTTAGCTTCCTGAGAAAATCGATTCGCTGCTTGAAACTGAGCCTCTGCAACGGAGAAATTTTCGTTGATGTTGATGTTGAAGAAGCCTTGTCGAGTTTTGATGCGTTGTCGTTTTCGGAGTAATCTTTGAACAGCGAAATATTCAGATCACCAACCCAAATATTCGCTAAATCGGATTTGCCATTGATTAACAATCCGTGAGTGTTGGACAGAATCGCCGGAGAAACTCCAGTCGGCTCTGGAACTGTGAGAGTAAATTCGCGTGTGTCGCTGTCGAGTGAATTTGTGATTGTTACTGTGAATGTGAAAGTTCCGAGTTCTTGAGCTTCACCGAAAATGCGTCCGTTGTCAAATACCAAACCTTCGGGCAAATTTCCGTTGAAACTCCATTCCAGATTCGTGCCTTCACATTCGAGCCACATATCGTACCATTCACCGGCGTGAGCGTCCCATGGCTGGAAATCTTCGTTGAAGTGTGGTTCGACTTCAAAATTACGGTTGGGAATATACCAGTGAGGATTCATATTGTGTCCGGTGTCGGTGTAATATTGGAACATTGCTACTTGGACAGCTTGTAAATCTCTCAAATCTACGGGGTTGTCGAATTGAATCGTGCTTTCGATTGCGTCGTTGTTAAATTCGAAATGTTTGGAAATAGTATCGTAAGTGTTTTTATCGCGATCATAAACTTCAGTTCTAACTTCGAAGTTGGTTCCGTCGATATTGTCCGGGAAATTCGCGCTGATCGGTGTGTCAGGATCATCACGTTTAGCGATATGCCAGTCTAATCCGGAAATTTTGCCGTCGCTGTCGAATATTAACGTAACTTTCGGAACGTAATTTTGCTCGTAAGGGTAAATTTCTCCGAGTGTAGTTTCGCCGCTGAAATTCTCAAGAACGCCGGGAAGTTGCCAAGATATTTTCTTATCCTTGAGTGCTTCGTAAGCGTCAGACGTAAGCCCTATCCCGTTGGTATCGTCCTCAGCCAGGAAATATCTCGAATACTCATTACTCCAGCCAAGATCGAAATGTTTCTCTGCACCTGCAGGAACTTCAGGATTATCGCCGTTTGTCATGTAATGATACGCTTGATCGGCTGCTTCGATTGTGAAAGCTCCGGGGATTCTGTAGTAATCGATCCCATCATTTGCGCGGTCTCTTGGGATTGAGTTTCGGAATCTGGATTTGTATTTTCTGAGCGGACTTGCGGAATAATCTACGCCACCGTTGTATTCTGATAGGAAAGCTATCGAGAGACCCGGTGCTTCGTAATTGTCGAGATTGTACACAAGTTCTCCGTCCTCGAAATAAGCTAAATCGTCAAAATTGCAATCTACCCAGAATGTCAGATTTGCGGATTCGTCGGGGCTGAAATAGCGCACAAGAACGCCCAAGTCCTGAGTAAATTCTTCTCCGGTTTGGCGATCAGTTGCGTAGATTGTGATCGTTGCTGTGTCGCCATCGTTGAATCCGTACAATGCGCCCTCAATATGGAGATTCGATTCGTCGCTGAATTCCTCGTTGACGGAAAGCATCGGTGGAAGTGCGAGCGTGAATTTCTCGAATTTGTAGCGTGATGAATCGAGAAGATTCAGATCCCAAACGTTCCATTGACCGATTATCGCATCGTGAAGCTCTGGATTTACGAGAGTTGCTTCTGTTGCGAATGCCTGCGAACATATCAGACAGAAAATTGCGGTGAAAATTGCTGCGAAAATTCTGATCTTACTGTTCATGTAAAAGCCTCCTTTTGAAATGAAAATATTTGCGTGAAGTTGCGTGGATTTTCAAAAATTATATCAAACCAAAAATAATTTTGCGTTGCGAAAATACCCTGAAATTTTCTACGTTACGTTATAATAGGTTTAACAAAATGTTTTCGTAGTTTGCGTCAAACAAATCTGTAAATCTTATAATCTGAGGGGAGTGTAAGAATTAATAATGAACCTTCCAACGTTTTTAGGTGGAGTACATCCGCCAGAAGGAAAGGCTCTGACGGAGAATAAGCCAATCGAAAATCTTTTCCCAAATGAGCCGGAAGAATTTATTTACCCGCTTTCTCAACATCTCGGTGCGCCGTGTGCTGCGATCGTGAAGAAAGGCGATCGTGTTCTAGTCGGTCAGAAAATCGCTGACTCAGAAGCGTTTGTCTCAGCTCCGATTTTCTCGGGAGTTTCGGGAGTTGTGAAAGAAATTGCGCCACGAATGACGATCCCCGGAAGTCTTGACCCGTGCATTGTGATCGAGAATGATGGCAAGTACGAGAAAGCTCCGTCGTTATTCGAAGAACTGGGACGAAATCCAAGCCCCGATCAGTACGTGAAATTTGTCAGAGCTGCAGGCATTGTCGGAATGGGTGGAGCAACTTTCCCAACACATGTGAAGTTATCGCCGCCGAAAGATCGCGCTATCAAGTGGATAATTATCAACGGTGCTGAGTGTGAGCCGTTCCTGAATTGTGATAATCGCCTCATGATCGAAGAACCCGACGAAATTCTAAAGGGTCTGGAATACGTTCTGCAAATTTTCCCGCAAGCTCAGGGTGTAATCGCGCTCGAGAATAACAAGCCTGAAGCTATCAAGATATTAACCGAACGAAACGCAAATTCCAGAATCAAGATCATGCCGCACAAAGTCAAATATCCGCAAGGTGCTGAGAAAATGCTGATTTGGTCTGTGACTGGTCAGGAGATTCCGCAAGTTCCAGCTTTACCTGCAGATGTTGGCTGCATAATTTTCAACACGCGAACGATTTGGCAGATTTATCAGGCGATTGCTCATGGCTCACCAGTGACTGAGCGAATAATTACTGTTAGTGGCGACGCTGTGAATAATCCGAAGAATTTGCGCGTACCGTTGGGAATTTCGGTGAAAGATTTGATCGTCGAGTGCGATGGATTTATCGAAGACCCCGTGAAAGTTATTGCTGGCGGCCCGATGATGGGACTTGCGATGCGTTCGCTTGATGTTCCGGTTGTGAAAGGAACGTCCGGAATTTTGGCGCTGAGTAAGAAGCTTGCATATTTATCAGAAGAAAGTGCGTGCATTCGTTGCGGAAAATGTATCGAAGCATGCCCGATTCACTTGGAGCCTACGAAGCTGGATCATCTTGTGAGATTGCGTGATTATGAATCTTTCGAGGCTCACGGCGGAATGAACTGTATCGAGTGCGGCAGTTGTGCGTATTCGTGTCCAGCGTCGCGGCATTTGACACAGAGTTACAAGGCAGGAAAGGCTGCGATTAATGCGAAGAGGCAACAAGCTGCTAAGGCTGCGAAAGAAGCTGCTGCAAAACTTGAGGCTGAGAAAAAAGTTGAGCAAAAAGTTGAGGTGAAAAATTAATCATGACGAAATTAACTGTTTCGACATCTCCGCACATTCACTCGGATTTTACGACGCGCAAGATTATGTCAATGGTGATAGCTGCTCTTGCACCGGCTGGAATCGTTGGGATATATTTTCTGGGGATTCGTGCGTTACTTGTGATAATTGCGTGTATAGCTGCGAGTGTTTTGAGCGAATATCTCTGGCAGAAAATCATGAAGCAAAAATCTACGGTTGGGGATTTATCGGCTGTATTGACGGGCTTGTTGATTGCGTATAATTTGCCCCCGACGATCCCGTTACACATGGCGATTTGTGGCTGTGTTTTTGCGATTATCGTCGTGAAACAATTTTACGGCGGAATTGGCTGTAATATCGTAAATCCTGCGTTAGCTGCACGAGCGATGATGCTGATCTCGTGGCCCGTAGCTATGACGACCTGGACGCTGAACGGAATTTCTGGAGCGACACCGTTATCCGGAATGAAAGCTGGAATGATTTCTGACATGCCGTCATGTTGGAATTTGCTCGTGGGCAATATGGGCGGCTGTATCGGCGAAACTTGCGGAGTGTTGCTAATTCTCGGAGGCGCGTATTTAGTCTGGGAAAATGTTATCTCGTGGCGCATTCCTGTTGTGTATATTTTTACGGCTGCGATTCTGTCTGGGATTTTCAATCATGGCGGCGATGCTCATTTCATGTACGAAATTTTCACGGGCGGATTATTGCTCGGAGCGATTTACATGGCAACGGATTACACAACTTCACCGATGACTGCGAAAGGACAGTATATTTACGCGTTCGGCTGCGGATTGTTGACGGCGTTGATCAGAACATGGGGAGGCTATCCTGAGGGAGTGTCGTTCTCGATTTTGATCATGAATGTTGCAGTGCCGCTGATTGATAAATACACAGAGCCGAGAATTTTGGGCGCACCGAAGAGCAATTTCTTCAAGAGAATGGGGGCGAAGTAAATGTCGAAGAATAACAAGAAGCGTAAATCTCAAGCGAAAACAGCTCCGGTTCAGGCGCAGAATCCAAAACCCGAGGTCAAGCAGGAAGTCAAGCAAGTTGTAAGCAAACGCGAAGTCAAGAAACCCGAAGTCAAAGAAGCGAAACAGGTTGCGAAAGTCAAGGCGCAAAATTCAGAATTTCAGGCTGAGTTCAAGAAAAAGGCTTTGCGATTAGGTGGGACTTTGTTTGCTGTGACGGCTGTGACGGGATTTATTCTCGGGATCGTTCACTGGGTAACGGATATTGCAATTAAAGAAGCTGAACGCGCTGCACGTAATGTCGCGTTTCAAAACGTAATGCCAGCTGCGAAAAATTTCGAGGACGTTGAAGTTGTCGCAGATGATTTTGTCGCTGGAGTTCAGAAAGCTACGGATGAAGCCGGGATCGTTGGCTATTGTCTGACGGTAAATTCGAAGGGTTACGGCGGAAACGTGAATTTCATCGTCGGGATCACGAAAGACGGAACTATCAAAGCGATAAATATCATGAATCACTCAGAAACTCCAGGACTTGGCGCGAGATCTACAGAGCCGGAATTTTACGAGCAGTTCAACGACAAGAAAGCCCCGTTGAAAGTTGTGAAAGGTTCGTCGAATGGAGACAGTGAAATTTCCGCAATTTCCGGAGCAACGATAACGTCGAATGCTGTGACGAATGGTGTTAATGCAGCGTTTGAGTATTGGCAGAAGAATTTGAAGTAATTTGTGCAAATTTTTGCGAATTTGTTAAGGAGGCTGATTAGAATTGGCTAGTAATTTGAAGGTCTTGACGAACGGAATATTATCTGAGAATCCGACGTTTGTTCAGTGCATTGGATTATGTCCGACGCTTGCGGTCACGACGAGTGTGGAGAATGGCTTCGGAATGGGACTTGCCGCGACGTTTGTATTGATTGCGTCAAATGCTGTTATATCGCTTTTGAGAAAAATTGTTCCTGATGAAGTTCGTATCCCGATTTTCATCGTAGTAATTGCAGGCTTCGTCACGATGATTGAATTCTTGATGAAGGCGTTTGCTCCGGACTTGAATAAATCGCTGGGAATTTTCATACCGTTGATAGTTGTTAATTGCATAATTCTTGCCAGAGCTGAGGCGTTTGCTTCGAAGAATGGCGTTATTGCGTCGATATTTGACGGCATCGGAATGGGAATTGGCTTTACGTGTGCGTTAGTATTCCTGGGATCGATTCGCGAAATTTTCGGCAGTGGCACTTGGCTTGGAAATCCTGTTGCGAGTTTTGAGCCTGCTATGTTAATCGTGTTAGCTCCGGGCGGCTTCATCGTGCTTGGCTGCTGCATGGGAGCGTTTCGTGCGATTCAGGCAAAGTTAGCGAGTTTTCACGGTGTTGCGAAACCTGCTGCTGCTTCAACGGGCTGTGGCTGCTGTGCGATGGCGAAGTTCTGCAGGAAATCCGAGTCCGAAAAATCCGAATGTGAAGGCGAGGCGAGATAATCATGACCGAATTATTCCTGTTATTCTTGAGTTCGATATTTGTGCATAATATTTTGCTTTCGAGATTCCTGGGCTGCTGTCCGTTCATGGGAGTCAGCTCTAAATTGAAGACTGCTCAAGGAATGGGAGCTGCTGTAGTTTTCGTAATTGTGTTAGCGTCGTGCATGACATGGCTAACGTATAATTTTTTGCTGGTGCCGTTGCATCTGGAATATTTATACACGATGTCGTTTATTCTTGTCATAGCTGCGTTGGTGCAATTTGTCGAACTCGCGCTGAAAAAGCTGAATCCTGTGCTTTACAAATCGCTGGGAATTTTCCTGCCGTTGATTACGACTAACTGTGCAGTATTGGGAGTTGCGGTTCTGAACATGAACGAGAATTACGGGCTTGTTGCTGCGTTGGTGAATGCGTTTGGCTCGTCGTTGGGATTTTTGCTGGCGATCTCGCTTATGGCTGGAATACGCGAACGTATTGAATCAAACGAAGGGATTCCGGAATGCTTGAAGGGATTACCGATGGCGTTGATTACAGCTGGCTTGATGTCGATTGCATTCATGGGTTTCAACGGGATTATTAAGTAAGTAGGAGGTGTCGTGAATGAATATTATGGACGTAATGATAAATCCTCTGATTTTGATGGGCGTTATGGGCGGAGTGTTCGGAGTTTTGCTGGCGATTGCGTCGATAGTTTTCCGAGTTCAGCAGGACGAAAGAATAGGTCTAATCCGAGCAGCTTTACCAGGAGCGAATTGTGGTGGCTGCGGCTTCCCGGGTTGCGATGGTTACGCGTCAGGAGTTGTTAATGACGGCGTGGCTGTGAATAAATGCTCGGTTGGCGGTGAAGTTGTCGCGAAAAAAATTGCTGCAATTATGGGCGTTGATGCCGGTGAATCTGTCCCGATGAGAGCGTTCCTGAAATGCAAAGGCACACACGAAGCTTCCCCGAGAAATCTGATTTATGACGGAATTAACGATTGCCGTTCTGCTGCGATGATTCCTGGAGGCTCACCAAATGCGTGTCCGTTTGGCTGCATTGGTCTTGGAACTTGTGTGAGCGTTTGCAAATTCGGCGCGTTGTCTATGGGCTCGGACGGCTTGCCAAAAGTTGACGTTGATAAGTGCGTTGCGTGTGGAGCGTGTGTTGCGAATTGTCCGAAGGGAATTTTCACACTCGTACCGAAAGCTGCTGACGTAATCGTTGCGTGTAACTCTCATTGGAAGGGACCGTTAGTGCGAAAAGTTTGTTCAGCTGGCTGCATTGGCTGCGGAATTTGCGCGAAAATTTGTCCGGTTCAGGCTATTGAGATTCAGAATGATTTGGCTGTAATCGATCAGGGCAAGTGCATCAAGTGCGGAAAGTGCGCTGCGAAATGTCCGGCGAAATGTATCAAGACCGGCGAATCTGGACAAGCTCCGGAACTCGAACAAACAGCGTAAAATTCAGAACCAAAAAGCTCCCTTGATATTCGTTTCTGCGTTACTGAGGGAGCATATTTTTCACTCTTAAAATGAACCAGGCTAGCAAAAATTTTTTCAAGACGCAACTGAAAGACTACGTTTCTACGATACCAGACAGGATAACTTCAGGTGGAGAATGGGATATAAGAGGATTCGTTGACATTCACAAAAATATTTACTCCATGCCATCGGACACAAAAGTTATTTCGAAAGTTCTTGAGCTTCATTTGTTTCCGCTTCTCAGGGATTTTGCCGAAAAAATTGGTTATGATATTGAAGTTGCTTCATACCAAAATTGGTACCCGGATTTTACGCTGACTTCAAGACATAATTCTGCTGTTAAGTTTGCACTTGACTTAAAAACTACGTACAGAGACGAAAAGCACGAGGAATTTTGCAACGGATTCACATTGGGTTCTCACGGTGAATATTTCACGAATAGGACTAGTGCGAAAAATATTCAGTATCCTTACGGGGATTACAGCGGACATTTTTGCCTAGGTGTCATATATTCGCGTGCCTTAGCAGACGGGTTTACGGAAAAATTCGCAGTATATAACTTCAAGGAACTCGAACAGATCCCAGCTGTCATAAAAGAATTTACGTTTTTCGCTGAGGAAAAATGGAAGATAGCCAGCGACAAGAGTGGTAGTGGAAACACCGCAAATATAGGCAGCATAAAATATATTGACGATCTCATTTCTGGTAACGGAGTATTCTCCAAAGCCGGAGAAAGTTTGTTCGATGATTATTGGATTAACTTCGGGAAAATTTTGATCCAGACTGAGAATGGGGGCTACAAAAAAATATCAAATCTTTCTGAATATCTGAATTACAGAGGTTTAGATAAGTCTCTGAACACTCCTGAAAAATCCAGAAAGTCTAGTGCGAGAGTATGAACGAAAAAATCTTTGTTCCACCGCTGAAAATTCAGGGCATAAAAACCAAGATAGTTCCGCTCATCAAGAAGTATATTGCCATTAACGACGAAACGTTATGGATTGAGCCTTTCATGGGATCAGGTGTAGTTGGTTTTAACGTGAAGCCGCGCAGAGCAATTTTTGCTGACATAAATCCGTTTATAATCGATTTCTATAGCAAAATTCAATCAAAGGAAATAAATTCCAGAATAATTTTTCACTTCTTAAACGAACACGGTAAAATTCTCGCTGAAAAAGGTGAAGAATATTATTACTCAGTTCGTGAACGCTTCAATCTTGAGCATAATCCACTTGATTTTTTATTTCTGAATCGTTCCTGCTTTAACGGCATGGTTCGATTTAACAAAAGTTACGAGTTCAACGTGCCTTATGGACATAAACCTGAGAGATTTTCGAAAGCCTATGTAACCAAGATTATCAATCAAGTTAAGTATGTTGAGCAGTGTCTTTCAGAATGCGAATGGACTTTTGTGAAGCTGCCTTTTGAAATTACTATCAAAAAATTTTCGACAAGTAACAGTTTCATATACTGCGATCCTCCGTATATTGGCAGACACGTCGATTATTACGATTCTTGGGATAAAAAATCTGAAATTGCGCTTCGTGACATACTTCTGGAGTCTGGCTCAAGATTTATGCTCTCAACTTGGGAACATAGTAAATATCGCGAGAATGAATGTGTAAGTTCAATTTGGGGATTTTGCAACAAGATTACGACAGAACATTTTTATTTCGTAGGAGGGAAAGAAGATAATAGAAATCCAATTACTGAAGCACTGCTCATAAATTACGAGCCACATTTAGGAACGAATGATGTCATATATTTGACACTTAAAAACGAAAATAGGCAACTTAGATTGTTTTAATTGTTTTAACAGTTGCATTTATTGGAAAGTTTACGATAAAATCTTTGCATATCATTTTCACATTTCTTAGGAGGGATAATTATGAAACAGAAAATATTTTTTGCGGTCGCTGCGTTAATAATTGCGGCAATAATCATCGGCACTCCCAAAGAGAATATCGTCACGGGTACTGGAACTGGTGACGGATTCGGCGGTGCTGGTGCAATAACTGTTACGGTGAATCTCAAAGACGGCGTTATCTCGAAAGTTACGGCAACTGGTGATAAAGAAACTGAGGGAATCGGCTCGAAAGCTATTGAGTCAATGCCTGCTGAGATGGTTCGCACGAATAGCATTAACGTTGACGGTGTGAGCGGCGCGACGTTCAGCTCGAACGGAATTTTGCAAGCTGCTGAGGCTGCGCTGGTTGCTGCTGGAGTAAGTCCGGAGAAATACAAGAAAGCTCCGGTCGTCGAGGAAGTCGTTGCGGATCTCGAACTTGATACGGACGTTGCGATAATCGGCGGCGGTGGTGCTGGAATGGTTGCTGCGATTGTTGCGGCGGATTCTGGCAAGAAAGTTGTCTTGGTCGAGAAACAAGCTATGCTCGGTGGAAATTCGGTTCGTGCAACAGGCGGAATGAACGCTACACACACGCCTGAACAGGACAAGAATAATTTCGCAGAGAACGCCGGTGTCGAAAAAACTCTCAAGACTGCTGCGGAAAAATGGCAACATGACGAGTACATAACAAATCTTGCGCGCAAAGTTCAGGAGCAATATGACGCTTGGAAGGCGAATCAATCCGGATATTTTGACTCTGTTGAGTTAATGCAGCTTGACACGTTAATCGGCGGTCACGGCAAGAATAATCCAGAACTCGTTAGAACTTTCACGGAAAATGCTGCGGACGCGATCAAATGGCTCAAGACTATTAATATCGACCTGCAATCAGTCGGGGCATTCGGCGGCGCGTCGGTAAACCGCATTCACAGACCGTTGGACGAGAATAAAAAAGTTGTCTCGGTTGGCGCGTACATGATCCCAAGACTTGAGGCTGCGTGCAAAGCTCGTGAGAAAAATATCGTGATCTTGACGGAGACTGCTGCAAAATCGCTCTTGATGGACAAATCCGGAGCTGCTGTCGGTGTCGAGGCTGTCGGAAAATCTGGCAACAAAATCACGATTAAGTCCAAGTCCGTAATAATTGCCTCTGGAGGCTTCGGCGCTAATCTCAAACTCGTAGCGATTTATAAGCCGGAACTCGAAGGCTTCATGACGACAAATGCACCCGGAATTAACGGCGAGGGAATTTTCATGGCTCAGGAACTCGGCGCTGCTGTTGTTGACATGAAAGAGATACAGATTCACCCGACTGTTCAAGCTGACACGGCTGCATTAATAACAGAAGGTCTGCGCGGTGACGGAGCTATTCTCGTAAATTCTGAGGGCAAGAGATTCACGGACGAAGTTTCAACACGTGATGCTGTCTCGGCTGCGGAGATTGCTCAACCCGGATCGTTCTCATGGCTCGTGATTGATCAGGCAATGGCTGATGCGTCAGGCGTAATCAAAGGATATATTTCCAAAGGCTACACGAAGCAGGGAAATTCTTACGAGGAACTTGCGAAAGAAATTTCTGTTCCGGCAGACGTGTTCGCTCAAACGATGAAGACTTGGAATGAATACGTTGCGAATAAAAGCGATCCTGAATTTAATCGCACGAGCTTCAAGAATCCGCTGGACAAATCACCGTTCTATGCGATCAAAGTTACGGCAGGAATTCATCACACGATGGGCGGCTTGAGAATCGATTCACACGCTCACGTTCTGAATGGTAACGGCGAAATTATCCCGGGACTTTTCGCGGCTGGTGAAGTTACAGGAGGAGTTCACGGCGGCAACAGGCTCGGCGGCAATGCAGTTGCAGATTTCGTGATATTCGGGCGAATCGCTGGTCAAGAAGCGGCAAAATAATTCTTGCGAGAGAAATTTTGCGAAATAATATTTTCCCCTACTCGTGAATTTTCGGGCAGGGGATTTTTTCATGCGTTTCTCAGAGCGTCGAGAGCTTTCTGAGAATCTGTCGCGCTGATTATGCAGTTGATTGATTCGAAGCTTGAATTTATGATCTCAAGATTTATTCCGGCGTTTGCCAGTGCGTTGAAAGTTTTCGCGAGAATTTTCGCAGCCTCGGACGTGTTAGCGAGCGCAATATTTATCGCAGCGACTTCCGTTGCAAATGACACACCCTGAGCCCCGACTGATTCCGAAATTTTCCGGCACGAAGACATTAATTCATCGAGTTGAGATTTGTTCGCCAGGAATGCCAAATCAGAACGTCCGCCGCGCATTGTGTTCTGAGTGATCATGAGAATCTCGATTGAATGCTCGGATAAGCCGTTGAAAATCTCAGCCGCAATTCCCGGAACGTTCGGAACTCCCAAGAATACAACGTGTACGCAATCCTGATTGAATTTGATATTTTGCATGATAATACGCTCCAGTCTTAAAATCTTAAAAATTGTGATATATTAGATTATATCAAGATTTAAGAATTGTTAAGAATTGAGAAAGGAATTTTATCACTAATATGAATACTGCAAGTGCGATTATGCGAGCATTTGATGAATTTGGATTATCATTCCAGAACACGTCGTACGCATTTTTTGCTATAGAAGCTTATCTGGTCTGCCTGGCGATTCTGATGATATTACTCAGCAAGCAGCAAGCTATGTCAGGAAAAAGTGAGACTCAGGTCATTTACGTACGTTCGCTGTTCGTGCAGATATTATACGTCGTGAGCGCATTTTTGAGAGTTCTCGTTGATATTGAGATAATCCAGAAAACTCATACGTCACAGTACTTGATCGCAGCTGTAAAATTCGGCTCATACTCGTGCTTCTGCTGGCTGTTATTTGTTCACGCAACTTACAGTCAGGATTCGGACTTCATGGAACGTTTTAACTTAAGAATAATTTCCATGCTGCCGCTCCTGGTGAACGTGCTATTGTTAATATCAAACCCGTTGACAAATGCTTTTGCTTATTTCGAAGGCAACGAACTCATTGGTGGCTCAGCGTATTCGTTTATGGTCTCAATGAATACGTCATATCCGGCTGCTGCGATGATTTTTCTGGTCATGCGTCAACTTAACGCCGGCGAGTTCGAAAACAGAAAGATCTCGCTCATGTCACTGTATCCGGCTCTGTTCCTGATAATTGCTCCGTTGCAGACAGCGAACTGGAAAATTCCTACGCTGTGTTACGCAATGACGATCACGGACATATTTATTTATATCAGTTATGCGGACAGTCTCGTTTCGGTAGATCCACTCACGAAAATCGCGAATCGAAACGGACTGACAAGATATTTATCCGAACGCTTGCGTCTTGGAATCGAACAACCAGGCGAACTCGAAAAACTTTCACAGCTGCATTTATTAGCAGTTGACATCGAGAATTTAGGGACGATTAACAGCAATTACGGGCGCAATGAAGGCGATCATGCTCTGATTGTAGTAGCCAATGCCCTGCAGAAATTCCGCGATCAGGAACACAAATGTTATATATCAAGATATTACGGCGACGAATTCATGATCGCAGCGTACATAAAAGATCAGGACGAACTCGAATTATTTATCGAACACGTGAAAAATTACGTGAATAACATGGTCGTTACGTCAAATCTTAAATACAAAATACGCGTTACAATCGGCTGTGCGAAATTCGAGACGTTCAGCAAGACAGAGACGCTATCAGGCTTAATCGAAGAATCAGAACGTTCACTCAACGAGAACAAAGAGCAAAAGAAATTCCAGAGCGTTTGGCAATCAGAGAGTGCAGAAATTTCCGAAGAAGTTGCGTGATTTGCTAGGCATCCCTCACGCGAAAATTTTGTAAACGCGAAAAACGTCTCTTGAAGCCCGAATTTCGAGTTCCAAAAGACGTTTTCACAAATTGCAAGTTGCAGCTATAACGGATTATTTCGCTCTCTCGACTAGACGCTTGCCAAGATCATATGCCTTATCGAGTTCAATCGGGAATTGTTCGTCGCGTCGTTTGGCTTTGTGATCAGGATCAAACATCTTAGCCTCGTATCGTGAATAATCGCTGAATTGATACGTGTCGTAAACATTCAGGACTTCGCAATTACCCAGCAATCTCTCCAAAGCTGTCGCATTCGCCCCGAGTAAAACCGGATAGTTAAATTTCTCCGCAATATCTTCAGGCGCATTCATCGTGAAAATCAACGCAGACTGAATTTTCCTGTCAAGATTCGTGTTACCGGAATAGTCCATCAACGGGAAGCCGAATCTCTCGAGAAACGCACGCATATACGCCGTCGGATAGCTAAAATAAACCGGACTGCCAATCACAAGCACGTCAGAATTTCTCGCCTTCTCAAGAATCGGTGTCAATGGGTCTTTGAACGCGCATAGACCATCTTGTTTTCGAGCCTTGAGTTTACACGCAAAACAACTCACGCAGCCTTTGAACGCAATATCATATAAATTCACGAGTTCACACTCAGCTCCGGAATCTTTCGCGCCCTGCATCGCACGTTCCAGCAATTTCTGAGTGTTCCAGTTTTTTCTCGGTGAGCAATTTACGAACAACGCTTTCACAAAATTTTCCCCCTCAAATTTAGCTACTTATCGCTATTTTTTCATGAACGGCGCACCAATTCGCCACGCATCTCCAACTTTTTCGCCGACGTTGTAATACGCGTTTCTGAACTGGTCGAACATAACCGGATTGATTTTCTTCACGTCAACTTTGCCGCTCTCATCCAGGAATTTCTCGTCAACAGTCACGTTCACAATCGTCCCGACAACGCGCTGTTCCCCGAAACAATCATGAATTTCTGCCAACTCACACTCAAGCGTAACCGGAAATTCCTCGATTACAGGCGCATCAACTCGTCCGGATTTCACAGCATGAAGTCCCGTTCTCTCGAATTTGTCGCTCATAACGTTGCCGCTAGCTGTTCCGAGAAAATCCGCTTCAGCCAGGTGTGCCTCGTCAGCCAGACTTACTGTGAAAGCTTTTTTAGCCCGAATATTTTTCAACGTCTTGCGTTCGGCTGCGAGATTCAAAGCGATCTTGTCCATTCCACAAATTCCGCCCCAAGCTACATTCATGACATCAACTTTGCCATCCTCACCGTATGTCGCGACCATCAATACCGGCATTGGAAAAACTCCGGGCAAACTTCCCAAATCTTTACGCATTCAAAAAAACTTCCTTTCTAAATTTCATGATTCATGCTTTCATGATTCATGCTCTGATTCGATTATATAATTTTGCGTAACGTGAGAATTACGTATTTATTCAGCTGAGTTTCACGCAGCCAGCACCCTCGAGAATACTTTCGCCGTCATTCTTCGGGATAACCTGAATTTGTGTCGCGATTCGTTCTTTCAGAGCCTGAACGTGCGAGATTATGCCGATCATGCGACCCTGACTCTGGAGATTTCCCAGCGCATCGAGTGCCGTGTTGAGTGAGTCCTCGTCAAGAGAGCCAAAACCTTCGTCCAAAAACAGAGAATCAACGCGCGTGTGACTTCCCGAAATTTGCGACAATCCAAGAGCCAACGCCAAACTCACGATAAAGCTTTCGCCACCGGATAAATTTTTCGTCGGGCGAATTTCACCGGCTTGTTCACGATCGATTACGCTGAGTGACAAGTTCTCGTCATTGGGCGTAATTTTCAGCGTGTAGCGATTCTTCATTTTTGTCAACTGTTCATTTGCGTGACTGACAACGATTGCGAGAGTCTGTTTCTGTGCGAAGACCCGGAATTTGTCGCCGTCCGCTGAGCCGATTAGATCATTCAACGTCTGCCACTTCTCAGAAATTTCACGCTGCGATTCAAGTTTGCTGTTCAAATCCTGCAATTTCGCGCCCTGTTCTCTCAAGTGAGCGATTTCTGATTCGAATTTGCCGATTTCACGCTGTATCGAGTCAAGTTCGGATTTCACGCTGAATAATTCGTGTTCGACATCATCGTTGCCTTTGTTCGTTACGGATTGTGAGACCAGTTCGGCGAATTTCTTTCGTGCGTTTGCGAGTTGTCCGTCGATATTATTCATGCGTGCGTTCAGGTCATTCAGCTTGGATTGCAAATCATTCAGGATATTATCATCAAGCCTCGAATCCAGAAATTCCTGTTCGTCCGCGAAACCCTTGGCTGTCAAATCATCGGCGAAATCTCTCTCACGTGAGTCAATCTCAGATTTGCGTGAATCCGTTCGTTCTCTCAAACCTGAGACGGAAATTTTCACCGTCTGCAATTCCTCGCGCGTCGAGTTGTAAATCTCCCGGGCATAATCGAGTTTCTCAGACGCTGCGTCAAATCTGGAATTAATCTGCGCATCTTCGGCATCGGGATCGTTATCCAAATTCCCGTACAAATCCGTTCGTTGCGTCAATAATTCTTCGTATTCGGACTTGAGTTTTGCGCAGTTATCGCGTTCTTCGTCGAGCAGGTCTTTTTTCGTGTTGATCTCGGATTCAAGACTTGCGATTTTGCTGCTGTACTCTTTGAGCTTGTTCTCCAGATGTTTCGCACCGTAGCTTTTCTGCCTGAGCTGCATTTTCAGATCCGCTGTGCCTCGGAATTTGTCGAGTCCAAGAATTTTTGCTTTTTCGAGCAATTCGCGTTTGACCTGAGCAAGAATTTCTCCCTGAGAATCGCGTTCAATCATGCACTGGTCGTAATTCTGAGTTTCTGCGCTGCGTTTGTTGGAAGCTGCTGTGATTTTCCCGTGAGCATCGGTGAATGATTTTCTGTCGGCGACTTCGTTTGCGATTAGATTCTTGAGTTTGTCCTCAGTTTTTGCGATTTGAGCCTCGAGTTCTGAAATATTATTTTCACCGGCGACATTCTCGTGTGAAATTCCTGGATGTTCTGTTGAGCCGCAGATTGGACAAGGCATGCCGGCGTGTAATTTTGCGCGTTCCTCGTCGAAGATTTTCTCACGGCGCTGTTCCTGTAAATCGTCGAGTTCGTCGCGTGTTTCGCTGATTGCCCTGAAAGTATTCTCGAGTTTGAGTTTGCAGTTGTTGTAGATTTGCAGTGCGATGTCATAATCTCTGCTGCTGTCGTCGAGTTTCAGTCTGGCTTCGGCGAGTAATTTTTCGCGGCGTTTGCATTCGACGGTGCAGTCCTCGAATCGCTTGATACACGCTTCAAATTCTGAGATAAACGTTTCGTGTGAGACTTTGAGTTTCTGAGTAGCGCGTTGAAATTCTGCCTGAGCTTTCGAGTTTGATTCCTGAATCACGCTGAGTTCCTGTGAAGCTTTTTCGGATTCGCTGGCTAGAGATTTGATTCGTGCTTCGGATTTTTCGAGGGCGTTTTTTCGGGACTCGAGTTTGAAATTCAGGGCGCGGACTTGGTTCAAAATTGGCATTCGTTCGTTGCGAGTCTGTTTTGAAGCGTCGTATTCGTCCTGAGCTTTTTTGAGTTCGTGTGAAGCTTCCTCGGATTTTTGTTCGAGTTCGGGTAAATTTTGTTCTTGAAGCTGCAAATCTGCGAGTTCTTTTTCCTGAGCGTTTCGCAATAATTCCAGCTGAGAATATTTGCCGATTATGTCACGAGCTTTGTTACCCTTTTCGAGGCGTGATTTCTCGTTTGCAAAATCCTGGACTTCCGTTGAAATTTTCTCGCGGTCGAGCTTCAGAGCGTTCATTTCGTTGTTCGCGTCATTGACTTTTTCGAGCCATTCTTTCGCGCGTGTGAGATTCATTTGCGAATATTCGAGATTGCGCTGTTTTTCTTTCAGGTTCGAGATTGCGTTCTGTAAATCCTGCTCTGACTGGGAATTTTCGGATTTTTCGAGTTCGTCGATTTGAGACTTTATTTGCTGCAAACTTTCCCGTTCAGATTTTGCGCGTTCGTAGACTTTCTGAGAGATCCTGCTGTAAATGTCAGTTCCGGTGATTAATTCAAGAATTGCGGCGCGGTCTTTCTTGTCAGCCTTCAGGAATGCGTCGAAATTTCCCTGTGCCAAGAGAATCGTTCGGGTGAATCTTGCGAAATCCATTCCTGTTAATTCTTCGACTTTCTTGGAAGTTTCGGATAATTTGCTGGATAGAATTTCGCCTGTGATTTCGTTTGACAGTTCGTGTTTCGCTGGCTGCAATTTTCCGTCGGGGCGTTTGTTCTGACCCCAGAAGCTTGTGAAAGTTCCGGACTCAGTTTTGAACGTGACTTGTGCGTAACAATCGGATTTTTTTCGCGACATGATCTCGTTCGAACTTGGGCTGATTTTCCCGAGTCTTGGAGTTTGTCCGTAGAGTGCTAAGCAGACTGCGTCGAATATCGTGCTTTTCCCAGAACCGGTCGGTCCAGTGATTGCGAAGATTCCGTCGTTTAAATAGCGCGAATTATTGAGATCGATTTGCCATTCGCCCGAGAGTGAGTTGAGATTTTTGAACTTAATCGCAAGAATTTTCATGTGAGTAATCCTCCAAATTATGCGTTATGCGTGCTGAATTTCGTCGAGAATTTCCCGATACATGCTCATGAATGCGTCTTGTTGCTCGTCCGGAATTTTGTTCGCCTTGAGTTTGAGCTTGAAGATTTCCTCGGGGAGAATTTCGTCGAGAGTTTTGCCGTTCTGAATTATCACATCGTCGGGGTCAGCGGAGTTTAATTTCTCGCGAGTTTCGTTGTAGATTGTGAGAGCTTCGAGTTCGGGAAAGAATTTGAGTTTTTTCTCGATGCGTTCGCGTATATCCAGCAATTCCTGACCTGTGTATGTAATTTCGAGCCACGCAGCCTCGCCGGATTTTACATATTCGCTGATTCTGGAATCGATCATTTGCCAATCGCCTTTGATTCGCGCAAGTTTCCGGAATGTTGGGATTTGCACGTCCTGAATTTTTGGTTTGCAATTCTCGTCAAATTCGACAATTTCGACGTATTTCTTGTGAGAGGCTTCTGAGAACGTCATCGGAATCGGTGAGCCTGAGTAACGCACTCTTTGGGAGCCGCTTTTCGAATGCAAGTGACCCAGTGCGACATAATCGACGAGTTTTGCCGGGAATATTCCGGATTTGAGAGAAATCTTGATAATCGTTCCCAGATATAATTCGCGATGTTCTTCGCCCTCAGCTTTTGCTTCTTCGATGAATAAATGCCCAGTTGCGACGACAGGAATTTTTGAATCGCCACGAATTTCAGCCGAACGTTCGAAAACTTTTTGATAATGCGCATGAATCCCGTTTATGAGATCCTGCTGACGTGAATCGAGATTGTTTTCTGAATTTGCTGTTCTGACGTCACGATCGCGTAAAAACGGCACAGCACACACGATTAATTCAGGATTGCCGTTTGAATCTTCGAGCGTAATGATTTCATCATCGATATTATCCGTGATTTGTCCGATTACGTGAATGTCGAGCAATTCCAGAGTTTTCGCCGGAGCTTCGAGGAAATTCGCTGAGTCATGATTCCCTGCGATTATGATCACGTGACGACACGATGATTTTGCGACACGTGCCAGAAAAGAATAATAAATTTCGCGCGCCTGATTTGACGGTGTTGTGTTGTCGAATATGTCACCGGAAATTATCAGCGCGTTGATATTTTCGCGTTCGAGTTCGAGTTCCAGCCACGAGAAGAATTTCTGCATTTCATCGTAGCGATCGCGTTCATGCAATTTGCGTCCGATATGCCAATCGGAAGTGTGAAGAATTTTAATTTTAAGCACCACCTGATCAAAAAATTTTCTTGAAATCTTTGTGTTAATCATACAGCAAAATTCCAGTTAATGCCTACGAAAAATTTCGAAGCCGCTATAATATTTGCGAAAATAATTGCGAATTTCAAAAGGAGAAAAATATTTTGGGCTATGAATTAGAATTTTGGCAGTATTTAGTCGTGTGTCCGCTGATATTTTTGGCTGGAATTATTGACGCGATTGGCGGTGGCGGCGGACTTGTTACGTTGCCGTCGTACATGCTTGTGGGATTGCCGGTGCATTTTGCGATTGGCACGAATAAGCTGAGTTCTGTTATGGGTACTGCAATGGTTACTGGGAAATATTTTCGTGACGGCTATATTCCGGTGAAAATTGCTGCGTGTTCGGTGATTTTCGCTATGATTGGCTCGTCACTTGGAGCGCGGACTGCGTTATTGATAAGCGATCGGATTTTCAAGATTATCATGTTAATCGTTTTGCCATTGACTGCGATTTACGTTTTCAAGAGTCAGAATTTCATGCGCGATAGGAATTTTGAGGCGGCAATTTCGAGACGAACGTTTGTGATTTCGATTCTGGTTGCGTTTTTCCTGGGATTTTACGATGGATTTTACGGACCCGGTGCAGGAACTTTCATGTTGTTATTGCTGGCTGGAATTGCTGGATTGAGTTTACAGCACGCGAACGGTGTAGCGAAAGTGATAAATCTTGCTACGAACTTGGCTGCTGTTACAGTATTTTTGCTGAATAATCGCGTAATAATTCCGTTGGGATTGACTGCTGGAATTTTCAGCATTGCCGGCAATTACATCGGTGCGAAATTTTTCGAGAAGGGTGGCGCGAAAGTTGTGCGTCCTGTTATACTAATCGTGCTCGTTATATTTTTCGTGCGAGTATTATATGACGTAATTTTTTAAGAAGGGATTTGATCTCATGAAAAAGATTTTTTTAGCGTTGGTAGTTATTGCGATTTTTTCGACTTGTGCGTTTGCCACACCCGGCAGACTTGACAAGGACGGCGGACACAAAGACAAAGTCACTGGAATTTACCATTATCACAGAGGCCCGAACGCTGTGCAGCCATATGATTTTCGAATGAACTCAGTTTATAAAGCAAGAGTGATTCGCGTTGTTGATGGCGACACGGCGATTTTCACGTTGATGCTCGATGACGGGAAAATTTACAAGGACGAACGCACACGCTTCACCGGAGTAAACACGCCCGAAACAGTTCACCCAAACAAGCCCGTCGAATATTACGGCAAAGAAGCGAGTAATTTCACGAAATCGCAATTAAAGCCCGACATGATCGTATGGCTGCAAACTGATGTTGGCGCGAGAGACCGTTACGGCAGATTGTTAGCTTACGTTTGGACGAGTGAGCCAAGTGAAGAAGATTTGAATGACGAGGACGCTATTCGCGAAAAAATGTTCAACGCGCGATTGTTGCTCGACGGTTACGCACAGACTTCATCAGTCCAGCCGAACACGCGATATTCTGAAGTATTTGCGAAATTCCAGCGTGAAGCTCGTGAGAATAACAAAGGTCTCTGGGCAGGAAATTAATCGTCACAAAATCTCGCATATGAATCATAAATGCACTCTTGGGAGAAAATCTCGGGGGTGCATTTGTGTTTACGGAATTGCGGTTGATTTTCTTGAAAAAAAAAAAATGCGTTATATAATGTTTAATATGAAAAATTTATAATTTCAGGAGGTCTTGTCATGAAAAAAATTCTGTTTTTGCTCATGATTTCAGCGTTATTAGTTTCGGTGTCGGGCGTTAGTGCCGGGGCCGATGAAGTTGGCGATCTGTTCGATTATTACACGCAAAGATTAACATCTGGAGAAGTTACACTGACAATCTCAAAGCAGCCAGATTCGACAGGTTTCTTCGAGGAAGCTTATGTTAAGGGAAAAGGTGTAGTTTTTCGTGCTGATGGCGTTGATTGCCGTGCTGATTCATTGTCCGCTAACGTGAGCGGTCTCCAGCTTAATCCTCCGTCCGAGTGGAAACGGTATGGAGAATATCGCGTTAAATTTAACAGTTTTAAGTCCGCCGCGCTAACAGTAACTGTCTTGGAGAGCGACATAAATAATGCGCTCAAAGGTCGAGAACTCAAGTTCCGCGCAGATGGCAAGCGTTTTATACTCAGTGACATAGTAGTGAAGATTACGACGAGCGGAATCAAAATCACAGGCAACATCAAAGAAGACAGTTCTTACGGCTATGACTTTAATTCATATGTTGCTGCGTGGGTGTTGGGAGCTGCTGCTGATAATTACCCGGTCGAAATTAACAGCAACGTACGAATCGATAATAATGGCACGGAATTATGGCTCGATAATCCCCAGGTTGAACGAGGCAACTTTTCACAACTCGACGATTACATTCAGAAGAACATAACCCAGCGAAACAAGCCACTCTTGGATTTGAACAAATTCGATCTTTCGAAAACTCCGATCACAATGAAAAGCGTGGAATTACAAAACGGAAGCTTAATTATTTCGGCAGGGGGCACACCTCAGGCTATCACGGGCGGAACCACGTACACATATCCGAAATCGGGTTCGACAACTCCAACGCCGACAGATCCGACAGAGCCGATTGAGGCAATAAATCTAAACGTAGTAGACGACACTATCAGAACGTTTTTCGCAAATGATCCAGAAGTTTACGCGGACGTGGTCTCACAACTCGGAACTCTCGCCACAGATTACCCGTTCAAACCAGAATCAATGACTGCGCGAATGTCCGGTCAAACTGCTCTAACGAACGAACAGCTTCAAGACGCTCTGGGCAGCGACGCAACTTGGGACAATGCGTACCGAATTGACACTCAAAGCGTATCCGAAGCAGGAACGTATATTCTCGGCTCAGTGAAATTGCCATACGAAGCCAGAACGAACATGTCGCTCTACATGCTCACGGAAGAATCATCTGGTTCTGGTAATTTCAAAATCGCGGCAAATTCCGAAAATTTATCTGACGCAGCATTCTTCATGAACGAGGACGGAGAAATAATTGATGAAATCCCCGAAGACGGTTACGTTATTGCGGTCGCACCGATGAAAGCAAACGTTTCGTACACGCCGGTGATTATTACAACAGAGGAAGCCCATCACAGAAAAAATTCGAGCAGTGATTGTAACGCAGGCTTCGGAGCAATCGCACTCGTGATCTTAGCATTAGCGTTCTCAAAGAAATTTTAAGATAAGAAACGTTAATTAATCCCAGAATATAAATACACCCTCGGGAGCGAATCTCGAAGGTGTATTTTTTGCTGCGTAATAATATTGCTAGCGAATTTAATCGAATTTATTAGCCCAGTGAGTCCCAGCTCGCAACTTCTTCAGCGTCGTCGTTGCCTGATTGATAAAGAACTGGCGGAACTCCCAGAACTACAAGACCGGATTTCGGATCGACGTAATATTTCTTCGCGTCCTCTTCCGGATCTTCGCCGATGACCGTGCCATCAGGAATTATATTATGTCCGTCAATGATCGTTTTCTTGATTCTGCAATTTCTGCCGACGACTACATCGTGACCAAGAACGCTTTCCTCGACAACGCTTCCTGCCTGAACCAAGCAATTTCTCGACAAAACTGAATTTGAAACCGAAGCTCCGAAAATTCTGCTGCCTTCTGAAAGCATTACTCTGTTGATTTTGCAGTCATAGCCGCTATCGGGGTAGCAATACGAAGGGGGATCACCGAACGATACGGTTCTGATCGGCCACATCGGATTATAGAAAGACATTTCGGATTCATGCCCGATTAATTCCATGTGTGCCTGCCAGTAAGCGTTCAACGTTCCTACGTCGCGCCAATACGGTTTGTCAGTTCGCCACTGATGAACGAGTTCTGCTTCAGCTGTCGGATGCGGCAAAACGTTCGTCGAGAAATCATACGCGCAAACTTTCGCACCGCCCTTGACTAACTTCGGGATAATGTCCTTGCCGAAATCGTGGCTGGTGTCTGCGGCAGCGTCTTCTTCGAGTGAGTCCTCGAGTATTCTGCGCTCGAAAACGTAATTGCCCATTGAGACATATGAATACCCTGGTTTATCTGGAATTTCCGGCGGATTCTTTGGCTTTTCCATGAATTCCAAAATTCTGCCTGAAGCGTCGGTCTTGATGCAGCCAAATTGCGTCGCGTCTTCAACAGGAACAACGTTTGCTGCGATCGTAACGTCTGCGTGCTGTGCAACGTGCCAAGCTAACATTTGGTCAACGTCCATTTTGTAAATGTGATCAGCTGCGAAAATGCAAACTCGATCAGCTTTGTAACGCGTGATAAAATGCTTAGCCTGAAAAACTGCGTCTGCTGTTCCCTGGAACCAGTGTTCTCCACTCCACATCTGCGCGGGAACTGTCGTAACGAAGAAATCTCTGCCTCTCATTGCACCGCCGCCAAATTGCCAGCCTCGTTCAATATGTTCGATCAATGACTGACTCTTGAACTGGACAAGAACGTATACAGCATAAATTCCACTGTTCACGAGATTCGAAAGTGCAAAGTCGATAATACGATACTTCGCTGCGAAATAAACTGCAGGTTTTGCACGGTAGCGCGTCAACGGCATTAATCGTTCACCCTTGCCTCCAGCGAGAACTATTCCTAAAACTCTTCCGTGTTTGCCTGTGTACATTTGAATTAAAGCCCCCTTCTGAAAATTTGTGTTTATAAAAATGTTTCCCACGAGTCTATATTAACTCGCAAGAAACAATTTTCCAAAATTAGATTTACTGCAACATTTCCTCGTACATTTGCTTATAAAGCTCAGCAGATTTGTCCCACGTGAAGTCTTCACTCATTCCTTCGACCATAATTTCACGCCACTGATCCGGATTCGTCTTGTAACGCTCAACCGCACGTCGCAACGCCCAGAGCATTCCTTCAGTGTCACAGGTCTGGAATGTGAAGCCGTTTTTCCTGCCATTCGGGTCATCAACGTCAAATACCGTGTCACGCAAACCACCGACTTCTCGAACAACTGGCACAGTCCCGTAGCGCATCGAAATCATCTGAGACAATCCGCACGGCTCGAAAACTGACGGCATCAGGAACATGTCGCCGCCTGCGTATAATAAATGCGACAACGGCTCGTCATAACCCCTGAAGAATTTCACGCTGTTAGGATATTTTGCAACTGCTGCGTTCAAGCCATTCTCGATCCAATCCTGACCGCTGCCGAGAATCATGATCTTCGCGCCCATCTTAACTATCTCGTCAATTCCGTTCATGACCATGTCGAAACCCTTTTGTTCAGCCAAGCGACTCACACACACGATAATCGGATCCTGCGTTTCCTGGTCAAAACCCGCTTTTTGTAATAACGCTTTTCTGCACGTGACTTTGCCTTTGAAATCCTTCGAAGTGAATCTTGCAGGTAATTGCTTGTCTTTCTCTGAGTTCCAGAATTTCGTGTCGAGTCCGTTTAATATTCCGCGTAATTTTCCGCGCTGTTGTGACAAAATTCCGGATAATTCGCGCGTTGACTCGTAAGTCTGGATCTCATTCGCATACGTCGGTGAAACTGTCGTGACGGCTGTTGCTGAGACTATGCCGCCTTTTAGCAAATTCACCTGTCCGTAAAATTCCATCGTTGACTGGCTGAAGCTCCATGGCTCAAGACCTGACGCCTCAAGGAACGGTGACGGCTCGAAAATTCCCTGATACGCGACGTTGTGAAGGGTCATAACGCTGCGTCCTCCGACTTGTCGGTAGTGTCTGTGCCAAGCCAATGCACACGGCAAAAATGCTGAAGTCCAGTCGTGGCAGTGATAAATATCCGGTTCCCAATCAATCGCGTTTTTAAGTTCCAGAGCCTGCATACAAAACACCGCAAACGGTGACGCTGTCCAGAAATTCAACTGATGCGGGTACATGTCGCCGGAATAATCTTCCGCGTCGAGAAAATACGTCGTTACACCCTTAACATCAGCTTTGATAACATTTGCTGAATGTATGCGCCAATCATACGCAGCGTAAACGTTGGATTTTGCCATCGAAGTCTTAACGCCAGAAGCAGCCACTCGCTCAAGAACTCCCGGCCACGCAGGTGTCACAACCCGAACGTCAACATCCGCCTGCAACAGAGCTTTCGGCAGCGAACCCGCAACATCTCCAAGCCCGCCGACTTTCGAAAATGGGGCAAGCTCCGTCGTCACAAAGAGCACTTTAATTGCACTACCGCTTTTAGTCATATTGAAAAACTGTTCCTTTCAAAAAATCAAAAAATTGTCTCGCAAAAATTTTCTGCTTATATTTTACATGCCTCTGAAATCTATTGAATACGCTTTTGCTGCATATTCTCGTACGACTCTGTGCGTGTTGAAGAAGCTCGCGTCAAGAGCAATCGTGTGGCGCATCATGTCAACCCACTTGTCATGATCTTCGTAATACGTTGGGATAACTTTCTTTTCAAGTTTCTCGTAAAGATCATCAGCGTCGAGTTTTTCGTCATAATTCGCGTTTGCTTCGGTTTCAGTTGCGTCAGGACCGATTGACCAGCCGGTTACGTCCTCAATCCAGCCTTCAATCCACCAGCCGTCCAGAACTGAGAAATTCATGATCCCGTTCATCGCGCACTTCATGCCACTGGTGCCACTTGCCTCACGCGGGCGAATCGGCGTGTTCAACCAGACATCAACACCCTGAGTTAATAACGACGCAATTTCCATATTGTAATTATCAATGAAGACGATCTTGACGGAATCTCCGAGTTCTTTCGAAGCACGGCGGATTTTCTGCAACAACGCTTTGCCACCGTCATCACTCGGGTGAGCTTTTCCTGAGAATATGAACTGAACTTTGCCGCCACCAGCGATTTTCTTGAGTCTTGAAATATCGCTCAGCAACAAGTCCGCACGCTTATACGTTGCCGCACGTCTGGCAAATCCCAGGGTCAAAACGTTCGGGTCAAGCTGCACACCGTTCGTCTCAAGAACACGCGCAAGTAATCGCAATTTCGAAGCCTGATGCGCTGTCCAGAGTTCTTCTTTCGGAATTGTGAGTGCTTGAACAAGTCTGCCAGGATCCAATTCCCAGCCTGGAATATGCTTGTTATAGAGTTTGCGCATTCCTGAACTGATCCATGTTGTCGGGTGAATGCCGTTAGTGATCCAGTCTACAGTTTCCATTTTGAACATCGCGTTACTGACTTCAGCGTGTTTTTTAGCGACTCCGTTGATATATCGGCTGTAACGCAAGCCCAGTTCCGTCATTGAAACTCCGGGCATATTCGGCATCATTCGCGTAATCGTTGCGAGTGCGTCTGGCGGGAAAACCTGGTTGATTAATCCGAAGTCGAAGTAATCATGTCCTGCGGGAACCGGCGTGTGCGTTGTGAATACGACCTGCGATCTGATTTTGTCCGGATCGTAATAGCCAAGTTCGCGCATTAATTCGAGCGTTAAGAATCCTGCGTGACCTTCGTTCAAATGGAACGTCTCGATATTCATGTAGCCAAGATCACGAAGCATTCTCAAGCCGCCAACTCCGAGAATAAATTCCTGACATAATCTATAGCGATTGTCTCCGCCGTACAAATACCAGCATAATTTTCGATCGTCCGGATGATTCGGCTCGATGTCCGTGTCCAGGAAATAAACGGGTAACGGGTAGCCAGTTGCGCCGATTAACTCGTAAACCCAAACTGCAACTTGAATATCTCGTCCCTGAATCGTAATGTTCACGCGATTCGGTAAAAGCGTTAATTCTTTCGCAGGATCCCAAACAACCGGTTTTTGCTGCTGCCAATCGTCCTGATTAAATTCCTGAACGAAATATCCCTTCTTGTAAAGCAACGTAACTCCGGCCATCGGAACTCCGAGATCTGCGGCACTCTTGAGAATATCGCCCGCAAGCACGCCAAGCCCCCCGGAGTAAGTCGGGATCGATTCTTTGAGACCAACTTCCATTGAGAAATACGCAACTGGTCGGAATGCTGGGTCATTTTCCATCAGCGATCTCAACGAGTTGCCCAGGTCGCTGCGGTGTAGTCTTTGTATCATGTGTTAGAAAACTCCTTTCCGGTTTTCGAGGCAGACGGGCGATCATAATCTCCGACCTGCCAAATTCCTAAGTGTTTAGTTTCAGCAATGTAAAGCAATATAAATTCGTAGAGTCATTATCTCACAAATCGCCTAAAAAGAAAATTTTGCTGCCAGAATTTCGTTCCCTTTTTTCGAAAACACAATCTACTGGACACAATCTACTGAGTAAAAACGTGGTAAAAACGTGCGGGATTTTTTGTTTGGAAAAAGCAGCTCTCATTTATGCGAAAGCTGCTCCATTGTCCATTCATATTTATTTAAATATTAACGTATTGCGGAAATTATATCACGCTGGCAGAATTTCCTCGCTGACGTTCACGTTTACATTCACATCAACAACATTAACGTCAACACGCGAATCCGCAGTCTCATTTTTCCAGATTATCGCGATCCCCAGCCAAGTCATCGCAAACGCAACTAACGGGTTCAGCCAGTTCATGAAACAATACGGCAAGTAATCAAGTGTCGCAACTCCCAAAACTGAGCTGACATAAACTCCGCAAGTGTTCCACGGAACCAAAACCGAAGTCATCGTGCCACTGTCCTCGAGTGAACGACTCAACATTACCGGCGCAAGCTTCTTGCCATTCTTCCAGACTTTGCTCTCGAAAGCTTTCCTGAACATTCTGCCAGGGACAATTATCGACAAATATTGTTCGCTCAGAAATACATTCGCCAAAAACGCCGATGCCAGAACTGAGCCGATTAATCCAGCGACGGATTTCACATGATGCATCAACGCCTCAAGAATCACATCAAGAAATTCGCAGACTTCCATTATTCCGCCGAGTGACAACGCAACTACGATCAGACACACAGTCTCCAACATCGAAGTCATGCCACCTCGCGTGAAAAGATTCGTCAACAATTCGCCAATCTTAGCGAAAACGTCCGGAGCAACTGATAACGCCGGAGAACCTGCTGTAAATGCACCCGAAAATTCACCGGCAATTTGTGAGATCGATTCCAAATTCGCAACCTTCGCAAATTCTCCCAGATGTTCAGGCACGTAACCAGAAAATAAAACGATCATAGCCTCATGCGTTGTGCTTCCCCTCACAAGCGTAAGAACTATACTCGCAAAAATTCCCGCAACTATTCCCGGAATCGCTGGGATTTTCAAACTCGCCATCAACAGGATCACAAGTGGCGGTATGAATGCCCAAAGCGAAATGTTAAACTCTGCCTTCATCATGCTCTGGATTAACGCGATTCTTCCACCGTCGGAACCCTGCGCAGAATCTCCCATCATGAACGCAATCAACGCCGTTAATAATAACGTAGGAATTGTTGTAGACATCATAGCGCGAACGTGATCGAACAACTCGCTGCCCGAAACTGCCGGAGCTAAATTCGTCGTGTCAGATAACGGTGAAATTTTGTCGCCGAAATACGCGCCGGAAATTATGAAGCCAGCCGTGATTGGCAATGGCAAACCTAAACCTGCACTGATCCCGATTAACGCAACTCCAACCGTTGAACTCGTTGTCCAGCAACAACCCGTCGCAAGCGCAACTACTACACTGATTAATAACGCTGCCAGATAAAAAAATCTCGGACTCATGACTTCAAGACCGTAATAGATCATCGTAGCCACAACTCCGCTCTGAATCCAAGAACCAACGAGACAGCCGACCAGGATCAAAATTATGATCGCCTGAATCGAGACTTCGATAGCACTTGAGATTCCCTTTTCCATAGCACGCCAATCACGCTTGAGATAAAAAATCCCAACGAGTGCTGCGAAAACTGTCGCGAATAATAACGGAACTTGAGCCGGTAGACCAAGACCGAAATGTGAACCCGATTCGAGTTCTACATCGACGACACCAAACGTTACGATTAACGCGCTGATTAATAACACGATTGTCGAGAGCAATAAAGACGGACGACGCTGCATATTAATTCCCCCCACACCAACTAGATTAAGTTAAGATTTAAGTAAGACTTTTGACACTGAACTAACATTTTTCTCCGACTATATCCGGGCAGTGTCCGCCAGTGCGGGAAGGAATTTTGCCTATTGGTCTTAACCGGTTTACTTCGGAATGATTGTGTTGATAAATTTCAACGCGCAAATTGTAAAACATTTTCGAGATTTTGCAATATAATTTTCACGAGAATTTTGCAATTTAATAACAGGAAGGAATTTTATGAGCAGATTTTTGAGCAGCAGATTTGCAGCGATGATCCCATATAACACGTCCGGCGACAAAAGTCCCAGCGATGATTTAATACGCCTGAACACGAACGAAAATCCGTTTGCACCATCACCGAAAGCAATCGAATACGCACACTCAGCTTCACACGGTCTGAATTTTTATTGCGAGCCGGAATGCGAATTATTAACGCGCAAACTCTCGGAATTTCTCAACGTGCAATCAAGCGAGATAATTTTTGGCAACGGTTCGGACGAGATTCTAAATTTCATATTCACAGGCTTCTGTGAGAACGGCGCAATTTTCCCGGACATTACGTACTCGTTCTACGCAATCCTGGCTGAATTTCACGCTGTAAAGTTTGAGACAATCCCATTGGACGAGAATTTTCGCATAATCCCGGAAAAATATTTCGCCCTCCACGGACGCACGATAATTTTCCCAAACCCAAACGCTCCGACTGGTCTGAGATTATCAACAAGCCAGATCGAGACAATAATTTCGCACAATCCCGATAGCTTGATAATAATCGACGAAGCATACGCAGATTTTTCCGGCGAAACTTGCGTTGAGTTAATTCACAAGTACGACAATCTCGCAGTAATCCGCACGTTTTCAAAATCAAGATCGCTTGCTGGTGCCAGATTGGGATTCTGTGTTGCGTGTGAAAATTTGATTCAGGATCTCAGGACGATCAAGAACTCCATTGCCCCGTATAATATAAATGCTATGACTCAAGCTGCTGGGATCGGCGCACTTGAAGACGAAGATTACACTCGCGAAAATATTCGGGAAATTTTACGGACGAGGGAATTTGTCAGGGAAGAGCTTGTGAAATTGGGATTCGAAGTTCTGGATTCCAGCACGAATTTCCTGTTCACAAGACACACGAGAATTTCCGGGCAAAAAATCTACGAGGAATTATTACGCCACAAAATCCTGATTCGACACTTTAACCAACCAGCGCGAATTTCGGATTTCAACCGCATCACAATCGGCACACGCGAACAAATGCAGCTCATGCTCGAAGCTTTACGCGAAATAATCGGGGGTAATTATTAAGAATGCGCAATCATGAATTTTCACGCGACACGAACGAAACCAAGATCAAGATTTTTCTCGAACTCGACGGAACTGGGCAACACGAGATAAAAACTGGCTGCGGATTTCTTGATCACATGTTGACACTATTCGCTGTACACGGGAGATTTGATTTGCGAATTTCCTGCGTGGGCGATTACGACGTAGATTTTCATCACACTGTCGAAGATGTCGGCATTTGTCTGGGACAGGCGTTCTTGAAAGCTTTGGGCGATAAACGGGGAATCAGGCGTTACGGATCTTGCGTTTTACCTATGGACGAAGCAATGATTTTGAGTGCGATAGATTTTTCGGGGAGAGCGTTTCTGAACTGGGACGTAAAGATTCTCACGCAGAAAGTCGGGGACTTTGACACGGAACTTGCTCAGGAATTTTGGCTGGGATTTGTGCGTAATTCTCTGAGTACGCTGCATTTCAAGAAATTCGCCGGTGAAAATTCCCATCACATAATCGAATGCGCGTTCAAGTCAGCAGCACGCAGCATCAGGCAGGCAGTCGAAATTGACGAGAAATTCGCAGGTGAAATCCCGTCAAGTAAAGGAGTGATTTAGACATGTACGAAGACGTTGTGAACGGAATTTTGAGCGTTATCCCGGATAAAGTCGAGAGAATTATTCTGTACGGATCAGTTGCACGTGGCGACGACACACCGGAAAGCGACATTGACATCGCGTTAATAACTCGTGAAAGTCTGAATCGTGACGAGTTTGCTCGAATAAGCAATTCGAATATGGAACTTGGCTGGAAGTATGAGAAATATATTTCTGTGGCAAATATTCTCGAAAAACGTTTTTCGGCTTGGCAAAATACATCACCATTTTACAAAAACATAGCGAAAGAGGGAATCGTGTTATGGAAAAAAGCAGGTTAGACTACTCGAAATACAGAATTGAAAAGGCAGAGAAAGAATTACGTATTGCAAAATCTTTGTTCAATGACGAAGAATTTGAGGCTTCAACAAATCGTTCTTACTACGCAATATTTCACGCGTTAAGATCTGTAACTGTTCTTGATGGCTTCGAATCGCGAAAACATTCCGGAATAATTTCTTACTTCAACTTGCATTACATTAAGACTGAAATTTTTCAGAGAGACATGTACTTGATGATTGATTCTGCGTTCACAGTGCGCAACAAAACCGATTATGAAGATTTTTATGTTATCTCACCCGAGGAAACTCAGCGTCAAATTCACGATGCTGAAAAAATTCTAGGAATGATAAAGTCGTACCTGAAAATTCGCTGGGAAGAAGATCAGAATTAAATGTCCGAGAATATAAATTACAAGCAGCTAATCCCGAAACTCATGAACGATGCGCGGCGCGGTGATGCAAAAGCTCAGTATCATCTGGGAGTTCTTTATCAGGACGGCAAAGTCGTTCCCAAAGATTACATTCAGGCGGCGAAATATTACACTCAAGCGGCTGCCAAAGGTCACGCAAAAGCTCAGTTGTATCTGGGACTGCTCTATCAGAACGGCAAAGGCTTCCCGAAAAATTACAAACAAGCTGCGTTCCTGTACTCTCAAGCGGCGGCTCAGGGCAACGAGAAAGCTATGTACTATCTCGGAATGCTCCATTATTACGGCAAGGGCACTGACAAAAATCTCAACGAGGCGTTCAAATGGCTGACGGAATCTGCTTCACGCGGCTACCCGGAGGCTCAGAAAGTCATCGACGAAATTCTCGCCGCAACTCGTGACGAAATCGCTCAGGAAATTTCTCAGGAACCAAAGCAAAAAACAGATTCTCAAGTTCAAGAGCCAAAACCAGAAATTACAGCCAAGCATCACGAAGCAAATGACGCATTCAGAAAAGCTCTCGCCGAACAAGACGATGGCAATAATAACGCCTCTCAGAATGACGTTCCAAAAGCAAAACCTGAGTCCAAGAAAAGCCGCGTCTACAAAATTTTCGCCCTGATAACTTTCGCTCTAACTGCAACTGCAATATTCATGTATTTCAGAAATTCACGCGCAATAAACGTCCCAGAAAATAACGTGCTATCTCTGGGTGAACCAGTCGAAATTCCAGTCACTCAGCAAAACTCAACTCCGCCAACTCGCTTCGATCCGGATTCAGAAATCTTTGACGTGTACGGTCTCGCTGCAAACGGAAATCTAACCCAGCTTCAGAGCGCGGCGGCTAATGGCGCAAACTTCAACAAAGTCAACGATGATGGCGAAACTCCACTTCATACGGCTGCTTCTCACAACAAACACACCGACACCGTGAAATTCTTGATAGACCAGGGACTCGATGTCAACGCTGAGCGCATCAAAGGCACTGGCGAAACTCCGCTCGCATTCGCAGTGATTCATAATAATGTCGAAGCTGTACGGGTTTTACTTTTG
Organism: uncultured Synergistales bacterium; assembly: GCA_905233725.1. GTDB lineage: Bacteria > Synergistota > Synergistia > Synergistales > Aminobacteriaceae > JAFUXM01. Next base: position 37,454 of record CAJOEM010000014.1, read on the forward strand.
TGCGGTGCAAACGTGAATCTCAACATCCCGGGAAAATCTCTGCTGTCAATCGCCGTCAAAAACGATTCTCCTGAGGTCGTGAATTTATTACTCGACGCAAAAGTCAGCCCAAATATTCGCGACGAAAATAACAAATTACCGATAGATTACGCAAACGAATTACCGCCAAATTCCCTGCTGAAAAATTCTCCCGTGTTCGACAGATTGCAATCCTCAAGCTCAAGCCCAGATGAGCCAACAGAAACTCCCGTCTCAAAGCAACCCGAAAAACAATCCGAGAGCGACAAAAACAAAATCGTTCAACGCGCCGTCCGTGAAAATCGCATCCCGGATTACATATTCAAGCGCGGGAAATTCTCGTTCAATCCGTACGCCGAAAAATTAAGTGTAACCGGCTCAGGCGTAAGATTCAGATCCGAACCTAACACAAAATCCAAAATCAAAACCGGTCTCAACAAAGGACAAATCCTGGAATATTACGGCGAATGGATCAGTCCTGCCGGAGAACGCTGGGTACTGGGTCTGGCGAAAAATTCGGATTCTGATTTCGGCTGGATTTACGGGCAATACACACAACTAATCAGCCCTAACTCAAATTAACACGCAAAAAAATCCCCCATGATTTACAGATTTATATCTCGCGATTCACGGGGGAAATTTTTTTAACGTTCCGGTTCGATTAATCCGTAAGAATTATTCTTGCGCTTGTACACAACGTTCACTTCGCCAGTGTCGGCATTCTGGAACATGAAGAACGAGTGTTCGATCAATTCCATTTGCATGATCGCCTCAACAGGATCCATCGGGTGAAGCTGAACTTTCTTGTTCTTGTCAATCACTGGAGCGTCGCTTGCTGGTTGATCCGAAGCTTCCTCAAGGCTGAATGAAATTTCGTCCGCCCCAAGTTGCGCCCTGTCCTTCAAGTACGAATTGTAACGTTTGATTCTGCGTTCAAGATTCTTGAGTGACTGATCGAACGCTTTTCTCGGTTCGGGAGCATCCTCTTCCGCTCGCAAAATTACTCCGTTGGCATTAGCTGTCGTCTCGACGTTGAAGCTGCCCTTGTGATGTGTCACGACGATTTGGCAATTCAGAATTTTCTTGAAGAATTTTTCCATCTTGGAGATTTTCTTCTCCATGTATTCCCTGAGTCGGTCGTCAATTTCAGCACCACGCTGCACAAATCTGATTTCCATTCTGAAAATAAACCTCCTTTGGTTATCTAATTGCGGATTAATTATAGCAGCAGAAATTCATCCGTGCCTGTGAAAACTCTGCAAATTTTTCGCGTGAAAATTTTCGGAGTGATTTTGTTTGCGTGTATAATTCTCGCATCAACGGCGTATCCTTCAAATCGTTGTTCTAAAGACTTCGTTTCTTCTGCTTGAGTTAGCGAAAATCATCTCGCGGGAGGGTGCGTCGAGGAAAACGAACAGCGTAATTTTGAGGTGATAATCTGATAGGAGGTGCTTTGAAGTGTATAACGCTGCGGTTCAATTAGGACTGATTTCACGTTTGCGGGGTGTCTGCTCTAAGGGAAGCGGAAATTCCTGCGGCGACGTTCTCTGTCAAGGGCGATTGAGCCTGACGATGGGGATTTCGGCCGCACGTTATTCAGAGGGAAGGATAACGGGTAAGAATGAAATTTAGTTCGTGTTTTGAGCACGGACGCGCGTTTGTTGTTTTCACACGGAAGCACTCTTTCGTTGTGGGTTTTGATAATTTATTTTGAATATTCTTTTGTGTAAGGAATTATTTAAGGAGGAAAATCTCGCGGTAGTTCTTACGGCGTCATTTGCGTTTGCCGATACCTATTATCGCTGGAGGGGCGGCGACAGTGGCAAATGGGAAGACAAAGCTAACTGGCAGATGGCCAATGAGAGTTCTCTTACAGATGCCATTTGGGGGTCAGCTACAGAATATCCCGGCGCTAGCAGCAAGGATATAACTGAAGACAGTGAATTTGATCCTGTTGTTGCACTCTTCCAGTCGAATGCTAATGTCACGTTCAGTGCCAAATCAGTTGACATTCCCGTAGCTATCAGCGTTGACAACAAAACTTACCCGAATCAGTCTGGCATTAGTGTTAAGCTGAATTTGGGCAGTAGCAGCACGCTTACGGTTACCGGAATCACAGTTAATGCCGGCTCAGCATTGGGTTCAGTCGCGTCTTTGACGATTGAGGGTGGTACTTTGTCTTCTGACGTAACAGAAGATGGTGTACAATCTACACCGGTTGATCTGTCAGGTGGCGATCTTTCTTCACTCACTCTTAACACAAAGCTTGATAAGTTCGTGTTTGCACCTGGTGGGAATGATGATGCATCATATACAGTGGGCGCAAATGGAGAACTCATTCTTGGGGCGAGAACCGGCAAGTTGGGTACTGGTAGCAATATCGTTGTCTATGACGGCGTAGTCAAAATCAACAGCGTGAATCAGCTCTATGCTGCCAGCAAGGATGAAGAGATTAGTGTTACGTACACCGTTGGAGAAAACGGAACTCTTGCTATCAACTCTACGATGACATTTGAGCCTAAGAGCACTGATCTTGATGCGGCAACTATTACAATCAGCGGCGCTCTCGATGTCAATGGAACGTTCACAATCGGTGGCGACAAGGGAGTTTTGAAAGCAGCGGCAGAAGAACCTTTATCTCTGGCAGTCACTGGCGGTACACTCGTGGTTAATACAGCAGAAGCAATCAGTTCTGATGTTAAATCTGTGGATCTCGCTGTCGAAAAGGGTGCAACGGTTGAGTTCAAGAAAGAAGTCAATGTTGCAGCTCTCGAGGGCGAAGGCACAGTGAAGTTTGCCACGGTCAATTTCACTACTTCTGATACTGATGAGGATTATTCTTACACCGATTTCGAAGGCTCGATCACAGCAACCACAGCTACATTCGCAGACGGTGCAACGTATCCTTTCGGCGGCAACTCGAAAGTCAAAATCGCTGCAATCGATGTCAAGTATCCAAAAACACTCGGAGTGAGCGGCGATCTTGGTGACATAGCGGTCAACCTTGTTGCTGTTTCATCGGACGGCAGTTATAAGGGCGTTGGTTCTCTCGATGTTAAGGCTGATGCAGCTATCAAAACGTTGAAAGTCGATGGAGTGTATTCTACTAATGCTGATCCTGCGAAAATCGTGTTTACTCTACCAGAAAACGCTGCAGATGAAGATGAAGGTCCGACGTTGACGGTTGAAAGTGTTACGTTCTTCAACAACTACGCGACACTCAGCAAAGACCATGGATTGGCTAGTGCGACTGGTACGACCTTGCAAGCACTCAAGGTTGGTGATAGTGAGAGCACCGGCACGCTCGTGATTAAGGGCGGCAGTAACGGTACTGGAACGAAAGTTGCACTTATTTCCGGAGACGCAATCAATGTTGCTGCTGGCACACTGCGAATTGAGGGTGCTCTTGCTGACAACAATATCTATGTGAAAAACTCACGTTCAATGGTGGAAATTTCGAAACGGAACTCACCGAGGACAACGTTGACGACGAGTTCGCAGTTACGGTTGCTGGCAACGTCGAAATCATTGCTCAGACTACGATCAAAGTTGAACACTCACTTGGCAACGTCAAAGGAACAGAGTTTGCTCTTCTTACCAGTAAGAAGCTCTCCATGGATATGGAAGAGGAAGGTGGCCCTCTGACTTATTATGTCGAGAACGCTGTCGATGGCGAAGAAACTGCAGCTGACTTCAGCATCACCTCGAACGATACCGAAGTTTACCTCAAAGCTCTGCACGACTTCGTGACGATTGGTCATGGTGACGCATCGTTTGACGTACCTGCCTCTGCTTCAAATTGGGACGCGATTGCCAAAT
>CAJOEM010000015.1:0-34357 GCA_905233725.1 uncultured Synergistales bacterium
GGTGAATAATTAATCGGGGCTGTAGCGCAGCTGGGAGCGCGTTTCCCTCGCACGGAAGAGGCCGGGAGTTCGAATCTCCTCAGCTCCACCAGAATATAATCGGGAGTGTTCCCGTTGAAATATATGTGAAAATACATGGAGGCTCGTCACAGGTTGGCGAGTCTTGTTTTATGCTAAAATAACACCGTGACATGATATGATATGATTCATAAAAAAGGAAGTGTGCGCTAGCATGAATTGGTTTGATAATCCGATAACCGATATTTACAAGAAGGAAGCATCCAAATTCAATGATGATATAAAAAAACTGGAGTCTGAAAAACTTGCTTTGGAAGATTCGCTCAAGTCAGAGCAACAAAGAGCAGCTCAGTACTTATTGGATTGGGTTTGGGAGAAACGACTCAGTGATAATGTTTGGAAGGGCAGATTATACGAGTACTATATAGGTTATCTCTGTGAGAGCAAGGGCTGGCAAGTCCAGTACAACGGCGTAACAAATGGAGTAAATGATAAGGGACGCGACCTGATTTGCAATAAAGGCAACGCTGTTCTCATTGTGCAGTGCAAGAATTGGTCAAAATTTCAAGTTTATGAAAATGAAATATACCAGCTTGCCGGAACTGTACAAGCTTACAAGTTAGATTTACTCGCGAAAAATCCGCAAGCAAAAGTGAAAGTGACAGGAGTACTTTGCACCAGCACTTCACTATCACCTGAAGCGAAAAATGCAGCTAAAACATTGGGGATCAAATTTCGTGAGAACAAAACTTTGCAACAATTCCCAATGGTAAAAGCAACAACTGACAACAACGGCGAGCGTCGCTATTACGTTCCAACAGATCCAGACTACGAAAATGTTGTCGCGGTTCAACGTTTCAATAACGCACTGAGTGCACAAAACGCAGGTTTCACGAGATAGATTATTTGCGTTTACTCGTTATCCAGCCATTTCTTGAGAGTTTCGCCAGTTTCGCGTGATAGCGTGAATATCTGTCCGTCGGATGTATTTTGTAATTGTGATGAATTATGCTAAACTCGAAATTATTCTAACGCCTTCCATAGCGTCTCTTGCATAATAATCGGCTCCGGCAAATTTCGCAAGATCCGGTGTCAAAACTGCTCCACCCACGATTATTTTCACGTTCGGACAAGCAGCGCGCAATTTCTCAATCGTGTCCTTCATGCTGGCAACTGTCGTCGTCATTAACGCGCTCAATCCGACAATTTCAATGCTGTTTTTATGAATCGCTTCGATAATTTTCTCGGGAGGAACGTCTTTGCCCAAATCGTACACATGAAAATTGTAGTTCTCGAATATAGTCTTCACGATGTTCTTGCCGATGTCATGAACGTCACCGTAAACCGTAGCCAACGCAACACGAATACGACGCGAATTTTGCGAATTTGAATCTGAATCTGGATTTGTCGGCGCGAATTGCAATTTCTCAAACGCGGATTTTGCAGCCTCTGCGGATTTGATCAGCTGCGGCAGAAATAATTTCCCGGATTCGTAGTCTTTGCCGACAAGATCAAGCGCAGGCACGATGAATTTCTCGATGATTTCCAAAGAGCTGTGTGTTTTCAAAAGTTCGAGCGTAAAATTTGCTGCTTCGTCTTTCAAACCATTCTTGATCGCTGAGATTATGTCGGATTCCTGAGATTTTGCTTCTGGCTCTGGTTGGGAAGGCGTGTTCTGAGTTGTGAAAGTTTTCCCGGGATTTCTCTCGCAGAAAGTTATGTATTCCTGAATATCGGCTTCGTCGCCAGTTAGCAAATTCCAAGCCGAGATTGACTCCTGAATTTCCAGATCAGCCGGGTTGATTATCGCTGCGTCAAGCCCGGATTTCAGAGCTGCGATTAACATTGTGCGATTTAACAAGCTGCGTCGTGGCAATCCGAACGAGACATTACTCAAGCCCAAAACCGTACAAACTCCGAGTTCACGCTTCACAAGTTCGACAGCTTTGAGAGTTTCAATCACGAGTTTCTGTTGGGCAGATGCTGTGAGTGTCAAGCAATCGATTAATATATTACGTCGCGGGATCCCGAATTTTTCTGCAGCATTTACGATTTTTTCGGCGATTTTGAATCGTTCAGTTGCAGTTTCAGGTATCCCGGTTTCGTCCAGAGTTAATCCCAACACACACGCACCATATTTTTTCGCAATGGGCAGGACTTTCTCTAGGCTCTCAGATTTACCGTTGACCGAATTTAGAATCGCTTTGCCGTTATAAATCCTCGCAGCAGATTCGAGCGCTGAATAATCTGAGCTGTCAATTTGAATCGGCAGGTCTATTACGCTCTGAATTTCCGTCAATGCACGCGCCAAAAATTCCGGTTCGTTTATGTCGGGCAAGCCTACGTTCAGGTCAAGAACTTTCGCAGCCTGAGATTGCTGTTTCAAAGCTTCGTTGATCATGTAGTCGAAATTCTGTTCACGGATAGCTTGCTGTAATTTTTTCTTGCCGGTTGGGTTTAATCTCTCGCCGATTATCACGAATTTTTCACCGAATGTTGTGATTTTTGAACTTGACGCGATTATTGTGCGATCTGGAATTTTACGAGTTGCAATTTTCCCGTGAGTTTCGCGCATTACGTATTTTCGCATTTTCGATATGTGTTCGGGAGTTGTTCCGCAGCAGCCTCCAAGAATCGCAGCTCCCATTTTCGCAAATTCAACGGAAGTTTCGGCAAATTCGTCGGGCGTTATGTCATAAAAAGTCTTGTTGTCACGAATCACGGGTAAACCGGCGTTTGGCTGAATCATGACGGGAACGTGCGAAATCTCGCAGAATTTTTTCACAAGCGGCAGTAATTGTTTAGGTCCAAGTGAGCAATTCACACCGAGTGCAGAAACACCTAAATCCTGAAGCACCGTGACCATGCTTTCGACACTCGCGCCGAAAAACGTTCGTCCTGAAGCTTCAAAACTCATCGTAGCAAAAACCGGCAGATCAGAATTTTCAACCGCAGCTAAAACCGCAGCTTTGAGTTCGTACAAATCCGTGAAAGTTTCGAGCAATATTACGTCGCTGAATTTTTTCCCGGCAATTACCTGTTCAGCAACTGAGTCATAAATTTCCTGAAATGACGCGTCACCGATTGGAGCGAGAATTTTGCCAGTTGAGCCGATGTCCAGAGCCGAGAAATATTCACCGGATTCAGATTTGCGCCACCGAGTTACAGCCTCGTGTGCAAGAAACGCTCCTGCTTCGACGATTTCAGATACTGTGTAGGAAGAATTTGCGAGTTTGAATCTGTTCGCGCCGAAAGTATTTGACGTGATGAAATTTGCGCCTGAGTTTAAATATTCGTTGTGAATGCTCGTGATTAAAGCCGGATTTTTGAGATTCAGAATTTCGGGTAACTCCCGTAATTGCAGACCCTTCGATTGCAACATTGTTCCCATAGCGCCGTCAAAAAATAATATGTTCTCGTGTAAATTAATTCGCATTTTTTTCATACCCCCGTGAAAATACATGATATTATAATCCAGAAATTATTACAGGAGAGAAATTATATGATAACGCCACGAATCGAGGATTATCTTGAGGAATTGTTTTTAATCGAGAGCACTGGACACGAAGTTACGGTGACGGGACTTGCTGAACGTTTGAAAATCACGAAGGGAACTGTTACGGCGACGGTTCAGAAACTGGTCGAACTTGGACTTGTTGAACACGAACGCTACGGGAATTTGCACTTGACGGACTCTGGTCGCAGAAAGGGAATGTCAGTTTTTCGCAGGCACGAAGGATTCAGAGCGTTTTTTCACGAGCTGCTCGGACTTGACCGCGAACATTCGTCTGAGATGGCGTGTTCAATGGAGCATTATGTCGATAACGTCACAGAAGATAGATTATACGCATTGCTGGAATTTTTCAGGCGCGCTCATGCAGAACATCAGCCTTGGGTTGACGAAGCTTTTCTTGCGATTGAGAGACCGATTATTATTCTGCCGGTGCCTCTGACGTTGTGTGAAATTGGTGCGAAGGGCGCGATTTTGCGATTGACCGCTGATGAAGAGATTCGCAAAGAATTACTCGAACGCGGATTTGTTAGCGGTACGATTGTGAAATTGATTTCTGTTCACGAAGATAAATTCGACGTTCAGGTTCAGAATTCGACCGAGATAATTAGCCTGAACTTGAACGAAGCTGCTACGATTTGGATTCAGCAGAATAAAGAGAGTAATTTCGCGTAGACTTGCTGATTTACTTCGGAGTTTTTCGGCGGCTGATTGGCAGTTCGTCCGGATTTTCTTCTGACCAGAGCGTGTAGAATCCGAAATCGTCAACGTCATCGAGTTTTGCGCCCATAAATTCTAGAATCACGTTCCCGATTTGGCGAATTTGCCGCAATTTTTGTTTCGAGATCCCGGAGAAATCCAGCGTGTCAAGCATTGGCTCGTAACTTCCGGCGTAGATAATTTCCGTGCGTTTCTGACCCGGCGCATGAACGTAAAGCGGCGCGATTGAGATTCTCGTTAGTCTTGTGAATCCGGAATCATTTTTCTCAAATTCGGCTGCTAAAATGCAAGTTCGTTCTCGTGGCAGAGTGCGTTGGAATGAGACGAAATTCCCGAGTGACCAAGCTACGGATTTGAAATTCCCTGCATCGTCTGAGATTATCTCGACAGGCTGCAAAACGTGCGGGTGAGTTCCGATTATCAAATTTGCTCCGGATTCGAAAGCAATTTCTGCTGTGTGTTTCTGTTGAGTGTTTGGTTTGTAGTGATACTCGTAGCCCCAGTGAAAGCACGCTGTGATAATATCCGCGCTGAGATTCTTGGCTGAGATTATGCTGTTTTGAATCACGTCATCGGAAATTATGTTGAGTTTCACGTCTGAGCTTTCGGGATAATTTCTTGGGAAAATATTGCTGCCGTAAGTGTAGTTTATGAACGCGAGTTTGAAGCCGTCATGTTCGAGAATTGCAGCGTCTCTTGAAGTCTGTGAGTTTTCGATTTTCAAGCCCAGCCAAGGAATATCGCATGAATCCAGAATTTCTGTCGTACGTTTTGCGCCATCAGAGCCTTTGTCGAAAATATGATTATTCGCGAGAGTCAGCAAATCGAAATCCAGATCTTTTAGATTATCTGCGAGTGAATCCGGCGTGTTGAACATTGGGTAGCCCGTATAGGATAATTTCCTGCCATTCTGAAGCGTTCCTGCGAAAGTTGTCTCGAGATTGCCGATTAGAAATGCGTTCTCGATTAACGGACGAATGCGCCTGAATTGCGGTGAAAAATCCCAGGAGTCTTTGCGCTTTGCTGCGTCGAGTTGCTGCTGATGCGCCATAATATCGCCTACGAATAGCAGCCTGATTCGTGAAATTTCTGCGTGAGATTGCGCGTGAGAGATTGCGAGTAATAATGCGATTGTGAAAATGATTATCTTAAGCCTGCCGAGCATGATAGTTCTCCAGAACTGAGAGAATTTTCTGAGATGCTGTGCCGTTGCCGAAGGGTTTTGTGTTTTTGCTGAGGATTTTTTTCAAGAATGACTCGTTGTTGAGAATTTCTAGAGTAGTTTCGCGTATAATTTTTCGATTTGTTCCGACGAGAACACCCGTACCGTGATCGATTGCTTCGGGTCTTTCGGATAGAGTGCGCATGATTAGAACCGGTTTATTAATTGCGCTTGCTTCTTCCTGGACTCCGCCGCTGTCACTGAGAATGAATCTGCACTTGCTCATTGCGAACGTGAAATCCGGATAATTCAGAGGCTCTGTGAAAATTACGTTTGAGATATTATTTTGCAATTCGGATTTTATAACGTCACGCACGATCGGGTTTTTGTGAAGCGGAATCAGAAATTTCACGTCGGGTCTTGCTGCCAGAATATCACGAACAGCCGCGCAAATTTCCAGCAGAGGTTCTCCCCATGATTCGCGCCGATGAGCTGTCATTAAGACGAACGGCTGATTGTCGAGTTCGCGCATAAATTCCGGTATGTTTTGATTAAGCTTCAGGATCTCGAATAAAGCGTCGATTACTGTGTTGCCTGTCACGAAAATTTTCTCGGGATTGACATGTTCATTGCGCAAATTCTCTGCTGCATTCTCAGTTGGCGCGAAAAATATCTCGGAAATTCTGTCGGTTAATACGCGATTCATTTCTTCGGGGAAGGGCAGGTATTTGTCATGACTTCGCAGACCTGCTTCGACGTGAGCGACTGGAATTTTGCGATAGAATGCTGCGAGTGATGCTGCGAAAGTTGTTGAAGTATCGCCGTGTACTAGGACGAAATCGTTGTGTTCACTGTCGAGATAATCGCCGGTTTTTGCGAGGACGCTTGATGTTATGTGATCGAGAGTTTGTGCGTTTCGCATGATATTCAGGTTGAAATCCGGAGCAATGCCGAAATCTTCAAGAGCCTGTTTTAACATGTCAGTGTGTTGTCCTGTTGCGAGAACTTTTGTTGTGAACGAGTTTGAATTTTTCAGGGCGCGAATCACTGGAGCCATTTTTATAGCTTCAGGACGCGTGCCGATTACGCATAATACTTTTCTCATGATATTTATAATTTATAATTTACACTTGTGAGTTTAACGTGAAATTAACGCGAAATTAATCTCGAAAACACAGCCAATCCCGCAGCTAAAATTAATCCCTGTAGCGTAACCAGAATCGTCACGGTTAATATATTCGAGCCGGTGAGATTGAGCAAAATATGATGTAAGTGTTTTTTGTCCGGATAGAACGGTGATTTGCCGGATAAAATTCTGCGTGAAAAAGCTATCATGGTGTCGAGAACAGGAACTCCGCCGAACAACAGGAATAATAACACGATTTCGTGAAGCGCGATATTTTTTGACGCTGGCATTGCTATCACGATGAAATGCGACGCGAATAAATATCCCAGCAATGTGCTGCCTCCGTCCCCGAGAAAAGTCCAGGCTGCCGGGAAATTCCAGCACAAAACTCCGAACGCCATCGCTCCCATGTACACGCCCGAATACGATCGTCCCAGGAAAAACAGAGCCGCTGATGATGCCATGAAAATCGATATGCAAAGACCGTTCATGCCGTCAATCAAGTTATACGCACTTGTCACGCCTGCGAGCCAGACTGTCGCGAAAATCGCCAACAACGGGTTCAAATCCAGCGGAACTACGACTAAAGCAGCCGAGAACAAATGCAGAATCAATCTTGGAAACGGACTGAGTGAACACATGTCGTCGAGATAGCCGCAGAAAAATATTATCGTCGCACCGGTTGCTATGAATTTCATCGCGGGCAATTCCTCGGACATGAACAGAGCCATGAGCATATAGCCCACCCAGAGGCCAAGTCCTGCACCCCTGGGCGTATTTTGCGTGTGAATTTTCCGTGCGTCGGGAATATCAAGAATCCCGAAAATTGACGCGAGCTTAATCGAAACCGGCGCGGTCAATCCTCCCCAGAAAAATCCCATGATAAGCATTACGAATAGCTTAATATCGATCAATTTGCTAAAACCTGCGAAATTATTTTGTGCCGAACAATCTGTCGCCAGCGTCACCAAGTCCCGGAACGATATATCCGTGCGAGTTCAAGTGTGAGTCAAGAGCTGCGATGAAAATATCGACTTCAGGGTGGTCTTCGTGAACTTTCTTGATTCCGTCCGGAGCGCCGATTAAGCAAACGAGTGAAATTTTCCGGCCGCCGCGTTTCTTGATCAGCGAGATTGCTGCTGAAGCTGAGCCGCCTGTTGCAAGCATTGGGTCTAACACGAAAATATCACGCTCCTGAATATCCGGTGGCAACTTGCAATAATACTCGACCGGATTGAGAGTTTCTGGATCGCGATAAAGTCCGATATGACCGACTTTCGCATTAGGCACGAGGCTCAAGATTCCGTCAACCATTCCAAGACCAGCGCGCAAAACTGGAACGATCGCTAATTTTTTGCCTTCGAGAGTTTTGACTTTTGTTTTCTCGATTGGAGTCTGGATTTCTATTTCGGTTAACGGCAGCGTGCGAGTGATCTCGTAGACCATTAAGCCAGCGATTTCCTGCACGAGTTCGCGGAATTCTTTTACGCTTGTGTTGATATTGCGAATGATCCCGACTTTGTGCTGAACTAACGGGTGATTGAATATTACAGTACGACCGCCGTGTTCCATTTGGACATTCAGCGTAGATTTCTCGTACATTGCGATTTTGTTAATGCGCCGTAAGTGCCTGTCGCCCTCAAATTCTGTGTCGAACCATTTAGCAAGTATCGGCGCAACCTGTTCGGGCTTTAAAACTCTGCCGCCGAGTGTGATTACGTTAGCGTTGTTATGAGCCCTTGCCATTTTCGCAGCGTCAGGATTATCACACGGAACAGCACGAATCCCCGGAACTTTGTTCGCAGTAATCCCGATCCCGAAACCAGTGCCGCATAATAAAATTCCGCTGTCAAATTCCTCGTTTGCAATCGCCTGAGCAACTTTGATTCCGACATCAACGTAATCGTCATTGCGATCAATTTCGTAAGCTCCGAAATCCACGAAATCAATTTTTCGCTCGTTCAGGAAGTCGACTACAGGCTGCTTAATATCGTAGCCAGCATGGTCACAGCCAAGTGCAATTTTCATGTTAATTAATTCCTCCGTTCGTGATTATAAATTTCGAAATAATTATAGCAATCTTGTGAATTTTTGCGAGAATTTTTGCTTGACAAATGCGCGAAATTATTATAAGTTGTGCATATCAAACATATTTTTCTAACAGGAGCGAATTTATCATGAAAGTTATAATCGTTTATTGGACAGGCGGCGGCAACACGGAAAAAATGGCTGGGGCAATCGCTGAAGGCGCAAAATCAAAGGGTGCAGAAGTCGTTTGCAAAAATGTTTCGGAAGCGTCAGTTGCGGAATTGTCTGGCTATGATGTCGTAGTTTTCGGTTCACCTGCAATGGGTGCTGAAGTTATCGAAGAAGGCGAGATGGAACCGTTCTTCAGTGAGGCGTTACCCGGACTTGGCGGCAAGAAGGTCGCATTGTTTGGCTCGTATGACTGGGGCGATGGCGAGTGGCTCAGAACTTGGGAAGATCGCGTGAAAGATGGCGGCGCGAATTTCGTTGCGAGTGTTAAGGCGCATCTTGAACCCGATGATGATGCAATCGCTGAGTGCAAGGCGTTCGGTGCAAATTTAGCGTAAATTTCCCTTGACAAATTTCCTGAACCTGATAAAATCTCACACGTTGTGCAAATTCAGCACATAATAAAGATTTAGAAGTTGGGGAATGGTGCAACGGCAGCACGTCTGACTCTGGATCAGGTAATCGGGGTTCGAATCCCTGTTCCCCAGCCAATTTCATAAGAATTAAGATTACGGAAGAAAATACTCCCTGTTTTAGAATTAAATGTTAAGTCACGAAATTCTGAAGCAGGGTTTTTGATTCTGGAAATTTTCAATTCGAAAGTCCGAAAGTGCGAAAGGTTGTGAACGTTTTTGTTTATATTTATCGTTGCGTATGCGCTGTTGCTGGTGATTGTCGGAGCGTTGATCGGCCGTCGTGTGAAGAGTGCGTCAGATTTTTTTGTCGCGGGAAGAAATCTGAACTCAGGCATGTTATTCACAACGTTGATTGCTGCGAATTTGGGAGCAGGTTCAACAGTTGGCGTTACGGCGTTGGCTTGGCAATATGGCGTGTCGGCATGGTGGTGGATTGGCAGTGCCGGAATCGGTTCGATGATTCTTGCGTTTCTGGTTGGCCCGAAGATTTGGCGGATTGCGCGTGAGAAGAATTTTTATACGCTCAGCGATTATCTTGATGACAGGTACAGCAAAATTTTCTCGGGAATATTATCGCTTATGATGTCCGTGGGAACGTTGGCGTTATTCTCTGGACAGTTACTCGGCATCGCGTGGATTTTGGAAGTCGCAGCCGGTGTCCCGAAAAATTTCGGCGTAATCGCAGGCGCATTTGTCACGACGATTTATTTCGCAGCAGGCGGATTATTATCGAGCGCAGTTGTGAATATAATCGAAGTTGCTGTAATTTTGGCTGGATTTGTTATTGCGCTGCCGTTCGTCTGGAATTTCACAGGAGGCGTTGAGGGAATAATTTCGCGCGTTAGTAATCCGGAATATTTCGAGATTTTCGGAATGGGTTCGACCGCGATAATTGGCTATATCGTTATGCTTGTACCGTCGTTTTTCATATCGCCAGGCTTAATCGGGAAAGTTTTTGCTGCTCGTGATGAACGTGCGATTAAGATTGGAACTTCGCTGAATGGACTTGTGCAGTTGATTTTCGCGGCGATCCCGGTTGTGATTGGCATGTGTGCGTATGCGTGTTTTCCTGAATTGTCGAACAAAGATCTTGCGTTGCCGATTGCGATGAAAAATATGATGCCGATGTTTATAGCGTCTGCTGCGTTGGCGGCGATTTTTGCGGCGGAAGTCAGTACGGCTGATACGGTTCTGTACATGTTAGCCGGAGCTTTAACAAATGATATTTACAAGAGATTTATTAATCCTAGGATTTCGGATAAAAAATTGCTGTTTGCGTCACGAATTGTCAGCGTAATTTCAGGAATTATCGGCGTGATTCTTGCGTTACAACTTGAGAGCATAATTTCTGCGTTGACGATTTTTTATTCACTTATGAGCGTTTCACTTGCTGCACCGTTGATATTCGGCTTGTTCACGAAGCGCGCGTCGAATTTTGCAGCGATTTGTTCGGCTTTGTGCGGAATTTCTGTCACACTATTCATGACGTTCGGAAAAATCCAGATTGCGAATCTCAACGCTACGACTTGCGGAATAATTGTCTCGTTTGTGATTATGTCGCTGTCATGTATAATCAGGCAAAAATAGTATAGTAAGGTGTGATTTCATGGCGAGTTGGCAATCAAATTCTGAGAAGCCTGCGATGGAAAATAATTTGCAGTATCACATTCAGTGCAAAAACGGAGACGTTAGCAAATATGTTTTGCTGCCGGGAGACCCTGAGCGTGTGAATGACATCGCGAATGAATGGCAAGAGGCGAAATTTATAGCGAATAATCGTGAGTTCAGAACTTTCTCGGGGAAATTTTTCGGAGTTGATATTAGCGCGTGTTCGACGGGAATTGGCGGTGCGAGTGCTGCGATTGCTGTAGAGGAACTTGCTAATCTCGGAGCTGATACGTTTATTCGCATTGGCACGTGTGGAGCGATTCAGGAAAATATAACGTGCGGAGACTTGATAATTTGTTCGGGAGCTATGCGCCAGGATTCTACGAGCGAAGATTACGTTGACTTGTCTTATCCGGCGATTGCTAATCACGAAATAATTTCCGCGCTGATTGCTGCGTGCGAAAAACTTGGCGTGAAATATCATGTCGGAATCTCTTGCACAACAGCATCGTTTCATTGCGGACAAGCTCGTCACGGCTTCAGGAATTATTCACAGAGCAAATTCGAGAACAAGATTCGCGATTTACAAGCTGCCGGCGTTCTGAATTTCGAGATGGAAGCTGCTACGATTCTGACGCTTGCTGGCATTTACGGCTTGAGAGCAGGCGCGATTTTCACGGTTGTAGCTGATCGCAACAGGAACGAGTTCAGATATTCAGGCGTTGATTTGAGCATTCGTGCAGCAAATGAGGCTGTAAAAATTCTGGCTTCGTGCGATAATAATGCGAAATAATTTCAGAACGGAGATTTTGCTAAACATGGAATACAAACTCGACAAGATAATGATTTCGCGTGAGGAAATTTCGGCGAGAGTTAAGGAAATTGCGGCGGAAATTGTGAAGGATAACGGCATGGACAACGAGCTTGTTGTCGTGGGAATTTTGACGGGAGCGGCTGTGTTTCTGACGGATTTGGTTCGTGAATTGCCCGAAGATATGAACGTAAAAATCGATTTCATGTCCGTAGCATCGTACGGCAACGAGATGAAGAGCAGCGGCGTTGTGAGAATTTATCACGATTTGAAGAACAGCATCGAAGGCAAAAACGTTATCGTAGTCGAAGATATTGTCGATTCAGGCTTGACGCTCTCACACCTGCTGAAACTTTTGGAAGGCAGGCACCCGTCATCGCTGAAAGTTTGCGTTTTGCTGGATAAATATTCTCGACGCGAGACCGAAGTCAAACTGGATTATTGCGGCTTCCAAGTTCCGGACGAATTTGTAGTTGGCTACGGGCTTGATTACGCCGGCAAATGGCGACACTTGAAAGATATTAAGACGCTCGTTCCAATCGAAGCCGAAGCGAAATAACTCGAAAATTTTCGAAGTCCCCCGTTGTTATGTTGCGTTATGTTTCATAATTCGGGGGATTTATTCGGTTGTATGTATTACTTGAAAATCGTTATAAAGGAGTATTGATTATTTTGAAATCTTTTGAGTATAATGGTCATCGGTCGTGGGGGTATTTGTGTCTCAAAATTCTAGTATCTGGTATTCTTGCGTTAATAATTCTTACATTACTCTGTAAAATTTACGATGATCCGCCACAACATCACATCAACTTAGACGGTGTAACTGATAGAATATTTGCCCCATATCGCCGCTATTTTTGCTTTCAGGAAGGCTTCTCAGTCGGAAAAACAAATAACGAAGGTTACAATAACACGTTTGATTTTGAAAAGGGAATGTCTCTTGATGTTTTGTTGATGGGTTCTTCACACATGGAAGCGTTTGGGGTTATGCAGGACGAGAACACTGCAAATTTGTTGGGTGAGTTCGCAAATGAAAGAGTCTATAATATCGGGGTATCCGGACATTTTTTCCCTACATGTGCTAGTAATCTCAAAGCAGCACTAAGGAAATATGCGCCCTCGAAATTTGTAATCATAGAAATTATGAATCTCAGTTTCACAGACGAAACATTTGCAAGTATCATAAATCATACTTTCCCTCACATTGACGGAGCTGTAGGTACAAGGAATCCGTTACGCGAGTTTATGCGTGAGAATCCGTATATATATCGCGCTTACTTAAATATATTTCATTTTCTACCAAATAAATTCCCAACACAGGATTACTCTTCGTTCAGTCAAAACAATCCCGAATTACTCGCAAAAGTTCTCGCACAAATGAGCGACACGCTTTCACAATCTAAGTCCGGCGCAAGATTGATAATTGCCTATCACCCGCCAGTTTCGCTAAATCTCGATGGAAGTCTGAAGATAGAATCTGATCCGCAAGTATCGCGACAATTTTCTGAGTTATGCGAACAAAACGGAATTTACTTTCTCGACATGAGCGAGCGTTTCCTGAGTGAGTACGCAAAAGATTACACGCTGCCCTACGGATTCATTAATACATCGGTTGCAAGCGGTCACTTGAACAGATACGGGCACAGAATGTTCGCTGAAGAGATATACAAGTTAATGCAGAGAATCGAGGCGCAATCATGATATTCACATCGCCGGTTTTCGTATTGTTCTTTCTCGCAGTATTTTTCGTGACGTTGGCAATTCAGAAATTCGCGAATGACAGAGCAAAATATATTTTCCTGTTAAGTGCGAGCTATTTTTTCTATGGCTGGTGGGATTGGAGATTTTGTTTCCTGCTGTTATTCGTTACGTTGATGTCGTATGTTACGGCTATGAACTCTCGAAAGAAATTCGCGTATATTCTCGGAGTCGCGATCCCGTTAATCGTTCTGGGGATTTTCAAGTACTGCAATTTCTTCCTGGATTCGCTTGCGTTGCTGACCGGTCGTGAATTTATGAGCTTGCAAATAATTCTGCCGGTTGGGATTTCGTTCTACACGTTTCAGGCGTTGAGCTATGTTATAGACGTTCACCGTGGGAAAATTCCTGTTGAAAGAGATTTCGTGAAACTCGCGTTATATATCAGCTTTTTTCCACAGTTAGTCGCCGGACCGATTGTCAGAGCTTCGGATTTTCTGCCGCAATTAAACGAGTCCGGGCGAAAAATTACGCTTCAGAATTTCACGATTGGCGTGCAGATTATAGCGATGGGATTTTTCAAGAAGATTGTGCTTGCGGATCATATTTCGGTTTTTGTTGACGATGTGTTTCGTGTGCCAGTTGCGTTTCATTGGGCGACGATAATTCTAGCGGTCGTGTCGTATTCGTTGCAGATATATTTCGATTTCTCGGGTTACTCGGATATAGCGACGGGTTGCGCAAAATGTTTGGGCTATGATTTCGTTATGAATTTCAATTTGCCTTATATTTCGCGAAGTGTTACGGAATTTTGGAGACGCTGGCATATTTCGCTGTCTGGTTGGCTGCGAGATTACCTGTACATTCCGATTGGCGGCAACAGGCTTGGTAAATTTCGGCAGCTTGTGAATATCATGATTACCATGTTGCTTGGGGGATTATGGCACGGTGCGAATTGGACGTTTGTATTCTGGGGAGGATTGAATGGCTTGGCGTTGTGTCTTGAGAAAATTTTCGCGCGTAAAAAATCTGCTCCAGGAAATTTCGTTACGTTTAGCTTTATCTCGTTCACATGGATATTTTTCAGGGCAGAGAATTTTGTCAAGGCATGGCAAGTCATCACAGGAATATTCACGTTTCAGGACGGAATCTCGCAGCCGTTTTTCTGGTCATTCTTCGCGATTGTGATTCTGGCAGTTTCGCAAATCGTCGCAACCGTGAAATCCCGCCGTGAAAATTCGAGCGTCGTAACAGGATTTTGCCCAATCATGAATCTCAACACAATCACAGGCTTAACAACATTTTTTGTATTCGTCGGGATAATTCTGGGACTTGCGTTCACTGGTGAGAATCCGTTCGTGTATTTCCAGTTTTGATATATAAATTAAAGGTGGGCTGACACCTAAAAAATCCGAAATACTCGCCGAACATATGTGTCGGTCGTTGGCAGTCAACAGAAAAAACTGTGTTCTTGCCGGATATTTTTGCCGGTGGCTGGCGGACAGCAGAAAAATCAGTCACTCATCAAAGGGGAGTATAGTACACTGTGGTGTATTTGCTCCCTTTTGAAATTTCAGGAGGATTAATGTGCCAAAATGGTTGGTAATTACGGTTCAGGTAAATCTTTTTTATGGACGGAAAAATTAGCAGGCACCGTACATGATATGCCTGCATGGGATTTATTAGAGAAAATAATTATTACATTCCTAATACTGCACTTAGAGAAGATATTAGAGATATAACGTCGCAGCTTCCCAGTAGGATTCTTGCAATTTTCAGAAAAGCTACAACTCAAAAATTATATTGCTCAAAACCATGTTATGCAGCAAAGAATGTTGATATTTCGTCCATATTGCAAACAAACGATCTGAGACAAAAATTCGAACAGACTTAGCAGGCTTTCGCGATAATTTCCGCAGCTTTCTGCAATAATTCCAACGGTGTGTTAATCGGCGGTAAAAGTCTGATTCTGTCCTTGGCTGTCAGAGCTAAAACCCCGTTCTTGATGCATTCGTCTACAACTTCGCGCGCAGGTTTCGTAGGTTTCAGACCGATCATCAAGCCCATTCCAGTGACTTGTTCGATATTTGACTGCTTCGAGAAATATTCGTGCAAAATTCTCCCGTTCTCGCGGACTTGCGCTAATAATTCGTCGCTGATTCTTGAGAGAATATTACACGCTCCTGCACACACAACAGGATTTCCTCCAAATGTCGAGCCGTTATCACCGTGTCCGAAAACATCCTGAACTTTCTCGCTGAGTAACGTTGCCCCGATTGGCAGTCCTCCGCCCAAACCCTTAGCTGTTGAGATAATATCCGGCTGCAAATCGTAGTTCATGTACGCGAATAATTTTCCGGTGCGTCCGTTTCCAGTTTGAACTTCATCAACGCCGAGCAAAATATTTTTCTCACGCACGAAATTTTTTAGCTCATCGACGTAATTTTTTTCGAGCGCAATCACTCCGCCTTCGCCCTGAATACACTCGATTATAACGGCTGCGATTTTTGTTTTTGCTGCGAGTTCTTCGAGTTCGGAAATATTCCCTGCTTCGACATGAGCAAATCCCGGCGTTAATGGCTGGTATAACTCGTGATAATGATCCTGACCGGTTGCTGCGAGTGCTGTTAGAGTTCGTCCGTGAAAACTGTTCTTGAGCGTAACGATTGTGAAATATTCTGAGCCACGAGTTTCTGCTGCAAATTTTCTCGCGACTTTGAACATGCATTCGTTTGCTTCAGCTCCGGAATTTGAGAAGAACGTTTTTGCGAGACCGGATTTTTCACTAAGCATTTTCGCAAGTTTTACGCACGGTTCGTTGTAATAGAGATTCGACGTGTGCTGAATTTTCCCGAGTTGTTCGATTACCGCGGATTTCCATTCGGCATCATTTGCACCGAAAAGATTCACGCCAATTCCGCTGCCCATGTCGATATATTCTTTGCCGTCAGAATCTTTCAAGAGCGAGCCATTCCCTGAAACTAGCGCGATTTTGTAACGGTCATAAGTATTTGCTATGTATTGCGAATCTAATTCCTGAAGATTATTATTCATGTATAACTCCTTTTCAAATTTGAGAATTTCTAAAGCATTATAACGCATAAATGGGGGATTTCATGCAAAATATTAATTCAGGGCGTGTTCTTGCGCTTGACATTGGTTCGGTCAGAATCGGCGCGGCAATTTCTGATCCGTCAGGAATAATTGCTCAGGGTTTGGGAGTCTGGAGCGCTGAGAATTTTCTGGATGAGTTCAGAGCGTGTGTCGAGAAATATCAGCCAAGTTTGATTCTCGTTGGCTTGCCGAATCGCACAGACGGGAAAAAAAGTGATGCGTGCGAAAATATCTTGCGAATAATTTCGGATTTGAAAACGCAATTTCCGGCTCTGAATTTCGAAACCTGGGACGAGAGATTCACGACTGTAATTGCTCAGAGAGTTTTGCTCGAAGCAGACGTTTCCAGAAAAAAACGCCGTGAAAAAATCGACAAGCTGGCAGCCGTATTAATCCTCGAAAGTTGGCTGGAAAATCGCAAAATATTATGAAATTGTCTTGTGAAAAATCAGAATTTGGCTTATCATTTACTCATTAACTCTAAAACGAACTCGAAAAAGAAAAATTTTCACGAATATCATGAGGGGGTATTAAATTGCACAAAATATTAGAGAAAAGACAGCTTTCCTACGACCAGGAAAGAGATCAAGGTGTCTATTACTTCAAGGTCACAGCTCCGGAAATTGCACGAAATCGCAAAGCCGGACAGTTCATCATTTTCCAGATTGACGACAATTATGGCGAACGAGTTCCATTAACGATCGCAGACGCAAATGCTGACGAAGGTTGGATCGCGTTGGTTTATCAGACTGTCGGCGCGTCAACTCGCAAATTCTCAAGATTCAACGTCGGTGATGAAGTTCCCGTTCTCGTTGGACCACTTGGAAGTCCCACGCATATCGAGAAAATGGACGGCGTAGTTGTGTGTGTCGGTGGCGGAATCGGCGTTGCTCCGTTGCACCCAATCGTTCAGGCTCACCACAACATCGGCAACAAAGTAATCGCGATTATCGGCGCACGTTCAAAGAATCTCGTAATCTTCGAGGACGAAATGAAAGCCGCTTCGGATGAATTAATCGTCGTCACAGATGATGGAACTTACGGACGCAAAGCTCTTGTCACTGAGCCGTTGAAAGAAATCTGCGAGCGCGAAAAAGTTGCGGAAGTCGTTTCAATCGGCCCGGCTATCATGATGAAATTCTGCGTTGACACTGTCAGACCGTTCGGATATCCGATTACAACGTCACTCAACACGATCATGATCGATGGCACTGGAATGTGCGGTTGCTGCCGTGTTAGCGTCGGTGGCGAGACAAAGTTCGTCTGCGTTGATGGCCCGGAATTTGACGGCTACAAAGTCGATTTCGATAACATGATGAAACGTATGGGCGCATTCAAAGACAAAGAGCGTGAAGCCGATCACAAATGCAGAATCGGTCTTGACGCTGGAAAGGTGAGTGCTTAACATGTCAGAACACAAAACTACTCAGGAATTACAGAACGAAGCAGCGAAAATCTGGGAAGAACTCGAAGCTAAGAAAACTGCAGGCACGAAATTAACTCCGAAAGATCGTACAGCGATACCACCTCAGGAAATGCCCTCACGTGATCCGATTCAGCGCGCTCATGAGATGGGCGAAGTTGCTTTGGGCTTCACAGAAACTCAGGCTCGCGTAGAATCCGAACGCTGCATTCAGTGCGGTGGTGCTCCGTGCAAAAAAGGCTGCCCGGTTGGAGTGCCGATCCCGGAATTTATCGCGAAGATTCAGCAGGGAGATTTCAAAGGCGCAGTCGATACGATTAAGCAAACGAACTTGCTGCCGGCGATTTGCGGAAGAGTCTGCCCTCAGGAAAAGCAATGTCAAAGCTTCTGCACAGTTGGCAAGATGCTCAAAGCTCCGGAGAAAGCCGTTGCGATCGGTCGTCTTGAAAGATACGTCGCTGACTGGGAGAGAGCAAATAATCAAATCACAGTCCCAACACCTGCGCCAGATACCGGCAAGAAAGTCGCAATCGTTGGTTCAGGACCCGCTGGATTGACAGTTGCTGCGGATACAAGACGTGCTGGTCATAGCGTTACGGTATTCGAAGCATTCCAGAAAACCGGCGGCGTTATGGTCTACGGAATCCCTGAGTTCAGACTTCCAAAAGAGATCGTCGCTAAAGAAGTCGAAAACTTGAAGAAAATGGGCGTTGAGTTCAAAACAAGCTTCTTAGTCGGCAGAACCGAAACTCTTGAGCAATTACTTGACCGTGAAGGTTATGACGCTGCATTCATCGGGACGGGTGCAGGACTTCCGAAATTCTTGGGCATCGAGGGCGAGAATTTGATCGGCGTATTCAGTGCGAACGAGTATTTGACACGCTCGAACTTGATGAAAGCTTATGACACAGAACACGCTGACACACCGTTGTATACTGCGAAACGTGTTGCTGTATTCGGCGGCGGTAACGTTGCTATGGACGGTGCGAGAACTGCTCTGAGACTTGGCGCGGAGAAAGTTTACTGCGTGTATCGTCGAACCCGCGCGGAAATGCCGGCTCGTGCAGAAGAAGTTGCTCACGCTATCGAAGAAGGTGTAGACTTCCATTTCTTAGAGAACCCGACAAAATTCATCGGTGATGAGAAAGGCAAGTTAATCGGCGTTGAGTTATTAAACTACGAACTTGGTGAACCGGACGCTTCCGGCAGACGTAAGCCAGTTGCAATTCCTGGCACAGAACACGTTCTCGACATCGACGCAGCAGTCGTAGCTCTGGGCAACGAGTCCAACCCGCTAATGGCTCAGACGACGGCAGGCTTGAACGTCACGAAACGCGGAAATATCATCGTTGACGAAAACCAGAAAACCAGCATTCCGAGAGTTTGGGCTGGTGGAGACATAGTTCTCGGAGCAGCTACGGTAATTCTCGCGATGGGTGAGGGACGCAGAGCAGCAGCAAGCATTAACGAATATTTAGCAAGCAAGTAATATTTATCTAGCAAGCAAGTTTAATCCAGATCGTGAGAATTTTCCGGCCTGGATTAATTATTGAATCTAGTTGTTGAATCTCTTGCTGAATATTTGAAAGTTCGGGGTCTCGTAGTCTCTGAAATATATCGCGAAAATTATGTATTCGAAATTCTTCTGATATTGTTCGAGTGCTTTACTCCAAGCTTGGGACACTATGTCAGGATTATTTCTGAACGCTCCGCAACCAAATGCTCCGGAGATCATAATATCAACACCGTGAAGCGATGCAACATGCAGAATATGTCTCGCTCGATTATAATGCAGATCGAAACTCTCGGATATTTCGAAATTCATGGGAGCATATTTCATGTTCGGTGCAGCACACGTGATCACGTCAACTTTCGCAAAATCTTCGCGGGGCAATCTCTCTGGATAATCCGTGTCTGATTTGCAAATCACAACGTCCTCGGAATAAATGCAGGCGTCATTATTCCTGAAATCACGAGCGGCTCTATTCGGAGCATAATAACTATCCCGCAGCCAATCCTGAGAAATTAACGGGTACAACGTCGAACATCTGCACAAACTTTCCTCCTGAGCTCCACTTCCGCCAAAAACACCTCCGCCCGGTGTAGTTGATGAAGCGAAATTCAGAACAGCAATTTTTTTCTCGGGCATGGCTCTGTGAAATTTCATCGCAGCTTGAAAACTTCTCGAATTTATTGCAAGCGTTAATCCGAGTTTTTTGCCGATTCCGGATATGGCAGTTAATTCGGGGTAATCGTCGGCTGGATAAAAAATCGTCTTGGTCTTGCCAGTTTCTACAGCTTCACTCAAAACTGGATCGCTCGTGTAAAATTCCTGCGTGTCTTGAAAAATTTCGCGTAATCTCTCTCTTCTAGCAAAATCCCTTCCCATTTGTAATGTAACACTTCCCTTCATGTATTCTTGTTTTTATATGCGGTATTGATATTATACCGGGAAAAAATATTTTTAGGAGAAGATTTGCGCCATGAAATTAATTTTCGCGTCAGATTCATTCAAAGGCTCTCTCAGCAGCGAGAAAACTATCGAATTACTAACCAAGGCAGCTCATGAAATTTTCGGGGCATGTGAGACTTTCGGAGTTCCTGTTGCTGATGGCGGTGAAGGCACAATCGAAGCATTAATAGCAGCACGTAACGGATCAAAAATCTCAGTTGAAGTTCATAATCCCCTGATGGAAAAAACTACAGCATATTTCGGCAAATTGAGCGAGACTGAAGCTGTCTTGGAAATGGCTCAAGCTTCCGGACTCACAATGATCCCGCCAGAAAAACGCAACCCGTTATTAACGACAACTTACGGAACTGGCGAACTAGTTAATGCTGCGTTGAATGCGGGCTTCACGGATATTTCGATCGCAATCGGCGGCTCGGCTACAAATGACGGCGGCACAGGCTTCGCTAGAGCGTTGGGCGTGAGATTTCTTGATTCGAATGGCAACGAACTCGAGGCTAGAGGCTGCGATCTTGAGAAAATTTCCAGGATTGATGCTTCTGGCTTGAACGATAAAGCTAAACACGCAAAATTCACGGTGATGTGTGACGTTACGAATCCGTTGTGTGGCAAAGATGGCGCAACTTACACGTTCGGCAAACAAAAGGGTGGTACTCCGGAAATCCTGGACAGATTAGAATCTGGAATGCAAAATTATCGTGATGTTTTGATTAGCGAGTTCGGCGTAAATCCTGACGAAATAGCCGGAACTGGTGCTGCTGGCGGTCTCGGAGCTGCGTTGAAAATTTTCCTGAATGGCGAAATGAAATCCGGAATCGAAACTGTCTTAGATATTATCTCGTTCGACAAAATAATCGCTGGTTCTGACGTTGTCGTAACTGGTGAAGGTCGCACGGATTGGCAGAGCTGTTTTGGCAAAGTCATGCAGGGTGTGGGCGATCGCTGCAGGAAATATAATATCCCGGTCATAGCTCTGTGCGGCGGACTTGCTGAAGGCTACGAGAAAATTTACGAACACGGTATTGCTTCAATCATGACAACTGTAGATTCCCCGATGAAACTTGAGGACGCGCTGAATAATGCTGAAGATTTGTATCTCAAAGGAGCAATTCGCATGTTCAGGTTTTTGAAAGCCGGAATGAATATCGCGAATCTTGCGCAGGAAATTTCGCGGGCATGAATGCTAAAATGTTGACATTGTATATTAAAGACTTATTTTAACGGAGGTTTTTTCGTAATGAAGTTCAGAAAGTTTGTAGGATTGTTTTTGGCTGCACTGATGATTTTTGCTCCGGCAGCTCAGGCATACACACCCGGAAGTTACACAGCTGTAGCTCACGGCAATAACGCGGATGTCCCGGTTAAAGTTCAGGTCACGTTCGACGAGAACAAGATCATCGACGTAAAGATTCTCTCACATGAAGAGACACCCGGTTTAGGCGACAAGGCTTTCGAGAAAATGATTCCGGAAGTTTTGGCGGAACAGAAATCCGATGTAGAAGGCTTCACCGGCGCAACAATGTCATCGAACGCGTTACGTGAAGCTGTTGCAGATTGTATCGCTCAAGCATCCGGTAAAAAATCCGAAGTGATCGACAAGTTCAAACCCGGCGAATACTCAGCAACTGTAACTGGTCATAACGGCCCGATGAAAGTTACGATGAAATTCTCGGAGGACAAGATTCTCTCACTTGAAAGCGAAAATCTCGAATCTCCCGGAATCGGAACTGCTGCAATCGAGTTATTAACACGCGAAATTCTCGATAATCAGTCACTTGCTTGCGACAGTGTCAGCGGTGCTACGGTTACAAGCGGCGCATTCCTGGCTGCTGTTCGTGATTGCGTGAAACAATCCGGAATTACTCTCTCAGTTCTTGAGTCTAGAGAAATCGCCTACCCGAAGAAATCTGACAAACCCATCGAAATGGCAGCGGACGTGATCATAATCGGTGCAGGCGGAGCAGGTTTTGCAGCAGCTACGGAAGCTATCGAGAACGGCGCAAGTGTTATTATTCTCGAGAAGAACGAGATCATCGGCGGAAATACTGCCAGAGCAGGCGGAACTCTCAACGCTCCTGACCCAGAACGTCAAAGCAAAATCGGTGTCGAAGATTCAGTCGAACTCTTCACGCAGAATACTCTTGAAGCCGGAGATTTCGCAGCAGATCCCGAACTCGTGAAAGTTTTGGCATCACACGCTCTCGAAGCTAGACACTGGCTCACGAAACACGGCACAAAATGGACCGAGATGGTTTACCAGACAATCGGCGGCTTATGGCCACGCAGCATGGACGAGAAAGACAAGATCGCTTTCAACGGATTTATCGCTCCACTTGCGAAATTTGTATATGAAAACGGCGGAAAAGTTGTCCTGAATTGCAAAGCTGAGAAATTAACCCAGGATGAATCAGGCAGAGTTACTGGTGTTGTAGCTGTTGATCCAAAGAACGGTCAGGAATATATTTTCACAGCCAAGAACGCTGTAATTCTCGCGACAGGTGGTTACGCTGCAAGTGCTGAACTCGTCAAGAAATATAATAATCTCAGCGGCTTGCCAACGTCAAATGCTCCGACTTCAACCGGCGATGGAATTGTAATAGCTGTTGCAGCAGGTGCGGATTTGAACGGCATGGAATACGTGCAGATTCACCCACACGGAAATCCTGTTACGGGCGGCTTGCAGAGTCATTTCGCTGGCGTTATCAAGAACTCGATCTACGTTAATCGCGAGGGTAAGCGTTTCGTCGAAGAAAGCGGCAGACGTGACGTAATCTCGAATGCAACGATTGCTCAGACCGGGCAGATTATGTTCTCGATTTTTGACAGTGAAGGCGGATTTTACGCTGGCGTGAAAAAATTGCCGGATTCAGAAATGGCGAATCTCAAGTCCAAAGGCTATTTGTACGAAGCTGACACTCTCGAAGATTTGGCGAAACAAGCTGGTATTGACCCCAAAGGCCTCGTCGAAACAGTCGCGCATTACAACACACTCGTAGCTAAAGGCGATGACCCCGATTTTCATAAAGACGAACTCGAATTGACGATTGGAACAGCTCCGTTCTATTGCGTTCCATTGTCACCGACACTTCATCACACAATGGGCGGCGTGAGAATTAATACCGAAGCTCAGGTTCTCAGACATGACGGAAGCGTTATCCCCGGACTTTACGCGGCTGGCGAAGTTACTGGCGGCATTCACGGAACGAATCGCGTCGGCGGAAATGCTCTGACCGATGGAGTTGTGTTCGGAAGAATCGCTGGCAAAAACGCAGCATTGAACAAATAATTTTTCGTAACAGATTTTAGCGATTAGACCCTCACAAACATGTGGGGGTTTTTTCGTGCGATAATATATTTTTCATTCAAACAAAGGAGTGAGATTTCATGCGCAGAATTATTTTGGCAATTACGCTGATTCTGGCTATGACCTGTGAAAGTTTCGCCGAAGATTCTCAGGATTACGACCCACAGAATACAATGCTTGCGTTAAATATGGCGATAGTATCGGTTCACAGGATTTTGACGACGAAAGACAGATTGATTCTCGATCAGGAATACCAGAATATAATCAATACGTTAAGCATCGGCAATATCGAAGCTGACCCTGAAATTACGAGCTTGTACCAGAAACTTATGGATATTTCCAGCAAGCGCAAATTACGCGAGAATGAATTGCAACTCGTCAAGAAAAGTTATGATTTGCAAATGCAGGGCAGATTATCTTCAAGTCTGTTGGAACTCTCGAAAAATTCCGGCACGATTCTCAAAGACATGTCAAGACGTCCAACGAGTACGAATCTGTTGCTGGGTGTCGGCAGATTGCTCTCAGCGTGTGGCGCAAGTTATTTCAAGTACCAGAATTCCGGCATAGAAATCCGCAAAAATCTCGACGCAAATTTGTACAGGTTATACGCCGATGATCTCGAAGAATTTAACGATATGCAGAAGAAATTGCTGGACTCG
The DNA here is from genome assembly GCA_905233725.1 of uncultured Synergistales bacterium. Lineage (GTDB taxonomy): Bacteria > Synergistota > Synergistia > Synergistales > Aminobacteriaceae > JAFUXM01. Next base: position 24,297 of record CAJOEM010000015.1, read on the forward strand.
TCATGGAAGCTCTTGCGAAAATATTCCCTGCCAGACGAATACAGGCTCGTGCAAAAAACTATGGATGATTATTACAGAGCCGTCGAAGAACCTGACGAAGCTCCGAGAAAATTGCGAATGTTGAAGGCTCTCGAGGACGATTTCAAAGTTTATCCGCCGTACTGGTATTATCGCGCGAAAACTGCTCAAGATGCCGATGAGCCAGATGAAGCGAACAAATGCTTTGACAAGTTCGACGAAGTTTGGCGACCGGTTTTGCGTCAAGACCCGTACAAACTCGAAGTCACAAAATACAGATTCTCGCAGCTTGTTCAAAACGAAAATTTTGATTCAGGTTCGGATTCAGGTTCTAGAACTCAGGCTCTGAATTTGCTGGCGGAAATGCGGAAAAATACGCTTCGTGAAGATTGGCTGAATAATATTTTCGCCGGAACTTGCTATTATTCACTCGGGGAAATTGACGAGGCTGTGAAATGTATTGAGATAAACGTTGATTTCGGCTATGAGCATGATCTGAGCGACGCTATGTTGTACGCAATGCGAAAGAAAGTTGCTCCGGAAAATTTGCCTGCTGACACGTTACGCGCAAAAAAACTGAATGACTTACTCGAAAAAATCTCGGACGAATCACGCGAAGCCGCACTCGCAATCGCCGATTATTTCGACGCAAGACCCAACGCACTCGAATATATTCAGCAATTACACTCGGAAAATGCGAACCCGTTATTAACGCACGCCATGAGAATCTCGGAATTTCGCAAAAATGATCCGTCGGAGTTCGAGAATATTTTTGAGCTGATGAATTTGCAGATTGAATCGAAAGATAATATCCCGATTTCGTACGCCGGATTCGTTCCGATGGTCAGAAATTACGCCGATGATGGCAACGTTCTCGCACAGATTTTTCTCGCGGACATGTACCAGTACGGCTGGGGAGTTGCTCCGAATAAGAGCCTCGCAGTGAATTATTACCAGAAAGCATCAGCCCAGCAGGATATTTACGCGCAGATTATGTACGTGAATAATATTTTGTCGAATCAACGTTACAAAGACGTCGCGGTGTTCACGTCTCACGAGCCGGAAAACCTCTCGCAGGACTTGAAGCCCAAAGCCAAACCCAAATCCAGGGAAAAAACTTTCTGGCAGAGATTAAATCCGTTTGATTAGAATTGCGTTTGCACGTTGAGTGTTCAATATGATATATTTGCGTTGTTTTAGAAATCACAAATCTTTTTGAAAGGATCGATGCCTTAATGGAAATGTATTTGGCAGCTTTGAAAGACTTGATGTTACAGTCAGGTTTTGCAGGCTTAACTCAGGGCAATATAATCATGATTATCGTCGCGTTTATTTTGCTCTATTTAGCGATTGGAAAGGGCTTTGAGCCACTGTTGCTTGTGCCGATTGCGTTCGGGTGTTTGCTCGTGAATTTGCCGTTGTCCGGAATTATTGAGGGCTTCAACGAGAACACACACACGATCGGATTTTTGAGAGCGTTGTATTACGGAGCTGAATTTGAGATTTACCCGATTCTGATTTTCCTTGGCATCGGTGCAATGACAGATTTTGGTCCGTTGATCGCGAATCCGATTACGTTTTTGCTCGGAGCAGCGGCGCAGTTCGGAGTTTTCGTAGCGTTTATTTCGGCGAACTGGGTTGGAACTTTGACTAACGGACTTGTGAGCTTTAATATCAAAGAGGCAGCAAGTATCGCAATCATTGGTGGTGCAGATGGCCCGACGAGCATTTACTTGACGGTCATGTTGGGACAGCAGCAAATTCTCGGAGCAATCGCAGTCGCAGCATATAGCTACATGTCACTCGTGCCGTTGATTCAGCCGCCGGTTATCAGGCTCATGACGAGTAAGAAAGACAGAGCAATTTTGATGGGACAGTTAAGACCTGTTTCGAAGCGCGAGAAAATTTTATTCCCGATTATTTGCACGGTTGTTTCTGGATTGATTCTGCCGGCGTGTGTGCCACTGGTTGGAACGCTGATGTTCGGAAATTTGCTGCGTGAGTGCGGCGTTACGGAAAGATTGAGCCAGACTGCTCAGAATGAGTTGTTGAATATCACGACGATTTTCCTGGGACTTTCGGTTGGATCGACGATGGCTGCGGAATCATTCTTGAAGCCGAGTACGCTTGTGATTATCGCGCTGGGACTTGTTGCGTTTGCGTTCAGTACGGCGGGCGGATTGATTTTCGGACAGGTCATGAAGATTTTGTCCGGCGGCAAGATCAACCCGATGATCGGAGCGGCTGGAGTTTCGGCGGTTCCTATGGCGGCGCGTGTTGTTCAGCGAGTTGTGCAGCATGAGTACCCGGGACATTTCCTGTTGATGCACGCAATGGGACCGAATGTTGCGGGAGTTATCGGCACGGCGGTTGCGGCGGGAGTTATGTTGACGTTGTTGTCGCATTAGTGATTTAATCAGAATTTGAGTTCAGAATTGCCGGAGTTTTTGCGCGTAACATGTGAGAACTTCGGCGATTTTTTTAGGATTTTGCGTAATATTTATGACAAGAAATTAATACTCGATTCGTTCCGTGATGAGTGGCTCGAGTGCAGCGTGAGAAATTCCCGTGACGCGGATTTTGAATGTGCCGGGCTTTTTCTGGGGATGCTGCGAAAAAATAATAATTCGTTCGTGTCAAAGCGTCTGCGTACGGCTCATAGATTATTTATGGGCGAAAATCTGTGGCTGAAATCGAATTTGTGCGAGAAATTTAGCGTGAATTTTTCCCTGTGTAATTTTCGTGATAAAAAGCCGTTCGTGAAATTTGAAATTACCGGGAAATTTGCAAATTTTTCGAGTGAGAATTTTCTTGGCGAGTTGACCGGAATTTCTGAGAATGTTTCTCGCGGGAAAATCTGGCTTTGGCTGCGAGGCTTATGGGGTTCGTGCGGCAACGTTTATTTTCCGAGGACTGGCTATTTGTTGACGCTTTCGATCCCGAATTTGCTCACGAGAAATTTTGCTGCGAATATTCTTGAGAAGACGCATTTATCATGGTTCGAACGCGAACGGCGGAATGAGTATAATTTGCGCAATCAAGAGGACATCGTGACGTTCCTGAATAATATTGGCTTGTCGGCTGCAGCGTTGAAAGTCGAGGACATAGCGATAATTAAATCGGTTCGCAATAATGTCAATCGAGCGAAAAATTACGAAACGGCGAATATCAAGCGTTCGGTTGCGGCATCACTTGAACAGACACAACTCGCGCGGAAAATTCTTGAGGCGAATTTGCTGGACAAGCTGCCGGAAAAATTGCGTGAATTAGTAATCTTGCGCCTGGAAGACCCGGAATCTTCACTTTCGGAACTCGGGAAAAATTTATCACCACATATTAAGAAAAGTGCTGTAAAATATCGGTGGTTGAGTCTTGAAAAATTTATTGAGAGCAAAAATATAAATTTAACGGAGGAAGTTAAGAAATGAAGCTTAGAACGTTTACGGCGAATGATGTAGCAGGTAAGAAAGTGTTAATGCGTGTTGATTTCAACGTCCCGTTCAAGAACGGCAAAGTTACGGACGATGCGCGAATCCGTGCTCACACGAGTACGCTGAAGAAATTGCTCGATGCAGGTGCGAAAGTTGCGTTAGTGTCGCATTTTGGCAGACCCAAAGGCAAAGTTGACCCGGCGTTTTCGCTTTCACAGATTGTCCCGGATATCGAGAAAGCTTATGGCTTGAAAGTCGTTTTTGTCGATGATTGCGTAGGTCAGAAAGTCGCTGATGCAGTTGACGCGCTGAAACCTGGCGAAATCGTCGTGCTGGAAAATTCGCGTTATCATCCCGAAGAGCAAAAGAACGATCCGGAGTTCTCGAAGAAAATGGCAGCTCCGTTCGATGTTTTCGTTATGGACGCGTTCAGTGCAAGTCACAGAGCAGATTGTTCGACATGTGGCGTGATTGATTTTGTGAAGGCAGCGTTTGCTGGAGATTTGTTGCAGCGTGAGGGTGAAATGCTCGGTGCAGTCAGCGAAAATCCCGCGAAACCCTACGTGCTGATTCTCGGCGGCGCAAAAGTCTCGGACAAGATCACGATTGTCGGCAATTTGTTGGACAAAGCTACGACGATCTTGATTGGCGGCGGAATGGCTTACACGTTCCTGAAGGCTCAGGGCAAGGAAATTGGCAAGTCGCTTTGTGACGAAGAGAGACTCGATTTTGCGAAAGACACGCTCAAGAAGGCTGAGGACATGGGCATAAAAGTCTTGTTGCCTGTTGACAGTGTTGTTGCTGATGGACTTGATTCAACGGAGACAGCGATTGCTTCAAGTGACGCGATGCCGGCGGATAAAATGGGACTCGATATTGGCCCGGAAACCGTGAAGAATTTTGTCGGCGCTTTGAAGGGTGCGAAGTCTGTTTTATGGAACGGCCCGATGGGAGTGTTCGAGAATGACAAATTCGCAGCTGGAACTCGTGATCTTGCAAAAGCAGTCGCAGAAGCTACGGAAACTCAGGGAACTGTCACGGTTATAGGCGGCGGTGACACGGCAGCAGCAGTCAGGCAATTCGGCTATGCAGGCAAAGTCTCGCACGTTTCGACAGGCGGCGGTGCAAGCTTGGAGTATTGCGAGGGCAAGAAACTTCCAGGCATGGAGCCGTTCAAGATTGATTAATTCAGAAAGGAAATTGTGATTATGAAAAAGATTTATCTGTACGGAAATTGGAAGATGAACATGACGGTCGCGGAGACTAAGAAATTCTTCGAGGATTTCGCACCAGTTTACGCGCAATTCAAGAATGATTCGGGACTTGAGGTCGGAGTTTTCGCACCGTTCACGTCACTCTGGGCAGCAGCTGAGGGTGCAAAGGCTAATGGCGTTGTATTCGGCGCTGAGAATATTTACTTCGAGCCAAAAGGCGCATTCACTGGCGAAGTTTCGATCCCGATGGTAAAGGAAACTGGCGCAACTCACGTGATTCTCGGACATTCTGAACGCAGGCATATCTTCGGAGAGTCCGACGAGCTGGTCGCGAAAAAAACAAAAGCTGCTCTCGATGCTGGATTGATTCCGGTATTTTGCTACGGCGAGACGCTCGATGAACGCGAATCCGGACACACGTTTGATGTAATGACGAGGCAGTTAGACGCGATCCTGAAGATTTTATCCCCGGACGAGATCCGCAAAGTCATTTACGCCTACGAACCGGTTTGGGCAATCGGCACTGGCAAATCCGCAACAAGTGAACAGGCTCAGGAAGTCTGTGAATGGAGCAGGAAGCTTATTAAAGACCCGAACGTTGTAATTCTCTACGGAGGCAGCGTGAAAGGCTCGAATGCGAAAGAATTGCTCTCGATGAAGGATATTGACGGAGCTTTGGTCGGAGGTGCATCGTTGAAGCCTGCGTCATTTATCGAGATTTACGCGGAGTATAAAAAATAATCGGAGGATTCGTAGATTTGAAGAGCAGATTTTTTAGAACAAGATTAGTAGCGCTTGCGTTGCTTGTGATTCTTGCGGTTTCCGGAGCGTCGTTTGCTGCTGAACCTGAGAATGCTTTGACGTTTCGTTCGAATTCGGGCTTGTATTTTGCGTTGAAAGCCAATGATGTCAGAGGATTCATTCAGTGGCTGGTTTCGCGCGAGAATATGAATCTTGTTGCGAAGTTCGTTCCGGATTTTGACAAGGACATGATCGACATGGTTGCGTCGGTTATTGACGATTTCCCGTTGAAAGCAGCAGCGTTCAATTTCGGAATTTCGCTCGTTGATGGCAAGCCGGAGCCTTACGTTCAGGCAGCGTTCACGTTGCACCCGTCAACAGCGCTCGTAGCTGACAAAATCGAAGTTGCATCAGCAGAAGCCAAAGACATCGCAGCAATGCTTATCGGTTCGAGCAGTCCGTTGGTGAGCTTGCTTGAGACGATGATCAAAGTTGAGCATGAACCCGGGAAAATTCTGCGGATTAATAACGAGATATTGGTAAAAGCAAAAGACGGCGTTGTTTTTGCCGGGACGGATATTCAGAGCGTGAATGATGCTTATGAGACGTTTACGACTGGCAAAGATCGCTTTATTGACAAATTCGGCCGCAAATTTTCAGCGGATAATTTCGCGTTGATATACTTGGAACGTGACACTGTTATCGCGCTGAATAACTCGAGTGAAAAAGATATTCAAGAGCTTAACAAGTACTGGGCAAATCCTTTGAGAGCTGAGTGTGCGCTGGAATATCAGCCTGATAAATTGACGTTTGGCTTTACGGCGAATTTGCTCGAAGCGCTGAATCCGGAAATTGTGAAAGAGTATATCGTGAAGCTTGATCCGGTTCGAGGCGGAAATATTTTGCTCAATGGCATCGGCGGAGATTTAAGCCCATTTTTTGCATTGGGAACGGTTTTTAATTTCGGCCTTGCTGATGTTGACGAGGATATGTTGAAGGACATGGCGGGATTTTTCAAGTTCCTGCAGAGATTCGACATTTCGCGCGAGGAGTTCTTCGAGTTTATGAAGGGTGCGTTCTCGATTGTAGTCGGCACAAATTCCGTTCCTGTTGAGGGCTTCAAGATTCCGAGTGTATTCTTGACTAAGACTGGAGCTGCTGGATTAGCTGAGCAGATATTCAAGAAAATAGCTTCGAAGCCGTTCTTGACGGAAGTATCGAGTAATTCGACAGGCTGGACGAGATTGTTGCAGGTTGATTCGTCATTGAGTCCGGTATCGTTCCTGGTTGGATTGCGCGGAGATTCGCTGGGTCTGGGAGTTCTGGAGCTTTCGGCAACTGGTGAGAATCACGCATTGAAGGCTGCGTTTGAGAATTTGCTCGCGAGAAAATCGATTGCGTCGTTCTGGCTGGATTTCGAGGCGATTCAGTCCTGGCTAAAAGATAGCACGAATGGTGTGATGACGTTCTTGACACCGTTAGCGGCGTTTTCGGGTTATGGCGATGTTATGTCAGTCGTTGTTGATATTTTGAACTCGAAATTGTCTGTGCCGAGCGTTGCGTTTTACTCGCCGAATCTTGAGACGTTTTTTGCCGAGTTTGATCTAGCTGACGTTCCCGAGGGCGAAGGAATTTTCCCGAAACTAGTGACGCTGTATCAGAAACTTGATGCAAAGGGCGTATTCAAGAATTTAGCTAAGTAATAATCACGCGATAGGTCAGAACTGGTTTTATGAAATTCACCCAACCTTGCCAATCACAGGTGGGGTTGGGGATTTTTTTGTCTAAGTTTGTCTAAGGAGGAAGTTTAATTCACAAATGAGCGCGAAAATTCTAAGGGTAATCAGGGAATATTTTGCGAAAGATATAGATTCGTCGGAACTTGCGAATGATTCGATTTTGAAACAAAGATTGTCGGATAACGCGATGTGGCTTTTGGAGCAGAGATATTTCGTGCCCAGATATGACTCGGAAATTCAGGGAACTCGTCCGGAGAGAAATTTCGAGGAATTTGTGCGTCGTGTTTCTCGAACTGTTGCGAGTGCGGAAGTGAATTTTTCGGATTCGATTGATTGGCTAAGGACTCTTGAGAAAAATATTGCGAATGATATTCTTAACCGGAGATTCTTGTTTAACTCGCCGTGTCTGTTCAGTGCGGCAGCAGGTTTGACAGTGATTCCGGAATTTGCGGAGATAATTTACAAGAGCGTCGATGACATGCAGCTTGAAGACTACCGGAAATTATACGAGTCCAAGACCAAGAATCAGCAATTATTCGCGTGTTTCGTGATTAGCGTTCCGGATAGCATCGAGGGAATTTTCGAGAGTGTCAAGAACGCGAGCATAATCAGCAAATTCGGCGGCGGTGTTGGAGGAAATTTCGGACATTTGCGCGAACACAGTTCTGAGATTGCTGGCGGAACTGGCGGCAAAGCTTCGGGACCTGTGTCGTTCATGGAGACTTGGAACACGATGGGCGCGGTCGTAGTTCAGGGTGGCAAGCGTCGTGCTGCGTTGATGGGAATGCTGTTCGACGATCATCCGGATATTTGTGATTTTATTGACTGCAAGACCGAAGATGGCAAGTTGTCGTATTTTAATATCTCAGTTGCGATTTCTGACGCGTTGATGAATGCTGCGGAAAATGACGGCGATTTCGATTTGCATTCGCGAGTTGACGGTTCTGTCACGAAGACAGTTAAGGCTCGGGAATTGATGGCGCATATTTGCGAGAGTGCGTGGAAGCGCGGAGACCCAGGAGTGTTTTTTATTGATCGTGCGCGTCAGGATAATATTCTCAAGATGGATCCGGAATGGGAAATCGAATCGACAAATCCTTGCGGTGAACAACCGTTGCCAAATTTCACGAGTTGCAATCTCGGCTCGATTAACACAGAAGTATTTGTGAAAGAAGGCAAGTTTGATTACGAGAGTTTCAGAGCGCAGGTTTTCAGGTCGGTGTATTATCTTGATCTCGTGATTGATGCGTGCAGTTACCCGTTAGAGAAAATCGGCGAGCGTACGAAAGCAATCAGACCCGTCGGACTCGGCATTATGGGACTTGCTGATGCGTCGATCTTGCAAAATATAGTTTACGGATCTGATGAGTTCAACAAGTTCTGCGAGAAATTATCCGGAGTATTGGCGCGTTCGGCTTTGTCAGCGACGATTCAGATTGTTACGGACCAGAATAAATCGCCGTTCCCGGAGCATGACTTGGTGCGAAAATTGTTCGAGAATTACACGCTGCCTGAGAAAATTGACGCAGCTTCACTCAGGGATTTGCTCGCGAAAATGCGTGCTGAAAAAATTATTCCGGTTACGCTGCTGAATACTCTCGAGACGTATTGTGATTCAGGATTTGATTTCGAGTCTGAGTCAGCTGGTTTTGAATCCGAAGTGAATTTCGTGCTTGAGAATCTTTTCGAGGGAAATATGCGTAACAGCCGCAGATTGTCGATTGCGCCGACGGGTTCGATCTCGATGATTATGGACGCGAGTTCAGGAATTGAACCGAATTTTGCGTGGTCATGGAGCAGACGCATTGCCAAGACAGACGGCTCTGGCTTCGAGAATAAAGATTTCTGGCACAAGCTGCTATCACAGGAACAGCGTTCAGAATATCGTGCGAACGGCGGGAAATTGACAAATCCGGCTTATGTTACGGCTTATGATATTACAACGCAGCAGCATGTGAATGTTACGGGAATTTTTGCGCAAGTTGTTGACAGTGGCATCAGCAAGACAGTGAATCTGCCAAATTCCGCTACGATTGACGATGTTCGTAACGTGTATCGAGATTGTTACATGATGGGCTGCAAGGGCATAACGATTTATCGCGACGGTTCGAGGTCGTATCAGCCGATCGAAGTGAAGAAATCTGACGACGAGAAATCAAACGCGAATCTGATTGCGAAAGATAAAACCGAAAAATCTGAGCACAACACGCATTCTCGAAATGTGAAAGAACGTCCCGGTCTCGTAGTATTCGGCAAGACGATCAAAGACACGACACCATGGGGCAGCATATACGTAACGCTGAATTTTGACGGCAAAGACCCGTTCGAGATTTTCATAAACGTTGGCAAGAGCGGCTCTGAATTGAAAGCTATGACAGAAGCATTGTCGCGAGTAATTTCGATAGGCTTGCGTTCTGGCAGCAAACTTGAGGATTTTATAGACACGCTGAGAGGACTTTCTGGCAAGGAATACTGGCTCCTGAGTTATGATGAAGAACATGTAGTTAGATCTATTCCTGATGCGATTGCGCTTTTGCTGGAGAAATTGATTGATCGCGATACGTCTGGACGAATGCGCGGAGGTCGTGAACTTTGTCCGGATTGCGGTGCGCCGCTGGAATTTATCTCGGGCTGCGAATATTGTTTCAGTTGCGGCTACAGCCCGTGTAAATGATAGATAGATAAATAGTAATAATAAATCGAAAGCTCCCCGTGAAAATGCCAATGTTCTTAACTTAATAACTAACTTAATAATTTTGGTAAATTCGCGAGGGGATTTTTTTGTGCAAAAATTATGTAGAGAAAAATTATTCGTTGTGATATAATTTTAAAAAATAAATATATTTTTACGCAAAGTTGATCTTAAAAATAGCGAGGAGGGACGTTTACAAAAATGTGTTTTTGTGGTAGCATAAAAA
>CAJOEM010000015.1:34368-34982 GCA_905233725.1 uncultured Synergistales bacterium
AACAGAACAGAACAGAACAGAACAGAACGCATTATTGTGCCGTCACTCTGGAAAAGTTTTCCGTGTGTAATTCGTTTACGATTTTGCCGCACGAAATTAATCTCCGCTCGTAAAGAGAAGCCTCCTTAGTTTGATTTTATAAAATGTCGTGTTAATGCACCTGAAAAATTTTTAGGTGTCAGGAATTTTTTTAGAATCATGAATAGGAGGAGTTTCAATGAAAAAGGTTTTTTTAGCGGTTTTAGGATTGTGTTTGATTGTTTCGAGCGCGTGGGCTGATGTCGAAATTAACGCTACGAATTTCCCAGACGAAAACTTCAGAAATTATGTCATAGTTAGTTGCGACTTGGATAACGACGGTTCTCTGAGTGATGCGGAAATTGAATATGTAACAAATATTGATGTTCATAATAAAAATATTTCATCATTGAATGGAATTGAATATTTTACGAATTTAACTGAACTTAATTGCGCTATTAATCAACTAATAGAACTCGATATTAGTAATAACATAGCTTTAGAAGAGTTATATTGTGATCATAATCAATTAACGGAGATTGATGTTAGTAATAATATTCAACTTAAAGAGTTTTGGTGTGGATATAATCAATTAA
>CAJOEM010000016.1 GCA_905233725.1 uncultured Synergistales bacterium
CTGATTCCTGATTCCTGATTCCTGATTCTATTATCGTTTGTGCCATTTTGTAATTTGTCAAGATCCTTTCTACTAAAATTTCAGCTCCTAATAATATCGCAATTTCCGAAAAAATCTGCAATAATATTTTCGATTTCAGAATCAGATTTGGAGGCTAAATTATGCAGAAAGTGTTTGGAAGAATTTTCGGTGAACATGAATCATGCGAGAAATTTTTTGCCCCCGGGCGCGTGAATTTGATCGGTGAACATACGGATCACGAGGGCGGTTACGTGTTCCCATGCGCGATAACTTTCGGAATAAATGCAATCGTCGCGAAAAATAATCTCGGCAAACTCAGGCTATACTCGATGAATATGGACGGAAATTTTGACACGCCGTTTGAGATTCGTTACGGTGAAATTGAAAATCTTGACGCAAACTCAATTTCAAAATTCGAGCGTTCCTGGGTGAAATATCCGTTAAGTGTCGCGAAAATTCTCTTGGGTAGTAATTGCGGATTCGATTACGGGCTTGACGTTCTGTACTCTGGGAATTTGCCAGACGGTGCTGGATTGTCGTCATCGGCTGCAATCGAGGTTTTGACGGGGAAAATTCTAACTGATATGTTTCACCTGAATATTGATGGCGTGACGTTGGCGAAAATTTCTCAACAGGCTGAGCATTTCGTAGGTGTGAAGTGCGGAATTATGGATCAGTTCGCCGTGAGCATGTCAAGGAAAAATCATGCGATATTGCTGGATTGTGCGAATCTGAATTACGAGTACGTTCCGCTGAAGCTGGCTGATTGCAAAATCGTGATCACAAACTCGAACGTGGCGCATTCTCTGGTGAGTTCGGAATACAATCTGCGTCGTGAACAGTGTGAAGCTGCGTTACAGGATTTGCAGAAGGTCGTGAAAATAGAGAATCTCTGCGACTTAAATGAACAGGATTTTGCGAAATTTTCGGGTGTGATTCGCGATCCGGATTGCCTCAGACGCGCCCGTCATGCCGTCACTGAGAATGCCCGGGCTTTGAAAGCTGCTGAAGAATTACGCTGCGGAAATTTAGGCGAATTTGGGAAATTGATGAATGCGTCACACGTGTCTTTGCGCGATGATTATCAGGTCACAGTTCCAGAACTAGACGCTCTCGCAGAATTTGCCTGGGGAACTTCCGGTGTGATTGGTTCTCGAATAACTGGCGGCGGATTTGGTGGCTGCACGGTGAGTATCGTCCGGGAAAATTGCGTAGAGAAATTCGTGAATATAATCGGTGAAGCGTACGAGAAAAAATTCAACAGACGCGCGGATTTCTACGTTTTGGAAACAGAGGACGGTGCGAAGAAAATATAATCTCAACTCAAAGTCAAGCGTAAGAAATGGTATATACTGTATAATTATTTCACGTAATTTTATTATATCCAAGGAGAGATGATACTAAAAATGCAAATTCGATATAAAAATTTTTTACACATAGTTTTGGTTATAACGTTAATATTCACGTTCACAACTCATGCAAACGCGGAGAAATGGCGCACGATGACTTTTGCCGGCGATTTGCAGTCCGGGATACGTGAGCTTGAGAAATATTGCCTTGTTCACGATTTCAAAGTCGAGGATATTATGTGGGCAAATAAAACTTCGCTCGAAAATCTGACACTCAGCAGCGTGATATTTCTGCCGGCGAATCAAGCGGATTTGATCGCGATTTGGCAGCACGTTGGCTCAGCAAATATGAATGCTCCGACGTTCTCGATGTCAGATTTGGAATTGCGAAAGCCTCGCACGCGTGAACAACCTGACGTAACGCCAGCTCCGACACCAGCTCCAGCTCCGATTCAGGCTCAAGCACCGGTTCAAGCTCAACCCCAGGCTCAAGCTCCGGATTTAACTTTGCGCCCGAATATGAATGCTCCGACATTCTCAATGGAAGATTTGGAACTGCGAAAGCCTCACACACGCGAGAAACCTGATGCGAAAATCGTTCAGGCAGCAATCGCAAATTCAACGCAAACTAGCAATAACGACGCAATTCTGACAGCTAATCCCGATGCGAAAAAGAAAAAGAATGAGATACCCGGCTTGATGGATCCGATTATAATTTTCTCACCGAATGGCGATCCGTCGAAAGGTCCAATGCGTCTTGTGATTTCCGGCGACAAAGTTGAAGTCGTGCAGTTACCCAGAGATGCAGCGCCGAAGCGTCCGTCAATGGCGGATTTGGATCACACGTTCGGAACTTCACCGGCGTATTTGCCCTCGTATCCTGCGACGAATAATTACCAGTATCCGAGAGCGAATCAGAATTTGTTCATTCCGCAGAATTTGAACGGGAAAATGATGTGGCCAGTCGATGGCAAAGTTACGTCTGGTTTCGGGCCAAGAGGCAAACGCAGACACACTGGTCTTGATATTCCGATGCCGTTGAACACACCGATTAGAGCTGCTCGTGACGGAGTTGTCGCCAGAACCGGAGATAATTCCACGATGGGCTTCCGCGGTTACGGGAATTTCGTTTTGGTTGATCACGGCAACGGTGTAAAAACTCTTTACGCGCATTGTTCGAGTGTATTAGTTCGTCAAGGTCAGAGAATCATGCAGGGACAGATCATAGCTAACGTCGGACACACTGGTCGCGCAACTTGTGATCACGTTCACTTCGAAGTCAGGATTAACGACAAGCCGGTGAATCCGATTCCGTATCTTGCGACGAATCCCAGACTTGCATCACGCAGCAAATAATTTTCTAAATTTCTTTCTTTACCAAAGGAGACATAGATTTGAATTTTCAGGAGATTTATTTCAGGCTCGCACAATTTTGGAGCCAGCAAGGTTGTGTAGTTCAGCAGCCGTATGACATTGAAGTTGGAGCAGGAACGATGAATCCGGCAACAGCTTTGCGAGTTTTGGGTCCGGAACCTTGGCGCGTTGCTTATGTTGAACCGTCACGCAGACCCGCAGATGGACGTTACGGCAAGAACCCGAACAGATTGCAGCATTATTACCAGTATCAAGTTATTATTAAGCCAGCACCGGCGAATATTCAGGAGCTATATATCAAGAGTCTCGCAGCATTGGGAATCGATTCGGCTGAGCATGATATTAGATTCGTAGAGGACGATTGGGAGAATCCGTCAACAGGTGCGTGGGGACTTGGCTGGGAAGTTTGGCTCGACGGCATGGAGATTACGCAGTTCACGTATTTCCAGCAGCTTGGAGGCTTGGACATGGAATCAGTTCCGGCTGAGATAACGTACGGAATAGAGCGAATCGCTATGTACGTTCAAAAAGTCGAGAATGTTTATGATCTCGAATGGGCTGGCAAAGTCAAGTACGGCGATGTTTATTTGCAGAATGAGATCGAACAGTCGCATTATAATTTCGAAATCGCTGACACGGACATGCTGTTCAAGTTGTTCCAGATGTACGAAGCCGAGGCGAATCGCATAATTGATTCAGGTTACGTTTTGCCTGCGTATGATTACGTTCTGAAGAGTTCCCATGCGTTTAACTTGCTCGATGCGAGAGGCGCAATCAGTGTCACGGAACGAACCAGTTATATTTCGCGAGTACGTGCGTTGGCGTGTAGATGTGCGGCGGCGTACAGGCAACAGCGTGAGGAAATGGGCTTCCCGTTAATGAACAAGTTCGAGAAGACAGACGCGAATTTTTTTGACGCATAATTCAGGAGAGTGTAACAATGCCAATACGAAATATATTGCTGGAAATCGGCACGGAAGAAATCCCATCAAGATTCATGTCTGACACTCTGAAATTACTCGATGCAAAATCACGCGAAATTTTCGGGGCAAACAGAATCGAATTTAAAGACGTAAACGTTTACGCAACACCACGACGCCTTGTATTACTCGTAAGTCACGCGAATGATTCACAGACATCGAAATCAGAATTTTTCAAAGGTCCGGCACTTTCGACAGCTTATGACTCAAGCGGAAATCCAACACGCGCAGCAATCGGTTTCGCTAAGAGCAAGAATATCTCAGTTGACGAGCTGCAAGAAATGGAAGTCAACGGCGTGAAATATGTCGCAGCGGAGGTCAAGCAGGAAAGCCGCACAACTCTCGAAGTTTTGCCGGAGATTTTCAGGAATTTGCTCGAGAATATCAGCTTCCCGAAAAATATGTACTGGAACGAATCCGGGATCAGATTTGCAAGACCGATTCGCTGGATAGTTGCGTTGGCTGATGATAAACTGGTTGAGTTCGAGTTTGCGGGTGTGAAATCCGGACGCATGACGAGTGGGCATAGATTCATGGGTAAGCGCGAAATCGAGATTCAGGACGCGTCACAATTCATGAGCGCACTTTATGATAACAGCGTAATTCTGGATCAAGAAAAACGCTTGCAGAATATGAAGTCGGCGATTGCGAATTTGCAGAAAGATTTCCCGGGGAATTTTCGCGTTGAAATGGACGAGGATATTTTGCATGAGAATCTGTATCTGGTCGAATTTCCCGTGCCATTCATGGGAAGTTTTGACAAGAAATATCTCGAAATCCCCGAAGAAGTTCTCACAACGTCCATGAAAAAGAATCAGAAATATCTCGCTGTTCGCAACAAAGACAAAGGTGGTAAACTCGCAAATTATTTTGTCGGGGTCAGCAATAACCGTGTGCCTGACATGAACGTTATTCGTGAGGGCAACGAGAGAGTGCTGCGTGCAAGACTTGAAGACGCGGCGTTTTTCTGGGACGAGGATCGCAAGAAAGATTTGGCTTCGTACGTTGACAAGCTCAAGAACGTTACGTATCAGGAGAAATTGGGTTCAGTTTATGACAAAGTTATGCAAACTCGGAAACTTGCTTCATGGTTCTGCGAGAATTTCGGCGATGAAGGTGCGAATATTGCGTCACTTGTCGATAGAGCAGCGTATTTGTCGAAAGCTGATTTAATGACGAGTATGGTTTTTGAGTTCACGGATTTGCAGGGCGTTATGGGGCGTGAATATGCGAAGTGCAGCGGTGAAGACCCGAGAGTTGCTCTTGCGCTTTACGAACAATATTTGCCGCAGACAGCCACTGACAAAACTCCGACAGATGATGTTGGAGCGCTGCTTGGACTTGCCGAACGAGTTCATATTATAACGGTGTGTCACAAAGCCGGACTTGCTCCGACAGGTTCACAGGACGCTTACGCACTCAGACGAGCTGCACGTTGCATAAACGAGATTCTCTGGGCACGAAAGTATAATTTTGACATTCACGCTGCTGTGAAAAAATCCTGCGAAATTAACGATGTAGATTCCGAGACCGAGAAAAAAATCCTGGAATTTTTGAATCAAAGATTGCTTATCCAGTTGAAAGAGAAGGGTTTCGAACACGGACTCGCGACGCTGGGAATTTCTGTTGCGGGGAATGTTCCGTATCAGGCGTTGCGCTTAATCGAGAATTTGAACGCTGTGAGGGAACTCGATTGGTTCACGGAATTAACGTCGTCAGCATTGCGTGTGAAAAATATTTTGCAGAAGAACGCGACTGACGCGAATTTTTCTGAACCGGACGAAGCGCTCATGAAAATCCAGGCTGAACGTGATTTGTTCGACGAGATTAACAGACTTGAATCGCACGTGAGAGAATCCGTGAAATATTACGACTGGGTGAATTTGACGCAATCACTCGCGGAATTATCGCCGGTTGTCGCGAATTTTTTTGATGACGTTATGGTCATGGACAAAGATTTGCAGATTCGCAATAACAGGCTTGCTTTGCTGAACAAGTGCAATAATCTTTTCCGTGAAGTTGGAGACTTGAGTGTGCTATCATAATATTTTTATATTTACGCTATAGATATAATTATCAATATTCCTTCGAGAGAAATCTTGCGAGAGAAATCTTGAGGGAATTTTTTTGCGCAAAATAAAAAATGAAACGCCCCCCTGAGAGAGTTTTCCCAAGGGAGCGTTCCGTGTATATATAATGTGGATGGAAGTGATGGAATATGAGAAGCTAACTTATTCTGCTGCGGGAGCCGGAGTTGAAACTGGTTCAGGAGTTGGCTCTGGTTTCGGTGCAGCGTCGGCTAAACTTTTCTCGAGTGTGCTGGCAAGTCCGCTGGTTGCGTTGTCGATTCTCTTGTAAAGATCTTTCACGCCCTGAATCGCAAGAACGTCCGTGAAGAAAGAATTATCATACTCGATCATTTTCATGTTGCCCTTGATCAAAATTTCTTTATTCGTCTTGTCGATTTCCTCGAGTTTCGGACGCATTTCCTGCAAAGCTTCAGCAACTGCCTTGTCAAGAACTTCTCGGTGTTCGGGCTTCAAAGATTTGTAGATTTTATCATTAATGCATATCTGATTGCAATAGAGAATGTGATTCGTGCAGGCTAAATAATTCTGAACTTCTTCGAAATGCGCGCCCACACACGTATCTGCTGCGTTCTCCTGAGCATTAACCGTGCCGTTCTGAAGCGAAATATATAATTCCGACCATGCTAACGGTGTTGGTTCAGCTCCGATTGCCGTCCAGAAATCCATGTGATTCTTGTTTTCCATCGTGCGAATCTGCAAGCCTTTGAAATCCGTAAGCGTTTCCAAATTTTTGTTCGCCGTCGCAAGTCTGAACGTAGCATTCTGCATGAAGCCTAACAAATGCAAACCTGCTTTTTCATAAGCTTTGGACATTTCGCGATGAAATTCCGAGTCGCCATTCAAAACTTTGTCAATCGTATCGCCGTCATATCTTGCGAAAACCATCGGCAAGTCAAACACCGCAACTTCCGGAATAAACGAAACAACCGGTGCAGTCTGGCAAACTGTTATAGCAATATACCCTCTCTGAGCCTGTCGCAACAAATCCGCATCGCCGCCAAGTTCGCCGTTCGGGAAATAGTCAATAACGAGTCCGCTGTCAGCAGCCTTGACTTTCGCCTGAATCAACTGCGCGAATACCTGACCAGCTGCGCCTTTAGCCGTTGTGTCAGCCGTAACCAGCCAAACTTCATCAAATTCCGATGTCGCTGCAAATGCTACGGAACTAAACGCTAAGACAAATAATAATACTGCAATAATCTTTTTCATGTAAAAAATCCCCCTTTAGCCAACAAGCCATGTGCTGATCTCTGGGATATAAACGATCAAGCCCAACGCAATCAAGAACGCGATGATAAACGGCACTGCGCGTGAAGCAACTGCCATCGGCTGATCTTTCGAAATATTTCCCGCAACGAACAAGTCAAGTCCGAACGGAGGTGTCGCAAGTCCAATCGACAAGCAGCAAACAAGAACAACGCCGAAATGAACGTCATTAACTCCGAGCATCTGAACTGCCGGCAATAATACCGGTGCAAGAATGATAATCGCAGGGCCCGTGTCCATGATCATGCCTAAAATCAGGAATATAACCGTACAGACACTCAAGACCGAAATGCTGCTGTGGAAATTATTCACGATGAAATCCTGAACTGCTGATGTCGCGTGTGTGAGCGAAAGTACTCGCCCGAATGCCGTCGCAAATGCCAAGACAAACGCAAGTCCGCCGTAAGTCTTAACCGAACTGATTAAGAACGCAGGAAGTGCTCTGAACTTAATCGAACGCTCGATGAACAGGCAAACGATAATCGCGTAGAAAACCGAGACAACTGCTGCTTCAGTCGGCGTGAAAAATCCTGAGTAAATTCCGCCCAAGATAATAATCGGACACATTAACGCCCAGAAAGATTCTTTGAACAATTTCCAGAAACCTTCGCCGCTGATTTCGTCAAGTCTGGTTTTAATCTTTTCTTTGTCCTCGCCCTTCGTCGCGCAATAGAACACAGCGTACATCATCAGGAATAATCCGATCAAAATTCCGGGGATAACTCCGCCCAAGAATAATTTTCCGGTTGAAACACCTGTTGCGAGTGAATATAACACGAACGGAATCGACGGCGGAATGATAACTCCCAAGCCTCCAGCGACTGCGATCAAACCTGCTGCCCATGTCTTGTTATAGCCAAGCTCGACCATGAACGGAACGCACATCGCGCCAACTGCTGCTGTTGTAGCCGGACCTGAACCTGAAATTGCTCCGTAGAATAAGCAAGTCAAGACAACTGCGCACGGAACGCCACCGGTGAATCTGCCGACGAAATATGCGAAGAAGTTAAATAACTTTTTCGAGATTCCGCCCTCAGCCATGATAACGCCACCGAGAATAAATAACGGAACTGCCAAAATCGGCGTTGAATTTGCTCCGGATAACGTGTTGTCAACTATTTGCGGAATAACTCCACCACGCGCCATTAACATGATCGGGGCAAATGAACCCAAAATCATACTGACTCCGATTGGAATCGATAGAATTATCGCAACTAAGAATACTACGAATACTAATAACGCTGCCATAACTTACTTTGCCCCCTCTGCTCTTAATCCTGCTTCTGCCTCTGCCTGTGCATCAAGCTGAGTCTGCTCAAGTGTCGTTAATTCTTTCTCGTTGAAGCGCTTAATGTGAATAATAAACATTTGAATTGCTCTCAACGTTGCGAGAATAAATCCGAATAACGCAGCTCCGTACAAAATCGACATCGGCCACTGCATTGCCGCGCTGGTTTCATGGCTTCTGATTGTCCAGTCCATAACTTCAACTGAATGATACGCCAAAATTCCCATTGACCAAGCAACGATTACGTCAACGCACAAATTTACGATCTTGCGGAATTTCTGCGGGAATAAATCAAGAACTACGCTGACACGCAGCATATTCGCTTTTCGGATCGTGTAGGGCAACGAGACAAACACGCTCATGATCCACATGAAACGCGAAAATTCCTCAGCCCACGTCAACGACTGAATAAACGGGATCTTACGCACAACAACCTGAAGCATCATAACGCACGCTATCAGGATTAAGAATATGACCATGAGACACTCTTCAAAATGCTCATCCAGCCACTTTATCATGAAATTTTCAACTCCTTAGTTTAATAATATTATTCGCTCTGACTTGCGATCAAATCTTTCGAACGTCCTGCTTTCAAAACATAACTGTCAAGCGCGTGCCCGACAATTTCAGGAAGTGTTCGAGACAACGCCATGACTTTCACGAGATCGATTCCGGTTTCGATCCCCATCTCGTCCATCATGTGAATAACGTCTTCGCTCGATATATTTCCAGCAGCTCCGGGAACAAACGGACAGCCGCCCAAGCCGCCGAACGACGAGTCAAATTGCGTCATGCCAGCTTCCATTGCAGCGATAATATTCGCAATAGCAACTCCGCGCGTGTTATGAAAATGCAGCCACCACGTAGCATCATGATATTTTTCGCGAACGTGTTTGCACAAATCATAAACCTGATTCGGCACAGCCATTCCCGATGCATCAGACAGCGAGATCTCGTTAATTCCGACTTTCAAATACGCCTCGATTATCGCGTCTACGTCTTCAACAGGAGTTCTGCCTTCCCACGGTGACGCAAACGGCATCGAAATCGATCCGGAAATCGCAATATTATTCTCATTCGCAGCCTTCACACAATCCGCAAATCCCGCGACACTTTCCTCGGGTGTTCGGTTAAGATTCTTGAGATTGTGCATGCGACTTGCAGAGACGTTTAACTTGACTTTCTTGCAGCCACAATCAATCGCTCTCTGAACGCCTCGAACATTCGGAATCAGCGCGCGCAACTCAACGCCTTCAGGGACTTCGCCGATACGCTTGAATAATTCATCGGTGTCAGCCATCTGAGGAACTTTCTTCGGGTGCATGAACGAGCCGACTTCGATTACAGGATAGCCAGCATCAATGAATCCGCGCAAAAACTCCAGCTTCTGATCCGTCGTCAACAAAACTTTTTCGTTCTGAAGCCCGTCGCGTAAACCAACTTCACAAATCGAAACTTTACTCGGCAAATTCATCATGACTTACTCGATTCCGTTCGCCTTGAAATACGCTTTTGCAACGTCAAGACACTGTTTCGCGTGACCAGCAACTCCGCGCGCTTTAATTTCTTTCAAGTTCGGAAGCTCGATTGATAACGGAATTTCCGGCATTGCTTTAACCATGTCAGCTATAGCCATAACGCCTTCGCCCGGGTACATTCTGCCCTCACGCGCCGTGAAGAGCATCAACTCGTCCTTTATATTATCAAGAACAGGATCGCCGTCAGCTCCAGCAGGTCCATCACAAAGATGAATGAAATTAAAATATTTTCTCGGGGTTCTGGCAAGTTCGGCACCAGTTACGCCAGCTCGTCCAGCATGAAGCGTGTCAACCATTACGAAAACATTGTCGCGTCCAAGATCGTCAACCAGCGTAATATCTTCCTGTAAATTTCTAACGCCAGCCCACGGTAAAAACTCGATGTTAAATTTCAAGCCAAATTCTTTTGCCATGTCAGCAACTTTTCCGGCTGTGTCTGTGTACCAGGCTCTGTCACGTGTCCAAACGCTGCCGAGAACGTCCGTTGCTCCGAGTTTAGCTGCTGCTTCGAACGCTGGTTTGTACTCGTTAATATCAAGATCTTTGCGAATGCGTGCAAGCTCAATGTCCATCAAAGGCATGTCGTATTCTTTCAAAGCTTTCTTGATTGCGTCGAATAACTCAGGATCTTTCTGCGGCAAAAACTCAGGTTCACCGGGCAAGTGCATCGGGATCGTGCGCAAACTCACATAATCATAGCCTGCTTCTTTTGCGATCTTAATCTGATCCATGGGATTTGTTCCCGGGATTGTCAAATACGCTAACGAAAATTTACGTGCCATGTATAAACACTCTCCTTTAATTTTCACAAATTACTTTTTCTCAGCAAGAATATCCATTAAAGTCTGGCGCATTACATCCAATGGCACAGCTTTTCCGCCTGTCCAGAGCTGAATCTGTCGCAGTCCTTGATAGAGCGTCATGCCAAGTCCGTTAATCGTTTTGCAGCCGACTTCTTCAGCTTCTTTCAGGAAACGTGTTGTTGCCGGGTTATACGTCGCGTCAAAGCAAACGTGCGAGGGCTTGAGATATTTCTTGTCAACGCAGGTGTATTCTTCTTTGCCGCGCATTCCCAGACCTGAGAGATTCAATACGACATCGGTTTCTTCGAGAGCTTCGGCAATTTTCTTTTCCTCGGCTGAACGTATCGCAACGCAAACACCCGGGTAGAATTTGTTGATTTCTTCGGCGAGTTGCTCGCACATTTCCGAACGTGAGCTGAGATAGATTTTCTTCGCGCCCTCTGCTGCAAGTTCCAAACAAACTGAACGACCAGTTCCGCCAGCTCCGAATGAGAACATAACTCTGTCTTTAATCATTACGTCGTGTTCTTTCAAATCGCGCAATGCTCCGTAACCGTCAGTGTTGTAGCCGATTAATTTGCCTTCTGAAGTCTTAATGACTGTGTTTGACGAGCCCATTTTCTTGCACAAATCATCGTAATCATCAAGATACTGCATGACTTCGACTTTGTTGGGTTTTGTGACTGCGCAACCTGCGAATGTTGGCATGTAGCGAATGCCGTCAATAATTTCTTTCAAGTGGGAACTGTCTGCTTCACAATAACAATAGACCATGTTGAAACCGGCTGCCTGATACGCTGCGTTCTGCATGCGAGCGGCGAATGACTGGCTCAACGGTGTCCCGATAAGTGCGATAAGTCTGCTGTTAATATCAATTTGCATCTTTAAACTTCTCCTTAGTTTAGATTAGATTAGATTATTAGATTTTGTTGCCCGAAAATTTGTGTTTACGAAAATATTTTAATCGCATAATTCTCACGTTTAAACATTAAATTTGCTGATTATTCACACAAAACGCAAAAAAAATTCTCCCCCGAGATTTTCGCAATTCCCCGAGAGAGATTTTTTCCAACAATTTTCGCGTATAAAAATTACTCGATCATTTCATTTCTGATAATCGCTCCTGATGCTGTCGCAGGCATTTTTCGCGTCGTTGCAAATATCTTCGAGTTTGAATTTTTTGGGGATTCTGCATGTTCCGGCTTTAATCTCGACATTTGCGTCCTTACGCATACTACTGACACGCGCCGTCATTTTCGAGATTCGCTCTGGTAAATCTTCCTTTGACGTAATCACAACGAATCTGTCATTCTCAGTCCTGGCAATCAACGAGTTCGTGAACGTGTCCTGCAAAATTCTCGCGATCGATTTCATCATGCGATTCCCGCCCTCAAGCCCGTACGCTTCGTCATACGAGAGCAAATTCTGAACGTGAAAATGCACGATGCTTGGCTGCATTCCGATGTCAAATATTCTCGCGATGAAACTCTCACCGAGTGTGCGTAGCGCGTGTTCGCTGGCGAGTCCTGTGAGCTTGTCGGTCATCTCAGCATTTGGAACTTGCGCATTATTCTTGGAATCTTTTGCGTGAAGTTTCTTGCTGGTTTTGGTTGAAGCAATTCGAGATAATCTTTCACCTTCTGCGATGTCGTTCAGGTACACGTAATACAAATCGCCCAGCTCCGGATCATGAACAAATCTGCCCCAATCCTCGACTGTTTTGATTTTGCCGCTCTTAGTGATAACCCGATACTGAACGTAATCATCCGCGAAAGTATTTTCTGGATTCTTGAGTTGCGCACGAATTACGCTATTTACGTCTTCAATATCCTCAGGGTAAACCAGCGTCAAGAACGAGCCGCCTGTGAACTTCAGGAAATCATCGGCCGATTCGCACTCGAATAAATTCACAACGCCATCACTAACGAAAATAATTTCCTCGGATTCGTCGGCTTTATAAACCAGCAAAGTCCCGGGCAAATTCGCCGCGAGTTTCTCGATTGTTATCTTGTTTTGCATATTTTGCGTGTTTTGCATTTGATAAACATTCTCCTGTCTTGTCTTGAACTTGAATATTATTTTTGATAATTGCTTCTGATGCTTTCACACTCGATTTTCGCCTGCTCACACAACGCCTCAATGTCGAAGCTGTCTCTGTTCGGAACTCTGCAAACTCCGGCCTGAATTTCAATTCTTGAGTCTCTGCGAATCGTTTTCACGCGCGCTTTCATTTTGACAAGTCTTGCATACAAATCTTCTTTGGACGTAATCACAACGAATCTGTCATTTTCAACACGAGCAATCAGTGATTTCGAGAAAGTGTGCTGCAAAATTCGCGCTACGGATTTCAAGATGCGGTCTCCGCCGTCAAAGCCGTAAGCTTCGTTATAACTGTGAAAATTCACGATATTGAAATAAATCACGCTTGCGTTCATGCCTGAGTCGAAAATTTTCCGGATAAAATCCGCGCCTCTCAACTGCAAAGCTTTCTCAGTTGCTAAATCCGTAAGTTTGTCTAACATGTTGAACGCGGCTTTGCGAGTTTGCCTTTGAACTTGTTCTTGCTCTTGCGCAGGAGCTAATAACCTGCCGACTTTTGTTGACGCGATGTTAAATAATTTCTCGCGCTCAGAAATGTCGTTCAGGTACACGTAATAAACTTTCCCGAAATTTTCATCGTCTACAAGCCTGCCCCAGTCTTCAATCGTTCTGATATTTCCGTTCTTAGTGATTATCCTGTAGTATACGAAATCATTTCCGCCGCTGATTGCGATTTGGCTGTGAATTGCTTGGTTGACTTCCTCGATGTCCTCGTGATAAACCAGATAAAGAAAACTTCCGCCCGTGAATTTCATAAATTCCTCGAAATTTTCGCACTCAAACAATTTCACTAAATCATCATTCGCGAACAGAATATCCTCGGTCTGATTCGCTTTATAAACCAGCAAGCCTCCCGGGAAATTCTGGGAAATTTTTTCGAGCGTCAACTTTTCTCTAGCTTCTTCGACTAACATGTTACGCAATATCCCTCCAAAATTATTATTCGTGTATTCTGAGATTCTTCGGCAAATATTGCTTCAAAATATTTTTCAGCGCATCGGATTTAATCGGCTTTGATAAATAATCATCGAACCCGTAAGAAATATACTCGTCCCTGAGACCCGAACCTGCGTTTGCAGTCAATGCCACGTACGCAGAATTATTATCAATTTCGCGTGCCTTCTTGAGAGTTTCTACTCCGTCCATGCCGGGCATTCTGTGATCGAGAAATATTATGTCATAATGAGTTTGCTTGATCAAATCCAACGCATCCTCGCCAGATTCAACCGTCTGAATTTGAGCCTTCAATTCGTTCAACATTCCGCGAGTAACAACAAGATTAACGGGCGTGTCGTCAACAACCAGAATTTTCGCGTCCGGACAAATGAACGGTGTGTTATCGTCGAGCAAATCTGCGTGTTCATCGGCGCGTGCTTCCAGGAATTTTTCGTATTCTTCGATTGAGCCGCTGAAGCCTTCGTTGGAAATCTGCTGCGGCAAATCAATCGTGAAAGTTGTGCCGACTCCGTACTCACTTTTCGCGCGAATAGTTCCGCCCATCATGTTGAGCAAGTATTTCACCAGCGTCAAGCCCAAGCCTGCTCCATGAATATTCTGAGTTTCAGCCAAGTTCACACGCTCAAACGACCTGAACAGCTTCTTCAAATCTTCTTTGCGAATGCCGATTCCCGTATCTATAACAGCAATTTCCAGATTAACCAGATTAATATGACTTTCTTCGTGAATGCTTGCCGAGACTTTCAGCGTAACTGAGCCTTCATTCGTGTATTTAATCGCGTTATCGAGCAAGTTGACGATAATCTGCCTGAGTTTGTCCTCCTCACCAAACAAATGTTCCGGGATTTGCTTGTCAATATCCATTATGAAGCTGATATTCTTGTCCTGAACCATTTCGAAAATATTATCCTCGATGTCCTTCAGCAACTGCCACAGGTGATAATTCGTGTTATACAGCTCCATTTTGCCGGATTCGATTTTTGATATGTCAAGAATATTATTAATTATCGACAGCAAATGATTGCCTGACTTGCGAATATTCAACGCGGCACGGCGCATTTCGGGGTCTTTGCACTCCTTCAGGATCATCTCGTTCATGCCAAGAATTGCGTTCATCGGTGTGCGAATCTCGTGTGAAGTGTTCGCGAGAAAATCGCTTTTTGCTTTGTTAGCAGCGTTTGTTATCTCAGTCGATTGTTCTGCAAGAATGCGCGCCTGTTCGAGTTCAGTCTCAACCGAAGCCATGCGCCTGTATGTCGGAGCTTCATAATAGAAAAACGTGACGAATAATATTAGCGTGCCGATCGAATACGTGAACAGAGTCGATTGAAAGAATAAATATTGCAAAACGAATGCCATGATTAATAATCCGCCGAGAATATTCATGATGACGAACTGGGATTTTTCAGCGTAGAATTGCCGGTGAGTAAATCTCAGCCAACACGCCATGCTGATGAAATATATCGGGCAAACAGAGCGACATAACAAGTTATATTGCCCCTTCAACAATCCGCCCATCAACGAGATTGAGAAAAAGAATCCGCCGAATTTTGGCATAAGATTCACGATCAGCATCACGACACTCATAGCTAATATCGCCTTGTTGAACCAGTCGAAAAATTTGCTCTTGACTTCAACGTACGTCTCAACATAACGCATCAGGTGGTACGCGTTGAAATTCACAGCCACGTAAAACAACGTGCGAATCGACAAGTTCAAAACCTGTTGATCTCCCCAGCCGTCGATTAACAGCGTCGAAACAATTTCCAAACTCGCCGCCGCAAATGTCGAGACCGTCAACAATCTGAAGCGCCTGTTCGCTTCCGCATTAGTTGCATAACGCACAAACAGAAACACAGACAACACTCCCAAAAACGGCAGCATCGTCGCCTCAAACCAAACGTTATATCCGTAAGTCAAGCGCCCCAGAGAATTTCCAAATCCAAATCTAGCGAGCATAAAAATTCACTCTACTTTCTAATTTTAACCGGCATTCGAATCAGAAATTTTTTCCGACGGGATATATTTTCGCAGCATTTCCTCAAGTTCCTTGCCATTGACGGGTTTACTCAGGAAATCATCAAAGCCTGCTGCCAATAATTCAGCACGAACTCCGACAATCGCGTTTGCCGTACACACGATTACTTTCGCGTTTGAGCCAGGAGCGTTTTTCATCGCGCGCAATCTTGATAGAGTTTCTTTGCCGTCCATTCGTGGCATCATGTAGTCCATCAAGATCACGTCATAAGCATTTTCCTGAATCTTGCTCAAGCATGCCTCACCGCTGTCAGCTTCATCGACTTGAACTTTCGTTTCTTTCATTAAGGCGCGTAGAACTACTCTGTTCATGTCATTATCATCAACGACAAGAATGCGAGCTGTCGGAGCTGTGAAAATTTTGCGTTTGCTCTTTTTAACATGTGAATTATCGGCTTCAGCTTCTTTGAGCGTCTTCTTACCGACGATTCTTTGCGGCAAAATAACATGGAACGTCGTGCCCATTCCGTACGTCGAATTAACGTCAACGCGCCCGCCCATCAATTCGATCAAGCGACCTGTGATTGCGAGTCCGAGACCTGTGCCCTCGATTTTGTGAGTTTCCTTCGCATCAATTCGGCTGAATGACTTGAACAATTTCGGAATATCTTCTTCGTGAATGCCGATCCCTGTGTCCGTGACAGTTATGTGCAGAATTATCAGTGACGGGTCATCAGTTCGTTCACCAGTTAGCGTAAATTTCACCGAGCCATGTTTCGTGTATTTCACGCCGTTATTCAGGATATTTACCATTATTTGATGCACGCGAATATTATCGCCGAACAATTCCGACGGCAACGAATCGTCAATTTGCTGGATATATTCGAGACCTTTCTGTTCAGCGCGAATCCTGATCATGTTATCGACATCACGCAGCACGCGGCTGAGATCATAATTTTTGAGCGAGAGATCAAGTTGTCCGGTTTCGATTTTTGAGAAATCAAGAATCTCGTTAATTATGTGCAGCAACGTGTTCCCTGCGCTTTGAATGTCACGTGCGTATTCATAAATCGGGCCTTGGTCATATTTGCGGATTATCAGCTCGTCCATTCCGAGAATCGTCGTCAACGGTGTGCGAATTTCGTGTGACATGTTCGCAAGAAATTCACCTTTTGCAGCGTCGGCAGCGAGTGCAATTTCGTTGGCTTCATCGGCGAGGTCTTTTGCTTTCCTGAGGCGATTCAGAGTCTTCTCAAGATCAGAATACGCAGGAGTTTCCAGCAGGAAAAAGAAATAATACAGGTTTACGACCAGAAGCACGTAATTCACCGAAAAACCGGGCAAAAACGCCGACACAATCAAAGTAATTAAAAAGTACGCAACGTAATTCGAAATTAACGCCCACTGTTGACCGCGCGTGAAATATTTTCTGAATGCGTACTGCTCAAACCATGTCCACGCCGACCAAAACCAAATCGTCCAGAATTCCAGCAACGGATTCAATATTCCGTATTCGAGATGCGTACGGTCAGGTGAAATTGTGATATTCGTGCCGGTGAATAAACTCACAAGCTCAAGATACCAGAAAACACCGAACATGATTTTTTGCGCGTAAAACAAATTTTTCTTGAACGAATTCTCTGCGCCAAAACTGCCAATGTAACGCGAATACATGTAATACACACAGTTCAACACAATTTGAGCGATTAACGATATATTACGTTTCGCCTCGATTGACCAGCTCGAGTCTTTGCTCAGAATAATCGTCACGAGAATTTCGACGACAACATAGACCGAGACCGTGCAGCAATAATTCAGGAATGCGCGCTGAGAACTGACGCTTGCGGAATATATTATGCGCATGTATATGCAAAGCGTTATGCTCAGAAAAAGCACTGCAATCTGTGATTCGATCACATAAATACTTTCCAAATTATGAGAAATCTCCTTTTAAACGTGATATTTCTAAAACAATCCGGAATTATTATAGCGAATTTTCACGAAAAAATTATAGCAAGTGATATAATTCAAGCAATTTCATATTGCATACATATGGGAGAGGGAAATACCCGCTCCTTTTTGTTATAAAGGGGATTATCTGGAAAATTTAGCGTCATGAATAATAATAATTTGGATTTAGTTTCAAGCATCGAGAAAATAATTTTGCGTCTGGGTTACGAGTGCGTGAACGTGGCTTTCAAAAGTGATTTCGGCAGCAGTCGCGTGAGATTGCAGATCCTGATCGACTCAATCGGCGGAATAAACGTTGACGATTGCGAACGTGTCTCGAAAAATATCAACGCATTCCTGGACAAACACGATGAATCATTCGCTCAGTTGCAAAAAAACAGCTATTATCTCGAAGTCAGCTCGCCCGGACTCGAACGCCCGTTGTTCAAGCTCGATGATTACGTGCGCTTTGTTGAGCGTGAGGCAAAAATCAGGCTCAGCGAATTAATCGACGGCAGGAAAAATTTCACCGGCAAATTATCGGGTGTTCGCGAAAATAATATCTTGATCTTGATAAACGAGAATGGCGAAGAAATTCTCAAGACGATCCCGTTCGAGTTAATCAAGTCAGCAAATCTCGTGTTCAGATTCGAATCCGAGTCAAAAAGCGAGAAAAATCATTCGGGCAAATCTCGCAAAAATCACGCGAAACGTAACTCATAAAATCCATAAAGCACAAAGCACAAAGTCAGGAGGATTTAACAAATTAACATGAAAACGCAGGTTGATAAAGATTCTTCGGGAGCACTAAACCCGATTCTTGCGTTACAGCAAATAGCCGAGGCTCGTGGCCTTGAAGTCGATATGATAATCTCAGGACTTGAGGCTGCACTTGTCTCCGCTTATAAAAAATATCAGCCAGGGAACTCAAATATCGAAATTAAAATCAACACGGACACCGGTGGAATAAACGTCTGGGAATTGCGCACAATCGTCGAAGATCAGGATCACCTGAAGAACCCCGACGCAGAATTTACGCTCGCTGATGCTCATAGACTGGGTTTCAAAAACGCGCTCCCGGGTGAAACTGTAAAAATCGAACGCAACCCGAAAAATTTTGGGCGAATTGCAGCTCAGACGGCTCGACAAGTCATCACGCAAAGACTACGTGACGCAGAACGCACAACTGTCTATAACCGATACGCTGAGAAAGTTGGCGACATGATTAACGGCGTAGTTTTCAAACTCGATGGCGATCAAGTCCTTGTGAAACTCAACGAACGCACGGACGCATTCCTGCCGCGAAAAGAACAGATTTCCGGCGAAAGATACGTTCCTGGAATGACCATGAAATTCTACGTTCTCGACGTGAAACAAACTTCCCGAGGACCAAAAATCACCGTCTCAAGAACTCACCCGGGATTGCTGCGAAAATTAATGGAACTGGAAATTCCGGAGATTCAACAGGGCATAATCGAGATCAAAAGCATCTCCAGAGATGGCGGTGCGCGCGCGAAAGTTGCAATTACAACTCTTGACCCGAATGTTGAACCCGTCGGAGCTTGTGTTGGAAACGGCGGCAATCGAATCAAAGCTGTCAGCAATGCTCTCAAAGGCGAAAAAATCGATCTCTTACTTTGGAGCAGTGACCCCGACGTATACGTGAGAAACGCGCTTTCACCCGCACAAGTCTTGAAAGTCGAAGTGAATCCCGAAGACCCAACGCAGGTTACGGCATACGTTTACCCGGATCAGCTTTCACTCGCAATCGGCAAACTCGGTCAGAACGTGCGTCTTGCTGCGAAACTCACAAACTGGAAAATCGACATAAAAACTATGGAACCGGATCGAATGCCAACGTTGAAAGACATTTTCGGCGAGGCTGGCGATGTCGCGAAGAATCTGCTTCAGGAAACACCGGCACAAACACAAAGCGAAAATCCCGAACAATCAGACCAAACTCAGCAAACTCAGCAAGCTCAATCCGAAAGACCTGAACGTCCAAAATTCACGCGCACGAATAATCGCAATAACAGCAATTTCAAGCAAAAGCGTCGTCCTCAACAAGCCTATAATCGCAATAATAATTCACGTACACGCAACAATTTTGATGACGCTATTGATTTGCTCGGCGCTGACAACGTGATCAGTCTCTCTACAGCCAAGTCCGAAGCGGAACAGTCAAACGATGAGTGAACCACTGAGATCGTGTTGCGTTTGCAGATTCAAAGGCACTAAAGCGAATTTCGTTCACATCGTAAAAAGCCCCGACGGAATCGCTGCAATCGACATTCACAACAAGCTTCAAGGTCGAGGAACGTATTTGTGTTTTGACCCTGTCTGCCTTGAAACAGCTGAAAAATCCGGAAATATATCACGCGCCCTGAAAAATGCCCAAATCCCCGAAAATTTCTGGAACGATCTCAGAAACATAATCGCAACTCGTGACGTAAATCCGGATTTTACCCGCGCAAAAATTCTCACGTTAATCGGTCTCGCACGCCGCAGCAAAAGTCTCATAATCGGAACTGATAATATTAAGCAAGATTCCGGGAAAAAATTACTCGTCATGTTCGCGAACAATGCCTCCGAGAGTGTGAAAAGTTTTGCTCAGAATTTCCGCGATAATTTCCAGCTCGACGCAACTATCGAAGAACTGTCAAATTCAATCGGAATTGCTTCGAGTGTGCAAATCATCGCATTAATAAACAATTCCGGATTCGCTAAGAAAATCAAAAGTCTGCTACATAAATAATTAATAATTTTGCAAAAGGAGTACTGCATTTGAATAATAGCAATAACAAAATCAGAATTTACGATCTTGCCAAGAAACTCAACAAGACCAGCAAAGAATTAATGGAAGTCCTCAAACAACTCGACGTGCCAGCGAAATCGCATTCAAGCACAATCGACGCTGAAACGGCTCAAATCGTCGAGAATATCATTGCCGAAACTCAGGAAACTCGCAACGCAAAACCCGATACTCGCCCCAACAAACGATCCGAATATACCAAGAAGCCCGACAAATCCGAGAAAACCGAAAAGCCAGAGCGTCCCGAGAAATCTCGCCCGCAAAATCATCCTAAAACAGCTCCTGAGAAAAAATCCGAAAAATCCGAACCTGAATCACCAGCGCAAAAAACAATTCCAGCTCAGACCCTGGCGCAACCTGAGACAAAAATTGCTCCCGAAAAAACACAAGCTCAAACTCACGGCGCAAAACCTGAGAGCAAAAACTCAAATCCAAATCTCAAAGAACGCCCGCCAATCATAACCGTAATGGGACACGTTGATCACGGCAAAACTACGCTGCTCGATCACATTCGTCACGCAAGCGTCGCTGAACATGAAGCCGGCGGAATCACTCAACACATCGGAGCTTACGTCGTCATGCAGGATAACAAGCCAATCGTGTTTCTCGATACACCAGGTCACGAAGCTTTCACAGCTATGCGCGCACGTGGAGCTGATGCAACTGACATAGTAATTCTCGTAATCGGTGCTGATGATGGCGTGATGCCGCAAACTCGCGAGGCTATAAATCACATCAAGGCAGCAAATGTTCCTTTGGTCGTCGCAATTAACAAGATCGATAAACAGGGCGCAAATCCTGACCGAGTTCGCCAACAGCTCTCAGAATTGGGAGTTTTCGTCGAAGGCTGGGGCGGTGATGTCGGTGCTGTGGAAATTTCAGCCAAGACCGGCTTGGGCGTTGATGATTTGCTCGAACGTGTTCTGCTCGAAGCTGAAATGCAGGAACTCAAAGCTAATCCTAACGCTTCACCTCAAGGCGTTGTAATCGAAGCGCGTCTCGATAAAGGCAAAGGTCCGGTTGCAACCGTAATCGTCAAAGAAGGCACTCTCAAGAATGGCGACATAGTTTTATTCAACACAGCCTGGGGGAAAATTCGCGCGTTGTTCGATTGGGCAGGTAAACAACTCAAGAGCGCACCGCCGAGTACACCCGTAGAAATTCTCGGACTCGACGAAGTTCCAAATCCCGGCGAGAAATTCCGTGTCGTGAAATCCGAACGTGAAGCTCGTGACGCAATCCTGGAATTTAAAGCGAAAGAACGCGAAACTGCTGTCGTGAACAAAAAAGCCTCACTCGAAGATTTATACTCGAATCTTCAGGAAGGTCAAATGCCTCATCTCAAACTCGTTGTAAAATGCGATGTTCAAGGCTCACTCGAAGCACTGTGCGCATCACTTGAGAAACTCGCAACTAATGAAGTCGGCGTTTCAATCGTTCACAGAGGCGTAGGACGAATCGCAGAATCAGACGTAATGTTGGCATCTGCATCGAATGCTGTAATAATCGGCTTCAACGTCAGACCTGATAATAACGCAAAACGCATCGCTGAATTAAACGGCGTGGAAATTCGAATCTATAACGTAATTTACGACGTGATTGATGACGTGAAAGCTGCAATGAGTGGACTGCTGAAACCGGTCTTGCGCGAGGAAACTCTGGGTGAAGCCGAGATCAGGCGAATATTCAAGATCCCAAAGGTCGGCAAAATCGCAGGTTCTCACGTGACAAAAGGCATAGTCAAACGCACAGCCAAAGTCAGAATCATTCGTGACGGTGTTGTCGTTTGGGATGGGAAAATCGCGTCACTCAAGCATGAAAAGGACGAAGCTCGCGAACTCAAAGCCGGAATGGATTGCGGAATTTCGTTCGAGTCATACCAGGATTTTGAAGAAGGCGATATTCTCGAAGTCTACGAAGTCATCGAGGAAAAACGCAGCTTGTAATCATAAAATGCCAAGTACTAATAACCAATCTCAATTCAGAATGCAGAGGGTCAATAAGCAACTTCAACG
The DNA here is from genome assembly GCA_905233725.1 of uncultured Synergistales bacterium. Taxonomy (GTDB): domain Bacteria; phylum Synergistota; class Synergistia; order Synergistales; family Aminobacteriaceae; genus JAFUXM01. The sequence goes on from CAJOEM010000016.1 coordinate 22,521, forward strand.
CGAAATTGCCCTGATCCTCGAAAGCCGCATTAAAAAAGAAGCCGTCAAATCCGCGATAATAACCGGCGTAGATTGCAGCAAAGACCTCGAACGCGCACGAGTTTACATAAACGCTCTCGAAAAACACAAACGTCCCGGAATTTTGAAAGAACTCACGCTGATTAAAGGCGCAATTCGCAGCATGTTGGGACAGTCTATCAAGTTACGCAGAGTACCCGAGCTTGAATTTGTGATCGATGACAGCGAAGATTACGGCGCAAGAATCGACAGCATACTCGATAGTTTGGGTTTTCCCAGCAATCCTAATCGCGAACTCGAAGCCAGCTCTGAATTTGAATCTGAATCCGAATTTGAATCCGAAAATTACGATGAATAATAATAATTTTGACAATGCAGCGGAAATTCTGCGCAAATACAACTCGTGGCAAATCTTCACTCACAGGAAATCCGACGGTGATGCTTTGGGTTCGGCTTGTGCATTAATCACGGCTGGGAAAAATTCCGGCAAATCCGTAAACTGGTTCTCCCCGGACGAAAAACCTCCGCGAGTTTATAATTTTCTGCCAAACATAGAGCAATTCACGGCGCACGAAAATATTTTCGCGTTTGATAATCCCGAAGTTCTTTACGTGTTTCTTGACTGCTCAAACGAGAATCGCAGCGTTCAAGGCTTCCCGACAAATCCACAATCACGCGCAAAAATCTCAGTATTAAATATCGACCATCATGAGGACAACACGCTATTCGGCGATATTAATTGCGTGGACGGGAAATCTTCGTCAACATGCGAGATGCTTTTCAACGTGTTAGAATCCGGAAATTTTGATATTAACCAGCAAATTGCTGAAGCACTTTTCACCGGAATTTACACGGACACTGGCGGATTTTCGTTCTCATGTACATCGGCTAAGACTCACAAAATCGCGGCTGAATTAATAAATTGCGGCGTAGATTCCGGGATCATAACGGACAAAATCAATCAGCACAAATCTCTCGGAGGCTTCCTGCTATGGTCGCGGGCAATGTCTCGCGTGAAAATTTTCGGCGACGATGATGTGTTCGCGTTATCTTGGCTGACACTCGAGGACTTTCAGGAAGCCGGCGCGTCAAGTTCAGAAACAGAAGGCTTGTCAAACATGCTCATGAGCTTGCGCGGCGTGAAATTAATCGCGTTGTTGTCACAAACTCAGCCAGGAATCATTCGTGTGAGTTTCAGGTCGCGTCCGGGAATTAATTTCGGAGCAGGTGAAGTTGCGCGGAATTTTGGCGGCGGTGGTCATGAACAGGCTGCTGGAGTTTCAGTCGAGACGAGTGATGCGATCCCGGATTTTGCGAATCGAATCGAGAAATTTCTGATCGCAAGGCAAAAATTCGAAAGGCAAAAATGCACGGCGTAATCTTAATCAACAAACCAGAAGCTCTTCGCAGCACAACCTGTCTGAACATGCTCAAGCGAAAATTTCACAAGACGAAAATCGGGCATTCCGGCACTCTTGATTCGACAGCGTCCGGTTTGCTCGTTGTTTTGTTGGGAAATGCTACACGCCTGAGCGATTACGTGATGTCTCTTGAGAAAATCTATCGGGTTGAAATTCAATTCGGCGCGGAAACTGACACGTGCGATTACTCCGGAAATATCACCAGAACTTGTGATTGCAAATTTCTAAATCAAGCGAAAATTCACGACGCAATATACAAATTTCTGGGACACAGGCTTCAGCGGCCTCCGGAAATCTCAGCTGTGAAAATCAACGGGAAATCCGCACACCTCCTCGCGCGCTCTGGTCAGGAAATCATGCTCTCAAAGCGTCCGGTGTTTTTCAAGAATATTCGCCTAATCTCGGAACTTGATGAGAATAAAATCGCTAAATTCGAGATAACGTGTTCAAAGGGAACTTACATTCGGAGTTTTGCGCGGGATTTTGCGAGGTCAATGAATTGCGCCGGATTTGTGAAATCGCTCTCACGAATCGCAATCGGGAATTTGACTCTCGAACAGGCTCAAGCTCCGGACTCAGATTTGCGCGTAATGTCACTCGAATCGCTCCTGGAAAATTTCCAGCGTGTGAAAATAAATCGCGAATCCGAACGAAAATTCTTCAACGGATTGGCAATTCCACTTGAAAATTCTGCGATTATTAACTCACACGTGACGAGTTCACTTGCGAATCTGGTCTGTGTTGACAACGAAAACTTTGCTGGCTTCGGTGAGATAATCTTACACGAAAATATTCTCAAGCCAGTTACAATCATTCCACTGACATAACATCATGTTTATAACAATAGGTGCTTTTGACGGATTTCACAGAGGTCACGCTCAATTATTGCGAATTTGCCGCGAAAAATCTGATCGTAACGACTGGGCTGTGATCACATTTTCCCCGCATCCGGCAGAATTTATGCGCAGGAAATATATAGCGTTATTCTCAGAACGTGAACGGGATTTCATACGCAGAGTTCTGGAAATTCCGAAGTTATGCCCGATTCAATTCGACGATTACGTTATGAATCTTTCGCCCGAGAAATTCTGGGAGGCTCTGACTTGCAAATTCGAGATCAGCGGCGTAGTTGTCGGCAGTGATTTCAGATTTGGCTTTAAGCGACAGGGTGACGCGTTGTGCCTGAGAAATCTCGCTCTGAAAAGCAAAATCCCGAGTGAAAATATTTACACGATACCGTTATTCAAAACTTGTGCGAAAAAATTCTCGAGTTCGGACATTCGCGAAAAAATTCTCAACGGGCAAATTCACGACGCATCAGAAATTCTCGGCTATCACTGGTTCATGTTTGGGCGCGTGATTCACGGTGACGCTCGTGGGAGAAATCTTGGTTTCCCGACTGCAAATCTTGACACTAACAAACTCGGCATAATTCCTGCTGACGGCGTTTACTCAGTAGCTGTGAATCTTGACGGCGAAATTTTCCCTGGACTTGCTTCAATAGGCAAAAATCCCACGTTTCATGACGTGAACGAAACGCGAATCGAAATATTCCTGCTGAACTTCACCGGTGATTTATACGGACGCGAAATTCCCGTGTTTTTTCTCGACAGAATCCGCGAGATCAAAACTTTCGAGAATGCCGACGCTCTCAGAATGCAAATCCAATCTGACGTGAAAAACTGCGAAAATAATTTCCAATCCACGATTAACAACTCAAAACTTGAAACCCGAAAATTTCTTGAACGCGCGAACAACTTGCCGCCGGAGAATTTCTCGAGTGAAATCATAAAGCTGAATCATGAATAATAAGCCAACACTAATCGACACACATTGCCACTTGAACTCTCAAGAATACAGAGCGAACATTCCGGAATTTCTGCAGCGTGCGAATGACAGCGGCGTTTCCAGATTCGTAATCGTCGGCTGTGATTTGAACGACAGTATCGAAGCTGTGAACCTGTGCGAAAAATACTCCGACGCGAAACACGAATTATACGCATCAATCGGCATTCACCCACATGACGCGAAAAATTTCCCCCAGATACCATCAGAATTTCACGAACGAGCAGCGAATCAATACACAATCGCAATCGGCGAAATCGGTCTTGACTTTCACTACGACAATTCACCCAGAGAGATTCAAGTCATCCTGTTCAGGAAGCAGCTTGATTTTGCAAACGAACTCGACAAGCCTGTGATTCTTCACATACGCGACGCATTCCGTGAATCCTGGGAAATTCTTCGCGAGGGAAAATATTCGAATCTCAAATTGCTTTTTCACTGCTACAGTGGCGGACTAGAGTATCTTGACGAAATCTGTTCCCGTGAAAATACGCTTTGTGCTTTGGGAGGTGCTGTGACCTGGAAGAATAGCTCGGAACTGCACGAAATCGCGAAACGAATCCCGCTCGAAAAACTCGTTCTCGAAACTGATTGCCCGTACATGACACCAGCTCCATTCAGGGGAAAAATCAACGAGCCGTCGTACGTGAAGCTTGTCTATGAGAAAATCTCAGAGCTGAGAAACATTTCACTCGAAGATCTTGCGGCAAAAATCAATCTTAACTTTCAAAAATTTTTCTTCTCTAATAACACCATAACACAATAACACAACATGTTTGAATTTAGAATCATAGCCGAATGCAAAAAAACTGGCGCACGTGCCGGTGAATTAACAACTCCTCACGGTGTAATCAAAACACCCGTATTCATGCCCGTCGGAACTCTCGCAACTGTCAAAGCGATGTCTCCTGATGAACTCGTGCAAATCAATTCGCAGATAATTCTCGGCAACACGTATCACCTGTTCATACGCCCGGGGAACGAAATCATGTCCGAAGCTGGAGGTCTGCACAAATTCATGAACTGGCACGGACCGATTTTGACAGATAGCGGAGGCTTTCAAGTTTTCTCACTCGCTAAGCTGCAAAAAATCACGGATGAGAAAGTCATTTGCAGATCACACAAGGACGGCTCTTTACTCGAAATGTCGCCCGAATGGTCAATGCGAACTCAGAAAATTCTCGGTTCAGATATTGCGATGTGTTTCGACGAATGCGCGCCGTTTCCCACAACACGCGATAACGCAGCAAACGCTGTCAGACGCACGACGCTTTGGGCAGAACGCTGCAAAAAATATTTCGCCGAACATAGCGATTCTCAAGCTCAAGCATTATTCGGAATAATTCAAGGCTCAGTTTTCGATGACTTGAGATTGCAAAGTGCGAACGAGATTGTGAATCTTGATTTCCCGGGTTACGCGATTGGCGGACTATCCGTCGGGGAAGATCACGCTACGATGTATCATGTTCTCGATGTTCTGAATCCAGTTTTGCCGCAAGATAAGCCAAGATACTTGATGGGTGTGGGCTACCCGTTGAATTTGGTCGAGGGGATTGCTCGGGGAATTGACATGTTCGATTGCGTTTTGCCGACTCGAAATGGGCGCACTGGCACGATGTTTTACTCGAAGGGCAGAATTAACATTCGGGGTCAGAAATACGCTCACGATTTCTCAAGAATAGACCCGGATTGCGACTGTTACGCCTGCAGAAATTTCACACGCGCATACATTCGGCACTTGTCACACTGCGGAGAAATTCTCGGAGCTAGATTATGTTCACTTCACAATTTGAGATTTTCGATTCACATAACCGAACTTGCACGAGAAGCTATTATAGCCGGAAACTTCCCGGAATTTTTGCAGGAGTTCAACGCGAATTTTCATGACACAGATTCTCAGGATTAACAAGTTCAACCCGGAAGCTGATATTATTTCACAAGCTGCGGCTCTGATTAAGTCCGGAGAACTCGTGGCATTCCCAACTGAGACAGTTTACGGGCTTGGTGCAGATGCTCTGAATCCCGAAGCTGTTGCGAAAATTTTTCGGGCAAAAGGTCGTCCGTCGGATAATCCGTTGATATTGCACATTTGCGATGTAAATCAAGTCCGCGATCTTGCACATGAGAATGACGTTTCGCGTGCGATCATGCAGAAATTTTTCCCTGCGCCATTGACGTTGGTTCTGAAGGCGAAAGATTCTGTGCCGAAAATTACGCGCGGTGGCTTGGACTCAGTTGCGATACGAATGCCAGATAATCCGATTGCTCAAAGTTTGATCGAAAGTTCACAAGTTCCGATAGCTGCTCCGAGTGCGAATTTAAGCGGCAGACCAAGCCCGACGGATTCACAAAGCGTTTTTCAGGACATGAACGGAAAAATCGAGATGATTCTTGACGGCGGCGGATTGACGGATTTCGGAATCGAATCAACCGTGATTGACGTGTCGAATCCCGGGAAAATAGCGTTACTTAGACCCGGAGCTTTTGCAATCGAGACACTGGAAAAATTCCTGAACGCGAAAGTCTCAGAACCTGAAAAAATTTCGCAGCCAAGATCGCCTGGCATGAAGTACAAGCATTACGCGCCAAAAATCCCCGTTGAGATAATCTGTCCGGAAGACCTCACGCTTTCACACGCAAATAAATTCGCAAATTCTGGATTCGTCGGCATAAATCAGCGCGCAAAAATCTTTTTCAAGAGGGCGATAATTTTCGAGAACGTGAATAATTACGCACGCGGATTATTTTTCGCATTTCGAGAGCTTGAGAATCAGGATATAGCGCGAATATTTGTCGAATGGATTCCGGATTGGGGCATTGGTCGCGGATTGAGAGACAGAATTTCACGCGCGGCAGGCGTAGACACAAATCAATCATAATTCTCATTAAATGCAGCTTTCAAAATGATAATATATTATGAAAATATTTATATACTCGGAGGGAAAAATTTTCTAACATGCTAAACTGGATAATTTTCGTGCTAACTCTTTGCACTTCGATAATGTCCGTCGTTCACGGAGTATTCATAGTTTTGGGAGCGTTGCCGGTTTCGAACGGAGCTTCCCCTGCATTGCCGCAGACGATTGTGTCGATGATGCCGATAATTTCAGCGGTGATTGCGTTACTCGGAGGAATTTTCGCACTCAGACGCAGCAAAATTTCGATTTTATTTCTCTTCGCTGCGACATTGGCGTGTGCGTTTGCATCTCAGGACGTGTGGCTTTACGGTGGAGCGTATTTCTTCTCGGCGGTTCTGTGTTTTTTCCTGAGCAAGAAGAATCAGGACGATTATCTCTCGAATTATTATCTCGCAGATGGCGAATTCAGTTTAGATCCGGACGCTGAGCTGCCATTCGATGAAAATTCCGCGCAGGTTTTCAAGCAAGTCACGAATACTCAGCAAAAACCGACGCAGCAAAATTTTCAGGAACTCGACGATGATGATATTCGCGATTTCAGGAATACGGACTCAGTGTTAGATTCAGATTCTGATTCGCAAAATGATCTGGCTAATCATAAATTCCCGGAGATGACCAGTGAACCTCAGCTCAAGATTCGCGGCAGAACTTCGAAATCGTGTCCAACTTGTGGCAATATCGTAGCGCGAGACGTTGCGTACTGTCCGAATTGCGGCACGAAGCTATATGTTGACCCTACGCTCTCGGGAAATGACGAGTCCAAAACAAGTGCGCAAAAGCCTGATCTCGAACAAAATCTGAAGCTCGAAGCCGAACAAAAACCGGATATTAATCTCAATCTAAATCTAAATCTTGATCACGAACTCGAACTCGAACATGCTCAGGCTCAGGAACAGGAACAAGAACCAGTAACTCAGCACGCTCAGGAAATGCAAATGCAAACTCAGGAATTATTGCTGAGAGATCTGGAACAAAATTCCCGCGCAAATTCTGCCTACGAAAACTTCGGCGAGGAAATGCCAACGTCGATTTCTGGATTGCTTGACGGAAGTTCTGGAAAATCTGCTAAATCTGAGTACAATAATCGCAGGGGAAAATATAACTCATATAATTCAAACGACAACGAAAACGAATCGGAGAGTGAATCAGACGTGTACAAAGTAAGCAGCGCAAATTTTGCTCAACGTAACAGGAAACTCAGCAACGACGCAAAATCTTATCAACAATTCTCGAACTCGAAATATAAACGGCGCGGCAAAAAACGCACTTCAAGTGCAATAAAACGAATCTTCATGATCATGATGCTGGTCATCGCTGTAGTGAGTGCATTGTATTTCCTGCTTGGTCTCAGAAAATTGCCACCCGGAGACTTGCCACCAATCGCGCGCGATGAAGTTATCCCACAGAACAGGCCAATTCAGGAAGAGGACGTGATTGCTCAGCCAGTCAGCGAAAATTCAGGCGTTAAAGAAAATATTTTGCCGAACTTTACTCCGGACGAGAATCCCAAGAACGGCGTATTAACCGGCAACGGCGTGAACATGCGTGCGGATCATTCACTCGTAGCAAGATCGATCACGAAGCTTTCAAACGGAACTCGATTCGAAATTCTGGATTCGTGGACAGGTCAGACGGGGACTTTATCCGGAACATGGTATCAAGTCAGGACTTCGAATGGACGCGAAGGTTGGGTTTACGGACGATACGTGCAGCTTGCCGGTGCAGGATTGCCGACAGGATACGCGAACGCACTCGTGAAAAGTTTCGGCAGCAATCGTGAAGAACTCGTCGAAAGTTTGGGACAGCCCACACGCAGCACAGCAACATCAGCGGAATGGCAGGGTTTGACTGCGACGCTACGTGGCTCAGAAATCACGCGCATACGAGTTACGTCATCGAATCGCGAATTGCAGAACGGATTGAAAACCGGAATAAATCAGGAAAGCTTGTTCCAGATTTTGGGCTATCCGTCATCGCGCAACACTCAGCAGCGAACTGTGCAATACAACGAGGACGCTAAAGCAGCAATCAGTGTACAACTTGACCGAAACAATAACGTAACTGCGATTACGGTGAATCAGATTCAGTAATTCATAATCGTTCACGAAGTTTTTCGCACAAAAAAAGAATCCCGATCGAAAATTTCACTTCACGATCAGGATTCTTTTTTATGTCAAGATTTTTGCGCTGAAAAATTATTTGCTAGTTCACACGCTCAAATGATATTACTTCAATACTTTTGACGGCGTTGTCTGGGAATTCAAATCTATTTTCCAATTCATAGTCATTTTCGTTGTACAATATTTCACCAACAAAAGTAACGTGATTATTATCAACGTACTCGAATGAACGCAAATGGTACAAATAATCGTGAGAATTTGAGTAATGTACAGCCTTATTACCGGAAATTTTGAACGGTAGAGCGTTTTCATAAGTACCGTGCCCCATGGAAATAATAAAGTTAAGAGTTCCCTCGCTGCAATTCAAATAATAGAAATTATCCGAGCTAGTGACCCTAACTTCAAATTGATCCGAAGTATCCGTAAGCAAATTATGTCGTTCAACTTCATTTCCAGACACGTCCGCATAAGCCAAATATCCACTCGTCGGTTTCCATTTTCCAGTCAATGAAGTCCAGTCTGAAGGAGCATTCTCAGCATCAATCACGCGCTGCACAAGAATTTTTTCAACTTTTTTCGCGACAACATTTCCTTCGATTGTTTCTCCGTTGCCGGGTGTCTCTTCAAAAGTGAAAACAAACGTATCTTTGTCGATATTTTCCTCAATCGAGACTGATGAATTTGAAAGTTTGCTGCCTGAGACCGTCATATCCGAAGATGCGCCGTCATGTTTGAGAACAAAACCTGCTAACTCATTCTCTCTTTCCTCTTCTTCCAGAGAAGTAGCTCTCTTCCTGTAATAGAGATTGATGTCGCCCTGTTCGACGGTGTAAGGACTGCCAGAACCAGTGACTGTAACAGCGAAATTCTCCGATGAATCCGGAATAAGTTTGTACTCGGTAATTTCATTTCCTGATGCGTCGTAATAAATCATAGTTCCGCTTGCTGGTTGCCAGGTTCCAGTTAAATCCGTCCAATTCTCAGGAACGTTTCCGTGACCTTCGTAGCGTTGCAATTCATCAACGTCGTTTTCTTCGTCGCTGCCC
>CAJOEM010000017.1 GCA_905233725.1 uncultured Synergistales bacterium
TGGTATAATTACGATGGAGGTGGAAATTATGAAGAAAATCTTGTTGGCAGTGGTGTTGATTTTTGTGGCTGCGTCAGGTTGTTACGGTGCTGCGAGCGACGATGCTTATTTGCGAAGAGATGTTTTCGAAGCGAAGATGGACGCGTTCATGGCAGAAATTAGACTTGGCAACGAACAGATCCGACGCGAGATGTCTGAGATGCGCTCTGAACTGGAACGCAAAATCGATAACGTTGATCACAAGATCGATAACGTGAAATCGGAACTGCACGAGGAAATCCAGAGTGTGAAATCGGAACTGCATGAAGAAATCCAAACTGTGAAATCGGAATTGCACGAAGAAATCCAGAGTGTGAAATCGGAACTGCACGAGGAAATTCAGAGCGTGAAAACCGATTTGCACAACGAAATCCAAGCAGTGAGCACGAGAGTTGAAAAGCTTGAGACACGTGTTGAAAGCATGGATAAGTCTCTGGATCGCTCGATTGGTGTCTTAACCTTAATTGCAACCGTAGTCGGGATAATAGTTGGATTTGCGATATTTGCCCCAGCGCTGTTAGAATTTGTGAAGGGACTGCGGAAAGTTCAAGTTGTGCCAGAAGATTCTGAACGCTTACTAGAAAGGATTGAAGCTTTAGAACGTGCGATAAATTTGCAACTTAGTGTCAAATGAAGGTTGTGAAATCAGGAATCTCTCAATCCGATGCAATGTCATTAAGTTAAGAAAAACAAAAAGAGCCTCTGAAAAATTCAGGGGTTCTTTTATAATTGTTATAAAAAAAAGTATATGGAATTTCGCAAAATTTTACGCGTCTGTGTACCTGTAAGTTTTACAACCACACTCCGGACAACCTGACTGACCGCCGTCGCATCTAGGGCAATACACATGGCCGCAATCAGTGCATTTTCTGAGATCAGTGCGTTCGCATTCCGGGCATTTTCCGAGTGATGCCATAAAAATTTCTCCTTTCTGTTTATGATATGTTACATGTAAGATTCTACATGATTGGGGGGTATAAACGGTAATTCTGCTAGTTTTTGTTCGCGTGATCACATGCTAGAATTTTCCCGGAGATGATATTATGGCGCGTAAATTGTTTGCAGGAATTTTGGTCGTAGCATTTGTTGTGATATTTTCCGCTTCAGCGTTTGCAGTTGTGAATGTTTATGAGAAAGACCTTGACGCATACGGCGCGAGTGATTGGGGCTGGGATATGTTTGCATCATTGGCGTTGGTTTGGGAGGAATTGTTATCGCTACAGATAATTTCGGCAATATTCGATTTCGCGAAACTCGTCGGAATAGATCTTACGTTGGGTTTGCTGGTTCTGCTCGTGAAATTGTGCACGTTTGGCTTTCTGGATTTATGGTGGCTGTACGTGTATGTTAGCGGCTTCTTCGAGATAATTTTCGGAGGCATCGGCGGATTCCTGCAATGGATCCTGAACCTGGTTTTCAAGATAATATTTTTTCTTTTCTAATCTGTGCTGATTTTGGAGGTGTGATCGTGCGAATAATTCTCAAGATTGTAAAATACATTCTTGGTGCATTTTCGTTGTCCTTAACGTTATCAATTTTTCATAGCGCATTGATGGAACCGTTGGGAATGTCTATCGTTGAGAGAATAGCGTCGATTATGTTAGTTGCGGCGATGATAGCTTTAGTTGGCGGATTTTTCGTGAAGATAGCACAACGCAAGAATGTGTTCAAGAACGTAATTTTCGCCTGGCTGTACGTGATATTCATTCCGGTTGTGTCGTGGATTGATATTCTTTGCAAACCCGAGTGTGATAATTCGAGCAGAGTTTGGAATTTTTTCAAGGACGTTGGCAAATTCGCGGTGTATCTCTGGGGAATTAAGTTTCGCGCTATATGTTTATTTGCTACGGTTGTGATTGTGTTTGTTATGCCGTTTTCTGATGAAAGTTCCGGAGATTTGACTATGAAAATTTTCCCGATTATTTACGCTGGCTTCTCCGTTGCAGCGGCGTTTCATTTTCTGAGAATCGCAACTCGTAAACAGTGTTTGATCTATGATAACGCGATTTTGACTTGGCTGTATATATTTTTCGTGCCGATTGTTTCATGGCGGGAAATTTTCCTGAAACCAGAGACAGACGGTTCGCGTGTGAACGCAGCAATTTCTGACATACGAGCAACGATCAAATTTTTCTTGATAGCCTTGATAGTTGCTGTAGTATTTTTGGTGATTGCGATGATTGCAATGAGAGAGCAGTCCAGAATGCAAAACCCCCTCGATGTGAAGGGGCTTGCAACCCCCGCGTGTGCGGGGAACATTGATCCTTTCATCCTCGCGGCTAAACCCAATGAGGATCACCCCCGCGTGTGCGGGGAACAGCCCGTTTTTTATTACGATATTATTATACCCCCAGGATCACCCCCGCGTGTGCGGGGAACATATGGAGGAAGTCTTTTTAACACCTTCCTTTTGAGGATCACCCCCGCGTGTGCGGGGAACATACGATGCGGATTATATCACTTAACTCCGGGTTTTCCCAAAAGTTTGAACATGTTGGCTTTGTAAAATTCCACGCCGGGTTGGTTGAACGGGTTCACTCCAAGAACATATCCGCTGACTGCACATGCGTACTCGAAGAAGTAGAACAGCTCACCCAGGGATTTCTCGCTCTGGTCAGGGAGAGTCACCAGCAAATTCGCAACTCCTCCGTCAACATGCGCGGCAATCGTACCCTTCATAGCGCATTCGTTCACGTAGCTCATGGTCTTGCCGGATAAATAATTCAGACCATCAAGGTCGTTTTCCTGAGATTTGAGCGTGAAGTCTTTGCGTGGCTTCTCGAGCTTCAGAACAGTTTCGAACATGATACGCGAGCCGTCCTGAATGAACTGTCCCATTGAGTGCAAATCCGTCGTCAAGTCAACCGATGCCGGGAAAATTCCGCGCTGATCTTTGCCCTCGGATTCACCGTAAAGCTGCTTCCACCATTCTGAGATATAATGCATACTTGGCTCGTAATTCGCTAGTATCTCAACAGATTTGCCCTTACGATGCAAAATATTACGCACAGCCGCATACTTCAACGCAGCATTTTTCTCAAACGGTTCGTTCAACGCAAGTTCTCGTCCAGCAGCAGCTCCTGCCATCAAAGCGTCAATGTCAGCTCCGGATACAGCGATCGGCAATAATCCAACAGCTGTCAAAACCGAGAATCTTCCGCCAACATCGTCAGGAATCACGAACGTCTCCCAACCCTCAGCATCTGCCAAAGTCTTAAGAGCACCGCGAGCCTTGTCAGTCGTAGCGTAAATTCGTTTCCCAGCTTCAGCACCGTATTTTTTCTCAAGCAATTCGCGGAACACTCGGAAAGCAATCGCCGTCTCTGTCGTAGTCCCGGATTTTGAGATCACGTTAATCGAGAAATCTTTGCCCTCGAGCAAATCTATCACGTCCTGAATATACGTGCCGTTCATGCTGTTGCCTATGTAATAGATTCGCGGAGTTTTTCGGGTTTCGGGTGTCATCTCGTTGTAAAATTCGTGGCGCAGAAATTCTATCGCAGCCCTTGCTCCCAGATATGAGCCGCCAATTCCAGCAACAAGCAACACGTCAGAATCTCCCTGAATTTTCGCAGCAGCTTTCTTGATTCTGGCAAATTCCTCGCGATCATACGCAACCGGCAAATCGATCCAGCCGAGGAAATCATTGCCTTCACCCTTGCGTGACTTCAAGCGTGCATCAGCGTTCTGAACTTGAACCGCCATACTCGCAACTTCGTGTTCACGCACAAATCGTAATGCGTTCGTGTAATCAAAATTTATCATGACAATACAACCTCCTGAATTATAATCTATCACAAAATTCCTGCATCGCGTCCATGGATTTTTCGAGCGTTTCCATGGATTGTGTGCAAGCAATTCTCACATATCCTTCGCCAGTTTCACCGAATGCGCTCCCGGGTAAAACTGCAACTTTCGCCTCGTTCAGCAAACGCCACGTAAATTCCTCGCTGGATAAGCCCGTGCCTGAGATCTTCGGGAACAGGTAAAAAGCTCCTTCTGCTGAGTGACACGTTACACCCTTCATGTTATTCAAGCGTTTCGAGACAAGTTCCATTCTGGTCTGGAAAACTTTTGCGCGTGAAGCAACTTTCTCGTCCTGAGTATTCATTGCGTATGCAGCAGCTTTTTGTGAGAGCGTGTTCACCCCGTAAGTCTGGAACGATGACAACACACACATCACGTTGATAATCTCTTTCGGAGCGAAAACATAGCCGATTCTCCAGCCTGTCATGCAGTGGCTCTTAGAAACTCCGCCGCATAATAACGTACGCTCTTTCATGCCCGGAATGTTCGCAAAACAGTTGTGTTTCTCACCCGTGAAGACCATTGATTCATAAATCTCGTCGCTCAAAACGAACAAGTCACGTTCCAAGACAAATTCAGCGATTTCCTCGAGCTGCTTGAGTGTCATAACTCGTCCAGACGGATTGCACGGGTTATTCAGGATTATTCCGCGAGTTCTGGGTGTAGCTGCTGCTCTCAATTCCTGAATCGACGGCGCAAAATTATTTTCTTCGTGAGTCTTGATAGTTACAGGTACGCCGCCATTGCCGCGAATCTGTGCAGCATACGGTGTGAAATACGGCTCGAACAGCAATATTTCGTCACCCGGATTTAATAACGCACTCAAAGCCAGCCACGGAACATGCAGACTACCAACTGAGATATACACGTTGTCCGGAGAGTTCTTGTAAGCGTGATGACGTTCCCAGTAAGCACACGCAGCCTCCCGCACGTCACGAAAACCCTGCAGCGGTGGATAATACGTGAAACCATCGAGTGCAGCCTTCGCTCCAGCTTCTGTAATATCCGGTTCAGTTACGAAATCCGGTTCGCCAATGCTGAGATTCAAAACGCCCTGCATATTTTCAATCGCCTGAAACACTCGAACCATGCCAGACGGTTTCTGAGTGCTGAATTTTTCCGCAAGTTTCATGATAAATTCTTCACCTCGTAGATCATGATCATGACGCGAGCAAATCGCCCCTCATGATGTAATTTATGTCTTCGTCGATCATAGCCAGCATAATTTCCGCAAATCTCGGAGCAAATTGTGTGCCTAATCCGTTAGCAATTTCCTCGCGAACTTTGTTTTGCAGCATGACCGTTCTGTAGCTTCGTCGTGAAGTCATGGCATCATATGCGTCCGCAACACTGATAATCTGCGCAATCTCCGGGATTTCTTCGCCGCGCAATTTATCCGGGTAGCCTTTGCCGTCGTAACGTTCGTGGTGCCAGTGTGCGCCGTATGATAATTCTGGAATTTCTGTTATGTTCTTGAGAATTTCCGCGCCGATTGCCGGGTGAGTCTTGATTATCTCGTATTCTTCGTTTGTAAGTTTGCCTGGTTTATTAATTATCGCGTCAGGGATGCCGATTTTGCCTACGTCGTGTAATAAGCCAATCATGTAGACTTTTTCCTGTTCGGCTTCGTCATAACCGTAACGTCTGGAAATTTCCCGGGCATATTCAGCAACGCGCCTGGAATGTCCGTTTGTGTATGTGTCTTTCGCGTCGATTGTATTTGATAACGTCAAGACTATATGCTTATTAATCTCGTTAAGCTTTTGCTGCTGTAGAATTATTTCCTGAGTTTTGCGATTGACTTCTTCGTATAAATTCGCCTGTAAATCTTCCAGTTCGCTCGTTGTCACGTCCAGAAATGTCAGCAGCCTTCGCATTAACGGCACGCGCTTATGATGCGTATTATTCTCGATAACCTGTATTTGCGGCAAAGATTCCTGTCCTGATTTCGCAGTCTCAGGAAGTTTTCCCTCACGAAGAGCTATATACACGATTGTGCTGTTAATCTCGGAGCCGCCGTCTTTGTCAAAGAATAATTCTGAGTTACCGTGCAGTACTGCGAGTTCTGAGTGTGCTTTGCGGAAATAGTTTACTTCACGTTCCTGCTCTTCACCGAGAAAGATTACGCGATTCATGCAGCCGATTAAGAATAACGCTTGTGGGAAAAAATTCGCGACAAAGTTTGCGTGACGTGCTGAAGTCTTGAATATTTCGTGAGGATTACCGTATGTTAATCTAAATTCATCGCCGAGCTTCAACGGTGCGCCAAAATTCACAGAGCCGTCCGGAAATGCCCGAACGCAAATTCTGCCGGCAATTCTAGCCCCAGCTTCTTTCACAATCGGAAATTCGCAAGCGTTGTCCATGTTGACTTGTTCAGGCAATAATCCAAGATATTTCGTGTAAATGTCAACTGCGGGTTTGTTATCGATTTCTGAGACGATTTTTTCGGAACTATCGCACATTTTCGTGATCGTCATTTTCTTGCCCAGCGGAGTCCAGCCGAAAACCTCGTCAGTTAATATCTCAAGCTCTTTGCCATAAAAAATTATCGCCAAGAATCCGGTGCTTATAATCTTGCCATTCGCGAAAATATACGCCGTCTGAATTGTCGGGCTCTGTGTCGCAGCTGATAATCCGAAAATTGGCAGTAACGGGAAATTCTCATGAATATTCTGCATGTACAAGTTCGTTCGTGCGTCTAAGCCGGAGCTGAACAGGAATATGCCTTTAGCTTTCTTGATGAGTTTCAATCGATTGATGACTTGTTTTGACGCGACATATTCGGGAGCCTCGCTTAAATCCGAGAGAACAAAATCGCAGCCGGAAGTTGATTTCTCGAAGCATATCAGCGACAGAATTATTTTTGCTGAATCGTCATCTGGTTCGTGATTGTAAGTTATATTATGATTCGTAACGCCGAAAATCTGCACACCGGGCAACGCATCATGTGCGCGTTCGAGTATGTATTCGAGTTCGTTTTGAGCGTAAATTTCAGGGAACACGAATAATACAGGACGAATAGTCCTAGAACTTGCTTCGAGTTTGTACAGCAAGCTGCTAATCGAGCAAATTGCGTCCGTGAAATTATCTCTGCCGATTATATAAGTTTTCTGAAGCATGTAACATGTACCCCTAATCTCAAAATTTATTATTTTCACGCATATTATATAATAATAATCACTTTTTTGAGAATTCCAAGCCAGAAAAATTTTTCGTGAAATTCCCAAGTCAACAGCGTCTGGTATAATTGTGCGTGAATTTTTTGAAAATTTAGGAGGAGTTTTTTATGCAGCGAGAAAGTTTCGCGAGCAGGTTAGGATTTATTTTTCTGTCAGCCGGTTGTGCAATCGGTTTGGGAAATGTCTGGCGTTTTCCGTTTATAACCGGTCAGTACGGCGGTGCAGCATTCGTTTTGATTTACATAGCGTTTTTGCTTTTGTTAGCGTTGCCGATTATGGTCATGGAATTTGCTGTCGGTCGAGCGTCTCAGAAAAG
The DNA here is from genome assembly GCA_905233725.1 of uncultured Synergistales bacterium. Taxonomy (GTDB): domain Bacteria; phylum Synergistota; class Synergistia; order Synergistales; family Aminobacteriaceae; genus JAFUXM01. The sequence goes on from CAJOEM010000017.1 coordinate 7,345, forward strand.
CGTTTCACGTTCATTCGCAGTTCTGCAGCCCAAGCACAAGATCTGGAGTTTGTGGGGATACGCTGGTTGGCTGGGAAATTGCATTCTGATGATGTTCTACACGGTCATAACTGGCTGGATGCTGTCGTACACGTATTATTCAGCGGCAGGGAGTTTAGCTGGACTTAATTCCGAAGCAGTCGGCGGTTTCTTTAACTCGTTGTTGGCTAGTCCGGGCGAGTTAATATTCTGGATGGCGCTGGCGGTTGTGATTGGCTTCTGCGTTTGCTATGCTGGCTTGCAAAACGGTGTTGAGCGCGTAACGAAAATGATGATGTGCGGCTTGCTTGTGATCATGATTGCGTTGGCGATTCGTTCTGTAACGCTTGAAGGTGCAGAGAAGGGACTGGAATTTTATCTCAAGCCGGATTTCGGGAAATTATTCGAGAACGGACTCACAGGCTTCTGGAATATTATTTACGCGGCGTTAGGTCAGGCATTTTTCACGCTGAGTTTGGGAATTGGCTCGATGGCGATTTTCGGCAGCTATATCAAGAAAGAGCGTTCGTTAATGGGCGAGAGCTTGCTAGTCACAGGACTTGACACGTTCGTAGCATTGACTGCTGGATTAATAATTTTCCCGGCGTGTTTTGCATACGGGATCAATCCAGACGCAGGACCCGGCTTAATATTCGTGACACTCCCGAACATGTTTAACTTTATGCCGATGGGACGTTTGTGGGGGAGCTTGTTCTTCCTGTTCATGAGTTTCGCTGCATTATCGACGGTTATAGCAGTTTTTGAGACAATCGTTGCGTGCTTTATGGACAGACTTGGCTGGACTCGCAGGAAATCTTCGGTTGTTATGGCATTGTTAGTATTCGTGTTCTCGATTCCGTGCGCGTTGGGCTTTAACGTCTGGTCAGATTTTCACCCATTGGGCGGCGATACGATAATTCTTGATCTTGAGGACTTCATCGTGAGCAATAATTTGTTGCCGTTCGGTTCGATAATATACTTGTTATTCTGCGTTACGCGTTATGGCTGGGGCTGGGATAATTTCGTAAAGGAAGCTGACACAGGAACGGGTATAAAATTCCCGAGCAAATTGCGCGCATATTTCACGTATTTTGTGCCGGTAGTAATGCTGATAATTCTTGTCGTCGGTTATATAAACACGTTTGCGAAATAATCCGGAGTGTGCAAAATGTCAGAAAATAATAATTCGCGTGAGACTCTGGGCAGCAGATTGGGATTTATATTCCTGTCAGCAGGCTGTGCGATTGGTCTTGGAAACGTCTGGAGATTCCCGTTTATAACCGGTCAATACGGCGGAGCAGCGTTCGTCTTGATATATATCTTTTTCCTGTTATTTCTCGCGTTGCCGATACTCGTGATGGAATTTGCTGTCGGGCGCGCGTCACAGAGAAGCGTCAGTCAGTCATTCAGCGTGTTATATCCCAAGAAGGGCTTCTGGGGATTATGGGGCTACGTTGGCTGGGCGGCGTGTTGTTTGCTCATGATGTATTACACGGTCGTAGCTGGCTGGATGGTTGCGTACACGGTCTACTCAGCAGTTGGTACTCTCGAAGGAATGTCGCCTGAACAAGTCGGGGGATTTTTCGGGAGCTTGATTTCTGATCCTGAACGCAGCGCATTGTGGCTTTACGCAGCTGTGTCGATTGGCTTCATCGTGTGTTGTGCCGGATTGCGAAACGGTGTCGAACGTGTAACGAAGATCATGATGTGCGGATTGTTATTAATCATGCTTGCATTGGCAGTCAGGTCTGTTACGCTTGATGGCTCTGAGAAGGGATTGAGCTTTTATCTTGAGCCGAATTTTGCGAATTTGACGAGTAAGGGCTTCTGGACGAGTGTTTACGCAGCGTTGGGACAATCGTTTTTCACGCTGGGACTTGGCATTGGCTCGATGGCTGTGTTCGGGAGTTATATCAGCAAAGAAAGATCGCTCATGGGTGAGAGCTTGATAATAACCGGTCTTGATACGTTCGTGGCATTGACGGCGGGCTTGATAATTTTCCCTGCATGTTTCGCGTACGGGATCAATCCTGATGCTGGTCCTGGATTAATATTTATCACGTTGCCGAACATGTTTAACTCGATGCCGAACGGGCGAATCTGGGGAAGTCTGTTTTTCCTGTTTATGACGTTTGCTGCGTTATCGACGGTGATTGCAGTTTTCGAGAATATAATCGCGTGCTTCATGGACAAGTTCGGGATTGGGAGAGTTTCCGCTTCGATAATAACCTGTGTTGGAATATTCTTGCTCTCGTTGCCGTGTGCGTTTGGCTTTAATATCTGGTCAGGATTTCAGCCGCTGGGTTCAGGGTCGAACGTTCTTGACCTGGAGGATTTTATCCTGAGCAATAATATTCTGCCGATCGGAACAATCGTGTACTTGCTGTTCTGTGTGACGCGATACGGCTGGGGCTGGGACAATTTCATCAGGGAAGTCGATACGGGCAAAGGCTTGAAATTCCCGAAATTTTTGCGTGGATATTTGACGTACGTTGTGCCAGTGATCATGCTTGTGATCTTAATCGTCGGATATTGGGAAAAATTCGCCGGTTAATTTGCTGTAATTGGGAAAATTTGTGCTATAATTACGCGGTATTTAGAGAACGGAGGATCTATTAATGTCAAAATATGTTTGCACTGTTTGCGGTTATGTTTATGATCCAGAGGCAGGAGATCCGGATTCTGGGATAGCTCCGGGAACAGCTTTTGAAGATATTCCAGACGATTGGGTTTGTCCGCTTTGTGGAGTAGGCAAAGATTTGTTTGAAGTTCAGTAATCTGGTTTTTGCGAAGAGCCGATTGTTTCATCACAAGAATCGGCACGTGTCATCGAAACCATATCCTTCCCCCTTAATGCAAAAGCAGCGTTTCCCTTGTTATCGAGAGCGCTGCTTTTCATATGCGATGCGATGCGTGATGCGATAATTATTTCACCGGTCCGACGCAAATCATGAGTGTGAAATTATGCTTATCCGTGAGATTTAGCAAATTCTTGAGACCTTCGCGATCGAAATTCATGCGAGTTCTCGCTCCCCAATTTTTCGAGGCAGCGTATAGATAAACGCCCTGCATTGACAATCCAGCGTGAGAAAATCCGCACTGCAAAATACTCTCGGCTGGAGCTTTGAAATTCAAACTGTCCCATTTAGCCGCGTCCTGAATATAAAGCAAATCGACGGCAGCTTTCGCAACAAACGGCTGAGACCCCGTCAAAACTCTTTTGTCTCCTTCAGCGATCAATTCCAGGCTGTGATTTTCGGGAATATACTTGTACGTCCCGGATTTCGTGAACGCGTATATAATCATGTCCTGCAAATTCATCGCCGTAGCAAACGTAATCTTGTGCGAATCCGCTCTGTTAATTCCCGCCGCAACCCAAAGCAACGTCGATAAATCCTGCTGAGAAATTTCGGAATCTACAAAATCTACGGCTGAATAACGCGCCGCAATCGCATCAAGAACGCCAATTCCGCCAGATTTCTCGGGTTCAGGCAACTTGATAACTTTCGCTTCGTCTGCAAATGCCGAAAACGCAACTAACAAACTCAACGCAAAAATCACAAACGCAATTCTAAATTTTTTCACAACAATTACCTCCTGTGATAAAAAACTTCACGATTATTATACCGCGCCAATATCATGCCTGAAGCGCATTCCAGGAAAATATATCTCACGAATCGCTTCATACGCTTTCGAACGCGCAAGTTCCGGATTTTCCGCAACAGCATTCACCGACAAAACTCGCCCGCCAGATGTCACGAAAACTTTCTCGCCGTTAGAACCGATTTTGCAATCAGTCCCCGCATGAAAAATCTCTACGCCATCGACTTTGCTCGCATCACCGAAGTCAATTTCAAAGCCGGTTTCGCTTGAAGCCGGGTAATTTTCACTCGCAGCGACTACACAGCAAGAATATTTTCCCGAGAAGCTGATTTTCACGTCAGATAATTTCCCCGAACTCACAGCCAGCATAATCTCGAACAAATCCGCCTCAAGCAACGGCAGCACAGCCTGAGTTTCCGGATCACCGAAGCGGCAATTATACTCGATGACTTTCGGTCCGTCCTTTGTGAGCATCAAGCCGAAATACAAGCAGCCTTTGAATTTGCGATTTTCACGATTCATTGCGTCAATCGTCGGCTGGAAAATATTTTTCATGCAATAATTCGCGATTTCAGGTGTGTAGCTCAAATTCGGCGCGATAACTCCCATTCCGCCAGTGTTAGCTCCTTTGTTACCGTCAAACGCGCGCTTGTGATCTTTCGACGAGACCATCGGCACAATAACATTTCCGTCCGTGAACGCAAGAACCGTAACTTCGACACCCTTGAGGCATTCTTCGATTAAAATTTTCTCGCCACTTGCTCCGAAAGCCCTGTTTTTCATGCAGGAAATTATCGCGTCACGAGCCTGCTGGAAATTCTCCGCAACAACAACGCCCTTTCCCTTCGCGAGTCCGTCAGCCTTCACAACAATCGGGAAATCGCTTTTTGCTGCGTAAGTCAGAGCCTCGTCTAATACATCGAAAATTTTATAATCAGCCGTCGGAATATTATACTTGCGCATGAGTTCCTTCGCGAAAATTTTGCTGCTCTCGATTAATGCCGCGTCCTTTCTCGGACCGAAACACTCAATCCCGAGAGCTTCGAGTTCATCAACAGCTCCCAACGCCAGCGGATCGTCCGGAGCAACAACTGCGTAATCAATCGCGTTATTTTTTGCAAACTCAACGATCCCTTTAATATCTTCAGCTGAAATTTTCACACACTCAGCCAGTTCTGAAATTCCACCGTTGCCGGGTAACGCGTAAATCTTGCTAATTCGGGGATTCTTTACCAGGCGCGAAATTATTGCGTGTTCACGACCGCCTCCACCGATTACTATTACATTCATGTTTTCGCCTCCAGTTCCAGTATTCTAGTCTAGTAATTAATGATGAAATAATCTGTGTCCCGTCATTACCATAGAAATTCCGAAATCGTCACAAGCTTTTATCACAAGATCGTCGCGAATCGAGCCGCCGGGTTGAGCAACGTATTTCACACCGCTGATTTTTGCACGCTCTATGCTGTCCGGGAACGGGAAGAACGCGTCACTGCTGAGTGATATTTCGTAATTCTTCAGCCAGGATAATTTCTCGTCGGGATTAATAAATTTCTCGTCAAAAAGCAAATTCTCGATCAAATTATCGCGCTCCGGTCTGGATATATTTTGCGCAAATTCGTAATTCAGAATCTTCGGGTGTTCACGCAGCAAGCGCAAGTCACTTTTATTACACGCAAGCCTCACGCAATGCAATCTCGACTGCTGACCCGCACCAACTCCCAGAGTCTGTCCGCCAAACGTGCAGCAAACCGAATTTGACTGCGTATATTTCAGCGTTATCAAGCCAATTAGCAAATCGATTCTTGCGTCATGCGAAATATTCTTGTTAATCGTAACGGGCGAATCAAATTTCTCAGGCTCAATCACCGGCGAAACGCTTCTAGTCTGCTCAAACGTTATCCCGAAAACCTCGCGATGTTCAGAAATTTCCGGCTCATAATCCGGGTCAATTTTTACAATCGAGTAATTACCTTTGCGTTTGCGTTTCAGGATTTCCAGAGCTGCACTTGAATACGACGGCGCAATTATCCCGTCCGAGACTTCATGTTCGATAATTTTCGCGGCAATTTCGTCGCACTCGTCACTCAAAGCAATCCAATCGCCAAACGACGACAATCTATCCGTACCGCGCGCACGAGCATATGCACAAGCAATCTGCGAATCATTCACGCTCACGTTATCATCAATGAAAAATATTCTGCGTTCGACATCAGACAATTTTTTTCCAACAGCAGCACCAGCCGGACTAACATGTTTGAACGACGCAGCAGAGGGCATTTTCACAGCACGTTTCATTTCGCGAACCAGTTGCCAAGAATTCAGCGCGTCAAGAAAATTTATATAGCCCGGACGACCGTTCAAAACTTCCAGCGGCAGTTCCGAATTATCTCGCATGAAAATCCTAGCTTTTGCCTGATCCGGATTGCAGCCATACTTCAAAACTATTTCTTTCATATTTATTATTCGCCTCCGTAATTGTTAAAAATTCTGTCCTGATAATTCTGCGCATCGTCATAATCATAATATCTCACATACAACGAGACTTTATTATCACGATCCAGAGCTTCATTCCAGAGCAAATTTGCAAACTCGTCGATATTATCCGGGATTCTCACAAGACGCGGCTCGCCGTAAAACGATGGCAATTTCTCCCAAGAATTTACGTCATGATCATACGTGTGAATGAATCTGCCAAAGCCGGAATCAAATTCGTACTCGTAGAAATTCCGTATGCATTTCGCATTCTCGCGTTTAAGAATATTCAGCTTGAAAATTTTCCCGGACTCGATTATGCCGCTGATTCGTGGCGTGTAGTGTGGCGCGTCGGGTTCATATTCGCGAGTCCTCAGAGCTTCCTCAAAACTTGAGCCATTACGCAAAAATTCCAAAATCGTGTCGGTCTGATCGCCGTTCGTAACGATAACTTTTCCGTCAAAAACTCTCAACGGCGCGTACAAAATCAATGAGCTGTCTATATCTTTCGAACCTGTCAACTTGATAATAACTTCATCGCCGGATTTCTCGAAAATTCTTGCACGGCTTGAAGCACTGCGACCCATTATGAAATACGCAAGAGCAATTTTCCCCGATTGAGTCTTGCCGATTATTATTCCGCGACCCGGGTATTTTTGCGAGAATATTCTCGGGGCAATCTCGCGGCACAAATTCTCAACCGCACGAGGCAAAATCTGCCATTCGCACTCTTCCATAACTCGACGCTGCAATTTCTCAGGCGTATCTGAATCTTGAATCGCAATACTTTTCTGCGCAAGAATTTCGCCTCCGTCAGGGATTTCGTTCACCAAATGCACAGTCGCTCCCGTAACTTTCACGCCGGATTTCAGCACAGCCTCGTGAACTCTCAGACCGTAAAATCCCAAGCCACAAAACGACGGGATCAATGACGGGTGAATATTCACGATTTTCGCGCCGCATCTCTCGATAAAATCCTTGCTCAAGATATGCATGAAGCCAGCGAGAATTATTATTTCGGGTTTGACTTTTCCCAACGCAGACAGAATATTCGCCTCAAAATCCGAATCTTTATCTTTTTCCACAAATTCCACAATTTCAACCGGAATATTCGCACGTTTCGCACGTTCAATCGCATATGCGTTTTTATTACTCGAGATTACCTGAGAAATTCTGCCAGATTGCAATATCCCGTTATTCTGCGCATCCAGCAACGCCTGCAAATTCGTTCCGCCACCGGACACTAAAACGCTGATTCTTAACAAAACACGACACCTTCACTTTCATTCTCACGCTCACGTTCTGAAACTTCACCGAGCAAATACGCTGCCGGAATATTTCGCAAAATCTCGTCAACATTCTCGGGGCTAACAACCAGAACCATTCCGACACCCATGTTAAACACTCCGAACATTTCTGACGCGTCAACTTTGCCTTCACGCTGCAAAAATTCGAAAACCGGCAAAATTCGCAATCGTGAACGCTCGATTTTCGCGACAAGATTCTTCGGCAAGCATCTGGGAATATTCTCGTAAAAGCCTCCGCCTGTGATATGCGCCATGCTCTTCACAAGCTTAATATTACGCAGAACTTCCCGAACGTAAATTCGCGTTGGGATTAATAATTCTTCGCCCAAAGTTTTGCCGAATTCCTGAATATGCCAGTCAAGCGTCCTTCCTTCGACGATTTTACGCACAAGAGAGAATCCGTTCGAATGCACACCAGATGACGCCAGCGCAATTATCGCATCACCGGATTTTACGCGAGAAATTTCCAGCAAATCTTCCTGCTCAGCAATACCAACAGCAAATCCAGCAAGATCATATTCACCGTCAGGATAAAATCCCGGCATCTCCGCAGTCTCTCCGCCGATTAACGCACACTCAGCCTGAACACAGCCCTCGCAAACTCCAGAGACGATTTCAGCGACTAATTCCGGATAATTTTTCCCGAGCGCGAGATAATCAAGAAAAAATATCGGCTTAGCACCATTGCACAAAATATCATTCACGCACATCGCAACGCAGTCTATGCCAATCGTGTTGTGCTTGTTCATAGCGAACGCAATTTTGAGCTTCGTGCCAACACCGTCAGTGCCGCTTATCAAAACCGGATTCTTGTAGTCATTCGCAATCTTGAATGCTCCGGCAAAATCCCCAAGTTCGGACATAACGCCAGGAATTTTCGTTCTAGCTACGTGTTCGCGGATTAAGCGCACGGATTCGTAGCCAGCTTGAACGTCAACGCCAGATTTTTTATACGCACTATTAATCATGATTCAAACTCGCTTCTTGTTCAAAAATTTTCGCACGCATATTCTCACGCGCAAGCCGCAATTTCTCGCACAAAGTCTCATCGCGAACCGCAAGAATTTCCGCAGCAAGCCACGCAGCATTTTCTCCGCCATTTATCGCAACCGTCGCAACCGGAATCCCTGCTGGCATTTGCACCGTCGATAACAACGCGTCCATTCCGCCCAAATCGTCGCTTTTAACCGGAACGCCTATAACCGGCAAACTCGTCAACGCAGCTATACTCCCAGCCAAGTGTGCAGCTTTCCCAGCAATCGCAATTATCGCAGCAAAATTATTCTCACGCGCAGTCTCCGCAAAAATTCTGGCCTTCTCCGGAGTTCTGTGAGCCGAAATTATTCTCAACTCGTGAGCTATTCCAAGATTTTCCAGAACCGCAATCGCCTTTTCAGCAATTTGCAAGTCCGATTTAGAGCCGATTAATATCCCAACGCGCAAGTCATTCATGATCATGATCATTCACCTGAGCTTTCACTTCGTCAAAAATTTTCTTCGCCTGAGAATATTCGATTTGAATCGTCGGTATCTTTGACAAGTTCGAGAACGTCGAAACTGGCAACTGCGGCGTACTCGCGTAATCCGGGAACGATGGTGTCTGAGCAGCCGTCTTATTCTCACGAACGATTACATCCCAAAGCTCTTTGCGCCAAATTTGCGTCGATTGTGGAGCGGAAATTCCCAGCCTGACGATATTGTCACGAACGTCGATAACCATGACTTCGATTTCGGAGCCGATTTTTATAGCTTCGTTGATCTTTCTGCTGAGTACTAGCATGACGCGTCACTTCCCTTCGATTGAGCATTCGATTGAGCCTTTGCTTGATTTTCTCTGTGCTGGTAATCTTGGCGCATTTTCTCACGAACGTCGTCCGGGAATACGATATGCCTAATCGGGTATTCTTCGTTCAGTGCTATAACTTGAACAGCCTTGCGAGTTTTGAGATTTATCAGAATTGGTGCGCGCAAATTCGCCGACATATTCCACGGAGCAGCTTCCGGGATCGACACGACGATTAGCAATGCCAAGTTCGACGCTGAGACTTTCTCTGGGATTTTTTGATCGTCAGTTTCGCTGATTAGTGCGAGGTCATCATCTGGGATTCGTGCGTTATAATCTGGTTTTACGGCATCAGGCGATGTTACCGGCAGCGCGAGTGATGGACTCTCGATATTTTGCAGCCACTTGAGTGCGCTTGTGTTATCGCCAACCAGAACCCAGCTGCGATTTTCTTCGAATGCAGGAATGCCCCGTGGGAAAAATAATATATCCTGTTCCTCGTAAAATATTTTCCCAAATCTTGAGCTATCTACGCAAAATTTTTTCACATTTTCCATCTTGAAAACAATTCCATACTTTCTAAAAATTTCTAAAAATTTTCTGCAATTTGTGATTAATAATAACATGACGGCAAAATCCGCAAAAAAAATCAACTCCCACAAAATCTGGAAGCTGATCGTGATTCGCAAATTTCCCGTGATTATTCACCGAACAATTCCTGAATAATATCCCGAACTTTCTCGATTTTATTCGCCCTGTAAACGTTGCTGCCGCAGAAAAACAAGCCGTGTTCCCAATCGCCAACCTGAGCGTCAACCAGTGCCATCGCAATACAGAACGTCTCGCGGGTTTTGCGATACCTGCAGTGACTCAGGCAATTTGCAAAACACGGTCTGCTTTCGACATTTCCCTCGAGATATTTCGCAACAAACGGGTTCTTAATCGCTCGCCCGGGTAAGCCTGCAGGACTGTGAATCAAAACGACGTCTTCGGATTTCGCGTCGATATACGCCTGTTTGAATCTGTCTGAAGCATCGCCTTCTTCTGTGCATGCGAATCTCGTTCCCATTTGAACACCGCTTGCTCCGAGCTTGAATACGCGTTCGAGATCATTCCTGTCCCAAATTCCACCGGCAGCAATCACAGGAATTTTCCCGTCGAGATTTTCACGAACGTATTTCACGACATCGGGCAAAGTTTTCTCAAGGCGCAAATCCGGATCATAAACCTGCTCAATCGTCGTAGCTCCCAAATGTCCACCGGCACTCGCAGGCTCTTCGACAACGAACGCATCGGGTATGCGGGAATATTTCTTCTGCCAGTGACGCGTGATCAAATCCGCAGCCTTCGCAGAACTCACAATCGGAACTAACGCAATCTCCGGAAAATCCTTCACGTAATCGGGCAATCTCAGCGGCAAACCTGCTCCCGAAATAATTATGTCCGCGCCACCCTCAGCTGCTGCACGAACCTGTCTCTCGTAATCCGTCAGAGCAACCATGCAATTCACAGCGATAATTCCGTCCGAACCAGAAATTTCTTTTGCTTTTGAAATTGCTTCTTTTAATACAATCTCGTTTGCTTCGAAATAATTATGCTTCTCTGGTTTGAAAATCGGCGACTTATGACATATTCCGACACTTGCGATTGTGCCGATAGCTCCGTTTAATGCGACGTTACCGGCAAGATTGAAGCCCGAAATATCAACACCCATGCCTCCCTGAATCAACGGGAATTTTGGCTGAAACTTTCCTATTTTTAAGACAGGCGCAGAAATACTCACCTGAACGAACACTCCTTTTCCCTTTTCGTAAATTAGCAGATTAGCAAATTCTTGCAAAAGTATATCACGGGCTATGATAGAATTTATGAGCAAATATATATATTTCTTTTCACGGAGGAAAACCGAGTTGTCATTAAGAAAGGGCTTAATAATTTTCATAATACTCGCATTCGGAGCAGCTGGAATAATTATAATGCGAAGTGTTGACGAAGTGACAATAAGATCTCTGATTTCGGCGGATAAGTCAAAATTATTTCTGGCATTATTAAGCGTGTTTTGTGCATGGGCTTGTGATGCCGGAAGATTCTGCGCATTGGCACAGGCTGCACAGGAACATGTTTCGTTTAAATTGGGAGTTGCTCTGACATGGCTGAATTATTTTGGCAGTGCTGTCACACCGATGCAATCTGGCGGAGGTCCGTTCCAGGTTTACGCGCTGTACAAACGAGGCATTCCCGTCGGCAAAGGAATAGCAATCACGTTAATTCGCACAATGTTGACTGTGTTAATTCTCACGATTGCAGTGCCGTTAATCTGGCTGATAGACCCGGATATTATGCGAGAGAGCAAGTTTCTCAAAGGGCTTGTGTTTTACGTATTCATCGTAATCATGATGACGTGGGCGTTCATAATTTTCACGATCATGAGACCGGATATTTTCAAGAAGCTTGGACGCGCATTCCTGATGTTCCTGAAAAAATTCAATATACTCAAGTCGAATCGCAAAGTGATCAAGAGTTTTCAGTGGCTTGACCGTGAAGTTGATAATTATATTCTGAATTTCAAGCTGCTAATTGATTCCGGGAAATCCTGGCTGTGTGTTGCGATAATACTGTCTGTTGGGCATTTGCTTTTATTATTCAGCGTGTTGCCGATCTTGATGAGCGCGGTGGGTTTGCCGTTCAGATATACTCAGACTATTGCAGTTCAAGCCGTGTTCATGTTCATACTTTACTTTATTCCGACTCCGGGAGCGAGCGGTGTTGCAGAAGGTGGCGGTGCTTTGTTGTACAGCATGTTGATGCCGGCGAATATGGCTGGGATCATGTCCGTAATTTGCAGATTCTTCACGGATTATATCTCGATTTTCATGGGTGTAGTCGTCGTGATACGAATGCTTGGTTGGGGAGTTTCTGAGAATTTGCACAAAGGAACGTTGCCTGAATCCGAGGAATTAAACCTGAATCACAAGCACACGAAACATGAATAACATGAATAAATTCAGCGAAATAGTTTTCAAGTTGCGCGGCGGAATTTGGACGGCGTTATTTCTCGGGATATTATTTTTTGCGAACGAGAAGCCGCTTCTCTGGGAAATTATTCTGGCGTTGGCATTAATAATTCTCGGGCAATTAATACGCTTCTGGGCAGTGGGCACGATTGGCTTATACCGAGGTGAACACGTCAAAGCTCAATCACTCGCCACAACCGGAGCATACTCAATCATGCGTAACCCGTTATACTTCGGAAATTTCCTGATCGGCTTGGGCTGGAGTTTTCTTGCTGGCTGGAAAATCGTGATTGTGTTCGTAATCAGCTTCTGGGTAATCTACGTTATGATTATTATTCCGCACGAAGAGAATTTCCTGACTCAGACGTTCGGAGCTGAATATATTTTCTGGAAGCGCAAAACCGGAATGTTTTTCCCAAAATCGCTCGACTACGTTCGGAATAATTTTCGCAAGGGCAAGTTCAAGCGCGAGGTGTTATTCAAAAGTGAGACGCACTCGTTAATCACGACGATAATCGGCACACTTGCAATTTTGGCGAAGTGCTTGTGTTATACTTAGCAATAATTTTATTTTAACCAGAACAAAGGGGGTAACGCTCATAAAATGAAGGACGGTCAAACAAGCAGATCCAGGAAACGTAAATCAGAATCAGGACTTGAATCAGAATTGGGATTATCAGGAGACGGCGCGATGACTGTGAATGAATTATTATCAGCGATTAGCAAAAACGAATACCCTGATTACTTGATAGATGCGATTGAACGTGTGCGCGGCTGGTTGGTAGATTCTCTCGGGGCGTTATGCGATGGTTCGGGCGATGCGCTTGAGGCTCTTGTGACGATCTTCGAGCATGAGTTTTACGGCGGCGGTGGCACAATCGAGGAGTTGTTTTCGCGGCTTGAGGACCTGAACGAATACGTCGATATAGTCCCGAATTTGCGAAGTCTCGGCGGAAAATCCGACACGCTCGTGATTAACATGATCCCGAGTGATTTCGACAGTGGCTTGAGAAACGCAATAGATTACGCAGCAGTTTTCAATCGTGAGAACGGACGCAGAGTTTGGATTCTCAGCAGCGCTTATTCGCTTGAGGAGATAATGCGATTTTCACCACACGTTGACGCATTGACGGCTCAGGGAATCAGTTTGCGATATATTCTGATTACGCCGTGGGGCTGGACTGAGTTGCCATTGAGCGGCTCGAACGTTACGAAGCAGCAACTTCTCTGGCACAGTTCTCTCGAGGCAAACACAAACTCGCAAGCGAAACCCAAAGTCCGTCGGCAAAAACGCAGTAATTCAAGCTCCAGTTCGGCAAAAAATCACGACGATGAATCGAATCTTAACGCGAATCTTGGTCTTGATTTTGATTAAGCTCTGGCTCGGGCTCGGGTTTCGAATCCGAAGTTGAGCTCATAATTCTCCCAAGAACTCCATTCACAAATCTTGCTGAATACTTCGTGCCAAAGCAATCCGCTAAATTTGCAGCCTCTGTCATTGCAGCTTTGAATGGCAGAGTTTTTTTTACGCAGCTTTCGAACGTTATCAGCCTGAGAACTATCCGGTCAAGCGAGAATATCCGGTCAGGGCTCCAGCCTATCAAACTTTGCAGCAACAGGAAGTCAATTTCGTCGGAATGATCACGCACTCCCTGAACAAGTTCACGGCACATTTCCATGACTTGCGGGTCTGATACGTATTCGTTTTTCTGTTCCTGAATCTGGGGCTGCTCGCGATCAAAATACGGATCGAAATTCACGTCCCCAGAGCTCAGAAACATCTCGAGTGCCGCATCAAAATCCTGTCCCGGTCGCATCTCCAGCGCGTACAAAAACTGAAGCGCCATCTCACGCGCCTGATGACGTGCTGCAAATTTCTTCCCCAAGAATTTCGCCTGCTTCTTGACCCTCAAGTCCTTAACAGCTTTTTTACCAGCTTTATTAGCAGCCTTATTGCCAGTTGTCTTAGTTGTCTTAGTTGGTTTGATTGATTTATTTGATTTATTTGGTTTAATCGGTTTAATTGGTTTAGTAGTTTTTTTCTTGATCATGTTTGTGTGTGATTATGTGTTGAGCATGATATTCAGTTTTGACAGTACACGCGCCGTAAACCACGCGAAAGTTCCCCAGAATGCCGCCCAGAAAAAATTCTCCGCTCCTGACGAGATTATCATCGTGACAGACGAGACTACTATAGCCCAAATCCACGGGTTCAATAACACGTCAAGAAAATTCTTCTCCGGTTCAGCCCAAACCAGCGAAATTATTATTCCCATAGGCTTGAAAATAGCTGACAAATATTCATCGAGCTTATCACGAAGCGAATCATTCGGACTCACGCCATGCACGCACAACACAACCACAAGCCTTGCGTTATTATCCGGCTCAAGCGAATCAAGCGCATCAAGTTCAGACTCATATCCAGATTCATACCCGGATTCTTCGAGCGACAAGCTATGAATCACAAGTCTTGGTTCGGGCAAAGGACTCAGCAATTTGCCGAGAAAATCACGGAAGCCATTCTCCGAAATCCTGATTAATCCATAGGGTGTATTCTTCCACGTGAAATACATGATTGAGCTTCACATTTCGTCCTGATAATCCGCGTCAGGATTCGCAATATCATCGCCGGATAAATCGACTTGGAAAACATCGCCGGTGTTAGTGTAAATTCCCTGAACATTCACGTTCACAGCCTTGACTTCATAGCCGGTGTATCGCTCAAGATTGTCTTTGATTTTCTCCTGAACGTCCCAGGCTAAATCCGGGATTCTCTCGCCGTATTTCACAAGCACAGACGCTTCGACAGCGATTGACGGAACTGAATCTGCATTGACTGACACGCGAATGCCGTCGGATTTTCGACCGATGCCAAACTTTGCAGAAAGCCTCTCGGGGATTTTTATATTCGGAATCCCCTGAATGGTCTTTCTTGCAAGTTCGACGATCACATCTTCGGAAATGTGTATAACGCCACCGTTGAGATTATTATTTTTCGAGCTAGACATAAATTCCTGAGAAAATTATTTCTTCGCGCGTTCGAGATAAAGTCCCGTTCGCGTATCGACGACGACTTCTTCACCGGGTTCGACGAAAACAGGAACCGTCACGACTAAGCCGGTCTCAAGAGTTGCAGGTTTTCCGCCGCCTGTCACTGTATCGCCTTTGAAGCTCGGGGGTGTGTCGATAACTTTCAGCGTGACGCTCTTTGGAAGCTCTATGCCCATAACTTTGCCCTCGAAAAATTCCAGCTGAATTTCCAGATCGTCAACCAGATATTTCGCAGCATCTCCCAGAACTTCGGGTGAAAGTCGCAATTCTTCATACGTTGCCAAGTCCATGAACACGTAATCAGTTCCGTCACGATACGAATATTGCGCGGGTTTGTCCTCGTAGATTATGCGTTCGAATTTCTCGCCGGGTTTGAACGAATTTTCGACGATTGAACCGGTTTCGACGTTGCGTAATTTTGTGCGGACAACTGCGCCGCCGCGTCCCATCTTGTGATGATCATAATCGACGATCTCCCAGATCCCGTCCTGCCAACGGAGCTTTAATCCAACGTAAAAAGTTGTAGTGTCGGCTACTTGTGCCATAAAAAATTCCTCCAGTAAAAATATGTATTAATAATTATAACAGCGAATTACACGCCTGAATCAAGAATATACGGTGTCACGATTATAACGACCTGAGTTTTCACGTTTGATTTATTATGCGTCGAGAACAGAAAATTTCCCAATAACGGAATATCTCCCAAAATCGGAATCTTGTTTCGAGTTCGTGTGTTATTTTCCCGGAACAGTCCGCCAATTACGAACGGCATTCCATCACGAACGCGAATTTCCGTATTGACAGAACGCTTTGAAGTTCGAGGCATTTGTTCACCGTTGCTGCCACGCATCATTTCGATAACTTCTCCGGTTTCGATATTGATTTTTAAACTGACTTCGCCATCACGCCCAATCTTCGGAGTGAACGTGAGCTGAGGTCCGACGTTCTGAGTTGACCACGTGACATTGCCATCATCATCACGCGCTGAAACGTACGGGTAATCCTCGGTCATGCTGATTTTCGCTTCCTGACCATCAATCGCAATCACCGACGGATTCGCCAAGACTTTGCCCTTGCCTTTAGTTTCGAGAGCCTTGAACGAATTATACACGACGAGTTCCGCACGCCCGGATTTTATCTCAACTTCATCATCGTTATCAGTTGTGATATTAAACGGATTGGGCCAACGTCTCATGCCGATTAAAGACGCACCGGAATCGCCGTCGAAATTAAAATTATAATGATCATACACGGCGTTAATTGCGTTTTCGACATCACGCTGTGCTGAATCCGAAAATTCGAAAATGCTCGCGTGAATCATGATTTGTTTCCCCGGAGCATCAATCATGTTCAGGTATTTTGAAATCTCGTTCATAAGTGACGGATTCGCACGAACATAAATATTTCGCAGTCGTTTGTCGATTATGAAATTCGCCTCGGGTAATTTCGTGAGGCTTGCCAAAATCGGGCGTATTGCGTCTAAATCAGCGTATGCAATCGGGAAAGTTTTGAGATCTTCTTCGCCGGATAATTTATACAGACCATCGCGGCTTCCGAATGAGATCGTGTTCACGCCGGCAGAGTAGCAATATATTCCGTAAGTTCGCATCAGGAAATTAAACACTTCGTCAATACGCACGTTATTCAGCGACATCGTAATCGTCGGGTTTGGCATTGACGGATCGATTATGACGTTTCGATCAATATGCGAACACAATACACGCAGCAAGTCTTTCAGCTCAGTATCGCGTAATTCAAGCGTAACTCGCTGATCAAGTTTGAACGGGAAAGAATTTTTCGGGGTATCATGATCACTCACGAGATTTTCCTGAGATTGTTCTTGCTCCGAATGCAGCAGCTTCAGAATAAACTGGAAGCCGTATTGAGTTCGCCTGTTCTGAGAAAGTTCGAAATCCGAGTCAAGCTCAAGTTCAACGATTGCGTTGTATTCGTACTCGTCATCTGAGTTGAGAAAATTCCAGTTGTGAGCTTTGAAATCAATCATCGACGGGGTTGAAGCTTTCGTAGCATCCTGTAGCGAATCAAAACCCGAAGCTTTCTGAACCTGAGTATTCGCGAAAATCAGTCTGAGTTTGCGAGCGTCAGTCTGAACTTCAGGAGCGATTATTACGTTCGAGGTATTATTCTTTGGGCGGCGAACATGCGTAGACAGGACAATTTCGTCCGAGCCGAACTGATACGTCTTGCAATTCACGATGAAATTTCCGCGGAATTTTTCATTCTCAGGAATATGCCTGGAACTTCTCGCAGCATTCGCAGGATCTGCAAACACTATCGCAATTAGCAAAATTATTATTATCTTAACGCTCTCACCAAATAAAACCGAATTAAATTTAAATCTATAATTTTCACGAACGAATCGCATTCTACAAAACCCCTTCCCAGATATAATACTTAGCAAAATATAAGTAATTATACCCGAATTATATCTTATTGGGAAGAAGCCGCAAACACGCAATCATAAATTTTTCCGCTCGAACGTGAACGCAATTTTATCCCGCGAGAATTTACACGTATGACACGAATATCTGAATCTGGCAGCAACGTTCCAACTCGAACCAAAATTCCCTTCTTGTCATTCGTATCGATTACTGCGCTGTTATTTTTCCCAGAGAGCAGCAAAGCTTTAATCGTAATATTCGGTCCGTCATCAGCAGAAATTTTCTCGGGATTTGCTCCTGAATTTATGTCTACGTTATCGAGATTATCAAGTTTTGCGCGAATTTCAGCCAAGTCCTCCGGAGTTTGCGAATCTTGCGGGTCATCCGTGAATAATCGGCGATTCATCGTTGCCATAGAATTCGCAAGATTCTGCGCATTAGCCTGCATCATCATCGCCGCCTGAGATTGATTCAGCAAGTTGTTCATGCTCTCACGGTCACTGATTATTGCGGAAACTTCCGGTCTGATTGCGCGTTTCCCGAATGATAACAACGGCAGCGTTCCACGGTAAATCAAGAATATCACGAGTCCAATACAAGCCGCCAGAACTCCGAACAGAACTAATCGCGAAACCCTGGAATTTTTGTCGTCCTGTATTCCCGAGCTGACGTTCCAAACGAACGAAAACGAATCTTTCCAGTTATCCGGCATAATCTCGCCTCCATAATTTCACATATTAATTTGCAATCAACGCTTCGAGAATCATATCTGCTGCAATCAAACTCGGGTGTGATTGATTCCTGCGAATGTTCATGCTGTTAATCTTCGACGGTGTTTGCATCGAACGCAAATCCGCCAGCGTTGCCATCAATGCGTAGTAATCTCCCTGCAGATTCAGGATTATCGAGTTTTCCTGCTGACGTGTAGAAATAATCTCGATGTTGCGATCCGAGAAAACTTTCTGAACTTGCGAGTAAAAATCCACAAGACCGTTCTGAGACTGCAGAGCCTGCGCGTGAATAAATTTGTCCGTCGTTATGTCAGCTAGAGCGTTGTTCTGTTGCTTGAGCGTAGAAATTCTTGACTGTAATTGCACCCGGCGATTCTCAAGACTGTTGTACTCATCGCGCATCGAATCAAGATTACGTTCCGAGAAAAACGCTCCGAACACGATAGCCGCAACTATTGCGAAAAATATTCCGGCAATAGCCAATGACTTGTAGTATTCCTGAATTTGCAATTTGAAAACTTTCCCTCCAGATTAAGATTAAATATCCTGCTTAAATATCAAGCCTCTCGAAAATTCCGATTACAGCAGTTATGGATTTCACCGGCGTCATCATGTACGAATTTGTTATTGATAAGCCGATATTCTTGTGAGCGTTGAGTATAACGATTATGTCCTCGTTGAGCTTTAACGGCGCGTCTCCGTAACCAGGGCTGAATCTTGACGTGAGAAATTCGTGCTTGTTCAGAACGGGCGCAATATTAGTCTTCACGAACGCATCACAGAACGAGTCGATCTTCACCGAAGCACACGCATCAAGAGCAAGTCCGTATAACATGTCGCATTTTTGAGCCAGAATTATCTGCCGGTCAACTTCCGAACCCAAAGTCGCAGCTATCAGGAAACATTGATTCGAACGAGCCGTCAATCTCGAAAGATCCCTGCTGTAAAAATCACTGCCTGCAATTTTGAAGCCGCCGTCGAAATGTGCTATGTCAAATTTTCCCCAAACACAACGCGGCGTAACGAATTTCTCAAGCGATTCAAAAGCATCCTGAACAGTCTGAAGCGTACCGCGCAACTCGTCATTATCACGCGCATCAACTGGAACTCGCATGTAACGCAGTGCATCGGTCAGCATTTTCTGCGTGAACATTTCAGGATTTTCTCATGTCGTGAATTATGCAGCGAATGTTATTATCGATTCGGCGAACTGTGTCGGCTTGATTCATAGTATACAGGTGAACTCCGTCAACTCCGCGCGAGATTAAATCCACGATTTGTTCCGTTGCATAAGCGATCCCAGCTTCTTTCATGGCAGCAGCGTTATTCCCGAACTTGTCAACGAATCTGCGAACACGCTTCGGCACGGACGCACCGCACAATTCCACGACTTTCTCAATCGTTGAGGCTGAAACTATCGGCATCACTCCTGCCATAACCGGCTGCGAAATTCCAATCGAACGCGCCTTCTCAAGCCACTCGAAATAAATATCGTTATCGAGAAATAACTGCGAAATCAGCGCATCAACTCCGAACGAACACTTGTGCTTAAGATTCTGCAAGTCCTGTTCGAGCGAATTTGCCTCGGGATGTTTCTCTGGATAACACGCTGCGAAAATTTTGAACTCGTCGGCGTATTCCTGCCTGATGAAAGCGATTAACTCGGACGCGAAATGGAACTCGCCTAAATCGCTTTTGTCTTTCAAATCACCGCGCAACGCCAGAATACTCGAGACGTTATTAGCACGCAAATCTGCCAGGAAATTCCGGATATTAGCTTTGTCACTGCCAACACACGTCAAATGCGCAACACCTGTCAGGCGATATTTATTCTGGATCCCGGAGACAAGTTCGACAGTGTTAACCCGACTTGAACCGCCCGCACCGTAAGTCACGCTGATTGAATCCGGCTCGAATGATACGAGCGTGTCAAGTGTTGAGTAAGTTGACGCTGTACTGAGCGAACCCTTAGGCGGAAAAATTTCGTACGTATAACTGAATTTGTGAGAATTTTGCAAAATGAATCACTCTCTCGTTGTGAAAAATTTCATGAAACATGTGATAATTAAAAATCATAAAAATTATATCTGAAAACTTGTGATTCAAAAAGAATTGAGAAGGGAAAATTATGTATAAATTCGGCATGTTGATTTACAGATTGGCAGGGAAATTATTTTTTGCACTCGGTGGAAAAATTATTCTAAGGCGCAAATACAGGAACGATATTTCAGAGCGAATGGGAATTATCCAGGATTGCCCGAAAAACTGCATCTGGGTACACGCTGTCTCAGTCGGTGAAGTTCAGTCGGCGAGTTCGTTGATTCATCGCATAAAATCCCGGACTGACAGACCGTGCATAATTTCAACAGTTACGGCAACAGGGCGAAATGTTGCTGAGAAATTGCTCGCGAATGATGTTGCGAAAATAATCTACAGTCCGTGGGATTTGCGAAAATTTGTCGAACGCGCGATCGATAGCATTCAGCCGTATATTTATATCACAATGGAAACGGAATTGTGGCCCGAAATAATTGCGCAATTACACTCACGTAACGTGCCGATATTCCTGGCGAACGGGCGAATTTCTGAGAGGAGCTTCCGGAGTTTGAAACGTACTGCGAGATTTTGGCGCGGAGTTCTGGGTAATTTCGCGAAATTAATGGTGCGCTTCAATGAGGATAAACGCAAATTTGTTGCTCTGGGAGTTCCTGACGAGAAAATTTTCGTGACGGGCGATTGCAAAGTTGACACGCTATTCGACAGGAAAGTTCATACGAATCAGACTTTGGGCGACAAATGGCAGTGGCTCAGGGACGGCGCGAGTTATCTGTTCGTTGCGGGCAGCACACATCAGGGTGAAGATGACGTAGTTGTTTCGGCGTTCAGGATTTTGCTCAAGAAATTCCCGGACGCAAAACTTGTAATCGTACCAAGACACCCGGAACGTGCTTTGATGTCGATTGCTTCGGTCTTGCCTTACTCAGAAATGCACGCGGAATTATTATCAAGTCTTGAGAGCGATAATTCCAAGAATTTCAACGTCGTAATAATTGACCGGATCGGAGTTTTGTTTGAGCTATACGCTGTTGCAGATTCAGTTTTTGTCGGAGGGAGTCTGGTTCAGAAAGGCGGACAGAATCCGTTTGAACCGGCGCTGTTTGGGAAGGCTGCGATTCACGGACCGAGCATGACAGATTTTCCAGACACAGAACGCATGGATAATATGGGAGCGGCGATTTGTGTTCACAATGATCTCGAATTGGCTCTAGCTTGGGAGAACTCGGTCAGCGAAATTTCACGCGAAAAAGCCAGGGATTCCTGCGAAAAATATTTTGCGACACTGGGCGGTGCTGCCGAAAAAACCTGGAACGAAATCGAACTGGCAATTAATAATTAGGACTTAGGATTTTTAACTTATACGGATTAAGAATTTCCTGTTGTTTATGAATCTGTTTTTTGCAACGGAATAATCCCCTTGACAGAAAAAAAACTATAATAGCGTTCATAAAGAACTTAATCGAAAGGAGGATTTCACAATGTTGCCTGACAGATTTAGCTACAGTAAGCTGCTGCATTCGAATCTTGATTGCACGAGACCAATCGGCGGAAATTGCCAAGGGAATTGCAGAGTGATCGCGTCAAATATAGATTGTATGCGTCCAATCGGCGGAAATTGCAAGGGAAATTGCAGAGTTGTCGCAAGTAACGCAACGCTGCTCGTCTGGTAGAAACAGGAACTCAAGTCGGAAGCTGTCAGAACATCGGCAGCTTTTTTGCAAAACGAAATGATAATAAACATACACGAAAGAACTATCGAAATTCATGACAACAAGAAATATGCGTTCCCAAATGATATTACAGCGAAATATTTCAAGGGCTTCATGCTCGTCATATCCTCGTCAACCGGAAAATGGATCGTGCTAAATTCCCAAATACAAATCGATATTCTGAAATCGTTAATTAACGGTGCAAGTGTTCGCGAAGTTATCGACAAGTTCGAAAATATTAACGAGATTCGCAACGTGCTAACTCAACTCGAAGGGAAGCTTTTCACGGAAAAAATCTCAACCGAAGAACAGTCTTTTGCGCTCAGAATTTATCTGACGAATAATTGCAACTTACGCTGTCGTCATTGCTTCATGTACGCCTCAACAGCTATGGACAACGAATTATCAACAGCAGAAATCACGGACTTGATCACAAATTGCAAGAGTTACGGTTGCAGCAAAGTTATTTTTACCGGCGGAGAAGTTTTGATGCGTGAGGATTTTGATGAGATTGCGAAATTTTCGGCTCTGTCTGGTTTGTACGTTCAGGTTTTGACGAACGGGACTCTGTGGAACGAGGAGAATATCGCGCGCATTGCTCCGTGCATTGACGAGATACAAATCAGCATTGACGGCTTCAATCAGGAAACTAATTCAGCTATACGCGGGGAAAATACTTTTGAGAAATCGCTGAGAACTCTTGAATTATTTACCGAACATGAGAATGTCTTAACAAGCATCGTTATGACACCAACGTATGAATTGCTCGAAAAATTCAAAGCTCAATACACGGAATTTGCACAAAATCTCGTGAACAAGTATCAGGGAAAAAATTTTCTGGTCGTGCTTCAGAAAGAATTGATAGACGGTCGCGAACTTAAATCGAACGAGAGCAAAAACAGAATCATGGAGCAAACAGTCGCTTCGATTTACGAGAAAATCTACGAGAATAGCGAATTAACAACGTTTATCTTGAATCACAAGAACGGCAGAATCTACAAAAATTGCGGCTACGGAAATCTCACGGTAAATTCAATCGGGGATATTTTCTTCTGCGGAAGAGTTCATGATGTCAAGAAATATGCGAATCTGCGCACAACAGACTTCAGCGAGATCATGAGGCTCAGGAAATTTGTCAGGGAACGTTCGTTTGTTGATTATTTGCAACCGTGCTGTGAATGCGAATTGAGATACATTTGCGGAGGAGGCTGCAGGATCAAAAATTTCCCCGAAATCGTAAATTCTCCGCTAGAAAATCTCACAAACACGTTCTCAAGAAAAATCGACTGCTCCGAACATGACAAAGAAAATTTTTACAGGTTAATGATTGAGTCCAATAATTTTTTGATGGAGTGAAAACATGAAACTATCGAATTTTGCGAAAGTTTTTCAGGTGAACGATAATATTTTCGCGTATTATCACAGCCTCAGAATGCTGCCGGTATATCTCACACGACAGGAACACGAAATCCTGCAACACGATTCCGGATTAAATTTGACAAAGAGTGTGATCGATTCGCTCAAGGAAGCTCATATTCTCTCAGATGACGAATCCGAAGCAAACTTGATAGCTCGCGTACAAAATTGCGTCCCCAAACCGTATATCTGTGTAGCATATTTAATTTTAACCGAACAGTGTAATTTTGCCTGCAAATATTGTTTTCTGGGAAATTCTTCGCAAAATCCGAAAGCAACAGATTTCCCAATGAGCAAAGACACAGCTATGAAAGCGCTCGAATTTTTCGCCGAACAAACGCGTTATAACCCGGAATATTTCAACGAGGAGAAAAATATTATATTCTACGGCGGTGAACCGTTGCTGAATTTCGAAACGCTCAAATTTGTCGTACAGAAGAGCCGCGAGTTTCAAGAAAAAAATTTAATCTCGCAAAATCTGCATTTCTCAATAGTAACTAACGGCACACTGCTTGATCAGGAAAAAATACAGTTCCTAATCAATAACAGAATCGAGACATCTATTTCGCTCGACGGAGCAACTCAAAAAGCAAATTCTTCACGCATATACAAAAACGGGGCTATTGTTCACGACGACGTACTCAGGAAAATCGCACTCTCAAAAAATCTCGGGCTTGACGTTGGCTTATCCGTGACATTAACCGAAGAAGCTCTCGAAGATATGAACTCGTTAATAACTTTGCTTCAGAAACTGGACATAAAATCTCTGTGTTTCAACTTGCTTCACAGAAACGAAAATCTCAAGATTGACGAGGATTATTACAGACGGGCTTCGGATTTCATAATCAAGTTCTACAATGCGACAAAAGATTCCGGTATATACGAAGAACGTTTCGCACGAAAATTGCAATCATTTGTTGCGCAAAAAATTTATTTCTCGGACTGTGCTGCTA
>CAJOEM010000018.1 GCA_905233725.1 uncultured Synergistales bacterium
ACGATCCTGTTCTCGCCCCCGAGCCCCTCGTGAAAATTATTATATCAGATTTGCAGACGCATTTTTTTCACGCTAGAAATCCCACTCGCAAACGTAATAATGTTTGTTAAATTCCGACTCTATCATCCACTCATAATCATAACCCCACTCACCATTTTTATATATAAATGCATAACGCTTGAAGGGGAAACTTTCAATAGCTTCATCATATAAATATTCCAGCCAATTTGAGTAGGACGATTTTTCACCCGTTACAAGTTCCCAATCACTTTGGTTCGCGTAGCTTGATGCTCCAATCCAAGAAGTAACATAATTAACATCTGGTAGTGTTATATTTGAAAGAGATGCACCACCGGAATAATATCCAGATGATGAAGATGAAAAAGAAGGCAACCTCTCAGAATGTTGTCTATGAGAAAAAGCACTAACGAAATTATTCTCGCCTTGAGACGTTATCGTCACGAGATGACCGCCCATTTTTTCACATTTAACTTTCGCCTTATACCAAGTCAATTTTTGTGTGAAAAGTTTGTAGTGATGTCCGTTGTAAGTTTCCGAGTATTTCATAAATTTCTCGATTTCTGGATTAATGTTTGGTTTTGCATTTACTGACTGTGAGCCATTAGTTTGAAGATTCGCGTTTGCAGTTTGAGCGTTGGATTTGAGAGTTGCGTTCTCAGAGCGTAATTCGACGAGTTGTTTTTCAAGAGAAGATTTTTCGGATTGAAGTGTGTCGAGTTGCTTTTGAAGATTCGCGTTTGCAGTTTGAGTGTTGGATTTGAAAGTTGCGTTCTCAGAGCGTAATTCGTTGAGTTGTTTTTCAAGAGAAGATTTTTCACGGCTGAGTTTCGCGAGTTTTTGTTGAACAGCTTCGTCGCTGAGAATATTCGTTTCTGATTCGGTGACAAATTGCGCTTTGAGATGCAAATAACCCGTCACGATGAAACCGCACATCCCGATGATAAAGCACGTTCCCATGACAAACTGACAGATTAACGCCAAAATCCTGTTAAATCGTCGAATTTGTCTATACTTCAGCAGCAACACCAAGGCTATTATCGAGCAAAACACTGCAATTCCGAATAATCCGTTGAGTTTGTCAAGAATATTTTCCAAGTGATCGAGTGTGACTTCCATTTCTGATAACTCCTTATGTTTTTAGATATGCTAAATGTTCCTGCAGAATTTTTCAAGCTCGGAGCGCAAGTACTCGTAACGCAATTTTTTCTCGGAGTTCGCGAAATGTTTCTCACGGAATTGTTCGTGCTGGCAGTTGTAATCGAGAATTTCACCGCCGAATTGTTCGCTCGTGAGATCGAAATTGTAATCGCCAACTCGATTGTAACAGTGAAAGCTTCCGTCATCGTTCGGGATCCCGAAAACTTTCCCACCGAAAATATCCTGAGCCAAAAACGCCGTAATCGAGCATTGCCCCAACGTGATATTATTTTCGCTCCAGTTAGAGCGCATTCTCGGAGCGCAGGAATATTCGCACCAGATTTTTTTGAGAGCGCTGTATAAATCGTCCGGAGTTTTTATCGCGTGAAATTCCGGATTTATGCTTGTGATTTTGCCTGAAATTTCTGAGCCGTAATAATTATTTCGCATTTTGAAGTCCCTTTCGCGTTTCAAATTTTCTGAATTTATATTATAATTTTCACGAATATTTTCAAGTTAATAAGGAGTTGTTTTTGATGCGTAAATTTTTCGCAGCATGTTTAGTGGTCGCATTGCTCGCCGGTGTAGCATTTGCTGACGATGATGTGATCAAAGTCGGAGTGTTTAATTGTCTGACCGGACAGAATGCTTTTGGTGGACAGCTTGAACTCGAAGGCACTCAGTTAGCTCACTCGTTGATGCCTGAAATTCTGGGCAAGAAAGTCGAGTTAGTGATCGTTGACAACAAGTCCGATAAAGTCGAAGCAGCGAACGCTGTCACAAGATTGATCGAGAATGACAAAGTCAACGCAATAATCGGAACGTATGGCTCATCGCTTGCAATGGCTGGCGGAGAAGTTGCTGAGAAAGCCGGCATTCCTGTGATCGGCACTTCATGCACAAACCCGTTAGTAACTGAGGGCAAGAAATATTATTTCCGAGTTTGCTTTATCGATCCGTTCCAGGGAGCTGGAGCTGCTACGTATGCGTTCAGAAATTTGGGCTTGAAGAAAGCTGCTACACTTGTTGATATGTCAAACGATTACAGCGTCGGTCTTGGAAAATTCTTCAGAGATTCGTACAAGAAAATGGGCGGCGAAATCGTAGCGAATTTGTTCTATCAGTCTGGTGACACGGATTTCACGGCGCAATTAACCGAACTTATCGCGAAACAACCGGATATAGTCTTCCTGCCGGCATATTTTGCAGAGGGCGCAATCGTTCTCAAGCAGGCGAAAGAACTCGGAGCAAATTTCAGATTTATCGGAGCTGATGCAATGGACAATCCCGAGATCGTTACGCTTGGTGGCGATGCTGTCGAGGGATTCATGCACACGACATTCGCTTATGATCCGTCAATGCAGGAAATGAACGAGACTGCTGCAAAATTCACAGAAGAGTGGCGCAAAGTTCATCCGGATAAAGACCCGAACGTTAATTCAGCACTTGGCTATGATTGCTACGTAATGCTGAAGGACGCGATCGAGAGAGCTGGCAGTGCAGAGCCTGAGAAAATCCGCGACGCACTCGAAACTACGAAAGATCTGCCGACAGTTACGGGAATTACGACGATTAACGCGACTCATGATGCTGAGAAAGAAATGGGCATCGTTGAGATTCGTGGCGGTAAGAAAACTTTCTTGGGACTTGTTAAACCCGAAGTATAAACGTGTAAACGTGTAGGCTAGTATGCATGTATAGATTATAATTTTCACGTGGGGAAGGGTTTATTCGTGTAGCCCTTCTCTTTTTATATTTTATTCGCGAAAGGAGTTGTTTGAATCTTGAGTCTGAATATTTTCGTTCAGCATGTAATAAACGCTCTGAGTTTGGGAAGTTTGTACGGACTTGTTGCAGTTGGCTATACGATGGTGTACGGAATTTTGCGGTTAATCAATTTCGCGCACGGAGATATATTCATGCTTGGAGCGTATTTTGTGTATTTTGCGACGATTGTGTATAAATTGCCGTGGGCTGTCGGAGTTGTTATCGCGATAATTCTGACGACAGTTTGTGGTTTATTGGTCGATCGCATTGCGTATAAGCCGCTTAGAAATGCCCCGAGAATTTCTGCGCTAATCAGTGCAATCGGAGTATCGTTTTTCATTGAGAATTTTGCGGTCGTAGTTTTCACGGGAATGCCGAGACCGGTTGTGCAGCCGCCGATCTTGATGCAGCCGATTACGCTTTCGAGTGGCGTTAGATTGATTCCGTTGGGGATTCTCGTGCCTGTTGTAGCGTTCGTGTTAGTTGGGGCGTTGATGTGGCTGTTGTATAGAACTAAACCAGGACTTGCGATGCGTGCGATCTCGTTTGACATTGAGACGACTAGAATGCTCGGAGTTTCGGTTAATAAAATTATTGCGCTTGCGTTCGGATTAGGTTCTGCATTAGCTGCTGTAGCTGGAATTTTATGGGCGTTGCGTTATCCCAGAGTAGAGCCTTTTATGGGAATGACACCAGGCATCAAAGCATTTATCGCAGCGGTATTTGGTGGAATTGGTTCTGTGCCCGGAGCGATGATAGGCGGCTTGATTTTGGGATTCGTCGAAATAATGTCAGTAGCTTTCTTCCCGAATTTGTCTGGCTATAAAGATGCGTTTGCGTTCTTGATATTGATTTTGATTCTTTTATTCAGACCGGCTGGATTACTTGGCGAGAGACTGGAGGACAAGATATAACATGAACAAGTTTCGTAATTTATTGCTGACGATAATTGCCGTAATATTATTCGCGTTTTTTCTGGATAGAGCGCCGGATTTCATGAACGGATATTGGCTGCGAATCTTGAATTTGATAGCGATTAATGCGATTTTGGCGTTGAGTTTGAATCTGATTTACGGAATCACTGGGATGTTTTCGCTAGGACACGCTGGCTTCATGGCGATTGGCGCGTATGTATCTGCTCTGTTAATAATCCCTGCTGCTCAGAAGCAATCTATGTGGATTTTGGAAGATATATATCCATGGCTCTTGAACTTGAATACGCCGTTTATAATATCGCTTGTTATTGCCGGATTAGTTGCAGCATTTTTCGGTTGGCTGATAGCGTTGCCTGTTTTGCGATTGGGCGGAGATTATCTGGGAATTGCTACGCTCGGATTTGCTGAGATAATTCGAATTTTAATCACGAACACGCCCAGATTGACGAATGGCTCGCTGGGTTTGAAAGGCATTCCGGCACACGCTACGTTATTCATGAGTTGGGGCTGTTTGGGAATAGTCTTGTTATGTATGGTCTGTATGTTGCGCAGTAATTTCGGCGGAGTTCTGCGAGCAGTTCGCGATGATGAAGTTGCGGCGAAAATGATGGGTGTGAATACGTTTCGAGTCAGAGTACTTGCGTTCACGCTTGGTTGTTTTGGCGGAGGACTTGGCGGCGCATTGATGGGCAATTTGATAACGACGATTGACCCTAAAATGTTCATGATAACTCAGACGTATAATATCCTGATGATAATCGTAGTAGGCGGACTTGGTTCTGTAACCGGCTCGTTAATAGGCTCTGTCTTAGTAACTGTAATGTTGGAGTGGCTGCGCTTTGTAGAAAATCCGATTACGTTTGGTTCGTTTACGATACCAGGAATACCTGGAATGCGAATGGTAATATTCTCGTTGCTGCTAATCGTCGTGATAATTTTCCGTCGCGAGGGCATAATGGGAATGCGAGAATTTTCCTGGGATATATTTTTCCCGAAGCGTAAATCCAAAGACAAGACTGAAGCCAAGTTTGAATCTCAGAATTACGAGAACGTGTTGGAACTTGAGAATATCAAGCTGCAATTCGGTGGACTGTCTGCGATTGAGGACTTGAGTTTCACGATTAAGAAGGGCGAAATTGTTGGCTTAATCGGTCCGAACGGTGCTGGAAAAACTTCTGCGTTCAACGTTGTGAGTGGATTTTATAAGCCTACGTCCGGGAATATAAAATTTCTTGGAAAATCTATCGGAGGCTTGCGTCCTGATGAAGTCTGCAAAGCCGGAATGAGCCGCACGTTCCAAAATATCAGGTTATTCGGGAACGAGACAGTTTTGCAAAACGTTATGGTCGGCAGTTGGGTGCGTCAAAAGAATCCGTGGTTCATGACGCTGTTGCCGTTCTTATTCACGGACGTTATTCGCGAGGATGCAGAAATTCGAGAGAGATCGCTGAATCTTTTAGCTCAGTTGGGATTGGATTCTTTTGCTGATGAGAAGGCATCGAGTTTGCCATATGGAGCGCAGAGACGTTTGGAAATTGCCAGAGCTTTAGGAACTCGCCCGAAATTTTTGTTGCTCGACGAGCCTGCAGCTGGAATGAATCCTCAGGAAAGCGCGGAACTCATGAATTTTATCCGGAGATTGCGTGACGAATTTGATCTTACGATTTTATTAATCGAACATGACATGAAAGTCGTTATGAACGTTTGCGATTACATTCACGTTTTGGATCAAGGCGTGCATATTGCGCAGGGAACACCTGATGAGATCAAGAATAATATAAAAGTTGTCGAGGCGTATTTAGGAGCGGGAGCTTCGGAGGGATTGCCTGTTCCTGAGAAAGAGCTGAAAGTCACGGGAGGTGATTTATCATGAGCAATAATATCCTGAGCATAAAAAATCTCAACGTTAATTACGGAGCTATACACGCGGCACGGGATATTTCGTTATCGATCAATCAGGGCGAAATCGTTACGTTAATTGGCGCGAACGGTGCAGGAAAAAGCAGCGTAATCAGGTCTATCATGGGTCTGACAAAATCACGTTCAGACGAAATGCGCTTCAAAGGCAAGTCGATCCAGAATGCAGCAGTCGAAGAGCGTGTAAAAATGGGAATCGCGTTAAGTCCCGAGGGTCGCAGAATTTTGCCGCAATTAACCGTCGAAGAAAATCTAGCATTAGGAGCGTATGTTCGTTCGGATTTACAAGGGATCGCTGACGATAAAGAATACGTTTACGGACTTTTCCCGAGATTAAAAGAGCGCCGTCGTCAAAAAGGCGGAACTTTATCAGGCGGAGAGCAGCAGATGTTAGCCGTAGCCAGAGCCTTGATGAGCCGTCCGGAATTGTTGATGCTGGATGAACCGAGTTTGGGACTTGCGCCGATTTTAGTCGAAGAAGTTTTCGAGATAATTCGCACGATAAATTCTCAGGGCAGGACGATATTGCTTGTCGAACAGAATGCTTGGGCTGCGTTGAAAGTTGCGCACAAAGCTTACGTTCTGGAAGTCGGCGGAATTTCGTTATCTGGAACTGGTCAAGAATTGCTGAGTAATTCGAAAGTCAGAGCTGCGTATTTGGGCGGCTAGAAATTTTTCGGGAGAGACATGACAGCGTGTTTACTCCCGAATTTTTTCGCATCAAAAAAACCCCCGTCAACATGATCATGACATGGGGCTTTTCTTGTATTCAACACGGGCATTCATACCCGATTACATTCTGGCGGAGGACGGAGGATTCGAACCCCCGGAGGCTTGCACCTCAATTGATTTCAAGTCAACCGCCATCGACCGCTCGGCCAGTCCTCCAAAAATCAACGCATGAATTATAGCACAACTTTCGCCTTACGCAAATTTTTCGCTAATCGGATTTACCGCCGGATACTTTGCTCATTAAAATCGGGGAAAGTACGCCAAATACGCACAACGCTACTAATACCCAGCAAATCGGGGTCGAGAACAAAACTGACGGATCGCCGCCTGATAATAACAGCGAACGCCTCAAACCCTTCTCACCGATTGGTCCAAGTATCATCGCTAAGACTATTGCAGCGTTATTCATGTCGAATTTTCTCGCAAGCCAGCCGATTACGCCGAATATTAACATGATCACAACGTCAACGTAATTCTGGTGAATCGCAAACGAGCCAACTACACACAAAATCGTAACTGACGGGATCAAAATCGCGTCCGATAATCTTGCAATCTGTGCGAAGCCTCGGCAGCCAAGCAAGCCAATTCCCAACATGAAAAACTGAATCAGCACAAATCCCGCGAAAAATGTATACGTCATCTGTGCAGTCTCACCGACGAATAAATTCGGACCAGGTGTCAATCCCTGAATAATCAAGCCGCCCATCAAAACTGCCGTGACACTTTCACCCGGGATTCCCAACGTCAACATCGGGATCAACGAGCCGCCTGTAACAGCATTGTTCGCAGCTTCTGAACCTGCAACGCCTTCGTAAGAGCCGTTCCCGAATAATTCTTTGTGCTTCGAGAATTGCCTGGCTGTGTTATATCCCAGGAAACACGCAATCGACGCTCCAGCTCCTGGCAAAATTCCTACAAGATTTCCGATTATCCATGAACGTCCAATCGTAGGAGCAATCTCTTTTAATTCCTGTTTCGAAAGCATCATTTTGTCACTGAATTTCGTAGCTCTGGCTCTGGCTTTAATTTTTGCTTCGGCTAATATCAACGCTTGGCTCATCGAGAACAATCCAATCAATGCACACGTAACGTTAATGCCTTCGTACAACGAGCTTTGACCGAACATGAATCTTTTCACGCCGTGCATCGGATCCATTCCAATCGTCGAGAGCAAAAGTCCAAACGCTCCACTCATCAAGCCCTTCACCATTGATTTCGACGACACACCAGCTATAATCGTAAGTCCGAAAATCGACAGCCAGAAATATTCAGGTGAGCCGAATTTCATAGCTAATTGTCCCAGCAACGGCGCGAAGAAATACAGGGAAATGCACGAGAGTAATCCACCGAAGAATGACGCTATACACGCAGTCCCGAGAGCTTTACCGGCTTGTCCTTTCAACGTCATCTGATAGCCCTCGATTGCAGTTGCAGCTGAAGCAGGTGTTCCGGGTGTGTGAATAAGAATTGCTGAAATCGAGCCGCCGAAAATCGCTCCGCAGTAAATCGCGCCAAGCATTATCATTCCTGTCGAAGCGTCCATCGAGAAAGTCATCGGCAATAACAGCGCAACACCCATAGCAGCCGATAATCCCGGCAAACAGCCAATTACGATTCCAATCGTAACGCCAATCGCCATCGCCAAAAGATTCACAGGAAATAACGCGTTAATAAATCCGTTCGCCATTAATATTAACGTATCAAGCATGAATTTTCACCTCGTTTTTTTATTCTTAGTCTAACCAGCCAAGAGAATCAAGATAATCTTCGAGCAAACTTCCGACGGGCAACCTGACTTCCAAAAAAACTGTGAATGCAAAATACACCAGTGCGAAAATCGCTATCTCCGCCAAAATTATCTGCCAAACTTTCACGCGCAAAAATAACAAACTCGCTGCCATGAACACAACGCTTGCGATATAAAATCCAACGTAAGGCATTGCAGCAATATATATCAACAGCATTACAAATAACGTGAAAAATTGTTTCGGCATAAAATCTTTGAAATCTTCAAGTCCGCTCACAACTCCGGTTTTGAGAGCCCCGATTATCATGTTAATCACGTGTAACGTCGTCAATCCCGCGAGCAGCGCAATCACGCACAACGGGTAAATCTGAGCTTCTTTCTGCAGCTGCAGCGTCATATACAGGAAAAACGCGCACACAGCGTACATCACAGCACAAACTCCAATGTCAGTTTTCTTCATGTGAATAAATAACTCCTCTCGTGAAATATATTATGCTCACAAAAAAACAGGAGGCGTAATTAAAAACAAATCCCCCTGTCTCCTGAAAAATTATCTTGCTAAATTAATCCCAAAGTTTCGCGACTTCATCGGTGCAGAATACATACTGGTCGTTGATCATTTTGCCAGTTGCTTCAGCGTCCATGTAAAGTGTCGTAACTCCGGCTTTCTCAGCTGCTGCGATATATTCCGGATCTTCCATTGCCTGTTTGAATGCGTTCTGGTAGAACTCGATTACTTCGGGCTTAGTTTTCTTCGGGGCAACGATTGCGCGCGCACTCCCGTACCATTTCGGATAATATCCAAGCTCGCCAAGTGTCGGAACATCAGGGAAAGCTGGCATTCTCTTCTCTGCAAATACTCCGAGAATTTTCACTTCGCTAAGCATTGCTGCAATGTCTGCTTCTTTCGCGACTGAGAAATCAACTTCACCCTGACGCAACGCCAATAACTGGTCAGCAGTTCCGCCGTAAGGAATCGCACTGTACTCAAAGCCGGCTGATTTTGCGAGCAACTGAGCTCCGATGTGATTCGATGCTTTCATGCCATTAGTCGAAGCTTTCAATTTGCCCGGGTTTTCTTTCGCGAACGCTACGAGTTCACCAAGCGTGTTAAACGGACTGTCTTTGCCAACCATTACGAGTGACGTTTCATTCACGTGATTGCAAATCGGCACAAAATCGTCAACTTTGTAATCGCCAAGTCCTTCGACAATATTCGAGCACAGCGTCGGCAGATTTACGAATCCGATTGTGTGTCCATCTGCTCTGGCTTGTGACAACGCCGTCCAGCCAATCGAACCTGAACCGCCCTCAAGATTCTGAATAACCAGAGTTTTTCCGACGGTCTTAGTTGCGAATTTCGAGAGAACTCGCGCGGTATTATCCGTTCCTGAACCAGCTTTGTACGCGACAATAACTGTGACATTCTTCTTCGGAGCCCACGCAAACGCAACACCGCAAAATGTCACAAGAATCAAAACTACAGCTAAAAATTTCCCTGACAACTTCATAAAAAACACCTCTCAAATTAAAATTATTACGCGAAATTATTATATAACGCAAAGGAGCTTAATAACTCGTGAAAACAACTGGAAAAAAAATTCGCCTTGACATGCTGCTCGTCGAAAAAAATCTCACGGATTCTCGAAATCGTGCGCAGGCCTTAATCATGGCAGGAAAAGTTCGCGTGAATGATCAGGTTCTCACAAAATCCGGAACTCTCGTGAACCCAGAGGCAAATATTACGCTCGAAAATCCTGACGAATGGGCAAGTCGTGGCGCGAAAAAATTACTCAAGGCGTTCGATTGCTTTGATATTAACGTTGGCGGGAAAATCTGTGCTGACTTCGGAGCTTCAACTGGAGGCTTCACGGACGTTTTGCTGCGAAACGGCGCTGCGAAAGTTTACGCAATCGATGTCGGGTACGGGCAATTAATCTGGAGACTTGCGAATGATCCAAGAGTCGTAATCATGGACAGAACTAACGCAAGATACTTAACTCGCGAAAATTTTCCCGATGAAATATATTTTGCAACGTGTGACGTATCGTTTATCTCGTTAAAGCTAATCATTCCCGTAATCGACGCAATCTTGAATAACGATTCCGGTGAAGCTGCCGTGTTAATCAAGCCTCAATTCGAAGCAGGTCGCGAAAAAATTTCTCACGGTGTCATAAAAGACAGGAATATTCACACCGAAGTTCTGGAAAACATCTGCGAATTTATCACGAAGAATTCACAGCTAAAAATCTCCGGACTAACTCACTCGCCGATTCGCGGTCCTGAAGGTAATATAGAATTTCTGTGCTGGCTCACAAGACATTACTCACGCAAGCCAACACACGAAGAAATTTGCGAAATTGTCAATCAAGCTCACGAATCATAATTTGCAGATCCGTAACGGCTGGTGCAACTCAGTTTTTGCGATTCGCTCGTACATGTCACGAACGGAAATCTTCAGCAGCGGGTGAATCCAGTCCGGCGAAATTTGCAGCAACGGTCTCAACACGAACAATCTCTCGTGCAAATTTACGTGCGGAATTTTCAGCTTGGCTGTGTCAAGAATCATGTCGTTAATCAGCAGAATATCAACGTCAATCTTTCGCGCTCCCCAGCGAATATTCTCAACACGTCCCAATTCACGCTCGATTTGCTTCACGGATTGCAGAATCTCTAACGGCTCGACCTGCGAGAAATTCTGCATCATGACGCACGCATTCAGAAATTTCGGCTGAGCCACAACTCCCCAAGGCTCGGTTTCGAAAACTTCACTCGTTCGCGCAATATCTCCAAATTCACGCAATCTCTCAACAGCAGCACGCAAATTCCCTAGACGATTCCCCAAATTGCTGCCAAGCCCGAAAATTATCACGCAATCTCTCCTTTGAGCTCAGCCAGCCAGGAACGCTTCACTCGCAAAAATTCCGGGTCTTTTATCAGCGCAAGATTTATCTCGACATTCTCAATCGCACAGGAAATCGCAGCCTTCGCCAGAAATATCGCCGAATATAAATCACTCGACGCATTCCGGTTAGACTTGTTGATCAATTCACGCGCCAATTTCAGAACTTCGAGACAATTTTCTACGGTTTGCTCCGGTGGAACGACGGCGTTCTTGTAAGACTCCTGAATTTTCTCGGAGCGATCGTCCTGTGATTTCGGAATCTTGAACGCAGCCATCACTCGATTATACGCAGCGATGTCATTTTCAGCGCAAATTTTCAAGGCGTGAATCAATTCCTGAGATTTTCGCAGCGAATCAAGATTCAAATCCTCAAATTCTGAGTAAGCATCTTTTCCCAGCGTCAAGTTACACACCATCGAGACCAATCCCGCAGCCATCGCTCCAGTCAACGCAGCTGCACTTCCGCCGCCCGGTGTCGCACTGCCAGAAGCTAATTTTTCGAGAAATTCATCGAGCGTACAACTAAAATAATCCTGTGATTTTTCCATCGTCGTCAACGTCAATATTCAGAGCAGCAGGTTTCTTAGGCAATCCGGGCATCGTCATAATCGCGCCAGTTATCGCCACCAAAAATCCAGCACCGGCAGAAATTCTAACTTCACGCACAGTAATTCTGAAATTCGCAGGTCTTCCCAGCAACGCAGCATTATCCGAGAGCGAATACTGAGTCTTAGCCATACACACCAGCAAATTATTCAAACCCAGAGCGTTCACACGTTCGAGATCTTTCTCAGCTTGTGGCGTGTAATCAACTCCGTCAGCTCCGTAAATTTCACGCGCAATCTTAAGAATTTTTTCCTTGGGCGATAATTCCGAATCGTAAATGAATCTGAACTCCGAATTTTTCTCACAAGCTTTCACAACTTCACGCGCCAAATCCTGACCACCTTCGCCGCCTTTCTCCCAGACTTCAGCTAATGCAAAAGCTGCGCCATGTTCGCGGCATTTTCGTTCGAGCAATTCGATTTCGCTTTCTGTATCCGTGTAGAATTTGTTAATCGCAACGACTACAGGTAAGCCGTATTTCTGAATATTCTCGACGTGCTTGAGCAAATTCGGCAATCCGCGTTCAAGTGCTTCGAGGTCTTCATGATTCAGATCCGTTTTTGCAAGTCCTCCGTGCATTTTCAGAGCCTTAATCGTAGCGACAACTACAACAGCTGACGGTTTCAAGCCTGCGGAACGGCATTTAATATCCAGGAATTTTTCACCACCAAGATCAGCTCCGAATCCAGCTTCTGTTACGAGATAATCCGCAAGTTTCAGACCAAGTCTCGTAGCTTGAACTGAGTTGCAGCCGTGTGCAATATTCGCGAATGGTCCACCGTGAATGAATGCAGGGTTGTTCTCGAGAGTTTGAACGAGATTCGGCTTGATAGCGTCCTTCAACAACGCAGCCATTGAGCCTGAAGCTTGAATATCTTTCGCAGTTACTGGCTTGTTATCGTAAGTGTACGCGAGAATCATTTTGCCCAAACGTTCTTTCAAATCGTGCAGATCGTTCGCAAGACACAAAATCGCCATGACTTCCGAAGCAACTGTAATATCAAAGCCTGATTCACGTGGCACACCGTTAGCAGTTCCGCCCAATCCGATAATAATATTTCTCAGAGCGCGTTCGTTGAGATCCATTGCGCGTCTGAAAACAATTTTTCGCGGATCGATATTTAACTCGTTGCCCTGCTGAATATGATTGTCCAACATTGCAGCGCACAAATTATGAGCCGTCGTGATTGCGTGAATGTCTCCGGTGAAGTGCAGGTTAATATCTTCCATTGGGATTACTTGCGCATATCCTCCGCCAGCAGCGCCGCCTTTCATTCCGAAACTTGGACCGAGTGATGGTTCACGCAAAGCTACAGCAGCATTCTTGCCAATCTTGTTCAGACCGTCAGTTAATCCGATGCTGATCGTAGTTTTGCCCTCACCTGCAGGAGTTGGAGTAATCGCCGTAACGAGTATTAATTTCCCGTCAGATTTTCCCTCGCGTTCGAGACGTTTAAGAACTGATGGCAGAATTTTCGCTTTGTAATTTCCGTACTGTTCGATTTCCGAGTCAAGTATTCCTAACTTGGCTGCGATGTCCGTGATTTTGCTAGGTGTCGCTGCCTGTGCGATTTCGATGTCACTCTTAAATTTGTTCAATGTAATTATCCCCTTCACATGTATTCATTTAATTTCAATCCACGCAAAGCGGTAAACGGACTCTCCACTTATGCGACAAACTCCAGTGATATAAAACACTTTGAGAAATAAAATTACCGGGAAAAATAACATATCAGACTTCGTTTTTGATTTCAAGCCATTTTAATTATAAAATAGAACGAAGTTTACCATTTTAGGAGAAATACACGTTTTTGAAAGGAAGTTTTTCAGAACATGATTTTATTCGGAACAGACGTAGCAGCGAATATTAATAATTCTTTGACACAGAAAATTTCCAGTCTCAAGCAGAACGCAATCATACCCAAACTCGCAATAATCCGGGTCGGCAATAACCAGAGCGATTTGTCATACGAACGCGGAATCCTGAAGAAATTCTCTGGACTTGGAATCGCAACTCAAGTGTACGAATTCCCGGAGAATATTTCGCAATCGGATTTTGATTCGCAATTTCAGGAAATCAATCTTGACGCAAAAACTCACGCAATATTATTATTCAGACCGTTGCCGAAAAATCTCAGCGATAAATTCGCGCGGGAGAAAATTCTCGCCTCAAAAGATGTCGATTGCATGGGGTATATTAACACCGCAAAATTGTTCTCAGGAGAAATTCGCGATTCAGGCTTCGCACCGTGTACACCGTCGGCTGTGATGGAAATTCTGGATTATTACAAGATAGACGTTGCCGGAAAAAATGTCGTGATAATCGGTCGCAGCATGGTTGCAGGTCGTCCGCTCTCGATGCTGATGTTGAATCGCAACGCTACGGTTACAATCTGTCATTCCCAAACGCAGAATCTAGCGCAAATTTGCAGCCAAGCAGATATTCTCGTGAGTGCAATCGGGAAAGCGGAATTTGTCAGGCGTGAATTTGTGAATGAGAAAATGCTTGTGATAGACGTTGGCATAAACGTAAATTCTTCGGGGAAATTGTGCGGTGATGTTGCATTCGATGACGTGAAAGAATTTGTAGCAGGAATAACTCCCGTTCCGAGAGGCGTTGGAGCTGTGACGACTTCAGTACTTGCGAAAAATCTTTTGCGAGCGTGTGAACTCGTGAATAATCAAGTATAATGAGCGAAAATATTATATTAATATATAGAGAGTCGGTGATGATTATGCGAAAATATTTTGCGATATTGATGTCGATGATGTTGATGTTGATAATAATTCTGGGCTTGAGTTTTTGTGGCGAATCTGAAGCTCTGGATCGTAACGGATTTTTCCCACAGAGAGGAGTTTATCGAGGAACCGCTGTGATGTCTGCGTATCAGAAATCCTACGCGATGAACTTCGAAATCTGGAAGCCGATGGGATTGCCTGCTGGTTGGTACGCTACGTTTGATGGATTCCCCGTTGCGCAAATTGCAGAAAATCGCTGGGTGTACGGTCAAATCGGATCTGATGGCGCGATTGTTCCGACGGATGTTCTGGTTGGCTCGGTGATTCCGTCAGAAGTTCCTGGATTATTGCGAGTTGCGTTTGTCTGGGGTAACGAGAGATTTTTTAACGACAGGGAATTTTTGAAGATTCGCGAGTACATGTGCAATCGTATGGGTTGGCTTTATGATAGCAATATCAGCACGATTATAGCGTGGCATGTCTATCAACCGTACGTTTGGATCTGGCTTGGAAACCGCTGGAGGAAATTCACACCCTACAATGGCGAATACGCCTGGCAAATGTTGAAGCGCCTCAGCCCATACATAATCGAGGAGTTGCGCAAGTCCGGAAATTTTTACTTGCCCGGAGAACCTTACGAGATTGCAGATATTGCGCGTCAATGGGGATATATCTGGCTGGGGAAAGTCTCGTTCAGTGAGTTGCAGAATCATCGCGACAGTAACAGCAGTGAAAGCTCGTATTCGTTGCGCTCGTCGAGTAGCAGCAGCAGTGGCGGTGGAAATTCTCCGTCAGAACCAAGCGGTGGCGGCTCTCAGTGGGATATTGATTAGTAATTTCGGGAGGGTATATTATACATGTCTAAGAAACAATCCGTGAATCAGATTCAGATTCAGGATTTGCTCGATAAAGCGTACAACGCCAAATCTGATTCACAGGCGCTGGAACTCGTCGAGAAAGTTCTGAGCATTGATCCGGAAAATCCCGAAGCATTAATGATCAAAGCAGATCGCATAAACGATGACGAACGTGATAATTATCGCGGAAAACTCGAACTGATAAACCGTGCGCTTAGTTCACTCGAAACTGGTGCGCATGATTATGATTCTGATGATTCCGAAGATCGTGACGTGTTGTTCTATGCACTGAAGCAGAGATTGCTGTTCACGCATTTTGACCGGCGCGAGTTTGAGAAAGTTCTTGAGATTGCGCGTGAGTTGATGCAGAACGATCCGGAAGATTTCGCGGTCATAAATCTTAATGAGGTCGCCAGAACGCTATATTACGCGTCACTTATCGAGTTGCGTCGATGGCAGGAGATTTTGTCGGATACGATGCGCGATGAAATACACGATGCGGCTTGGGCGTATTCACGACTTGTGGGAGTGTTCATGCTCTCGCAGGATAAACGCACGAATAATCATGTCTGTGCGAGAATGTTCTGTGAAGCTCTGGGAATTGCGCCGGATGTGCCGTTTTATATACTGGGCTACAAGTCTCCCGAAGAAGTCGAAGATGATGACGAAAGCGATGAACTTGGAATTTCGGAATTTGATATAGCTCTGATGTTCTCATGTTTGAGTGAAATTTCCGATGAGTTTTCGACTTGGTTTGCGAAGGGAACGATGTTGTTCGGATTGTTCACGAATAGATTCAAACGCGAGTATGATTACATAATTGACGCATTAGATAATTTCGGAGGCTATCACGAGTACGAAGTTATGAGCAGGGAATTATTTGAGTGCGATGACGCAGCAGTTTTGGAAATGATGGCTTCTCACGGTTTCCCAATGCGATAAATGCGATAATTGCGATAAGAATGGAGAGTGTATTTTTGAATAGTAATTCCAGATTGAAATTGAAGTTGACACCGGATAAATTACGCAAGATTAAGTCACCGGAGAGTTGGAAGTTGAAAGACACGAACGAGATTAAGCTCCCGAAAAATTCACGCAGCAAAGAGGGCTTGATTGGACAGCAGCGTGCGATTGAAGCGATGGATTTTGGACTCGAAGTTTCAGGACGCGGCTATAATATTTTCGTTGTAGGCAATCCCGGAAACGGCAGAACAAGTTACACGCTCGAAAAGTTGAACGCTCGTGCGGCAAAATTACCAGCTCCGGACGATTGGCTCTACGTGTACAATTTCGAAAAACCGGGCGAACCGCTGGCAATTTCTGTCAAAGCTGGTCAGGGGAAAAATCTGTTAAATGATCTCGATAACTTGCTGAGTGAATTGAAAGTTGCGATTAGTAAGGCGTTCGAGCAAAGTCAATATGAAGACGCGAAATCGAAACTCGTGAAGAAATTCCAGGAGCAAGTCGAGGCGATCATGAACGTTCTGAGAAGTTCGGCAGCGAAAAAAAAATTCTCACTCAGGCGCACGTCTCAGGGCTTCATAAACGTTCCGCTGGTTAAAGACAAAGACGACAATGGCAACGAGATCGAACGCGAAATGACTCCTGAAGAATACGAGTCCGTCTCACAAGAACAGCAGAAGAAATATCAAGCTATATCCGAGAAACTCTCGCAGAGAACTATTGTGGGAATGCGCATGATTCGCGACAAGGAAAAGATCCTCAAGAAGCAAATCGATGAACTCGAAACGGAAATTTGCAAGACAGCGATAACTCCGAGTTTTGAAGATTTA
This sequence comes from uncultured Synergistales bacterium, assembly GCA_905233725.1. Classification (GTDB taxonomy): domain Bacteria; phylum Synergistota; class Synergistia; order Synergistales; family Aminobacteriaceae; genus JAFUXM01. The sequence continues at coordinate 17,157 of CAJOEM010000018.1, forward strand.
CGCGCGAAATATCAGGGCAACGAAAATTTTCTGAATTGGCTGGAGAAAATGTCAGGCGACGTAATCGAGAATTTCGGTGTGTTCGTTTCAGCAGCACGCGACGATAATTCCGAGGCAGATTTCACGCGATACAGTGCGAATCTGTTCGTGTCGAATGATCCCAAAAAGGGCGCGCCGGTGATTTGGGAGACGAATCCTACGTATTATAATTTGTCCGGGCGTGTCGAGTACGAAAGTCATCAGGGATACTTGTACACGGATTTCAAAAAGATTTTGCCCGGAGCGTTTCAGAAAGCTAACGGAGGATTTCTTGTTCTTGACGCTGAGAAAGTCCTGATGAATTTCATGTCGTGGGAAGCGATTAAGAGATTGCTTCGAACAGGCGAGGCTGCGATTGAGAATTTGGGTGAACAGTACGGAGCGATTCCAGTTGCGTCACTCAGACCTGCGCCGGTTAAGACGAATCTGAAAATCATCATGACTGGCTCACCGTATATTTACGAGATTTTGCAGTATTACGATCCGGAGTTCCAGAAGATATTCAAGATTAAGGCGAGTTTTGATGTCGATATGCCGCGGACTGCTCATAACGAACGCAGAATGGCAAATTACATCGCAGAAATTATTCAGCGCGAGAATTTGAAGCCGTTTGATGCAGATGCGCTGTCGGAAATTATCGAGTGGGCAAGTCGTGAGGCAGAAGATCAGAATTTGCTCTCGGTTCAGGTTGGCAGTCTGCGTGAATTATTGACTGAGTCGAGTGCGTGGGCAGGCTTGAATGACAAGGCGAGTGCTCACGTAAAGCGCACAGATGTTGTGAAAGCGATTGAGCATAAGAATTACCGTTCAGGCTTGTATCGCGATAAATTGGCGCGTGCATTTAAAGACGGAGTTTTGCGAATCGACACATCCGGTGAAGCTGTCGGGCAAATTAACGGGCTTTCGGTGATTGACATGACGGATTACAGATTCGGTCACCCGTCGCGAATTACGGCGAATGTCTTCATGGGTCAGGAAGGCGTTGTGAATATCGAGCGCGAAGTGAAAATGACAGGTCCGATTCATAATAAAGGCTTGATGATTCTGTCGAGTTACCTGGGACGAAAATACGCTCAGGATATGCCGTTGACGCTATCGGCGCATATCACGTTCGAGCAGAATTACAGCGGCATCGAAGGCGACAGCGCATCATCGACGGAATTGTATTGCTTATTATCGGCTTTATCGGGTTTGCCGTTGAAACAGGGAATCGCAGTTACAGGATCGGTCGATCAATTCGGAACAGTTCAAGCAATCGGCGGCGTGAATGAGAAAATCGAGGGTTTCTACGAGTATTGCAAGCTCTCAGGATTAACCGGCGAACAGGGCGTAATGATTCCTCAGGCGAATGCTCGGCACTTAATGCTGAATTCTGAAGTAATCGAGGCTGTGAAATCCGGGAAATTTTCGGTTTGGGCTGTGAATGGCATTGATGAAGGTATCGAGTTATTGACCGGCGTTAGTGCGGGACGTGCGCGCAAAGATGGATCGTACACAGAAGGCTCGGTTCATGGACGAGTGAAGGCGCGTTTGAAGAAAATGCTGAGCGACAGCATGAGGCTTGAGCAGAAATTCGGCGGCAAGTCTCGCAAGAAGAAATCATGAAAAAGAATCACACCCTCTCGATTGAAAGCGTAATTGATCGGGAGGGCGAAATTTTTGTGTTTCGAGTTCTGGATATGTTGGAGCAGGAATATCACAACGAAGCTAATCCCCCTGAACTTGGACACGCAGAGCCACTTGACGGATTGGTCTTGACTGTTTTGTCGCAGAATACGAATGACAAGAATCGTGACGCAGCGTTCGAAAATTTGCAGAAGAATTACGCCGATTATCATGAAATTGTTGACTCAGGAGCAGTTGAACTCGCAAAGATTATCAAATCCGCCGGGCTTGCTGCGACGAAATCATCACGCATAATCGAGATATTGCGAAAAATTCATGAGGACTTCGGGGAATATTCGCTTAAGAATCTCGCAAAATTTTCGCGCACACAAGCTTGGGATTACTTGATAAATTTCAAAGGCATCGGAGTAAAGACTGTGGCGTGTGTTTTGCTGTTTGACCTGAAGATGAAGGCGTTTCCGGTTGACACGCACGTCAGCAGAATAACTCGCCGTTTAGGAATCGTTCCTGAGAAAACTCACGCTGATGAAATATCGCTCCTGTTCGAGAGATTTGTTCCTGAGAATCGCTGCTTAGGCGGACACGTGAACATGATTGCGCACGGTCGGGCAGTCTGTCATTCGCGAAAGCCGGATTGCGAAATTTGTGTGCTGCGTGAAATTTGCAAGAGTTTCGGAACTTTTTTTAATCCTCAGACGTGAGAATTTTGCTGCCGTCGATCAGATATTCCATGCCGGACCAGACAGTTAAGATCATCGCAACCCACATCAGGATCATTCCGCCGGGAATATTCAGGATTAGCATTACTAGCGCGATTATTTGACAGACGGTTTTGAGTTTGCCGCCTTTTGACGCTGCGATCACGACACCCTCAGCAGCAGCCACAAGTCTCAGCCCCGTAACGACAAATTCGCGTGTGATAATTACCATTACGATCCAAGCCGGAACTCGTCCAAGTTCGATTAACGCCAACATTGCAGCGATTACGAGGACTTTGTCAGCCAACGGATCGATAAATTTTCCCAGAGTTGTAACGAGTTTATTTTTCCGCGCGATGTAGCCATCAAGAGAATCAGTTATTGCCGCAATTATGAACACGAACGCAGCCAACGCATCACCCCAACTCACGGATTGCAAGAACGGAATCGGCGTGTCAATTCTCAGCGACAGGAACAATAAAACTAACGGAGCAAGAAACACTCTCACGAGACTTAGCATATTTGGCACATTAAGAACTTTTGTACGCAAAATTAATCCCCCGTAAAATTCGAAAATTAATAAAACTCCAGTGATATAAAACACTTTGAGAAATAAAATTACCGGAAAAATAACGACCGTTCTGTAAAATTATTTTTTATACTTATATCAGATTTCGTTTTTGATTTCAAGCCATTTTAATTATAAAATAAAACGAAGCTTTACCATTTTTTAGGAAAAATACACGTTTTAGAACATTATTTGAAAAAGAGGGTGTATATATGCTGTCGAAATTTCTGAAAATTTTCCCGTACATGTTTTTATACGTTGGAGTTTTGCTATTCGAGACAGTGCGCGCGAATTTATCGATTATACGCATTGTGTTAGCTCCCGAAATCGAGGTAGAACCGTGTATTCTGAAATTCAGGACTGGTTTGAAATCGCCTGCTGCACGAGTTGCGCTTGCAAATTCGATCACGCTCACGCCCGGAACAATCACCGTTTCGATTGATGGCGACGAATTGCTGGTTCATGCTCTAAATCGTGAGTTTGCCACTGGACTTGAAGGCTCAATTTTTGAGAGAATATTGTCAGAAATGGAGCGAAAAATTTATGATTAGTAATTTCGAGGAAATCAAGTATTATTTGCTAATCGGAAGCGCGATATTTTTGTCGGCTATGATATTTTTTTGCCTGCTTCGAGCGATTCTTGGTCCGAGATTCACGGATCGAATCATTGCAGCGAATATCATTGGGACGAAAGTGATTGTGTTAATCTCGATTTTTGCATTGATAATCGGCGAGGATTACCTGATTGACATTTGCCTGATTTGCGCGCTCATGAGTTTTCTTGCGACAGTCGTTCTCGCGAAATCCGTGATCAAAAATCAAGACGCAGCTTCAAATTCAAAGGAGAAAGTCTGATGCTGAGAATAATTATTGCAGGCTTGCTATTGTTATCTGGATTGTTTGTTTTGGGAATTGCTACGATTGGAATTTTTAGATTCAGCACGATGTTGAATCGCATTCACGTCGCAGCCAAGTGTGAAACTTTGGGAGCGTTGTTAGTGCTTGCGAGTTTGATCGTAATGTCAGGCTTCACGATTTTCTCGTTAAAGCTATTGCTCGTGATAATATTCTTGTGTCTGTGCAATCCAGTCGCAAGTCATTTAGTCGCGCGTGCTGAAGTCAGGACAAATCACAATATCTGGAAAACTTGCGATTTTATCGACGAGTCAAAAACTGGAGGCGAAGATTAGATGACAATTATCGAATGGCTGTTGCTGGGATTTTTGATAGTTTGTGCGATTGCGGCGTCGATGGCGAAGAACTTGCTAAATTCCGTGATTATATTCATGAGCTATAGTCTTGTTATGTCGGTGATTTTTGTGCTGTTGCGTTCTCCGGATTTGGCGATGACTGAAGCAGCGCTTGGAGCAGGAGTTACGAGCATATTATTTTTTCTTGCATTACGAAAAGTCGGGCAAATGCATCACGAACACGAACACGAATCTGAATCTGGCAGCAAATAATTCACTGGAGGTTGATTTGAAATGGAAACGTTCTCAGAAATATTTTGGGCAGGTGTGAAGAAATACTGCGTTCAAATTGTTGCTGCGTCGTTATTCGGCTTGACGTTGATAATATTCCCGGGATTGCGCCGTGTATTGGTGAAGTTCTCGGACTTCGTGAAAAATTCCCTGAGAAAATCCCCGGAGCAGAGAGAAAAATTTGTTCCTGTCAGTTCGGGAAATATCGAACGGAAACGTACCCACGTAGACACTAACAGATTCTTATTCGGAATTATATTTGTCGTGTTCTTGTGTATTGTTCTCGCGCTATTGTTCAAATTCGGAGAAGATGCCTTAAAATTTATTTTCCCTCTATATTTTCTGTTGGCTATTCTGTTCGTGCCTTTGCAATTTCGTCCTGTCTCGAAAAACGAGATCGCAAAAGCTGAAACCGGCGACGCAGATTTACAATATTCACTCGCTGAACATTATGCTGTGAAAGATCAGAATCGAAACGCTTACATGTGGTATTACGTTGCGACGATGTCTGGTCACAAATCGGCTGCGGAAAAATGCAAGAAACTCGAACGTAAGAAAAAAATTTCACCGTCAGAAGCTCTGGAAGCTCAGTCTGAAGCAGGGAAAATCTACGCGAAGATTCAGACACGTTTGAAGCTTGAATTTGAAAAATTTCGGGAATTGTCGATGAAGGGCGATTCTGTTGCGCAATATAATCTGGGTTGGATGTATCAGCACGGCGAACATGTTCAGCAGGATAATTTTCGTGCGTATGTCTGGTATTATCTCGCGGATTTATGCGGAGATGCTGCAGCAAATGCTCAACTCAAGCAATTCGCCGAAAAATTGTTCCCGTCACAAATCGAAGCTGCTCAGTCAGAAGCTCGTGAGAAATTCGCAGCTATCAAAAAATTTCTGGAGGTAAAGTAATGTGTGAAGAATTTGATCATGATGCCTGGTGGAAACAATGTATCAGGAGATTTTTACCGGAGTTGGTTCTGAAGACTATTCCGGAGCTTTATAACGACGCAGATTTCACGATTGCGCCGAAATTTTTGAGTCAGGAACTGCAGGACACTTTGCAAAATTCTGATGAGCATAAATCCTCGCTTTACGTTGATGAGCTTGTAGAGATTCAGTTAAAGACGGGTGAAGCTGAGTGGGTTTTGCTGCACATAGAAGTTCAGGGGAAAGGTAATCGTGATATTTCGTGGCGAATGATGCTGTACTGCTGTCTGATATTCGCGCATTATCACAAGATGCCGATTGCCCTGGCGATTCTCACGCACAAACGCCCTAAACGCGAAATACCCGGAATTTACGAGTTCAACCAATACGGAACGCAACACAGATATGTTTATAATATTTTCGAAGTGTACGCTCAAAATGACAAAGAATTATTGAATGGCAATAACCCGTTTGATCCGATTATTTACGTTGCAAAGAAATTCAGGGATTACAACGGAAGCACGCGAGAGAAAGAGTTCAAGAAATTCTCGTACTTGAAAGAAGTCGCTGTGTTGCTGAATAACAGGGGCTGGAGCATTCAAGATCGACGAGATATTTTGATGTTTGTTGGTCAGATAATCAGGCTCAGAGACGAGGAACTCAAGCTTGAATTTGAGAAATTTAATAGTAATTTGAGAGGAGAAAACAAGATGCTGGAAAAATCTTTTATCGAGGAATGGATCGAGGAAAGCGAAAACAAAGCTTTTACGAAAGGACGTTCAGAAGGACGTTCAGAAGGGCGTTCGGAAGGACGTGCAGAAAATATGAACGCAGTTGTGGAGGCTTTGGCATCAAAAGGAATGTCACCAGATTTTATTGCGGAAATTAGGGAGATTTGCATGAAAAGATCTTAAATCTCATGAAATTGCGCGAAAGAAATTGAAGGATAGCGAGATGCTGGAAAAATCTTTTATCGAGGAATGGATCGAGGAAAGCGAAAACAAAGCTTTTACGAAAGGACGTTCGGAGGGACGTGCAGAAGGACGTTCAGAAACTTTGGACGAGGTTGCCGCACTTTTGAAGCAGAAGGGAATATCGCCGGAAATTATTTCTGAACTCAGGTAAGTTTGTTTAGGATCATGAAGATGTTCGCGTTCTAAGGATAGGAGAGGAAAAAATTGTTAGATAAAGATGAAGGGCTACAAAAGTTAAAAGAAAAATGGAAAGATAATCAGAAAGTAACGTCATTTTTGGAATGGACTGAAGGTTATTTTCAGGGTTTCGATAGTGCTCGCTCACAAACCGTAGAAAAAATCACGGAGTTTTTGGCACAAAAGAACGTCTCACCGGAAATTATCGCGGAAGTTAAGAAAGCTTTTGGGGACGAGGAGGATTAATTTATTTTGAATGAGGATTTGAGGATCATATGGCGAAATTTTTTCAACTGGGTGATGGGCAACGGCGCAAGACCTGAAAACGAAGAAATAATTCCCGAAGCTCCACCAGATTTGCCGTTCACTCAGAAACAGGAATCCAGAAATTCGCGCTTTCACGAGCTGACTTTACGTGAGAGATACTCGCACTGGCTGGAAATTCACGGATTGCATTTGTTCTCGAACGTGTATTCCGGAATGAGCGTGTTGATTTGCGTTGTGATTGTGTTGTTGTTACTCGTAACTGTCGCGGAATTGCCGAAATTTGGCTCTGAGAATAATCCGGCAAATAACGAAGTCATGGAACGCTATATAAATTCCGGCGGCGAAGAAACTGGTGCGAAAAATATCGTCTCAGGAATGATTCTGGATTATCGCGCGTTTGATACGTTCGGAGAATCTGCGCTGTTATTCACGGCTGCTGTAAGTGTGCTGATGTTGTTGGCTGTGTCACGTCGTGATTCAAAAAATTCCCCTGAACGTCTGCACAAATTCAGTCAGGACGATTCGATTTTGCGAGGCGTTGCGTTGCTTTCAATTCCTGTGATTGTTTTGCTTGGCTGCGTCGTGATTTTGAACGGGCATTTGAAACCGGGCGGAGGATTTTCTGGAGGAGCGATTCTGAGCGCTGCGTTGATTTTTGCTGCGAATGCCTATGGCTTTGGGAGCGTGCATAAATTCTTCAGCGAGAGAAAATTCGTGATTATGATTTCTAGTGCGTTGATGATTTACGCGTTGTTGAATGCCTGGTCGTTTTTCACGGGAGCAAATGATTTCGAAGCGTATATTTCCAAGGGCGCGATCGGAAATATTTTTAGTGCAGGGTTGATTCTGCCGCTGAATATATGCCTGAGCTTAATCGTCGCTGGGATTCTTTACGGATTTTACGCGCTGTTCAGTGAGGAGGAAATTTAGGAATGTTCGCGAAACTTGTTGTGAATCATTACGAAGCTGCTGCTGTGATAATTTTCGGGATCGGCTTGAGTAATTTGCTTTTGCAGAGAAATTTGATCAAGAAGATTATCGGCTTGAATATCATGAACACGTCTGTGTATTTGTTCTTGGCTGCGAAGGGTTATATTTCCGGACGAGCTGCTCCGCTTTTGATTCAAGACGCTGCTGGAAATTGGATTAACGACGCGAGTGTTTACGTGAATCCTGTGCCATCTGGATTGGTTTTGACAGGAATAGTTGTCTCGTTAAGTGTGACGGCGTTTGCTTTGGCATTGACACTGAGATTATACGAGAGTTACGCTACGTTGAACATTGACGAAGCTTTACTCAAGATGACGCGTGAACAGGAAGCTCTCGAAGAAAATTTGTTACAAGAATCTGACGAGGACGTGCTGCTATGAGTGTGAATATTTTTGCGTATAATATCCCGTTCATAAGCATATTCCTGATGATGCTCGCAGCGATAATAACTCCGATTTTGCCGAACAGAAAGCGCATTCCAGAGAAATTGTCGTGTGCAGTAGTTTTCGTGAACGTGATTTTGTCTGCGTATTTGATTTACGTGTTGACAAATTCCGGGGGAAGTTTGACGTTTAATTTCGCGATGGGAAATTTTCCTGCGCCTTGGGGGAACGAATTGCGAGCCGGGCCGCTTGAGGCGATATTGTCGTTTGCGTTCTGTGTGTCGATGCTGTTGTCGTTGATGGGAAATTCGGATTCTACGGCTGAAGATATTCCGGAGAAACGCCGCGTGATATTCTGCGTGCTTGTGAATTTGCTGACGGCTTCGTTGTTAGCGTTGACGTACACGAATGATATTTTCACGGCGTATGTTTTTATTGAGATTAACACGATTGCTGCGTGCGCGATTGTTGCTGTGAAAGAAAGTCCTGAGTCAATCAGAGCTGCGTTGCGTTACATGATCATGAGTTCGGTTGGCTCTGGCTTGCTGTTGATTGCGATTTGCTTGCTTTATGATTTGACCGGGCATTTGTCGATGCAGAATATGAATCTCGTGATTAAGAATCTGATTGCGAATCGTGAATATATTATGCCGTTGACGGTAGCTCTTGCCTTGGCAACGATTGGACTTGCGATTAAGAGTGCGCTGTATCCGTTTGCGTCATGGCTGCCAGATGCTCACGGAAATTCTACGAATGTTTCGAGTGCGATTTTGTCGGGATTGGTTCTGAAGGGTCATATATTTTTGCTAATCAAGATTTTCGTGCGAGTGTTTGGTCTTGAAGCGATTCACGATTTGCGAATGGATAATATTATTTTCGCGCTGGGAATTATTGCGATGATAATGGGCTCGGTTAATGCGCTGAGTCAGGTAAATGTGAAGCGAATGATCGCCTGGTCATCAGTTGCGCAGGTTGGCTATATATTCTTGGGAATTGGCTTGAACACGAACGCAGGAATCGCAGCAGCATGTCTGCACATAATCGTACACGCTACGGTGAAGCCGATGTTATACGCAGCAGTAAGCGGTCTGAGTTCAGCGGCAGGTCACAGTAAAAGTCTTCACGCATTGATGGGAACGTTTTATGTAAATCGCTGGGCAGGCTTGGGCTTGATAGCTGGGGCGTTTTCTATGATGGGTATTCCGGCATTTGCAGGTTTCGCGTCGAAATTGAGCTTGATGTTAGCGTCGTTTGACAGTCCAGTTATGATTTTCTCGCTGGCAGCACTCGTGACGAGTTCGGTATTGAATGCGCTGTATTATGTTCCGGCTGTAATCGTAGTATTAACGCATGACAAGACAAAACCCAAAGTACACATGAACGTCAGCATGATTTATAAAATTTCGATGGGAATATTTATAGCTTTGACGATTTATCTGGGATTATTCTGTGTGACGCTGCTGAGATTATTAACGAGAGGAGTGATTGTGCTTGGCTAGTATTGCGAGTAATTTTCTGGTGTTGATGTCTGTATTATTTCCGATTATTGCGGGATTTGCGTTATTTTCGCGGCCGATTTTCGAGGACAGGCACGTTTATGTAGGCTTCATGACGTTCATAAGTGCAGGAATAATTTTTCTCGCGGCGTTCTGTGCGGAATCGAATTTGATTGTGTTGTGTCGGGTTACGCAGGATTTGTCGATTGCGTTTCGAATGGATGCACCGGCGAGAGCGTTTTCGTGTCTAGTGGCGTTTGTGTGGGTGTTAGTGACGCTGTATTCGTTCGAGTATTTGCGACGCAGACCGCCAGTTGATAGATTTTACGCGTTTTTCCTGTCAACGTTCGGAATTTTGGTAGGTGTAGCTTGTGCCGGGAATTTGCTGACGTTATATTTGTTTTATGAGTTGCTGACGTTCATGACGCTGCCGTTGGTAATGCACTCTCAACAGCGTGAGGCAATTCGTGCGACGGTGAAATATTTGCTGTATTCGCTAATCGGAGCTGCGTTGGCATTGGGAGGATTCTTTTTCTTTCACGTTTACGGAGTCTCGATGGAATTTACGCCGGGAGGATTTCTGGATATTGCGAAGATCTCAAGTGAGAATAGCCGCGAAATGATCTTGACCGTAATATTCTTGACGTTGCTGGGCTTCGGAGCGAAAGCTGGATTAGTTCCGTTGCATTCCTGGCTGCCGACAGCTCATCCGGTTGCGCCGACACCTGCGAGTGCTGTTTTGTCCGGCTTAATCACGAAAGCTGGAGTTATTGCGATGTTTCGAGTTGTGTATTACGTAGCTGGAGCAGATTTTTTGCGCGGGACCTGGGTTCAGACGGCGTTGTTGTATATTGCGCTGCTGACGATTTTCACTGGCTCTATGATGGCTTTTATTGAGAAGCACTTGAAGAAGCGAATTGCCTGGTCATCGGTTAGTCAGGTTTCGTATGTAGTTTTCGCAATGATGCTATTAACGCCCGATGGAATCCGTGGAGCAGTTTTGCAGATTGCAGCTCATGCCGTGTCGAAAAGTTGCTTGTTCTTGAGTGCAGGAGTTGTGATTTACTTTGCGCTTATGGGAGCGAATTATCATTATGCGGACCAGTTGCGCGGAATTGGTAAGGAGTTGCCGGTTACTATGACGTGTTTTGCGCTTGCGTCTGTGTCGTTGATTGGCCTGCCGATTTCGGGAGGATTTACGGCGAAATGGTACATGGCTTCAGGAGCGTTGGAACTCGGAAGCGTTGGAATTTTCGGAGTTGTGATTTTGATGATAAGTGCGTTATTGACGGCTGGATATTTGTTGCCGATTGTTACGGACGCGTTTTTCCCGGGCGAAGATTATGATTACACGATTGTTGTGCCGTTCCATTTGCCGATGAATATGCGAATTGCGCTGTTGCTGCTGGGTGCGAGTGCGATTTTAACGGGAGTGTTCGCTGGAAATATAATCGATTTTGTGGACGCGAATATGATTCCGTTGCTGTATTAGTTCCTTTGGACTTGATAGATGTGTGTAGCACGCCGTAATCCCAATCCAAGTTATGACATTAGAAATTTCCGTTACGCACAGCAGAGCAGCCAAAGCCGGTTTTGAATTGTGAATCTCCCCGTAGAAATAGAAATTTTGCGAGGAGATTCGTGTTATGTTATTTATTATTTTGCTTTCTTTGTGCTTCTCAAGAAGTCAACGTAAACTGCGAGTAGAATAACTGCGCCTTTGATTATATATTGCCAGTCGGAATTTACGCCCATCAAGTTCAAGCCGTTATTCAAGATGCCGATTATTAACACGCCGATCAAAGTTCCGCCGAGTTTTCCAGAGCCTCCAGCCATTGAAGTTCCACCGACAACAACTGCTGCGATTGCGTCCATTTCTGCGCCGTCACCACTCGTGCAAGTTCCGGAATATAATCTGCTCGCGATAGTTATGCCAGCAAGTCCAGCCATTAAGCCCGAGAAACTGTACACGAAGAATTTCACTTTTGCAGTGTTAATTCCCGAGAATTTTGCAGCCGTGTTATTGCCGCCGACCGCGTAAATGTGTCGTCCGGTTCGAGTGCGATTCAGGATTAATATTGCAGCTACGAATACGATCGTCATCGTGATAACCGGTGTAGGAATTGAGCCAACGTATCCAGCTCCCAGAAATTTCCAAGCGTTAGTCATGCAGCGAATCGGTCTGCCACCTGAATACACGTAAGCAATTCCCTTCGCAATATTCATCGAAGCAAGTGTTACGATGAACGGCGGAATACTCGTCAAAGCGATCACAAGTCCATTGAATAATCCGAATATTAATCCCGAAAGCAACGCCACAAGAATCCCAAGAATTTCCGGCATTCCTCCCCAAACAACTGTCGCAGCTCCGAGAACGCCTGACATAGCGATTATAGATCCAACTGAGAGATCGATTCCGCCCAGAATTATTACCATTGTCATGCCACATGCAAGCATTAAGTTCGTCGAACTCTGTCGCAAAACGTTGAATATGTTAGTTTGTGTTAAGAATGTCGCGTGTGTTGCGGGCCACAAGTACAAGAATAATATCATGCCTGCCAACGCGCATATGATTCCAAGATTGTCGATTAAATATTTCTTGATAGCTCTCATATTTTTCTGCCTCCGGTTAATTTAGTTTTCCTGTGTTGCGAGCTTCATGATTGCTTCCTGACTCAAATTCTGCCAGTTTATGCAACCCGTTAATCTGCCTTCGTACATAACGTAAACTCGATCTGACATGTTTATGATTTCCGGCAATTCTGACGAGATCATGATTATCGAAACGCCCTGTTTTGTCAAATCGTTCATGATCTCGTAAATTTCGACTTTCGCGCCAACGTCTACGCCACGTGTAGGTTCGTCCAGAATTAAAATTTTCGGATTAGTCGCAAGCCATCGCCCGATCATGACTTTTTGCTGATTGCCGCCGGATAAATTCCCGACAGTTTGTTCGAGACTGGGTGTTTTTGTGTGCATCTTGTCGATGAATTCCTGAGTGATTTCGCGTTCACGATTATGATTCACTCGCAGATTTTTTATAAATTCGCGCAAGACTTCGATTGTGGAATTAAAGCTGACACTTTGAACCAGATACAAGCCGTCAAGTTTGCGATCTTCAGGCACCATTGCGATTCCGGCGTTCATTGCGTCAACCGGTGTCTTGATGTTTAGTTTCTGACCGTCGAGAATTATATCACCCGTGAAATTTGGCGTTAATCCGAATATACATTCCATGGTTTCACTTCGACCAGCTCCGACAAGCCCGGCAAATCCGACAATCTCGCCTTTGTGAATCTCAAAGCTTACGTCATTCACACGCTTCTTGGTTTTGCGATTATCGTCGATGTGTTCGCACTTGAGAATCGTTTCCGTGTTCTCGACATGATCGCGCACGTAATACGACGAAAGTTCCCGCCCGACCATCATGTGTATTAACTCTTCACGCGGAGTTTCTTTCACGACACGAGTTCCAACATAAGTCCCGTCTCGCAAAACCGTAACTCGATCACAGACTTCGTTTAATTCGCTCATTTTGTGAGAAATGTAAATTATCCCGACACCCTGAGCCGTTAAGTTTCGCATAATGTCGAATAACGCCTTGACTTCACGATCAGAGATTGATGACGTTGGCTCGTCCATAACGAGAATTTTGCAGTTGAACGAGATTGCCTTAACGATCTCGACCATTTGCTGCTGTGCGATGCTCAGATTTCCGACAAGTTCTCCAGCGTCAATTCCAAGATCAAATCGGTCAAGCATTTTCTGAGATTCACGACGCATTTTGTTGCCTTCGATTCCAAATTTGCCGCTAATTTCGCGCCCAAGGAAAATATTTTCGGCTACAGTCATGTGCGGAACAAGCACTAGCTCCTGATGTATGATCGAAATTCCGTTTGAGCGTGCGTCACTGACATTTTTGATCGTAACTTGAGAGCCGTTTATGAAAATTTCGCCCTGTTCTGCGTTGTAAATTCCACCGAGAACTTTGATCAGCGTGGATTTTCCAGCACCGTTTTCGCCGAGTAACGCGTGAACTTCTCCGGATTTAAGCTGGAAGTCTACGTTTTGAAGAGCCTTCACACCCGGGAAAGATTTGTTGATGTTGCGCATCTCCAGTAAATATTCACTCACTTGTTAATCTCACCACCGTTAGAAAATTTGAGAAAATTTGAGAAATTTTGCAAAAAAAAACGCGACCGTGTTATCCAGCCGCGTGAAAATTCAAAGTCTATTGCCAACCACCGTTGTTGTATTCGGCGATATTGTCAGAATTGATCATGAACGTTCTGATTGGGTAACGCGCCTCGAGTTTTTCGCCCGCAAGATATTTGTAGTAGAGTTCAGCGATTGTCTTGCCGATTGAGATCGGGGACTGCGCACCAGTTCCAGCAACTTTGCCCTCAGCGATGAGTGATTTGATGTCCGGTGAACCGTCAACGCCGTAAATCAAGGCTTTTGAGCCAGCAGCTTCTGCAGCAGCGTACGCACCAAGTGCCGTCGGATCATTTCCGCCGAAAATTGCGACCGCTTCAGGGTGAGCTGTGAGAGCGTCTGTGCCGTTCAAGTTGCCCTGCTCCTGATTGCCCATGCTGTCGATACGAGCGACGACGTTGAAATTTTTGCCCTCGATTGCCTTCATGAAGCCGTCAGTTCTGTCAACGATTGACTGCATTGTCGGTGAATCAAGAACGATTATATTTCCGCCCTCAGGTTTTTTCGCAGCAAGATCAACTCCGCAAACATAACCGGCATTGTAGTTATCTGAGCCAGCGTATGTCACGAGATAGCTCATGTCAGCGACTTCAGTATCGAATCCGAACATCGGGATTTTCGCGTCCTTGAGTTTGTCGAGAGCTGCAATGATTCCGTCACGGTCAACCGGATTCACGAACATTGCGACAACTCCGCGGCTGATCATGTCCTCAATTTGGGCGATCTGCTTCTCGTTGCTGTTCTGCGGGTCGAGAGAAATCAACTGGTCACCGTTAGCTTCAACGACTTCACGAATTGCTTTCTCAAGAACAACGAAGAACGGATTCGTTCCGTCCATGCACGTGTAGCCAACCAACTTTCCCTGAGCAAACGCACCGGAAGCGTTCACAAGCATACACAAAGCCAACACAAATATTACGAACTTACGCATTAGAAAATTCCTCCTGATTGAATTATGAATTGTATATTAATAATGGAAGAATAGCGAAAATTTGTCAAGGAAAATTATACGTAGTTCTGAGATAGTGTAAAATATAGCAAATTTGCAATTTAGAAGGAGTTTGTAGCTTTATGTCCGAAAATCAATTTCAGGACGACAATGAGATCGTTCGTACACGCAAAGAGAAATTACTGCGTCTGCGTAGTGAGGAAAATTATGACCCGTATGTAAACGAAACTTGGGATCGACAAATAACGCTGAATGAAATCCGCTCGAAATTCGAGAATTTGCAGCCAGAACAAGTCGATGAAAACGCAAATTTACGAACAGCCGGACGTTTGATGACACTTAGACGCCAGGGTAAAGCAACGTTCGCAGATTTAGCCGATGAGACAGGACGAATCCAGTTGTATTTCCAGCTGAATAACGTCGGTGAAAAAGAATATGACTTCCTGAAGAAATGGGTTGACTCGGGAGACTGGATCGGCATCGTTGGCAATCCCTGCAGAACTAAACGCGGCGAATTAACGATTATGGTCAAAGAGTACAAGTTACTCAGCAAAGCTATTCGCCCGTTACCGGAGAAATGGCACGGCTTGACTGACACGGAGATTCGCTATCGTCAAAGATACATGGACCTGATCGCAAATCCAGATGTTCGTGAAATTTTCAGGCAGCGTTCGAAAATTATCTCGTCATTCAGGGAAACTCTCGAAGCACACGGTACTCTCGAAGTCGAAACACCCGTTCTCTCAGTCATAGCTGGTGGCGCAAATGCCAGACCGTTCAAAACGTTTCATAACGCTCTGAGTGTCGAGATGTATTTGCGAATCGCAGTCGAGTTGTATCTGAAGCGCCTCGTCGTCGGAATGATGGGCAGAGTTTACGAGATCGGCAAGAATTTCAGGAACGAAGGCATCGACACAATGCACAATCCGGAATTTACGATGATGGAAGTCTACTGGCCCTACGCGAATTATGTTGACATGATGAATTTGGCAGAAGAATTGATCCGCAACGCTGCAAAATCAATCGGCAAAACTGAAATCGAATGGAATGATATGAAAATCGATTTGTCAAAGGAGTTCAACAGGCTGTCAATGCGCGAGGCTGTGAGAAAATTTGCTGACGTGGATTTTGACGCGATAAATTCTGACGAGGAAGCCAGGAAAATCGCAGTCGATAAAGGTCTTGGCTCTGAATTGACCGGCAAAGAAAGCAAGTTCGCAATTCTGAATCTTTTCTTTGAGAGTTTCTGCGAGGAGAAGTTGATCGAACCGACTTTCATTCTAGGACACCCCGTGGAAATTTCCCCGCTGTCAAAACGTGACCCGGAAAATCCGGATTATACACACAGATTCGAGTTGTTCATGTACGGCAAGGAAGTCGCAAACGCATTCAGCGAGTTAAACGACCCGTTAGACCAGCGCGCAAGATTCGAGGACCAGCTCAGGAAAAAAGAAGCCGGTGATGAGGAAGCACACGCATTCGACGAAGATTTTATAAACGCGATTGAAGCAGGCTTGCCTCCGACCGGTGGAATGGGGATCGGCATGGATCGCATCGTAATGTTCTTAACCGGAGCAAGATCAATTCGTGACGTGATCCTGTTCCCAACGATGAAGCCAAAAGCGTAATATGAATATTTTTGAAGCGCGTATGGATGAGCTATATAATCAGATAGAACATCATGCGCGGCTTTATTATGAGAAGGACGAGCCGGAGATTTCGGATTTTGAGTACGATGCTTTGGTCCGAGAGCTTGCGGCTTTGGAACGAGACCACCCGGAATTTTCTCGCCCGGATTTCCTGACACACAAAGTCGGCGGTTCAGCGAGTAATTTGTTCACTCCGGTTGAGCATGCTGTGCCGATGCTGTCGCTTGATAACGTGTTTGATAACCAGGAGCTTGCGGATTTTTTCGGGAAGCTTGATCGTGAGAATGAGAATGATTCGTACGTTTGCGAGATGAAGATTGACGGAATCGCTGTGAGTTTGCTTTATGAGAACGGCGAATTTGTTCAGGGAGCGACGCGCGGCGATGGCAGAGTTGGCGAAGATGTCACGGAGAATCTGCGCGAGATTGACTCGATCCCGAAGAAATTGCGTATTGATTCAAGACTTGAGATTCGCGGAGAAGTCTTAATGACGCTGGAGAGCTTCAGGAATTTGAATCAGATTCGCGAGGAGAACGGCGAGAAAGTTTTCGCTAACCCGAGGAATGCTGCTGGCGGAAATTTGCGCAAGGCTTCAAGAAATGTCGATCCGAAATCACGCCGAGGTTTGGATTTTTTCGCGTATTATCTCGTTGATGCTGAGAAATTCGGTGTGAAAACGCAATCTGACGCGCTGAAATTCATGGCGGATTTGGGTTTGCCGGTTCAAGCTGCGTATCAAGTTTGTGAGAATTTGTCTGAAGTTGGGGAATTTATATCAAATTGGCACGAGAAAAGATTTGAGCTTGATTACGTGACTGATGGAGTCGTGATTAAGCTGAATGATTTAACACAATGGAACGCGATTGGCGCAACGTCACACGCTCCGAGATGGGCAGTAGCTTTCAAGTATCCGCCCGAAGAAGCTATCACGAAAATTCTTGAGATAAATATCTCGATTGGACGAACCGGAGTTCTGACACCCGTAGCAATTCTTGAGCCTGTAAATCTTGCAGGAACGATTGTTAAACGCGCAGGGCTTCATAACGCAGATGAAATTTCGCGCAAGGATATTCGTGTAAACGATACAGTTCGCATTCGCAAAGCTGCTGAGATTATCCCCGAAGTCGTAGCCGTTGAGAAAGCTTCGCGCACCGGTCAGGAAGTAATTTTCGAGATGCCGAAGAGATGCCCGGCGTGTAATTCTGAGATTGTACGATTGCCCGATGAAGTTGCGTATCGTTGTCCGAATCGCGCGTCGTGTCCAGCACAGTTGCGTGAGACTATCAAGTATTTCGCTTCACGTGACGGAATGAATATCAAAGGCATTGGCAGCCGTCTTTCTGTTCAGTTGGTAGAGTCCGGCCTTGTGAAAATTCTGAGTGATATTTATGAGTTGAAAGTTGACGACATTTCGAGATTTAGTCGCATGGGTGAGAAACTCGCGCGGAAAATTATCTCGGAGATTGAGCAGTCAAAAACTCGTCCGGTTTCGTCGTTGATTGCGGCGATTGGCATTCGTCATATTGGCAAGACTGTGGCGGAATTGTTGGTTGACAGGTTCGCTAATCTCGAAGCGCTAATGAACGCAGATGAATCAGAAATCGCAAATATCCCGGGAATGGGCGAAGTTCGTGCCAGATCGGTGCGTGCGTTTTTTCAAGATAGTGAGAACGTGAGATTGATTCGCAGATTTGAGGAGTTGGGAGTTAATACTGGCAATTCGGAATCAGGCTCGCAAACTCAGGCGCAATTATTCGGGAAAATTTTCGTGTTCACTGGCACGTTATCGAGTTTCACGCGCGAAGAAGCTGCTGAGAGGGTGAAAAATCTCGGCGCGAAAGTCAGCAGCAGCGTCAGTTCCAAGACGGATTACGTTGTTGCGGGCGAGAAAGCCGGTTCTAAATTGTCGCGTGCAGAATCTCTTGGTGTGAAAATTCTGAGTGAAAGTGAATTTCTGGCTTTACTTGCGAGTTATAATATTGCGTAAAATTTTTAGTAAGGGAGTTTTTAGTTTTCATGAATGATATGAATTTTTGGGAAGTTTCGATTTTTATCGTGTATCTGGTTTTCATGCTGGGGATCGGCGTGTATTTCTTCGTACGAGATCCTCACCTGACTGAGCGCGGATATTTCCTGGGTGATCGAAAGATGGGTCCGTGGGTTGCGGCGTTATCGGCTGGAGCAAGTGACATGAGTGCGTGGGTTTTGATGGGATTGCCCACGTCGATTTACGCGCTGGGACTTGGTCAGGTTTGGATCGCAGTTGGTCTTGCTTTGGGTTACACGCTTAGCTGGATTTACGAAGCACCGAGACTGAGATGTTTCTCGATTGTTGCAGATGATTCTATAACGATTCCGCAATATTTGACGAAGAGATTTTTGTCGAAATCCAAAGCGCTGCAGTTAATTTCAGCGATAGTATTCCTGATTGCGTACACGATTTATTCAGCATCGAGCATCAAGGCATGTGGCACGTTATTTAACACAGTTACTGGACTTGACACGAAATTCGCGATGTATTTGTCGGCGATAATTGTGATCAGCTACACGTTCCTGGGAGGATTTTCGGCAGTATCATGGACGGATTTCTTTCAGGGCATGTTAGTTCTCGCAGCAATGTTGATCGTACCGATTACGGCGGCGTTTATGCTTGAGTCCGGTTCGGCTGAAATCTCTCAGGCTGGCTACTGGAATGTATTTTCGAGTTGGCAGGATGTAGTTTCCGGATTAGGCTGGGGACTTGGTTATTTTGGAATGCCGCATATTATAATCAGGTTTATGTCGATTCGTTCGCAGCATGATCTCAAGAAATCAGCTAAAATCGGAATCTCTTGGACGATTATAATTCTGGCTTTCGCTGGACTTGTTGGAACTGTTGGCAGAATGTTCGTTGGATTTGACGAGGCTGTGAATAATAATTCGCTGGTATTTGTCGTGATGGTTCGCAGAATTTTCCCGGCGTTAGTTTCAGGAATTTTGCTTTCGGCTGTATTAGCGGCTGCGATGAGTACGGCGGACAGTCAATTATTAGCGGCTGCGTCGGCTTTTGCGAGTGATGTTTACAGACCGATTATAAGGCGTGAACGCGCTGGCAACAAAGAGATGCTCTGGGCTGGGCGAATTGTAGTTCTTGCGATTGCGTTGATTGCGCTTTACATTGCGTCAAGTCCGAATGCTGGATCGATTATGGCGTTGGTCTCGAATGCGTGGGGAGTTTTCGGAGCGTCATTTGGTCCTGCGATTATGCTGAGTTTGTTCTGGAAGCGCTTCACGTTTTCGGGAGCAGTTGCCGGCATAGTCACGGGTGCAGTTGTTGATATTGCGTGGTTGAATTACATGTCATCGACGGGAGTTTACGAGATTATCCCAGGATTTTTCGCTGGATTAGCTGTCGCTGTGATCGTTTCGATAATTTCGCCAGCACCGTCCGAGAAAGTCAACGAGTTATTTGACAGGGCGCTTGCTATGACAAAAGAATAAATCACGTTTGACTTCGGATTTTGCCGAAAATTTCCAAAAAAATCTGAATGTGTTGTCGAACGTATTTTGAAAAAATTTTTGACTAAAATATTGACAAAAGCAAGTTGTAGTGTAGAATAGCATTATTCAAAGCTGCGTATTTTACTGAATTTGAAAATTATTTTTGAAAGGGGTTTTTAGCTTTGAAAAAGATTTTTGCGTTGTTAGTTGTTATCGGAATGCTCGCAGTTGCGGGCGCGGCATTTGCGGCGGATTCTGGTGTGCCGGGTGGACACGTGACACCTGAACCAGTTACGCCAGATGTACCTGAAGAAGTCGAAGTTCCTACTTCTGGTCAGCAAGAGACTGTTGTTGTAGTGAAACAGGAAGAGACGAAAGTTCAGGCAGTTATTCCTCCGGCAGCAGTTGTTACGGAAGTTACGACTGCGACAGTCAACGAAGTTTTGAAAGCTGAGACTGTTCAGGCTGCAGCGACGGTTGCTCTTGCGGCGGTGTCAGATGATCCTGACGTATCTGCAGCGGATGTTGCAAAATACACCGAACAGTTGGCTTCTCTTGATGAGAAAATTAACACGGCGACAGAGGACAAGAGTACAACTGGTACGGGACTTCTCGCTCAGGTCTTCAATCTTGTGAAGGACGTTTTGGGTGAGGTAGCCAAAGCTTTGACCGAGGTTCCTGTTGTGAAGGCTGCTGACATTCCTATGACTGTAAGCACACAGACTCACGCAGAGCAGATTTCCGCGGCTGCACAAAAACTTGCTCAGGTTACTGCACAGGCTGCGGCTGATGGAAAGAGCACGACAAATCTTGCTAAGCAGATCCCGGTCGCGGTTATGCCTACAATGGCACCTACAACGACAGGCGTTGCAATTCTTCCTATGCCCAAGTTTGATAAAGCTACTTACGGTAAGAAAGTTAAGTACAACAACTTTAAGACCAGCAACAAAGCAGGTAATAGTGTCAAAATTTCAGCGGCAGACGATGATGAAGGCGAAGCTAAGTTCATGAACAGCCTTGGTACAATCGTTGACGTAGTTCCTGGTGGTGAAGGTGATACGAGCGGTGCAATGCCTGGTTATTTGAGCGTCGCTACGTTCATGGAAGCCGGAGAAACTTATGAGCCCGTTATTTCCGTTACCAATGAAGAGGGCGAAGGTGCAATCCAGACCACTACAGAAGAAGTTACAGTTGTAGTCGAGACGGTTGAAGTGACTGAGTTCGTAACAGCTTCTTGGGCAGCGGCCGGTGTTACAAACGCAGTTGATGGTTCAGTTATCACTGCTCTTGCCAATTTGGATAGCGGCTCATTTGATGCGAAAATTCTTGATGCTAAGTAC
This sequence comes from uncultured Synergistales bacterium, assembly GCA_905233725.1. Lineage (GTDB taxonomy): Bacteria > Synergistota > Synergistia > Synergistales > Aminobacteriaceae > JAFUXM01. Next base: position 38,416 of record CAJOEM010000018.1, read on the forward strand.
ATCAGCGCTGACGGTTGGAAAGTTGACGATGACGAGGAAGATGCTTGGGAGACCTCAACTTATGAGCTTCAGCCAGTTGCGTTAATTTTCCCGATTAAAGGTGCTTCTGAGGATGGCACGCACGTGTTCGGAATTGCTTCTTTCGATCTCGGCGGTCTCGATTATGAGAAGATCAGCAAAGACCTTGACAAGAGCTTCCATTTCTACACTGATGGCGCAGAGGCTGGAAAAGAGATTTCCGCTGATGTTTGGACTTCAATTTCCGGTGACCTTGTCGACGTGTTCCCGAAGGATCTTTTCGATGACACCGAAGCTAAGGGAAGAGCCAAGACCAGTGCCGTGAAGAGCGATATTAAGAGTGGTTATGTGACGTTCGCAATCACGACGAACTCCAAGTACACCAAACCGCTCCTTGCGATCAAAGTCAATAAGTCGGGCAATGAGGACGGTGGCACTTATTATCGTAGTTCCGGTGGCGGCGGCGGTTGCTCAGCAGGCTTCTCAGGACTTGCACTCGTTGTTCTTGGTGGACTTGCTCTGTTACGCAAAAAGAAATAAGTTAGTTGTTAATCAGTTAATAGGCAAATAATAAAAGTGCCCTTCCAGAGAAGATCCGGAGGGGCATTTTTCATGCGTGTGATTTTTCGCGAATTATTGAGTTAGTTGCTTTTGTTGAGATATTCCAGCAGCAACGGACTCAGGATTTTAATATACGTTCCCTTCATGCCGAGGCTGCGACTCTCGATTAAGCCCGCACTCTCAAGTTTCCGCAGAGCATTCACGATTACACTGCGCGTAACTCCAACACGATCCGCAACTTTGCTGGCGATTGCTACGCCTTCAAGACCGTCGAGTTCTGCTGTGATGTGCTTCATGCTCTCAAGTTCCGAATATGACAGAGCACGCATTGCCATTTGAACAGCTACACGATTGCGCGAACTTTCTTCGAGATTTTTTGCGCGTTCGTTTAGAATTTCTATGCCGACCAACATGCCCAAATATTCGGCTAACAAAACGTCCTCAAGTAAAAATGGAGCGTGAAATCTCACAAGCATAACAGTTCCCAATCTTTCTGCACTCGCTCCAAAAATCGGCACGTACATCAAGTGTTTCTCAGGCTTCTCGCCAGAATACGCGTCATCGAACAAAAACGCATCTTCGTCATGAATTTCGGAATCTCTGCAGCGGTTCATGCGAATCACAAATTCATCGGGCATAACTCCGTCTTTGAAACTGTCGGATAAAGCTTTGGACTCGTACTCAGGCAGCCAATTATATCCCAGCAACATTCCCAATTTATCGACAATGTAAACGTTCGCCGTCGAAAACTCGGATAATAAGCGCGACAACTGGAAATAATCCAACGGTTCACCCTCACGACGCGATTGAATCGCACGACCAACCTGACGCGTTTTGTTCAATAATTTTCTCAGAGCCGCATTTTCTGAATGTATAATCCCGTCCATGATGTTCTAATCTAATCCCCCTAGCAAATTCAAGTTTATAATTTATAACAAGTATCGTCGTATATCGCTATTCTCGATTAAGCCGCTCAATCTTTCACGCACCATCTCAGGCGTAATTGTCACACTTTCCGTTTCCATGTCGCAAACGCTGAAGCTGATTTCCTCGAGCAGCTGTTCCATCATTGTGTGCAATCTTCTTGCGCCGATGTCTTCCATTTCGGAGTTCATTTTGTGAGCAAGGCGCGCAATTTCCTCGGTAGATTCTTTCGTGAATATCAAGTCCGTGCCTTCGGTTGAGATTAACGCTTCGTATTGTTTGATCAAGCTGTTCTCCGGCTCAGTGAGAATTTGCTGCAAATTTTCCCAGCTCAACGGCTCAAGCTCAACACGTATCGGGAAACGTCCCTGCAGTTCCGGGATCAAATCCGACGGTTTAACGCCACTGAATGCACCGGCTGCGATAAAAAGAATGTGATCGGTTTTAACTGGACCGTAACGAGTTTGCACAACAGAGCCTTCGACAATCGGCAACAAATCACGCTGAACACCTTCGCGGCTAACGTCTGGACCATGAGAGCTGCCATTTTTCACGACAACTTTGTCAATCTCGTCAAGAAACACAATACCGTCTTCTTGAGCAAGATCGAGAGCTTCTTTAGCCATTGCGTCCGTGTCGATTAATTTCTCGGCCTCTTCCTGCTGCAAAATTCGCAAAGCTTCGGAGACTTTCATGTGGCGTTTCTTAGTTCTCTTTGGCATGATCCCCCCGAGCATTTCGGTAATATTTATGCCCATAACGTCCATCCCGGGTGAGGCGAAAAACGGCATTGCTGTCACGCTGTCATTTACGTCGATTTCTATGTCGCGCGAATCAAGTTTGCCATCTCGCAGCATTTTGAGCAATCTTTCGCGGGTTCGTTCATGTCGAGCGTCCTGTTCCGGATTAATTTGCGCTTCCTGTTCTGAATTTGAAGCTTGTTCTTGATCTTGTTCTTGATCCTGATTTTTCTCGCCGGATAGACTCGCGTTGAAAGCTCTCATGAAGTCGTGAACCTGGAATTTTTTCTCAGGTCTTGGCAGCAGTGCGTCGAGTAATCTTTGTTCAGCGCGTTCGAGTGCGGGAGCCTGAACTTTCAAGAGCATTTTCTTTCGCACCATTGAGACAGCAAATTCCGTCAAATCTCGAATTATCGTCTCAACGTCACGACCAACATAACCGACTTCTGTGAATTTTGTAGCCTCGACTTTCACGAACGGAGCGTCTGTCAGTGTAGCTAATCTTCGCGCGATTTCAGTTTTGCCGACACCTGTTGGTCCGACCATCAGGATATTCTTTGGCATGATCTCGTGAGAAATTTCCGGTGGCAAGGCTCTGCGCCTGATTCGATTTCTCAGAGCGATCGCAACAGCACGTTTCGCTTTGTCTTGACCGATTATGTAGCGATTCAAGTACTCGATAATTTTCGAGGGTGTTAAGTCTGAGTTTGTAATTTTCGTAGCCATTTTCTAAGCAAGTACCTCAAGTGTAATATTATTATTCGTGTAAATGCAAATTTCAGAAGCAATTTCGATAGCACGTTTTGCAATTTCATCAGCCGGAAGATCCGTAGCAGCTCTCAACGCACGTCCAGCAGCCAACGCATATCCAGAGCCAGAACCAATCGCAGCAACATCGCCTTCAGGTTCAAGCACATCACCCGCGCCGCTTAATAATAACGTCATTTCGGAATTTGCAGCCAACATCATAGCTTCCAAACGCCTCAACGCTTTATCAAGCCGCCATTCCCGAACGAGTTTCACAGCACCTCGCATCAAATCGCCCTTTTCCTGTTCAAGGCAATTCTCAAATTTCTCAAGCAAAGTCATCGCATCAGCCGTAGAACCTGCGAAGCCTGTCAAAATTTTCCCGTGTAACAACGTGCGAACTTTTCTTGCGCCGGATTTTATCACCTGACTTCCCAACGTCACCTGACCATCGCCAGCCATCGCAACTTTAGAGCCGTCCCGAACACACACAATCGTAGTTCCGTTGAACAAGTTTAATTCATTCCTTTCTAGTCTAGTATTCGAAGTAATATTGAGCAAAAATTTTCACGTGCTATATTATCCCATTTGCGCGTATTTTTGAAATATACAGAATTGAGTAAAAAATTTTCGTCAATTCCCGTCAATTTTCGTGTCACGTTTAGTAATCTAGTAATCAGCTTCCCGAATATCCGATGAAGTTCCGTCTTTGAACATGATATATGATTTCACGAGATGCATGTCGTTTTCAGCGTGTTTCGTCACCAGGTAAACGTCGAACACATGATTGCCCCGCCCTGGTTCTGAGAGTTTCGCGTAATCAAGTCTTGTTTTGGGTGATTCGCCGTTCAAACCATAGTAAATTTCCTGAATCGCTTCTCGCCCGATTGCGTCAAATAACGGTGGGTAAACTCTCAGCGCATAATTTCCGTCGTAATATTTCATAATGAACAGCCAAGCGTAATTATTCGGAGTTTTCAGGACGGATTGCTTGCACAATTTCACGAGTTCAACGCCCAAGTCAGCCGAGAATGTCCAGAAATTTTCGCTCTCGTTTCCATCAAGATCAACGTACTTCAAATCAAGCGTGATTATTCCGGAGCTTTTGTTAGTTGGGATAGTACGAGCTGCGTAAGGTTCTTTTGTGTCGGGATTTATCAGGTTCATTTTGCCTAGAGACCTGAAATTTTCGTCCGGGCGTATTCTGTATAAAAATTCGCGCGTTCTGTCAAAAATATTTGAGCCGATATTAAAATCTACGGTTAGATAGCGTCCCATTGTCGGAGCGATTGATAATTTTGGTTCGATAGATTCTGCTTCGGTTTTGATTTCGACTTTTATCTCGTCTTTGAGTTCGGATTTGACTTGGCTTTTAACTTCGTCGCGAAATTCCGGTGTGAGCTTGTCAATAGAAAGTGACGCTGACACCCACAGAAAGCCGAATAATAAGCTCATAGCACCAACATTTGCCCAGAAGTTCAGTCGTGAATTTGAGAACATGATCAGCACGCACAAAATCGTAATCGTGAACGGAATGACTGACAGCCAAACGTTAATGCCGAAAAATCTGCGCGTCAATTCGAAGCAAATCGCAAAAATCACCGAACAAATTGTAGTATTCTTTACGCTGAAAACTTTCTCCCAAATCATCGCGATAATTTCACTGAACGTAATTGGCGGAATCTCTTCGTCATAATCTTCGCCGGCTTCGTCATTGAGACTGAGCAGGTTGTAAGCTTCAGCATCTTTGAGAAATTCCCAGAACTTTCGCACTTCAATCTCGTCAGGAGCATTTTCTGGATCGCCGCGTCTTGGCTGAGAGAATCTGAGCAAATATTCTTCCTCGTATAAATCCAGCAGCAAGTCAAAAATTTCTTTGCGATATACCGTGACGTTCAGACCGCTTGAAGCTTTGGAATTTTCGCTGATTGATAATAATCTTGAACTCCAGGCGATTGAGTGCTGCATTTTTTCGAGAGACCTGCCGATTGTAGTTCTGTGCCTGCCCAAGACTATTGCGATGTCGTTTATGCTCCAGAGAATTTCGCCCTGAGAAAATATCAGGTGGCTTAAATCCGGAACTCGCGACAAAAATTTTCGGCGTAAATATTCGTAACGCTGCTCGGAATTGCCCTGAAAATTTCTGTAATCTGCAACGTAATCGTTTAATAATGCGTGTATCATGTCACGTTCGCGCTTGAATTCCAGGAATCTTGCTCTCAGACGCTGCATCATGTCGTCCGTGAGATTGAATTTGTAATTTGCCAACACACACACTCCCTGTTCGGAAATTTTCGTAAATCATGATAGCACATGCACTAATCAAACGCACATGTTGCAAAAAAGCGAATAATAATATAATCGATTTTGCGAAACAAGATTTTCAAAACAAAAAGAATCGAGGTGAAAAAATATCATGACGAAAAAATTCGTAATTATTCTTTTGGGAACGTTATTATTAACGGGATTTGCTATTGTTGCTCATGCTGAAAAAGCTGTACATATTCAGTGGGTTTGCAGTTATTGCGGTCACAGGATTACTTCTGTGAGAATGCCGGGCGGAACATGTTTCAAGAGTCCTACGAAGACTCACAACTGGATAGCAGAACGCTATTACTAAAAAAACAGTCCCCCTGAAAG
>CAJOEM010000019.1 GCA_905233725.1 uncultured Synergistales bacterium
TTTTAGCGAATCGAATGCCGGGCGAATGTGTCCGGTATTTTTTTGCGCGTTATGCTATCATGATAGCGAAAGTGAGTGTGAGGCAAACGTGAAGAATCGAGCAATAGTTGCAGGTCATATTTGCATTGATATTACGCCGGTGTTCCCGGATAATGCGCAGAAATTTTGTTCAGTCTCGGAAATTCTCAAACCTGGGAAATTAATCACGACGAATGCTCCGGATATTCACACGGGCGGAACTGTCGCGAATACTGGTCTTGCTATGAAAATTTTGGGCGCGGACGTGAAATTACTCGGGAAAATTGGCGATGATGGCTTCGGAAAACTTGTCGAGAATGTATTACGAAAATTTCACGCTGAAGATGACTTGATAATCTCGCAAAATTCCGTGACGAGTTACTCAGTTGTGATTGCGATTCCCGGAATAGACCGGATATTTCTGCACTGTCCCGGAGCAAATGATGAGTTCATGTGTTCGGATATTTCGGACGATGCTCTGGATGACGCGACGCTGTTTCATTTCGGATATCCGCCGTTAATGCGCAGTATGTTCGTTGACGATGGCTCTGAGCTTGTGAAAATTTTCAAGCGTGTGCGTGAACGGGAAATTTCTACGAGCCTTGATTTAGCAGCCGTGGATTTAGGAAGCGAATCTGGCCGTGCAAACTGGGGGAAAATTCTCGCGAGCGTGTTGCCGTATGTAGATTTTTTTGTGCCAAGTTTTGAAGAGTTGTGCCTGATGCTGCGTCGTGAAAAATATGACGAAATAATTGCGCGTGCGAATGGCCGTGACATAACGGAAGTTCTGGATTTTGAAAGCGATATTAAGCCTTTAGCCGAAATTTGTCTCGAACTCGGTGCGAAATGCGTTTTGATAAAATGCGGCTCTCCGGGAATATATCTCAGGACTTCGGGAAGCATGAATCGAATCGCCAAACGCCTGAAAATAAATCACGCTTCATGGAATAATTTCTCGCGATTCGAACGCAGCTATAAAATTTCACAGGTATTATCCGGAACAGGCGCAGGTGACACGAGTATCGCGGCATTTTTGACGAGCATTCTTGAAGGCTTTAATCCAGCTGAGAGTTTGCAAAATGCTGCAGCAGCGGGGGCGTTGTGTTGCACGGCTTATGATGCGATCAGCGGCTTGAAAAATTTGCGCGAAATTCGTGCTATGATTGACGCAGGTTGGGAAAAAAATTTATAACGAGAATCAGGTGAATGAAAAATGCTTTGTAATTTGAACGAAGTTTTGTTGGACGCGCAGAAAGGCAAATACGCAGTCGGATTATTCAACAGTGTTACGCTTGAAATGACCGAAGCGATTTTCCGTGCTGCTGAGAAATTAAATTCTCCGGTTATAATGGGGACAGCTGAGATACTTTTGCCGGCAGCCTCGCTTGAATCAGTCGCTGATATGATCATCAATCGCGCAAAACGTTCGAAAGTTCCGGTGGTTCTGCATTATGATCACGGACTTACGTTTGAGAAATGCATGGAAGCTCTGAAACTTGGCTACACGTCTGTCATGTACGATTGCTCGACTGCAAATTATGACGAGAATGTCTCAAGAGTTCGCGAAATGGTCAAGATTGCACACGCTATGAACGTTACGGTCGAGGGCGAGTTGGGACACGTTGGCGATAACGATGGCGCAGGAAAACTCGAGAAACCCAGCGATTATTACACGAGTGTCGAAATGGCTGAGGATTTTACGCACAAAACCGGAATCGATGCACTTGCTATAGCCGTTGGAAATGCGCACGGTGATTACAAATTTCCGCCGAAACTTGATTTCCAGAGAATACGAGATATTCGCACGGCTGCGAAAATTCCTTTGGTATTGCACGGTGGCAGCGGTCTGAGTGATGATGATTTCAAAACTGCGATTGATTGCGGAATTTGCAAAATAAATATTTTCACGGATATTAACAAAGCTCAGGTCTTGGGCATGAAACAAGCTATAAATTCCGGGATCACTGGCGCGTTTGACATAGTTCCGTACGAGATTGACGCTATACAGAACGTTGTAGAAAAATACATGCGATTATTCTCTCCCCCTTGTGATTTAATGCGATTAATGCGAGAGGGAGCTTTTTTGCGCTAATTTTGCTGCTGCATTTGTTCGCGGATTTTGCGATTGTGTTCGCGCATTTTGTCGAGATATGGCTTTGCGAGAAAAACTTTCCCGTTTGAGTTGCTCGGTGGATCGTCCGAGTAGTCCACATCATCGTCGGTCATGTTCAGCAACTTGATAAACGATTCCTTGATTCTTTCACGTTCCTCTTCAGTTTTTACAATTTTGAGAACGTCATGCAATCCCATAAACATATTTGTTCACTTCCTTTTTAACTGCTCGTCTAGCAGAAATTATTCGCAATACATCTTCCCCTTCAACGGTCACGCGCTCGACGTACACTACAAATACCAAACCTTGAAGAGCCATTCCTATAATATGAAAGCGTTCTTCGTCAGTTTTTGCATCAAGAGAGTCAAATTCTACTACTGCTTCAGTATCCGCAAAAACACACGCAGCTGCCGAAAAAGCAATTTCGTGTTTACGTTCGTTCAACTCCGCTTTGTTGTCGTCCCACGTGAAATTCAGACTTCCGAGACGCAGCTTTATTTTGCTATGTTCTATCAACAAATATCACACCCATCATGTCGGAGCAAAAACTCCCCCTTGTTATTTAATGCGAGAGGGAGCTTTCACGTCTATGATTATTTTCCAGAATCTTACGCGATGATTTCCTGAGCTTCTTTCTGAATCTGCTTCAGGTGTTCCGGACTTATAAAGCTTTCTGCGTATAACTTGCAAATATTCTCCGTACCGGACGGACGCGCTGCAAACCAGCCATTAGCTGTCGTGACTTTCAGACCGCCGATTGACGCGTTATTTCCCGGAGCTTTCGTCATCTTGGCTGTGATTTTGTCTCCAGCGAGCGTGTCAGCTTTAATATCTTCCGGCGACAATTTTCCGAGTGCTGCTTTCTGTTCAGGAGTTGCTGGCGTGTCAATTCGCGCGTAATATGACGTGCCGTATTTCTTCGTGATCTCTGCGTAATGTTCAGCCGGATTCTTGCCCGTAACTGCCGTAATTTCGACAGCTAACAAGTCCATTATGATTCCGTCTTTGTCAGTCGTCCAAACTGAGCCGTCTCTGCACAGGAACGATGCTCCTGCACTTTCTTCACCGCCGAAGCCCATCGAGCCGTCAAGCAAGCCGTCAACGAACCATTTGAAGCCAACCGGAACTTCGCATAATTTTTTGCCTATGCCAGCCGTAACGCGATCGATTATCGAACTCGAAACGACCGTTTTGCCGACCATAGCATCAGCACGCCAATTCTTGCGCGACGTGAACAAGTGCTGAACTGCTACGGACAAATACGCGTTTGGATTCATCAAGCCCTGCGGAGTTACGATTCCGTGTCGGTCATAATCTGTGTCATTTCCGAATGCAATATCATAATCGTCTTTGAGCTTGATCAAATTCGCCATTGCCCACGGTGATGAACAGTCCATGCGAATCTTGCCATCATGATCCGGCGGCATGAACGAGAATGTCGGGTCTAAATTCGGATTGACAACTTCGAGATTCTTAATCCCGTAAATTTCAGCTATAGGCTCCCAGTAATTTATTCCAGAGCCACCTAATGGATCAGCTCCGATTTTCAAGCCGGATTTTGCGATCGCTTCCATGTCGACAACACTTGCGAGTGCCTTAACGTACGGGATCACATAATCTTCGAAATGCACGTTATCGAGCTTCAATGCTTTCTCGAAAACAACGCGCTTAATCGCATTAACTCCGGATTTGATCAATTCATTAGCGCGTGCCTGAATCTTGTTCGTCGTCTCTGGTGATGCAGGACCTCCAGTAGGCGGATCGTATTTTATTCCACCATCAGTCGGAGGATTATGTGACGGCGTTATGACCATTCCGTCAGCTTGATCACTATGCGTCCTGTTATATTCAAGAATCGCTCGTGAAACTACTGGTGTTGGTGTCGGGTTGAAATCTTTCGACAAAATTATCTCGACGTTATTTGCCGCGAGAACTTCAACACATGTTCTCAACGATGGCTCGGATAATGCGTGCGTGTCGGCTCCGATGAATAACGGACCTTTGATGCCTTCAGCTTTTCGATGTTCTGCTACTGCCTGTGCGATTGCGAGTATGTGTGCCTCGTTGAAGCTGTGCAAAGCCGAACTGCCTCTGTGTCCTGATGTTCCGAAAGCTACCTGCTGCGTCTTGTCGTCAGGATTGGGCGCGAGTGTGTAGTAATCGCTGATCAAAGACGGGATATTTACGATCTTCTTTTTTGCCTGCATGAGAAAAATCCTCCGTTCTGAATATTATTAATTATCCAGAATCTTAACAAGCCGCAATAAACTTTGCAAGGCAATTATCACGCATTATTTAAGCCAGCTCTTCCCCAGAATGTAACGCCACGCTTCGATGCTTTGTAAAAATCGATTATCTGCTGAATCTCCGGTGAATAATTATCGCGATTCTGAATCACTCTTTCAAGATTCTTCGTGAATAATTCGTCTCGCCTGTACAAGTCACGATAGAAATTATAAATCTCACGGCGTTTTTCCGAACTGAAGCCCTCGCGCCTCAAGCCAACGTTATTCAAGCCAAGCAGCCTGAACGGAACTCCTCCAGAAAGCGTGAACGGCGGAACATCTTTCACAACTCTGAATAATCCGCCAATCATCGAGAACGCGCCGATTCTCACGAACTGATGCACACCTGCCATGCCTCCGAATACAACATGATCGCCAACTTCGACGAATCCAGACAAGCCGACTTTATTCGCAATCGTTACGTGATTTCCAATTTTGACATTATGAGCCAGGTGCACGCCTTCCATTATGAAGCAATCATCGCCTACGACAGTCTCACAGTCTTCACCAGTTGCGCGGCTTATCGTGACATTCTCGCGGATCAAATTATTATTGCCAATGCGAACGTAACTTCTCTCATTCTTGAAGCCGTGATCCTGCGGGTCGCCGCCAATCGTCGTGTGTTCGCAAATCTTGCAGTTCTCGCCAATCGTCACAAGGTCATGAACTCGCACGAATGATTCCAAAACTGTTCCAGAGCCAATCTCAACTTCAGCGCCAACATAACAGAACGGTCCAATCACAACACCGTCAGAAATTTTCGCGCCATTTTCTACTATTGACGACGGATGAATTTTTACACTCACAATTACGCCCCCTGTTTATCCTTCTCAAGTGTCGAACCCAACACAAACAAAATTTCCGCTTCTGCCGCAACTTCATTTTCAACATAACTTGTGACTTTCACCTTGCCGAATTTTCCTCGAACTTTCACGAGTTCAGCCTTTGTGAGTAATTTATCGCCGGGTTTGACAGGTCTGCGGAATCTCAAGCCATCAGCTCCTGCGAAGAATGCGATTTTGCCTTTCTCTTTAGTTGCCGAGACGATAATTGACGCGACTTGTGCCATACTCTCAAGAATCATCGCTCCAGGCATTACAGGCTCACCCGGGAAATGTCCCACGAAAAACGGCTCATCAATCGTAACGTTCTTGTAGCCGATTGCGTGTTTGTCGTCATATTCATCGATTCTGTCAACCATCAAGAACGGATAACGCTGTTGCAGAACTTGCATTATTTCCTGTATATCCATGCTCATTTACAAAAATTTTCTCCCTGATTATTTTCTCGATTTTATATATAATTATCACTGCTGCTTGATTAAATTTGCTAATTTCAAGTGCAATTCGTGGCCTGCTCTTACGGCGATAACATGTCCGGATAATTTACGCCCTAACGAAGCCAAATCTCCGATTAAATCCAGAACTTTATGACGCGCAAACTCATCACTCCAGCGCAAGCCTCCTGACGCAAGAATCTCGCCCTTCACATCGTCAATCAATATTGCGTTCTCAAGACTGCCGCCCAAAGCCATGCCGTGTGAGCGCAGATACTCAATATCCGACAACATAGCAAAAGTCCTCGCGCGGGAAATTTCTCCGCAAAAATTCTCTGGGGTGCAATCGAAGTCGAATAATTCCGAGCCGACAATCTTGTAACTCACGCAACACGTAATCAAGAGCCTGTTACTCGAATCCGGGAAATACGCTGCGAATCGATTGCAATTATTATCATCATGAACTATCAACGGCGAATCTACTCTCAGGAAAGTCTGCTCATCAACATCTTCAAGTTCAAGCGAGTGACTGAGAATTTGCTGCGTAATTTTCTCCGCACAGCCATCGAGCGCAGGCATCTCTCCGCCCTCAACAGTAATGCGTGCATCTCGCCAGATTCCAAGACCAGCAAACGCAGACAAAACATGCTCACAAGTTCTGACGCGCTCACCATTCTCGAAAATATAATCCGAACCGCGAGCCGAACCGGAATTTCTCAGGCTGCAAATCTCGGATTCATTTTCTTCATTTTCTCCCGAGCGCAAGAGCACAAATTCAGATTCACACGGCTCAATTTTAACTCTGCAATCTTTTCCCGAATGAAGACCTTTACCCGCCAATTCAAACGAGCTAATTATTTTCCGCAAGAGCTTTCACTTCCTTTTCGAGCAATTTCACGCGACGATACAGAACTGGCAAATCCGCGGACAAAACTAACGCACGTTTCGCATCACTGTGATTTCGCGCAGGGAATCCCGAATACAGCGCTCCAGCCGGGACATCATTCGTAACGCCCGTTCTCGCTGCCAAAATCGCGCCCTTGCCAATCGTAACATGATCCGTAATGCCAACTTGCACCGAAACAGTAACGTCATCTTCAAGAACCGAGCTTCCAGCAATTCCCGACATAGAACATATTATGCAATTTTTGCCGATTTTCACGTTATGACCGATTTGAACGTGATTGTCAATTTTGGTTCCCGAGCCGACTTGCGTGTCATCAATCGTGCCGCAATCAATCGTTGTGCAAGCTCCAATCTCTACGTCATCGCCGATCTCTACGCCGCCAATCTGAGGAATTTTGCGAATCAATCCAGAATCTTTATCTCGAATAAAGCCAAAGCCGTCACAGCCAAGAACTGCTCCCGAATGAATCAAGCAATTTTTCCCGACTTTAACGTTCGACAGCAAAACTGCATTTGGCTCAATCACACTTCCATCACCGACGACGCAATTCTCCCCGACGAAAGCACCAGTTCCGATTTTCGCACTATCTGAAATAATCGGCGGATTTTTCGGCAGACTCGCGAATATCTCAAGCAAATGCGTCAACAATTCACGCGGTTTTTCACAAGCGATTCCATCACGCCCGGCTTCAAATAATTCTCTCGGAGCGACAATCACAACAGAACTTTCGAGCCTGGAAATCTCACGTTCATCCCACAACGCGCAAATCGAATCTTCACGCGCACTTTCCGGACTGGAAATCCTGTTCACGATACGCTCAGAATTTCCGACTAAAATTACATTCTCATCATGTTCACTTAATCTATCAAAAATTTCTCGCAAAAGCATTTTACAAAATCTCCTACAAAAACCATAATCCTCTCAAGCCGAATTTATCACGATTGCCTTCCTGATAATACAACTCGGTCGAGATATGCTTGTCAATCCTGTAGCCAAAAGCTCCTTCACTGTTATTGCTTTCGAGATTCCAGCGCCACCAGAAATACGGACGCTTCACCTTTAGCGGCATGTAAGCGAATCTCAGGTAAAACTCGTCATCAGGAACCTGAAATTCCAATCCAGCCGTGAAATTCTCGAACAGCTCAACACGTATTCCCGGACGCGCTATCACGTCAAAATCATCTAGTTCGACAACAAGCTCCGTGTAAATTTCCGGTCTGAACTTGTGACCCATCATGTGAAAACTCGTTCGATATGCAAAAAACACTCCGGCTTCAGGATAACGCTCTTTCATTCCGGCGTATGCTGCGACCCAAACCTGGAACATGAATCTATCACTGTCGATTTTCGCATCGAGATTCGCGACCGGCGCAGGCGTGAAATTCACGTTCACATTCGCTTTCATGTTTTCGACGGCGTGCTTGTCCTCGAGAAATGCCCGGGACATTTTCTCAATCTCGGCTTTGTGAGCTTCTGCCCATTTAACCGGAACTCCGATTAGCGGCGACAATTCCGGGATCAATTTTGCTTCGAGATCCGTCCTGAACATTGACGGCACAGTCTGAGAATACAACGACGGCTGGATCGCGAGTATCAACGGCGTCGATGGTCTGAACGCGAGATTTAATATAACGCTGCTTGAATCGCTCGACAGGAATATTTGCAGGTTAAAATCCCAACCAGGGACATGCTTACTCACGAGTTTTTCGCACTCAGCCCTGAACGCGTCATCTGCCCAGGTCAGCGCATCCGGCGGCAAAATTTCCAACAATTCCGCAATTTCCTCACGCAAGCCCAAAATATCATTCTCGAACCATTCAGACGTAACGTCACGCAAATCCGGGATCATAATATTAATCTCAGGATTTACAATTCCCGAACCTGTGCGAAAAAATTTCACATCACGCGAATCGATCTCGATCTCATAGCCTGTGAACAATCTTGACGCGACGAGCTTCAACGTTGCAGCCCTGTCTTCACGAGACATGTTCTCAGGGATTTCGCTCCAAATCGCCGAGACACTGCGCAAAACCGGAATCTCAAGCCAATCAGGCAAGCCCAAAATCCGCAAATCCGCAGCAAAACAAATCCGTGCCGAAAAGCCTGCACAACTAATCAGCACGGATAAAATCGCAATTATTATTAAACTAGAACATATCGCCGAATCCGAAATACGTCTTGCTCTCATCATCGCCCTTGGCGTGGTCAACTCGTAAATTTCCGAACGGCGTTTTCACACGTATTCCAACACCGTAATCATCGTGCAAATCCCCGAAATCGAAATGCTCATCTGCGTTTCCAATATCATAAAATCCCACGAGCGTAAACATTTCATTAATCGGAACTCTGAGTTCGAAATTTCCCAAGATGACATTGCTGCCCTCGAATGATCTTGAACTATAGCCTCTCAGTGAGTTCATGCCGCCCATCGAGTATCGCGCGAAAACTGGCAACTCGTCCTTTGTTGACGAACCTAATCTGACTCGGGCTGCAAAAATCATCGGGTTATCATCTGTCCAGCCTCCGTCCATGTCAATTATCCCGTCAAAAACTTTATTCAAAACAGCGTAATATCTCGCCTGAGTCCAGTACTTCAAGTAATCGTAATCTCCGCCCAATCCGTGAATCGCTTGTTCAAGTGTTATCTCCCAAATTAGTCCCTTCGAATATGAGACATACGGATCGCGTTTGTCATACGTAATTTGCAATTCAATCGTTTGATTCGTGCCGTCCCAGTCCGTCAAGTCGTTTATGTAGCCGGGAATTGCTGCGTGAATGTCATCGTATTTAGCTTCCTGTCGCCTGAACGTCAAGAACCAGCTCCAATCTTCGTTCGAGAATTTCTTGCCGAAGCCCGCGAAAATGTTCCATAATTCCTCGTCAAATTCGAACTGTCTTCTGCCGCGCCTGTAATAATATCTGTCGTTGTAACGCAGGAATCTCGCACCGACTCTCCACGCGTAAGTTTTCGAATCCATGTATGGACTTGAAAGCGTTGCCCAATACGAAGCCTCATCGCCCTCATCGAAGCCAATTTCAAATCTATAGCCTTTGCCCCACAAATTCGAATCTCCATACGTCAATCCGCCGGACAATCCAGATTCAGAACCGTAAGCCAAGTTCAAGCCGACTGAAGCTGTGCGTTTTTCCTTCACCGTTAAGATCACATCAACAGTATCGTCAGAATCTTCCGGTACATCAAAGCCTACATTCACGTCCTCGAAATATCCCAGCCCCTGTAATTTTCCCAACTGATGCCTGAAATGCGTTACGTTGAAAATATCGCCCTTCTGAAGCTTAATCTCGCGACGAATTACGTAAGTCTTGGTCTTGACATTTCCCTGAATGATCACGTCGCCGACTTTTGGCTCAAGAATCGTAACGTAGATATTTCCGCCAGAAATTTGCACGTCAGAAACTCGAACCATAACGTAGCCGTCTTTGTGATAGCGTTCCTGAATTCTGTCCAGGTCATTCTTGAAAAACACGCGATTAAAAACCGTTCCGACTTGCGAGAAGACTTCTTTCATGAGCTGCTCGTCCGAATATTTCGTGTTGCCCGAGAAAGATATGCTCTCAATTTTGGGATTTTCCTGCACTGAGAACATAACCGAAACTCCGCCGCCCTCATCACGCACATCAACGTCAACGAACGAGAAGAAGCCCTGGTTATAAATATTCTCGATGTCCTTTTGCAGCAAATCGCGATTCAAAACACTTCCGGCTTTCGTGTCAACAACGTTCAGAATATATTCCGACGCGATCTGATCATTGCCCAAGACTCCGACAGACGTAACTTGCCTTTGTGATTCTTGATTTTCATTTTGCGAGTCAGCCTGAGAATTTTCCTGAACTGCCGGACTTGCTGCACTTGCTGCCCACGGATTGCCGCTAGTTGCGCGAGAATTTCCCCAACCCGGATTGACGCTCATGTCGCCATCTGCTGCGTAAATTGCGCTTCCCGATAACGCTAAAATCAACGCGAGCGATATTGCGAATAAATTCCTGTGTTTCAACTTTATGAACTCTCCTTTCGAATTTGCAAACTATTTATTAATTACGACATAACTTTCGTTACGCAATGCTCTTTCGCCAGTTTGAATCAACGAGAATACTTTATCATAACCAAGCTGATTCGTCTGCGAAGTTGTGGTCTTTTTCGCATCGGATTTCGCGTTCGATTCCGATTTTGCGTTATTAACCTGGGTTTTCGCGAGAACTTTCTTGCGTCTGGAACTTGAACTCGGGTTCGAATTTGATTTTGCAGGAGTAATTTTCCTGAATGTTTCGTGTTCGTGTTTAACTTGAGAGACCTGAGATACTTGAGAGATTTTTGCGGGTTCAGGCTCTGCTGCTACCTGTGAATTATCTGCTGGAACAAGATTTGTCACAACATCGCGCGAAATCGGAACAACTGCGAGTAATATTATCAACGCTGCCAAAGAAATCACACGCAAACATGACGCGAGAAAATACGCTGGATTAAATTCCGGATTTGCATGTTTCAACGGCTGAACTCGCTGCCAGACATCACGGCGCAGAACTTCCAAATCCGCGCGCGCACACTCAGCGTCCATCAAAGCATTTTCCATCGCACCGGACGAGTAAGAATTTCTCAAACGCTCAAGCCAGCGAATTATTCCTGTGATTCGCTTATCGACTTTCTGTTCAACATTCACGCTCAAATTTCAACACCTCCTGCGAATCAAGTCAATCACGCACCCGTAACAGGCGCAACGTTATCAAGATTATCGAGATTCAGCCAGTGGCGGATTTTCGCAATAGCTGACCTTCTCAATCTGTACACGTGACTCACGTCCAATTTCTGTTCAATCGCAACGTCTTGAGGCTTCTTGCCCTCGAAGAACAGCGCATTCACAACATCAGCTTCTCTGCCGCGTAATTTCGCGATACTTTCCGAGACATCGATCCAGTCTTCGTTATCATTTCTTGCGAACTCATCGGAATTTGACGAGTTATAATCAACTTGCAGCCATTCATCAGGAACAGGCATCGGAGCGCGTCGTTCTGAACGTTCGAGCATGTTTATAATCTGCCCGTGAATCTTGTGATACGCAAACGTTGAGAACTTGAAGCCTTTACTTGGGTCGAATTTGTCAACGGCCTGTATCAGCGCGAGCATTCCTTCTTGGATCATATCCTGACGAAGCTCTGCATTTGCTCCGACGTGAATTTTCCCTGCAATCCAGAACACCAGCGGACGATACGCAACGATCAATTCTTCACGCGCATCGAAATCCCCATTTGTACACAGCTCCCATAGATTTTTCTCGTAATCAGGGTCTAACATTTCAGAATTTACATCTCCCCCCAAATCGGCAAATTCTCGCCAAAACTTCCGGCTCTAACGTGCAAATCGTCATTCGAGAACACCATGCACGCCCGACCATTTCGCATTTCTATGCCACTCATCGCACAATTCGAAACGTCCATGTTCCAGACATTATGCGGATTCAATCCCAGAAACACACCGTACAGCGCACGCATAATTCCCCCGTGAGAAACTACGACTATATTCTTGTGATTCGCGTTCAGAATTATTCGCATTGCCTCGGACAATCGTTCGGAAAGCTGCTGCCAATCTTCGGCTTTATCCGGCGGATTGAAAAACGGGTCTGCTCGCCAACGTGAAAAGAATTCGTGATTAGCTTCCTGAATCCCTTTAATCGACATTCCCTCCCAAATTCCGAAATTGATTTCTTCGA
Source organism: uncultured Synergistales bacterium (assembly GCA_905233725.1). Taxonomy (GTDB): domain Bacteria; phylum Synergistota; class Synergistia; order Synergistales; family Aminobacteriaceae; genus JAFUXM01. The sequence goes on from CAJOEM010000019.1 coordinate 12,326, forward strand.
GTTGCGGGAGGATTACTGGTTCGAGATTTTTCGTGTCAGCGATTTCGCGTGCTGTGAACAGAGCTCGTTCGAGAGGACTTGAATAAACGATTTCGAATCCCCAACGTGATAATCGTTTTGCAAGAGATTTCGCTTGAGATTTTCCTGCTTCAGTCAGGGGCGTGTCGGTACGTCCTTGAAACCTCATTTCCTGATTCCATTCAGTTTGACCATGACGTGCCAAAATTATTCTGCATGGCTGCTCACGTTTTTGGGTAAGCGATTCTGCGGAAGTATCAGTTTCGTAATTATAAGTATTTTCAGGCGCATCATTAGTCATATCTGTAAAATCCCCCTTGAAATTTGAATCAGTATTTATAATTATTTAATTGCAATTATATCATGCAAAATTTCATAATTTCATAACACGGAGACAAATATGAATAATAATGCGCAAAAGTTTTTCAGGCGAATTTCTCTAGTAATTACGATAATAATTCTCATCGCGATTCCGTTCTCAAATGCGAGTGCGAAATTGCGTGCGATTTCTCAAGAGAGATTCTTGATGGACACGATTATGCAACTCAAAATTAACGTTGACGATTCGATTGCGGATTTACAGGCGCAAAATATCCTGAACTCGGCGTTTGAGTTTCTCGCAAAAATAGATTCTTTGCTGTCGATATATAATTCTGAGAGCGAAATTTCACGTGTGAACGCAAATTCCGGGAAATCTGCTGTGAAAGTTGACGCGATTACACTCGAATCAGTTTTACAGGCGAGAAAATTCTATGATATTAGCGAGGGCGTGTTCAATCCGTTAATCGGCTCTGTGACGAAGCTCTGGAAAATCAATCGTCATGACGGGACTATCCCATCGAAAAGCGATCTTGAATCAGCAATCGAACTCTCAAATATTACAAATCTTGAATTGACGCGCGAACCTGAACCGGAAATTTTCCTGAAATCCGCGGGATGTGTGATTGACCTGGGAGGCATTGCGAAGGGCTTTGCGTCCGAAAAAGTTGCTGAGTATATACGCTCAACAGGAGTGAAATCTGCGTTAATAAATCTTGGTGGGAATGTTTACGTAATCGGGAAGAATATTCGCGAAACGAATTGGGTGATAGGCGTTCAGAATCCGTTATCGCCGCGCAATAAGCCAGCGTTAGTTTTGGGAGTTAGTGACTGTGCAGTTGTAACGTCAGGGAATTACGAGCGCTACAAGATAATTGACGGGAAGAGATACTCGCATTTCTTTGATCCGATGACTGGTGAATCTGTGAACAGCAATCTGCTATCCGTGACGATAATTTCGCCGGACGGTTCGATGAGTGATGCTTTAGCTACGGCGTTTATGATTTCTGGATTTGAGCGTTCAGTCGAGATTTTGCGCAAAATGAATCCCGCGCCTCATGCAGTATTCATTCAGCAATCCGAATCTGAATCTGCATCCAATGACGGGGGACTTGTGATATTTGCGGACGAAGCTTTGAGAGAAAAAATTATTTCGTCGGAATTTCCGGTGAAGTATTACTAGCGATTATTTCCCAGCGAATCCCGCTCCAGATTCGTTCATTGCGAGTAAGCGTCTCAGAGCTTGAAGTTCCTCGTTCGTGAGTAACGGCTCGTGTTCGTGTTTTCGCTTTGTCTCGTACCACTGAAGAAATTTCTGCATATATGGCGTTGCTACTATCACTGCGACTGCGCCAAGTATCCAGTAGACGCTAGTTTGGATTGCTGAGTTCTGTCCCTTCATTTCAGCGAATTGTTCTCTGAGTGCGCCGATTTGCTCTTCGATTTTGTCAAAACGTTGATCGTTCTTTTCGAAACGTTTATCAAATTTCTGCTCAACTTCACCGATGCGCTGTTCAAATTTCTGCTCAACTTCACCGATTCGCTTATCAAATTTCTGCTCAATTTCCCGGCGATTTTGTTCGAACATCAGGCGCATTTCCGACATGAACGAGTCCATTTTCGCGTCAAAAACATCCCGTCTCAGATAAACGTCATCACTTGTTGCTGCAAATACACTCGAACAAATCAAAATTGCGAATACACACGCAAATATTATTTTTCTCATGTCAATCTCTCCTTTCAAATTTCGCGTAAAATTTCGCGTCACATGTTGTTAAAAATTCTGAACTTCAAGCTGCCCTCGTAATCCGAGCCAAATCCAGGAATTTTCTGATTATCATTCGGGAGTCTTCCTGTACAAATGAACGGTTCGGCTGTCAAAAATGCGCGTCCAAGTTCGTTCAACGTCAACTTTAATCGGAACTTCGCAATTTCTCCACCCTCAATCGCGTATGGCTGCAAAATCTGCGCGTCAAATTCAGAATCAGAGTCCAGAGCCGAATCAGGATCACGCTTCACAAATTTCTCATCGTTCTGAATATTCGCCCACGGAAACAACTTCGGCAATCTCATAACGTGCGGCATATCCGGATCTGTCCTGAATTGCCAGTGATATATTTTCTGCGGCGTTATCAGCTTCAGCGCGCCTCTTTGTGACGGTTGATTGATCCATTCTTCCATGTCAAGCAAAATTTCCTCACCGTTCGATAGCAACTCAAGCCATGATTTGTCAATCGCTAATCTCGCCAAATTCGGGCTGGTACACGTCAAATTCCCGATTTCCTGAATCGAATCTTCATCGAAAATCTGCTCATACGGCACAGTCAATTCCCAGTTCGCGTTATTAATCCCAATATTCTCCGGAGTGACCGAGTTCCAGAAAATTTTCCCGTCATCGAACACCATCAGGACAACCGGAATCGAATGCTGAAACCAGTACGCAATAATTTCGTTCCCACCTGAACACACGTAGCCTTTCGGAGTTTTCTGTGTCTCTGTTGCAGAGAAAATTCTGATGCCGATGAAGCGTGAAATTTCGTCCACGGAATCACGCAGCGTTATCTCAAGATGTGCGTTCAAAGCCGTGTTGCCTTCAAGTTGTTCGCGGAAAATCACGCCGTCCATTCTCGATGACAAGCGTGATGCTGTGTAAATCCCAAGTTGTTTCGAAGCGCCCTGTTTGTGTAAAAAATCCTTCACGTGAAATTCTCTCCTTTTATAATTCTGCCTAACATATTCCCGAGAATATTATAATTCGTGTTACGATTTTGAGTTTTCGAATCAGATTCGTTTTTTGCGAAAATCCTGCAATTTTTTCACGCCCTAAACTCATTCACTCAGAGCGTTTAAGTGAGTAAAATCTGTAGCTGTAAATGTAGCTGTAAAAAATCAGAATCTCCCGTGTAATTTCCGCCTAAAAATAACACTTTACGCCTCAAAAATTACACCGGAGATTCCGATTCATTTCACATTATAGTGTCTTAGAAAAACTTTTTCAAGTCCTCCATATCAATATACGAAGCTCGCTCATGAAGCATCTTCTCACGAATACTCTGGATACGCTGAATCGCACGAAATTCCTCAAGAATCTTTTTCATACGCTGCCATTTCTCCAGAGGCTCTAAATTCTCAAGTTCGGAGCTTATCTCGCGCAGAAAATTCTCCCCCTGTGCAATCACGGACAACGCTCCAACTTCACCGGTCAAGAGCCAACGCTGATTCATTTCCGCTGAATCATACGTCAGAATCGCTACAGCAAGATCACAAGCTTCGGATTCTCCCAGCAAATCAATCAGGCTCTGAGAATCAAGACTCGTTCGCAATTCGGGAAAATTCCAGAGTAACGCACAAATTCCGGCTTCAATCTTGTTAATTCGCGAGTAATCCGGCAAGTCTTGAGCTTCGGATTCAGCTTCAACTTTTCCAACTTCAATCTGAGAATCCTGTTCCTGAATTTCCGGCGTGAATTTGGCTTTGCTGTGTGAAATTTCGCGGAGTTTGTCGTGTAATTCATCGGGCGATACTCCAAGAATTGCGCATATTCGCGTGTTATACGGCTCGATTTCCGGGTAGCGCAATCGTGAAAGATTCTCAAGCAGAGATTTCTCAGCGTTTCGGAATTGCCCGGGTGTAGAAAATTTTTCGCGAAGAAATTCCAGATGATGCAGAATCAACGGCTGTGAATCCGCGATTAACGTTTCAAAATCTTTGGCTTCGTTTGCGCAGAGAAATTCGTCCGGATCTTTTCCCTCGGGAATGCTTATAACTCGAACTGCAAGGCCGTGTTCCTGCAAAATATACATGCCGCGAATCGTTGCTTCCTGTCCGGCTAAATCACTGTCGTAACAAATGTAGCATGTGTCGGAGAATCTTGCGAGTAATTCTGCCTGTTCCGGTGTGAGCGAAGTTCCAAGAGATGCGATTGATTCTTGAAAGCCGGATTTGTGAAGTCTCAGCGCGTCCATGTAGCCTTCAACAAGAATTGCGCGTGACTTTTTGCGTATTGAATTTCTCGCGTCGTTGAGCAAGTACAGGTTTCTGCGTTTCGTGTAGATTTGCGATTCCGGACTGTTTATATATTTCGCGCCGTCACCGTCGATTAATCTGCCGCCGAATGCGATGACTCTGCCGGAAATATCTTTCACAGGAAATATTAATCTGCCTCTGAACCTGTCGTAAATTCCGCCGGATTGATTCTGAATTGCGAGTCCTGCGTCGAGAATCTGCTTCTCAGAAACGCCGGAGTTCTTTAGGAATCTTGTGAGTGAATCCCAGGAGTTCGGCGAGTAACCAAGTGAGAAATTCCTGAAGTCGTCCTGAGTTAATAATCTGCGTTTTGCATATTCGCGCGCGATATTTCCCTCGGGATTTTGCAGCGTGTCCGAGAAAAATTTCGCAGCCAGGTTCATCACGTCGTATAAATCTTTCGCATGAGATTTTTCGTGGCGAGTTTCGGATTCAAGTTCGACACCGGCGCGTTGTGCTAATAATTCCAGAGTTTGCTTGAAGTCCAAGCCCTCGATTTCCATTGTGAACGTGAAAATATCTCCGCCTCTGTTGCAGCCGAAGCAGTAATAATTCTGACTATCCGGGTAAACGTGAAATGATGGCGTGTCCTCGCGATGAAACGGGCACAAACCTGAGAAACTTCTGCCGGATTTTCGCAGGCGAACTCGTTCACCGATTATGTCGAGAATGTCGAGTTTGCTTTTAATCAGTTCCGTAGCATTTTGAGCGCAAATTTTTGAGAGACCCCCTTTTTTTCGAAGCGTTGATTTTCTATAATCTATAATATTATTATAATCTTGCAGTTTATGAGTGCGACGGAGGAATGATATATTATGCGTTTTAAAAGATTTGTGAAATTTTTCGTGAGTGTGTTCTTGTTGCTGGTTTGCGTTGGGGAAGTTCACGCGCGGGACAGTGTTCAGGATTTGCTGGATTTTTACGTGCGGAAATTTTCGCCTGAGAAAGCTGTCATGATAATTTCTGGTCAACCGGATTCGTCCGGACATTTCAACGATATTTACATGGACTTGACCGGTGTGAAAATCGACAAAGTTCGCTTGAACAAGTTGACGTTCAGATTGACGGATGTGCAGTTTAACGCGCCGTCTCAGTGGGCAAATGGGAAAGTTGATTGCAAGAGTGCGCTGAAAGTTTACGCGTTGGCAGAAATTTCTGACCGGGACATTAACAAGTCGATTGAGCGAAAAACTTTCGGGGATCGCGATCACTGGAAGAACGTCTCATTGAAGATTACGCGCAATGGCTTGAGTGGACGCGGCTATTACGTTGCGAGGGCGTTGGGATTGAGTCTGGATGTTTTGCTGGAAATCGAGAGTGGCTTGAAAATCGTCGGGAATAAGCAATTATGGCTCGATCATCCTCAAGTAAAAGTGAACAGACTTGATTTGCCGGATTATATTACGAAAAAAGCGTTGTCACAGATTCAGCCGTTGTTGGATTTGCGAAAATTCCCGTTGCCGCTGAGCATTCACAAAGTTGACTTGAGAAATGGCAGCGCGAGAATCATGACGAAGATTTTGCCCAAAGAATTCAAGGGAACACGCTACACATATCCGCGATAATTTTACATGATTTGACATGAATAGCTTAGATCGAAATCGTTTTCTATGCGTTATATTTTCGGCGTTGCTTCAGGGATTGTTGCTTGGGCTTTACGCGTCGGCGCATTCGGGTGCGTTGTTGTGTATGCCGTTGACGATAATTGTTTTAATCCCGTTTGTGTTCTGGCTGAGTCAGGAGCATTGGGGGCGGCGTTTGAAATTCTTGTTGACGTGGCTGACAGTTGTGTTATTCGTGCTGTACATGTACAGATTGTGGTCGCTTTACGTTCCGGAGAGCAGTTTCTATTACGTACCGTCGCAAAAATCGGATCTGATACGAGCGAGCATGGCTGTATTTTTGCTGATCCCGTTATTTCAGTGTCGAATGGCTTCGTGGAGTTGGGATATTCCGTACGGTGAGATATTTTTCCAGATGTGCAGGAATTTCTTTTTGCTGTTTCAATCCGTGATTGTCTTGGCTGTGTTCTGGAGCCTGATGGTTACGGCTGGATTATTATTTGACATTCTGGGATTAACGCACATTCCGTTTATCATGTTCAATCCGTTAGTTGCGATGCCGTTGTCGAGTTTGGTGATTTCAATTTCGATTTACGTTGCGCTGAGATTCCCTGGAATTGATTCGCTGAGCCGTTGGATATTATCTGTGCTTGCTTGGTTATTGCCGCCATTTTCGATTCTGTCGCTGGTATTTGTGACGTGTTTGCCGTTTGCCGGATTGAGAATGCTCTGGAGCACGGGGCTTGCGAGTACGTTGATGCTGCTGTTGCAATCTGGCACGATAATTCTTGCGAATGCGGCGTGGCTTGACGGTACGAAAATTACGTTCTCGAATAAGTTCGTGAGATTTTTCGCGGAACTTGCGTTGTTGTTATTGCCGATTTACACGGTGTTGTGCTTGTATTCGATTGGCATTCGTGTGCAGCAATACGGGCTTTCAACGGATAGAGTGCAGGCGCTATTTCTGGCTGTAGTCGCTGGAATTTGGGGAATTGGTTACGCAGGCAGCGTGATTTTGCGCAAATGGGGTGGTGCAATCGGGCGCGTGAATATGGCGTGTGTTGCGATTTTGGCAGTAATTGTGATTGCGATGAACTCACCGTTGCTTGACCCGTTCAGATTGGCAGCGAATAATCAGTTGTCGCGATTGAAATCCGGGAAAATTTCGCCGTCAGAATTTGATTATATTTACACGCGATTCAGCCTTGGACGCTACGGGAATAATATTTTGCGCGAATTGTCTGGCCTGGCGAACGAGAATCATGAAGTGAAGAACGGCATTGATTTTGCTATGTCAGTTTCACCCGAAGAGTACTTGAACTTCGTCGAGAATAATATTCCGCCAATTTCCAAGCGACGAGAGATTATTAATTCCGCGAAAGTTTTTCCCGAGGGCAGAGTTCTGGATTCAAAAATTGTTGATTGGTTCGTGAAATACTGGGAGGACGAGAACTCAATTTTGCGAGGCGTAACGATGTTGGACGAGATTGCGTTCGCGTATATTGACGTTTCGTTTGAGAATCGTGAGAATCGCGGCTCGAATGCGAGTGAATTAATTCTGCTCATGAATGATGGCGGCGTAGTTTACGACACGAGTGATAACACCCCGAATGAAATTGGATTCTTCAACGGAAAATTTGACCCGAGAAATTTGCGTGAATCTGATTTAGGCGTGATGAATCCAGTGGTGAAGGACTTAAGTGTGAATAATACCCGCGTTCAGATTGAGCTGCTAAGGTGATGAATACGTGCTTGCCTTTTTGGGAGTTTCAAGTAAAATTTATGAGCGTAGTGTTTATTTTGGAAGCAATATTTTAATCAGACATAATAATTTTTGTATATAAATTACTCGGCGAACCGAGATCGGGAGGAGTGTCTTTTTGAAAACGAATCGTTACACAGGGCGTGCGAACTCTCAACCCATTAGAGGCAGCGTCGCGCGCAGGAAGAGTAAGAAGGAAGCGTCACTGATATTTTGTTGGTGCTTCGGTGGAGTAGTCTGCCTGACTTTCGGGTTAGCCGCTTTTCTGATGTTCTCTGCATTTTCGACCGGAGGATCTGGAGTTTCGGATTTGCCGGCAGCTTGGGGAGAAAATGGCAGTAATGAGAATTTTGTCACGAGCAATCTTGTTCAGGTGAAAATCACTGAGCTTGATAATTTGTCGGCTTTACAAACAAGTTCGTTAAATTCGGGCGATGAAATTGGCGAGCTTTATGCAAACGCTGATTATTCTGAGAAGCTTGAGGACTTTGGACCGTTCCCGAAGTACTTATCGGATTATCAGAGCATAGTTCTTAACGTTGACAACGATGGCACACGCTTGCCTGATGATGCTTACGATGACGATGATGACGAAGCTGAAGAACACGAGAATGTTTCTGTTGCAAATGCAAAAGCTGAGTCTGGTTCCGTCGTGAAAAATTCTGTCGCGGAAAAACCTGCGCCAAAAATCGTCCTATCCGAAAACAGCGGTTTGTGGCATGAACATGTCGTGAAAACTGGCGAAACATTGTCGGATATTGCGAGAGCTTACGGCGGAATTACGGCTCAGGATATTTTGCGCGCGAACGGCTTGAAAGATGCGAACAGACTTTCGGAGAATCAGATTTTGCTTATTCCGAATGATGCGTCGAAAATTGCTGATACTCTCGATGAAGTCAGAACTCGTCAGATGAGAGTCGCAGCTGTGAATGAAAAAGTCGAACCGTTGAAAGTCTCGGCATATGTCGTGGCTCAAGGCGATTCTCTATGGTCAATTTCCAACACGCAGAATATCGAACTTGACACGTTAATCGGCAGCAACACGTTCAAGTCATCAGCGAAATTACGTCCGGGTGCGGTGCTAAGAATACCGAATCAGGACGGAATTTTTTATAAGCTCAAGAAGGGCGAGACGATTGAGAGTGTGGCAAAGCGTTATCGTGTGAAACTTGCGAAAGTGAAGCTCGTGAACTCAGAAGTTGACATGAAAGCTTTGAAAGAGGGCGACGAAATATTTCTGCCGGGTGCGAAACCTGAAGGCTTAATCGAAGTTGCGAAAATCGACGTGAAGAAAGTTCCGATTCCAAGTTCGAGTACAAGTTCAAGTTCGGGCAAGAAATCAAGTGCGAAAGCTCAGCCTGTTGTCGCAGAATCTAATCTTGACGGCAAGAAGACTGCGCGCTATTCATGGCCGGTCATGGGACGAATCAACAGCCCGTTCGGTTGGAGACAGCATCCGATTACGAAACGCAAGGATTTTCACACCGGCATCGACATCAAGTCTGATCGCAACACACCGATTAAAGGCGCGGGCAGTGGCAGAGTTGTGTATTCTGGCTGGATGGGCGGCTACGGGAAAGTCATAGTAATCGAGCATAATAACGGACAATCGACGTTGTACGCACATTGCAGCTCATTGTTAGTTGGCAAGGGCGCGTCAGTTTCGTCAGGTCAGATAGTTGCGAAAGTTGGCACGACAGGAAGATCAACTGGTCCGCATTTGCATTTCGAAGTTAGAAACGGCAACAGTCCTGTCAATCCGATTAAATATTTGCGCTAGTAATCTTACGCATAATTTTCACTTCAAATACTTCAGGAATAATATTATGTCAAAATTTGTTTTTGTCACGGGTGGAGTAGTTTCTTCGCTCGGAAAAGGAATAACGTCGGGTTCATTGGGAACTCTGTTGAAGAAGCGCGGCTTTGATATTTCGATTCTGAAGATCGATCCGTATTTGAACGTCGATGCAGGCACGATGAATCCGTTTCAACACGGTGAAGTTTTCGTTACAGATGACGGAGCCGAGACGGATTTGGATTTGGGACATTACGAGCGTTTTATCGACGAGACTCTATCCGAGAGAAATTCGATCACAACAGGCAAGATTTACTCATCGGTCATAAAGCGTGAACGTCGCGGTGATTATCTGGGCGACACGGTGCAAGTTATCCCGCATATCACGAACGATATTCAGGAAAAAATTATTCAGGCATCAGAAGGTCATGATATTCTGATTGTCGAGATTGGCGGAACTGTCGGAGATATTGAGGGTCAGCCGTTTCTCGAAGCGATCAGGCAAATGGCATTCCGAGTTGGGCGTGAGAATGTCGCGTACTGTCATGTTACGCTGATTCCGTGGCTCGAAGCAGCTAAAGAACTCAAGACTAAGCCGACACAGCACAGTGTTCAGGAGCTGCGCCGGATTGGAATTTTGCCTGATGTTCTCGTTTGCAGGACAAGCCGCCCGATGGACGACAGCATGAAGAGCAAGATTTCGCTGTTCTGTGACGTTCAAGCAGTTATTGAGTGCCGTGACCAAAACACGATTTATAACGTTCCGATTAGTTTGCACGAGCAAGGACTTGACGAGATGATTCTGAAATTCCTGAATTTGCCTGTCGGAACTGAGCCGGATTTGTCGGATTGGCAGCGCGTTGTTGATGCGTACACGTTGCCCGAAGATGAAGTGAATATCGCACTCGTCGGGAAATATGTTGCTCACAAGGACGCGTATTTGAGTGTAGTCGAGGCTTTGCATCATGCGGCGATTGCGCGAAATGTCAGGATTAATATTCATTCGATTGAGTCAGAATTGCTGGAGAAAAATTCGGATTCAAGTTCAAGTTTGGAAAAATTGCGGGAGTTTGACGGGATTTTGATTCCGGGTGGCTTTGGCTCGCGTGGTATCGAGGGAATGATTCGTGCGGCGAAGTTTGCGCGTGAGAATTCGGTTCCGTTGTTGGGAATTTGCCTCGGAATGCAGGTTATCGCGATTGAATTTGCGCGTGATGTTTGCGGATTGACCGATGCTCATAGCACAGAATTTGATCCTGATACGCCGAATCCGGTAATAGATATTATGGAAGAGCAGAAGAATTTGTCTGGCATGGGTGGCTCGATGAGATTGGGCGCGTACCCGTGTGATTTACTCGAGGAAACTATTGCGGCACGTGCGTACGGTGAGCTGCATATTTCTGAACGTCACAGGCACCGTTACGAGTTCAACAACGCTTACAAATCACGCCTCGAAAAAGCCGGTCTCGTGTGTTCGGGGATTTGCACGGAGAGAAACTTGGTCGAGATTGTCGAATTGCAAAATCACCCGTGGTACGTTGGAGCGCAATTCCACGCAGAGTTGAAGTCACGCCCGATTAGACCGCACCCGTTGTTCGATGGATTCATAAATGCTGCCGTTGAGTTTATGCGTAGTAAAAGGGGGTAATGTAATTCATGAGGACGTTGAGAAATTTTTTTGCGATAGTGCTGATATTTGTGAGTTGTGCGAGTTACGCTTCGGAGGCGGTTCCTGATCCTGATCCGAACTTGACATACGATGGCTCGTCGAATCAAATGATGGCACGAATCGAGGAAATAATTTACGGAAATGCTATGAGCGGCGGATTGATCGAAAGACTGGGTAAAGCTGAAGAGGATTTGTTCGGCAGAAGCTTGCCCGGCACGATTGCTGAGAGACACGCTGCGATTCTGAATTTTCTCGAGAACGGAACTGAAGATCAGCCGTCGATGTTATTCAAGCTCGGTGTGGCTGAATGGGTCGTTGATAAAAAGATCGCCGCATCAGAAGCAGTAACGCGCAGACTTGAGAAATTAGAGCTGAATCTGACAAATTCGTCGCGTCAGGGAAACCCGATTGTTATGCGTGTTGAGAGTTTGTTAGCTACGTTGTTAATGGATCCGGTTACGATTCGCAACGTAGTTTTGCCCAAAGATACGCCGATGAAATTCAGGTTCATGGACGAGTTGAGCCCTGCAATTTCGAAAGCCGGTGATCGCGTCAGGCTTGAATTGACGAATGACTTGATCGTTGACCAGTGTCTTGTTGCGCCCGCTGGATCGTTGCTCTTGACGGAAGTTCGCGAGGTCAAGAAACCCAGAATGTTCGGAATACCTGGCGAGGTCAGATTGAGTTTCGTCGGATTAAGCCCGCTTGGTCCACAGAAGCCGCCGGTTATGGTTGGCAGTGTCTCTCAGAAAGCTATTGCTGATGCACGCAGAGTTGGCGATCGTGGTGAAGGTGGAGCGATTGGTGCTGGTGCTACGAGTATTGCTGGAGCTGCGTTACTCGGACCAGCCGGACTTGTCGGAGGATTTTTTATTCGAGGAAATTCGATCAAGATTGCTGCAGGTTCAGTCACGTTTGTTCAGACAGCTTCGGACACGACTGTTTCAGCATTCCCAATTCCGCCAAGTTTACAGGAGACGATCCCATCAGATGCAACGCGCATTCAAAGTACGTCTTCTCAGCAGCAGACCCAGACTCAGACGAATTATGACCCAAATAGAGATACGATTATAAAGGGCGATGTTTTCAACAAGAACGCTTACGGAGCGACGACGTATTACCAGAATCAGCCGAGTAGTTCAGGAGGAGATTTTGAGTTGCCACCCGAACAGCAGGTCAGGTAATCTAGCGTTAATAATACTTGCGATAATATTCAGTCTTGCGTCGAGTGCAATGGCTGTTGATTCTTCAGGTTCTGATAATTTCAACGAGACTGTCAGGATTCTGGAGCGATGGACGGCTGCTCACTGGGGGCAAGATTGTTTCGTGTGGGTTGTGCATTATCCGAGGGATTTGATTGAGCCTTGGGTAAATGCTGAGGCTGCGAGATCTGGCATGAGTGAGACTGAGCGCGAGAATTATCGCCGGAAGTTTATCGCGGATTTGCAGCTTGATGATTCGGACACGTTTCTTGTGAGTGTGTACTCGTTCGGGGCTAGACCCGTGCATTTGTCGCCGGTTGATGAGAATATTTGCCTGCTGACATCGAATGGCACGCGTGTGAAGCCGTCAAGATATGATTCAAGTTTGGAATACGCGTCGAACGGAGTTGTGCAGGGACTTGTGTTTTTTCCGAAGCAATCGAACAAGAATTTCTCAATCGCGTTGAAAGGCATGTCAAGTCATGAGCGAATTTTCTCGTTTGATCCGCCCGAATACGTTCCGCCGCCGAAACAGGAAGCTCCTGAAGTTGTCGTCGTGAATATTCCCAAGAAGAAGCAAGAGCCTCGTAAACCAGCACCGCCTCCACCTCCACCGCCGCCAGTGATTCCAGCACGCCCGATTACGCCGATATTTCAGGAAGATTCGCGTGACATGGCTGAATTTGTCAGCTCGTTGAAAAGCAGGGATAATTCGAGTTCAAGTCCTGAGTCAAAGCCAGAGCCTGCGAAAACCAGTCGAGTTACACGAACGCAAACTGATAATGATAACTCGTATGTCAGCCGTGAGAATGTTCTGCGGAAATTTCTGGAGCTTTGGGTGAATAATAATTCGATTGAGATGTATGAGATGTTGTCGGAAAGTTCGAAGCGATTGATTTCTCGGGAGAATTTCGCGAAAGAAGTCTCGAAAGCTTCGGATTTCAAATCTGGCTTGAAGGGCGAGTACAAGATTGAATGGCTTGGAAATGAACGCGCGAAAGTTACGGTGGAACGCAGAATGTTGATGTTCAGGTCTCTTGTAACACGAACTCTCACGTTGACGCGAGAATCTTCAGCTTGGAAAATTATTTGGTGAATCATGAAGTTAAAGTCGCTATTTTCGATTAAAAAATTGTTATTATGCGTGGTATTTCTGGCACTGGTTGCGCTTGTGAATTTTGCGATGCGTGATATGGAGCTTGATGTTGATTTGCTGCGTGAAAGTCTGATGGCTTCACCCGGAATCTCGATTGAGAATATTCACATGAAACGCGAAATTTCCGGTGACTTGTGGCAGCTTCAGATTCCGTTATTGTCTCGTGAGGAAGACATGATTGTTGCGAGATCGCTCGACGTGAATCGCACTGTGGGAAATCTTGACGAGAACGCGCCGGGTCAATGGTATTTTTTCTGTCGAGAGGCGCATTATTATCACGCACAAAATTTTGCGCAGGCTAAGGGACTTCTGGGCACGATTGAATCTGGTACGAAGATATTTAATCTCGAAAGCCCGTTGTTAGAGTGGCGCGAATCGGATAATAATCTTGTATTTCCTGAGGGATTGAGCTTTTACGATGAAGAATTTTTCCTGAGGACGAAATCTGCGAGTATGGATTTGTCCGGGCTTGTAATTTTGGATAAGGGGGTCGAGATTCAATGGCAAAAACCGTTAGATATGTAGTAATTGCGTTTATGATAATTTTCGCTGGGTCGTGCGTGTTTGCTCAGGATGCCGAAATTCTTGAGGACGAAGCACAAGCTGAATTTGACGAGTTGACTTCTCAGCCTCAGGCGGAAGACGTATCTGAATTTCAAGCGGCTCACGATGACGATGAAGTCTTGGAATTTCAGGCGGATTTCACGGGAGCTGACAGGGAAGAACAAGTGATTTTGCAGGCGGATCGCGTTTCGTTCAATGATGAGACGGGAAATGCTGTTGCTCAAGGTGACGCGGAATTGATTTACAAAGGCACGAAAATCGAAGCTGAGCAGATCGAATACAACGCGGACACTCAGAAAATCGAAGCGCTGTCTTTGCCGGATAAGCAGGTCAAAATCAGTTATGCTGACAAAGTTCTGACGGGCGACAAGCTGAATTATGACTTGAACTCTCGCGAGGGCGTTCTGACTGGCGCAAAAACGCAAATCGGAGTTGAGAACGGCGGAGTTGTGTACGTTTACGGTGGCGAGATAAACGTGATTCCGTGGGAGCAGGCGAAAAGCATGGGTCTTGTGAACGGTTCTCCTGAAGAGTATGTAGTTCAGTGGAAAAATGTTATCATGACTACTTGTGCACTCGATCACGCGCACTACAGGCTCGAAACTAAGAAAATTATTTTCATACCGGGCAAGCGAGTTGTTGCGAAACGTCCGAAAATTTACTTGGGCAATACGTACTTGCTAACGTCTCCGATGGATTATGTTGTTGAGTTAAAGCGTCAAACGGTGAGATATTCGTTCCTGCCGTATATCCAGAAAACAGAAGTTCGCGGCACAGGCGGTGGATTAACCGGGACTGTTGGCTGGGCGACTGGGCAATTATCGCTGGGATTCTCTTACGGCGGCAAATCCGGGCTCGAATGGCTGCTTGAACTTGAACAGGAATTGAACGACAGATTTACGTTTATATTGGGTGTCGAATATTCCTGGGACGATCTTTGGGACGAGCGTCAATGGCGACCGTACGCGACGCTGAAATATCAGGACAGAGGCTGGAAAGTTGCGTTGAACTGGCGCAAGAACGAATATTTTTCCGAGCAGAAGGACACGACGCATAAATACAAAGGCAGACTGGACCGCAGACCCGAAATAGTCGTGAATTCCCCGTGGTTCAGGTCATCGAAATATTCTTGGCTAATGATTACGGCTGCATACGGAATTTACAAAGAGCAAGTCTACGGCTTTGGCGACAGAGATTCGATTGCGAGATACGGCGTAGGTTTTCACAGTTATTTTGAATATCCGTGGGGCAATACTGAAATATTCTCGGATTCGACAGGCAATGCCTGGTTCTACGAGGGCGGCGATGATCAGGAAACGTTGCGGAGTTTTACGGGCTTGCGCTATAAAATCGGCGATGTTGAACTGGGAACAGCTTACGAACGGCGTTACACTTGGGGCGAGAGTCCGATGTACTGGGACGCTTACAGAGAGCGCGAACGCATTCACCAGAAAATCAGGTTTCACGTTGGAGGCGAAATTTACGCGGCAATTCGTGGCAGCTATGATTTGAAAGAGTCTATGGCGGACGAGATTATTTACAGCCTTCAATGGGTGACGGATTGCATGACGTGGGATTTACACTACACGAATGACAGGACATCTGAGAAAGACGACAGCATTGGATTAGCAATTTCGTTGAACGCATATCCTGATTCTCCAGCATCGTTCGGACAGAAGCGTCAGACAGATCCGTTTTTGCCGCCGAAAGATTTGCCCAAGAAATGATTTTTTCACAAGAATTGCAAATTTTTCACACAAGAATCCCAAATCGTAATTATAATATTGCTATTGAAAGATAATGAGAAAGAGAAAGAAAGTGAATCGAATATGTATTTATGTTATATCGACGGGGAATTTGTTGCCCCTGAGAACGCGAAATTACCTGTGAGTGACTTGATCATTCAGCGAGGCGTTGGACTTTTCGAGGCTATCGCAACACACGGAATGAAATCGTTAATGCTCACGCCGCATGTTGAAAGATTGCTGAACAGTGCCGCAAAAACTGGTATCGTTAATCTGCCCAGCGCGGAATTTATCAAGAACGTTATTCGTGAAGGTCTGGCGAAGATTGGGCGTGATGCGCGTGTTCGACCGTTCATAACTGGCGGTGACGAATTTGACGCAAAAGCCGGAGCATTTACTAAGCCGAGATTCTTTGTGATATTTGACGAGCTTGGCTATGTTAAACCCGAAGAGTACGAGAACGGTGCGGTTTTGGATCCTGTGCCATACGGACGCGACGATCCTGCGATTAAGAGCGTTGATTATAGATCTACGTTTTTGATGAGCGAAAAAGCAATGGAAATATTATATTGCCCGAACGGCGAAATCACGGAAAGCGGCCACGGAAATTTCTTTATGATTAGCGACGGGAAATTAATCACAGCTCCGTTATCACGAGTTCTGAAGGGTACGACACGAGGCGCGATTCTGGAACTGGCTCGCGAATCTGGGATCGTAATCGAGGAAAGATGCCCGTTATGGACGGAATTGAAGAATGCTCAGGAAGCTTTTGTCACGGGAAGCATCAAGATGGTAGTTCCGGTTGTGCAAATCGGCAGCGTGAAAATCGGCAATGGCAAGCCCGGTGAAATCACGCGAAAACTCTCGGACTTGTATAAAAAATACATGGAGCGTTGGCTCGAATAATTCTGGCATTAACTCTCAGAGAAAATCGGAAAATCGAAAATCTCGGGAGATTGCATAAATAAAAAATTCAGAAGGAGCGTTATTAATTATGGAACAAGTAAGATCTTTATCGCAGTTAATCGAAGAAGCAGCAAAGTTGTGTGCGGACAAAGGCAAGAAGAGAATCTCTGTCGCGATGGCTGAAGATGCCGGATTGATTTCAGCAATCGAAGAAGCTCGCAAACTGGGTCTCGTTGAAGCTACATTGGTCGGCAATCCTGACAAAGTCAAAGAGTGTATCGCCGAAGCCGGTGCGTCCGAGTCAAGTTATCATATTATTCCTGAGACAAATGAGGCTCAGTGCGGGATCGTCGCAGTAACGGAAGTTTCGTCAAAGCGCGCTGACATTTACATGAAGGGACAGCTTCACACGGATAATTTCCTTCGCGGAATGTTGAATAAAGAAGTCGGTCTTCGTGTCGGCAAGAAAGCAATCTCGCATTGTTATTTCCATTCGATTCCGGGATATGATCGCGTAATTTTCATTGCGGACGGAGCGTTTAACATGTATCCGGATCTGAAAATGAAGGCTGACATCGTCCAGAATACGGCGAATTTTGCACGTTCACTCGGTGTCGAACTTCCGAAAGTTGCGTGTCTCTCAGCTGTTGAACTTGTGAATCCTGACATGCCCTGCACACTTGACGCAGCAGCACTCGTCCAGATGAATCAGCGCGGACAGATTAAGAACTGCATCGTTGACGGACCGTTAGCACTTGACAACGCAATCAACGAGGAAGCAGCAAAGATTAAGCATATCAAATCACCGGTTGCCGGACATGCTGATATTTTGTTCGTGCCGCAAATCGAAGTAGGAAACGCTCTTGCGAAATCAATCAGCTTCTTTGCGAAGGGCAGCGAAACCGCCGGATTAATCATCGGAGCAGCAGCACCTGTAGTTTTGACGAGCCGCGCAGATTCACCCAGAGCGAAGTTATTGTCAATCGCTGGAGCAGTCATGTTAGCGCATCATCAGGGGTAATAAATAATATTAATATTATTCAGAGGGAGTTGTTAAAGTAAGCATGAAATTTTCAGGAAAGATTTTAGCAGTGGCGTGTTTGGCAGCGTTAATTGCAACGCCTACATTTGCCGCACCGAAACGTAAACCAGTTCCAGAGCAGAGAGTTCAGCAGAAAGCCCCGCCGAAAGTTCAGCCAAAACCGGAACAGAAACACGAACAAGCTCCGAAACCGCGTAATGATCAACAGCAGCATAGGAAACATTCTCCGAGACCAGCACCATCTCGCAAGCATCCAGCTCCGGCACCGAAGCCAGCTCCAAAGCCGGCTCCAAGACCTGTACCAGTTCCACCGAAACCAGCTCCGAAACCAGCTCCAGCTCCAAGAACACCAGGACGCAGAATCGAGATTGACCCAAGAGCTGACCAGAGACTGTCGGGTTGGCTGTCGAGAAATGATGTTGTGTCAGTCGTTATGAAAAATCGCGGTGGCGCAAATATCCGAACGCTGAACGCACGAAAAGTCAAGCGCGGCGATTACTACAGAATGCGCAACGTCCCAGCAGGAACACAATTCACAGTTCCAAACGGTTGGAGAATAGTTTGTGTATCAGGCTTCGTCGAAGGATTAGGCTCAAGCGGTCATCACACGAACGATGGCTACGTTGTGTACAGCGGCGGTCAGAGAGTTTTGCTCAAGAATGGCGCGAGTGATTTGCGAATTTACACGCGTTAGTTAGTGAGTTAATCAAGAATAAGAATCAGATTTTGCTATCGGCTACGTGAGAATTCTTGCGTGGCCGATTATATTAGGGAGGTTTTACGTATGAAAAAATTTTTTTACAGTTTTTGTTTGTTAATTTTCGCTTCGACTGCTGCTTTTGCTGGGTTAGCCGGACAATCGGACGATAATCTGATAAACGCGGCTCTGAAAGGCGATAAAAAACGGGTTCAGGCTATTATGAAACTCGGAACAAAATTCGATGGTGTTTTGGTACACGCGTTGAGAGACAAAAAAGTAGACAATGCAACTTTGAAAATTTTACTCGAGGCTGGCGTAGATGTTAACGGAAGAGACACATGGCTTGTAACAGGCGATACGGCTTTGATGTATTGTAAAACTCTGGAAACTGCGAAATTGTTAGTAAATGCCGGAGCAAACGTGAATATCAAAAATAAAGACGGTGTAACGCCTTTGATGAGACTTGATAACGCAGCAGTCATAGAATTTTTGATTCAGTCTGGAGCAAACGTAAACGCATTTGACAATAATTACTGGACGCCTTTAATCTGGCAGGTTGAAAAAAGTAATACAGAAGCAGTAAAAATTTTGCTCAAATATGGCGCAGATATATTACAACAGAATAAATGGGGAAGAACAGCGTATGATTATACACATTCCGACACTATTGA
The DNA here is from genome assembly GCA_905233725.1 of uncultured Synergistales bacterium. GTDB lineage: Bacteria > Synergistota > Synergistia > Synergistales > Aminobacteriaceae > JAFUXM01. The sequence goes on from CAJOEM010000019.1 coordinate 31,462, forward strand.
AAATCTTTTGATCGATGCATTATCAGCTTCTGATAACGAAGAAGATGAAGAGGACGATGTAGACTACGCGGAATTAGAACTCATAAAACAGTTCGTTGAACGTGAAAAAATTCCTGAATCTGTCTCTTCAGCAGGCGATATTTTTGTTATAACAAGTTACGCAGCTCAATTCAAAGCAGTGGACGGAAATGACGCGATACTTTTTTCTGAGCCTAACACAAATTCAAAACAGATTATGAATTTAAGTAACGGTGATAAATTAACTGCTGAAGCCGAATGGGTAAAAGCTAACGATGATTGGTATTACGTTCATTTTGGAAACGTAAAAGGCTGGATTCAAGCGAAATTTATACTGGAACGAGACCCCGACTAATTTGAAAATTAAAGCCCCACTCACTTAAGAGCGAGGCTCACTTGAATTACATGCTGGCTTTCAGAATTTCTATGACTTCTTCACGAGTTAATTTCTTGTAGCCCAGTTACGCCGAGTTCTTTCAGGCTCAACACCGCACCGATCTCGCGAATCCAGTTTTCGAGAGCGTCAATTCCTGCGAGAGCGAGTTGTTCGTCAGATTTTCCGTCGGGATTTACGCCCCAGACATTCACGGCAAACCTTGCGAATTTTTTCACGCCGAATTTCATGATGGTCTTGTAATACGCAATCGAAACTGCTGAGAGCGTCATTCCGTGTGTAGCATTCGTGTAAGCTCCGACAGCCTGACCGATCATGTGAACTTCCCAATCAGTGCTTTTGCCCTTTGCAATTAAAGTATTTAAAGCCCAAGTTGCAGTCCACATGATATTGCTGCGAGCTTCGTAGTCCGTCGGATTTTTCACAGCTATTTTCGAACTTGCGATTAACGATTTCATCAAGCCTTCTGCCAAGTAATCGCTTGTGTTGTCGTCCGTTCCCGAGAAATATTGTTCCATTATGTGCGACATAATATCAAAAAAGCCCGCGACCATTTGATATTTCGGAACTGTAAACGTGTACTCCGGATTAAGAATCGAAAACTTCGGGAAAACGTTATCGCCGAATACGTGGCCGATTTTTAATTTCTGCGCATGATTCGTGATTACGCTGCCGCCATTCATTTCGCTGCCGGTGCCGACCATCGTCAGAACACACGCAACCGGAATAATCTTGTTATCTACGTCTTCCATTCGCAGGAAATATTTGTCCCAGGGATCTTCGCTGCAATAAGTCGAAACCGAAACAGCCTTCGAATAATCACAGACCGAACCGCCGCCAACAGCCAAGATTAAGTCAACGTAATTTTCTTTTGCGAGTTTGCAGCCTTCGTATAATTTCTCGACCGTTGGATTTGACATTACGCCCGGAAGTTCGATTATGTTTTTATCGCATGACTTGAGAATTTTCACGATCTCGTCGTATAAGCCGCTTTTCTTGATCGAGCCGCCACCGTACGTTAGCAGAATATTTCTCCCGTAATTCTTGAGTTCAACAGCCAGATTTTCCAACGCATCTTTGCCAAAATACAAGCGCGTCGGATTTGAATAGCTGAAATTTCCTAACATGTTTAGATTTCTCCCTTCTGATTTTGCGTGAATATATTACCAGTTTTCAAAGCGTTTGTCTTGATGAATATTCCGGATTTTTTGCAAGTCCTGCTCTGTGAGTTCGAAGTCAAAGATTGCGAAATTTTCCAGAATATGCGCGTGATTTCTTGAACCTGGAATCGCGATGTAGCCTGACTGTAAATTCCAACGCAGAATTATCTGTGCAGGAGTCTTCGCGTGAGATTTTGCGATTTCTTGAATAACCCTGTTTGCGAAAATTTTCTGAGTGTTGCCGCGACCGCCGAACGGATACCAGCTCTCGATGTAAATCCCGAATTTCCTGACATAATTTTGCAATTCGAAATTCTGGTATAACACGTGATTCTCGTTCTGAATTATTGCCGGCATAATCGAGGCGTTGCGTGTAATCCTGTCGAAATCGTCTCTCGTGTAGTAATTCGAGATACCAAGTGAGCGAACTTTCCCGGATTTTACGGCGCGTTCGATTGCGTGATAAGCTTGCTCATCGTTATAGCCAGGTTGATGAATCAGCATCAGGTCCACGTAATCCAGATCCAAATCCCGCAGCGAGTTCTCAATCTCAGAATCAGAATCGCCGCCCGGAAGAATTTTGCTCGTTATGAAAAGCTCCTCGCGTTTGACAAGTCCCTCAGAAATTGCGCGCTTTACGCCTCTGCCTACGCCTCTTTCGTTGCGATAATATCTCGCCGTGTCGATTAGTCTATAACCTGATTTTATCGCGAAATACACACAATCTTCAGCCTCGGAATTATTCAGCGTCCAAGTTCCCAAACCCAGCACGGGCATTTTGTAGCCGCTGTTGAGAGTAACGTGTTCTGCCGCAAAAATTCTTGATGGCAACATGAACATGAGCATGATTAGCAATATTGCTGCAAAAATACTACGCATCTCTACAAATTCTTACAAATTCTCGTGCAGGAAATTCAGGATTTTGTCGAACGGGATTTTTTCGAGATTATCGTACAAGTCAACGTGTGTAGCCTCGGGAACGACGAATAATTCTTTGGGTTCAGTCGCAAATTTGTAAACGTCCTCGCTGAAATATCTCGAATGCGCGTTTTCTCCGATTATGAGCAAAATATGCCTCGGCGTAATCTCACTCACAAGATCAAGTAACTGAAAATTCATCCATGATGGCAAACTCGTAAATGTGAATTGCGCGATTGAATTGTGATGATAACCCCGTGGTCTCGAGTAAAATTCCCCAAATTCCGAACCGATTGCGTCATGTTCGAAATCTATTTCCAGATTTGCGCCGCGTGTCGTCATTGCAGGATTATTTCCCTCAGCTTCTGCCCAACGTTGAATTGCTGCCTGTTCGCGGATTTTGTCACGTTCTTCTTTTGAGTCCGCGTTATCGAGCCAGCCTTTGCGAATCACTCGTGAAATATCATACATGGAAATTGTAATTACGGCTTTGATTCGCACGTCCATAGCTGCTGCGGAAAGTGCAAATCCTCCAGAACCGCAAATGCCTATTGCCCCGATTTTCTCACGCTCAACGAAATCACGAGTTCCCAAAAAATCTACAGCCGCGCTGAAATCCTCGGCGAATAATTCCGGCGAAGAAATGTGTCTTGGCTGACCTGAGCTGTAGCCGTTATATGACGCATCGAACGTAAGAGCTACGAAGCCGTTTTCCGCTAAAACCTGCGCGTAAATTCCTGGACTTTGTTCTTTCACGCCACCGTACGGAGCACCGATTACGACAGCTGAGTGTTTTTGCGACAAATCCAAATCTTTCGCAACGTACAAATCACCAGCGAGTGTGATCCCAAAACGTGTCTTGAATTTCACGGGTGTGCGCGTTACATTCTCGCTCAGCCTGAAAATATAATTATCCAGAACCTGAGCAAACGCAACATTCGCGAAAATTAATACCAATGATATAACCAGAAAAATTTTTCTCATATGAGCAACTCCCTTCGCAATCATTATAATATACACGTAACAAAACACGAAAATCAGAATGGAGTAGAAAATTAAAATGTGGCACGGAAGATTCAAAGAAGGCACGGCAAAATCAGTTCAGGATTTCACACAATCATTGGACGTTGATTGGCGAATGGCAGAATGTGATATACGCGGCAGCATCGCACACGTCAGAATGTTAGGTAAAACCGGAATTTTGAAAGCTGACGAATCCGAGAAAATCGAACTGGGATTGCGAAAAGTTTTGGACGAGATTAAATCCGGAGAATTTACGCCGTCAGAATCGCTCGAAGATGTTCACATGAATGTCGAAGCACGCTTGACAGAAATCGAACCGTTGGGAGCGAAATTACACACAGCACGCAGCCGTAACGATCAGGTTGCTACGACCACAAGATTATATTTGCGCGCGAGAATTTTGCAGCTCGAAGAAGAAATGCACACGCTACTCTCAGTTATGATTGCGAACGCTGAACGTCACAGACTCGTGATAATTCCGGGTTATACACACATGCAACAAGCTCAGCCGATTTCGTTCGGGCATTACTGGTTGGCTTGGGCAGAAGCGTTTTTCAGGGATTGCGAGAAACTGGAGTTTGCGTTTGATTCTCTGAACGAGTGTCCGTTGGGTTCGGGAGCTTTAGCAGGCACGACTTTGCCGATTGACCGCGAGTTTACGTCTGAATTGCTTGGCTTCAGGAATCCTACACGCAACAGTCTGGACAGTGTAGCGCAACGTGATTACATGCTGGACTTTCACTTTTTCGCAGCGAGTTTTGCGTTACATATTTCGAGACTATGCACGGATTTGATAAACTGGAACACTCAGGAATTTGCCTGGATAATTTTGCCTGACGCATTTTGCACGGGTTCGAGCATGATGCCGCAGAAAAAGAATCCGGACGTTCTGGAACTGGCTCGCGGAAAAACAGGTGAAGTAATTGCGAACATGCTGGACTTGATTATGAATCTGAAGGGATTGCCAATGACATATAACCGAGATTTGCAGGAGGACAAGCGCGGTCTCTGGTTATCGCTTGATACTGTCGAGAGCGTTGTGAAAATCATGAGCGTGTTGCTGTCAAAAATAGAAATCGATGAGGAAATTGCGCTGCGTGGGCTTGAGAAGGGCTATTCACTCGCGACGGACATTGCTGAGTATCTGGTCATGAAGGGCGTGCCGTTTCGTGAGGCGCATTCAAGAGTTGGCAAGTTAGTATCCTGGTGTATAGATAAGCATCTGGAATTTTCGGATTTGAGCGTCGAACAGTGGCGAGAACATATTCCTGAATTTGACGAGAACTTGCTTGAGATTCTTTCACCTGAGGCAGCAGTCGCACGCCGTGATATTTACGGTGGCACAGGATTTTCGCAGGTTGAGCGTCAGGTTCGCGAGAATTTGATTCGCCTGAACAATCTCAGAGCATCACATCATGAACGACTCCGAAAAACTGAGTAGCAACATTGACAAAACATCGCATCTCGAATAAAATATCCTGCGGTGAATAATTAATCGGGGCTGTAGCGCAGCTGGGAGCGCGTTTCCCTCGCACGGAAGAGGCCGGGAGTTCGAATCTCCTCAGCTCCACCAGAATATAA
>CAJOEM010000020.1 GCA_905233725.1 uncultured Synergistales bacterium
GCCTCCCGGACATGCCATGCCTTCTAACAAATATCCGTTCAGCAATCCAGCCTTCGCACGCTGCATCATTTTTCGGCAATCGTTCAGACCTTCAGCTTCCGGGTGAGTGTGTTTTATGCAATTCACGACAGCATTCGCAACTCCGCCACTGACCGAAAATCCTCGACCGTCCGCACTCGCTGAATTTGGCACGGGCATGCTCTCAAGTGACGAAAAATCTACGCCCTTAGCCTCGAACATTCCCAAAACTTCTTCGAATGTCAAAACGAAATCTACATCGCTGCGTATCGACCTGCGACTGACCTCAAGTTTCTTCGCTGCACACGGACCAATAAACGCAACTTTGCAATTCGGGTATTCTTTCTTGATCAAGCGCCCCGTCAAAACCATCGGAGTCAACGCCATGCTGATACACTCGGCATATTTCGGAAATTCGCGTTTCGCCATAACCGACCACGCCGGACAACACGACGTTCCCATAAACGGCAATTTCTCCGGGACTTCCTTCACAAAATCTTCAGCTTCCTGCAACGTACACAAATCCGCACCGATTGCTACTTCGACGACTTCGTAAAATCCCAGCTTTCGGAACGCAGCTCGCATCTTCTCCGGGGCAAGGTCTTTCCCAAACTGTCCAGCAACTGCAGGAGCAATCGCCGCAAAAACTGGAACATCACTCTTAATCGCCTGAATACACTGGAATATTTGCGCCTTGTCAGCAATCGCACCAAACGGACAATTCGCCAGACACATTCCGCAACTCACGCACTTATCCTGATCAATTTCCGCACGCCCATACTCGTCACTGCGAATCGCTTTCATGCCACACGCAACTGCACACGGTCTTTCCATTCGCAAAATCGCGCCGTACTGACAAACGCTCATGCACTTGCCGCACTTAACGCATTTTGTCTCGTCAATATGTGCCCTGCCGTCATGAAAATAAATCGCGTCTTTCGGACAGACATGTGAGCACGGACGCGCCAGACAACCCTGACACTGATCTGTTATGCGAACTTTATTATCCGGACACGCATGACACGCAAATGTGATTATGTTTATCAACGGCGGCTGATAATATTTTTCCGGGTGAACGCATTCTCTCAGCAATAATCGCACGCTCACTCACGATACGTCGAAATTTCCCCGGGAATTATTTTATACGGCGACAAATCCATCTCGGACAAATCGTTCTCAGGATAGTTATACGACAATCTTGCGGCGAATATCGTTTATGGACGTGTGAATACCTCGCATACTCATTTTTCTTGAATCTCTTGAATGATTCACGAACTTGCAATCCGCAAATCTGAATTTTGAGATTATATTAACAGATTTAGGTGTGTATAATTATTGCGAATAAGTTCACGGAGGAAAATAATAATTTTGGAACAAGATACTCAAGAGAAAATTTACTCGGTCATGATCGGCGAAATGCCACTGATTTTCAAAACGGGTAAAGTTGCTAAACAAGCTAACGGTGCTGTACTCGCTTCAAACGGTGAGACTGTAATCCTGAGTACAGCGTGCATGAATGACAAGCCAAGAAGCGGAATCGATTTCTTCCCGTTAATCGTCGATTTCGAAGAAAGATATTATGCTGCTGGAAAAATTCCCGGCGGATTTATTAAGCGTGAAGGCAAACCATCGGATTCTGCAATTCTTGGTTCACGAGTTGCGGATCGTGCAATCAGGTCGCTCTTTAATGACTCAATGCGTAACGAAGTACATGTTGTGAATACGGTCTTAGCTATGGATCAGGCTTATCCGCCAAATGTTCTGGGTATAAACGGAGCTTCTGCTGCTTTGACAATTTCAGGAATACCTTGGGGCGGACCTGTTGGAGCTGTGAGAATCGGCTTAATCGACGGCAAGTTAATCGTCAACCCGACTGAAGCTCAAATGCAAGAATCGGCTCTGAACTTGATTGTCGCTGGACACAATGACGGCATAACAATGGTCGAATCAGGTTCATACGAAGTCTCCGAGGAAATTCTTGTCGATGCGCTGGAACTGGCTCATTCTGAAATCAGGAAAATTATCGCGCTGATGCTGCAAATGAAAGCTGAAGTCGGAAAGCCTGAACTCGAAGTCACGTTACCCGAGCCAAAACCCGAAATCGACAGCTGGATTCGTGAGAATTGCGACCCCGGAATCGATATAGCCGTGCGCATTGCCGACAAGAAGCCGCGTGACAAAGAAATCGAAGCTATCAAGACATCTGCGATCGAACATTTCAAAGAAACTTTTGCCGAAAATCCTGAGAACGAAGAATACATTTCGCTTTATATTGACTCGCGCGTTCGGGATATTATGAGAGCGATTATTCTTAACGAGGGCATTCGTGTTGACGGACGCGCTATGGACGAGATAAGAAATATAACCTGTGAGACCGGCTTGCTGCCAAAAGTTCACGGTTCAGCATTATTCACTCGCGGCGAGACGCAATCATTAGCCGTAACGACTTTGGGAATGGTCGGTGAAGATGATCAGGTTCAGGACGGCATAAAACTCAACGAACCTGCGAAAAGATTCATTTTGCATTATAATTTCCCGCCATATTCAGTCGGAGAAGTCAGACCAATGAGAGGTCCGGGCCGTCGAGAAATTGGTCACGGAGCATTAGCTGAGCGCGCGTTATTACCCGTAATTCCTCCCGAAGAAGATTTCCCGTACGTGATTCGAATCGTCTCGGATATTCTGGAATCTAACGGCTCAAGTTCTCAGGCGAGTATTTGTGGCGGAAGTCTCTCGATGATGCAGGCTGGTGTGCCGATTAAGTGTCACGTTGCAGGCATTGCGATGGGCTTGATAAAAGAAGGCGACAAGCTGCAAATTCTCACGGACATTCAGGGTCTCGAAGATCATTACGGCGACATGGACTTCAAAGTTGCGGGAACTCGTGATGGTGTGACGGCTCTCCAGATGGACAACAAGGCAGGCGGAATCACTCGCGAGATTCTTGAACAGGCTCTCAATCAGGCACGCAAAGCACGAATGCAGATTCTTGACAAAATGTACGCTTCGATTCCTGAACCGAACGCATTATCTGAGAATGCCCCGAGAATTATTACATTCACGATTGACCCGGAAAAAATCCGCGAAGTAATCGGTGCTGGTGGAAAAGTTGTTCGCGGAATCACTCAGAGATTCGACGTAAAAATGAATATCGAGGACGACGGCACAATTTCAATCGCAGGCGCAACGGAAGCTCAAGTCGAAGAGGCTCACGAAGTTGTTTTGGCATTAATCCGCGAATTACAGGTCGGAGATATTTACTGCGGAGTTGTCACGAAGCTCTCGAATTTCGGCGCATTCGTTGAGTGTTTGCCCGGCAAAGAAGGCTTGTTGCATGTCAGCGAAGTCAGTGCGACACGCGTTCCAAGAATCGAGGACGTTTTCAAAACCGGCGACAGCGTAATCGTAATGGTGAAAGAAATCGATGATCAGGGACGTGTGAATTTATCCCGACGCAGAGTCTTAGCAAACGAGAATAAAGTCAAAGCTGCTGGATTAGGCTACGCGCTGCCCGAGGAACGTGAGCGTGAGAATTTAATCAACGCACTGGCTGCACGTGAACGCGGCTATTCAGGACGCATTGATCGTGAGAGACGCGAGACTTACGCAGGCTTCGGTTACGGTGGCTCGGCTTATGCTTCTTTAGGCTCGATGACACCTCAGAGCGACAAACCCAAGAAACGCAGACGACATAAATCCGATGGCGAGTAATATTTGCGTGAAGATTCAAAGACTGGATTCTCGTGTGAAAATTCCGGAATATGCGACTGGAAATTCCGCTGGTGTAGATTTGCGTTCGACGATTGATTGCGTGATTGAATCCGGCGAGCGCGCGTTAATCCCGACCGGAATCAAAATTGCGCTTCCGGAGAATTACGAGGCACAGATTAGACCCAGAAGCGGCCTGGCACTCAAGCACGGGATCGTAATCCCGAACACACCCGGCACGATTGACGCAGACTATCGCGGTGAAATTTGCGTGATAATCATGAATCTTGGACATGAGAAATTCGCGGTAAAATCCGGCGATCGAATCGCACAGATGATTTTCGCACCGGTTGTCAAGGCGGAGTTTTTGGAAGTTGATTCGCTTGATGAATTTGATAAAACTGAACGTGGCTCTGGAGGCTTTGGCAGCACTGGCATAGCATGAGAAATTTTTCACGGACTCGTTCGTTAGAGCATGATTAATCTTTCGATGAGTTCGTGTTTTTTTTGCCGACGCGATATTTCGTTGTGATTTTCTGAACCTGGAGAATTTCGCTGGGAAGTTCGCATAATTTTTTCTTCGAGATGAGTTCGCCGTTCTCGTTGAGTTTTCCCAAACAGCGCTGTTTAGTTCTAGGTTTGCCGTTTCTGTCGCGATAACTTGACTCTTCGTACACGTATGTTGTATTATTGATTATCCGTTTTATGATATGAGACACAAATTGAAACCTCCCGTGTGATTTTGGAAAGTGTTATTTTCCGATGAAAATTATACGGGAGATTTCGAATTTTTACAGCTACATTTACAGCTACAGATTTTGCTCACTAAAAACATTCTGCTGAGTGCGATTATACCGTGAAAAAATTGCACGATTTTCGCAAAAAACGAATCTGATTCGAAAATCCAAAATCGTAACACGAATCACTTCACACGTTCCGTAATAATTCCCCCACCGATTACGACATCGCCATCATAAATCACGACTGATTGACCTGTTGCAGGAGCTTTTTGTGGCTCGGAAAATTCTACGTATAATTCGTCTGAGTCAGTCTGGAAAATTTTCGCTGGAATTTCTCGCTGTCTGTAGCGTATTTTTACACGCGCGTCAAGATGATTTGTGATTCGCTCAAGTGCGATCAAGTTCACGTTTCGAGCCTTCACGCCTTTTGAAAATAATTCGCTCTCGTGCTCGTAAGCAAGCGTTATGTTATTATCAGCTGCGTCAATATTCGTGACGTATAATCTAGCCTTCGCAGAAACTCCCAAGCCCCGACGCTGCCCGACCGTGTAGTGAATCACGCCCTTGTGACAGCCAAGAATTTTCCCGCAAGTATCGACGAAATTCCCAGGTTCGTAATTTTTGCCTGTGTAATTCTGTATAAAACTCGCGTAATCACCATCTGGCACAAAACAAATATCCTGCGAATCATGCTTGCGAGCGTTCGTGAAATTCTGGCAAGCAGCAATCTCTCGCACTTCGGATTTCAGAAAATCTCCCAGCGGAAATTCCAGATTTGATAATTGCGCCTGAGTCAGCATGTATAACACGTAAGACTGGTCACGCGATGTGTCTTTGGCTTTTTTGAGCAAGTATCGCCCTGAATTATCACGGGAAATTTTCGCGTAATGTCCCGTTGCGATTTTCCCGAGCTGCAGATTTTTCGCGTGCTGCATTAACGCCTCGAATTTCAAGAATCTGTTGCACTCGATACACGGGTTCGGAGTTCCGCCGGATTCGTAAACACTGACGAAATTTTTTATAACGCGCTCTTCAAATTCGGACATGTAATTCAGGATTTCGTGTCTAATTCCGAGTGATTCGCAGATTTTTTTCGCGTCCTGAATATTCTCGAACGTGCAGCACGGGTGGCGCGATGAAATTCCCAGAGCCTCGTTCAGGAAAAGCATCATCGTAGCACCGACACACTCATGATATTTCTCACGCATCAAATAAGCGGAAACGCTCGAATCAACGCCTCCGCTCATTGCGATTAATATTCCCATTCAGATTTATTTTTTCAAGAGATCGCCAAGTTTTGCAAGTCGATTAATGCACTCGGCAATCGTAGCTTCAGAACGCGCGAAATGGAATCGGATCAGATTATTGACCGGCTCTCTGAAGAAACTCGAGCCAGGCACAGCTGCGACACCGATATTCTTGATGACCCACTCGCAGAATTCCAAATCCGTCCAGCCTTTGAATTGCGGCAAATCCAGGAAATCCTGAATGTCTACCATTACGAAATATGAGCCTTGCGGAACGTTGTGTTTGAGTCCGATTTCGTCGAGACCTTTGATGAATTGATTGCGTCGTGCAGTGTATATTTCTTTTACGTGATCGTAATAGCTCTCGGGGAAATTCAGTCCGGCTACAGCAGCTTCCTGTAATGGTGCAGCAGCTCCGACGGTCAGGAAATCGTGAACTTTTCGCGCGCCATCGACGAATTTTGCGTTGCCGATTAAGTAGCCGATTCTCCAGCCGGTAATCGAGTAAGTTTTTGACAGCGAGTTGCATGTAATCACGTTGTCGAATAACCCGGGTAAGCCTGAAGCGTAAACGTGTTTGTACGGGTCAAAGATTATGTGTTCGTAGACTTCATCTGTGACGATATAAGCGTCATATTTGAGTGCGAGCGCGCCGATTTCGGTCAATTCTTCGCGGGTGAAAACTTTTCCGCACGGGTTCGACGGGTTGCAGATGATTATCGCTTTTGCACCAGCTTTGAAGCCATTCTCGATCAAATTTATGTCGTACTTGTAATCTGGCGGAACGAGCGGCACGTAAATCGGTTCTGCTCCGGATAAAATCGTATCTGCGCCGTAATTCTCGTAGAACGGTGAGAAAATCAAGACTTTGTCGCCGGGATTGCAGATCGTCATCATTGCGCACATCATGGATTCAGTACTGCCGCATGTGATTACGATTTCGGTCTCGGGATTAATTTCGCGATTGATTGCCTTGCTCTGTTTCGCACAAATCGCCTCACGAAGATTTTTCGCGCCGAATGTGATTGCGTACTGGTGCGGTCCAGTGTGAGCAGCTTTTGCGAGAGAGTCCGTCATTTCTTTAGGGGGATCCCAATCCGGAAATCCCTGCGATAAATTAATTGCGCCGTATTTGTTGCAGATTCGTGTCATTCGTCGAATAACAGAGTCCGTGAAAGTCCCTACTCTGTGACTAAGTCCAGGCATAATAAATTTTCAAATCCTTTCATGTTTTCATGTAATGCTAATGCAATAATTTTTTAGGAACGATTTTAATTTTGATTCGCAATTTTTGCAATATTCCGCCAAGATTTTTTCTCGTGAAATTGTCGCGTAATGCAATATAATTATTACGAGAATTTATAATGATTCAGGAGAAAGAGAAATTGCTTGCGAAAATAAACGAATTAATCGAGACGAAGAATATCAAGGATTTGAGAACGCTGCTTGAGGACGCAAATGCTGCGGATTTAGCCGATGCTTTTGACGGATTGGATCCTGAACGGCGCGTCAGGCTTTTCAGGGCGTTACAGAAAGATACGGCTGCTGATGTTTTCGCGTATTTGGAATCCGACACTCAAGAGGAATTGGTCTCGCAATTAACCGCTCCGGAATTGGGGCGAATTGTTGACGAGTTGTTCCTGGATGACGCTGCGGATTTGGTCGAGGAAATGCCAGCCGACGTTGTGAAGCGCATTCTCGAAAGTGCAAGCCCCGAAACTCGCAAAGGCATAAACCAGCTCTTGCAATACAAAGAAGATTCTGCCGGAAGCATAATGACGACGGAATATATCGAGCTGAAACCCAACATGACCGTCGAAGAATCTTTCAGGCACATTCGCGAAGTTGGCACGGATAAAGAGACACTGTACACTTGTTACGTTGTTGATCCCAAGAGAGTTTTAATCGGAGTTGTAACGGTTAAGACGATGCTGCTGTCTAAATACGAAGATCGCATTCTGGATATTATGACGGACGTGAATTTAATAACGGTCAATACGAACGATGATCGCGAAAAAGTTACGGAACTGTTTCAGAAATACGATTTCATGGCGTTACCGGTTGTTGACTCGCAAAAGCACTTAGTCGGAATTGTTACGGTTGACGATGCTATGGAAGTCATGGAGGAAGAAAGCACCGAAGACTTTCACAAGATGGCAGCGATTTTGCCGTTTGACGATTCGTATCTTGACATGGGAGTTTTCGAACTCGCGCGCAAGAGAATAATCTGGCTGATGGTCCTGATGATCTCAGCGACTTTCTCCGGACAGATTATTACGCATTATCAATCAGTTTTTGCAGCGTTGCCGGCGTTGATAGCTTCGATCCCGATGTTAATGGACACGGGCGGAAATGCTGGCTCACAGTCTTCAACACTTGTAATTCGTGCGATTGCGATTGGCGAATTGAAACTCAAAGACGCGTTCAAAGTCCTGTTCAAAGAGTTGCGTGTGAGCCTTATGGTCGGAGGCGCGCTTGCGATTGTGAATTTTGCTTATAAATACGCAATCAGCGGCGATGTTCTGTTAGCGTTGGTTGTCGGCATAAGCTTGTTCGCTACGGTAATTTTTGCGCAGACGATTGGCGGAATGCTGCCGTTATTGGCGCGAGCGTTGGGATTTGACCCGGCGTTGATGGCTTCACCGATTGTAACGACGATTGTTGACGCAGGGAGCTTGACGATGTACTTTTTCGTCGCAAGCAAGATCATGATGGTCTAGAAAATTTTTATGTTTGATAGGAGAGATTGTTATTATGTCAGAAATTATCAAAGCACCCAGAGGCACTCGCGATATTTTGCCGGCTGAGTCATGGAAATGGGAATATGTAATTAACACTGCTGCGGAAGTCATGAAGGATTTCGGATTTGCTCAGATTATGCTGCCGATGTTCGAACACACGGAATTATTCTCGCGCGGAGTTGGTGAGACGACAGATATTGTCGAAAAAGAAATGTACACGTTCACAGATCGCGGCGATCGAAGCATTACGCTGCGTCCGGAAGCTACGGCTGGTGTAATGCGCGCAGCTCTTGAGAATAATCTTTGCGCACAGGGAGCGTTTGCGAAATTGTGGTCATGGGGCGCGATGTTCAGGTACGAGAGACCGCAGAAGGGGCGTTATCGTCAGTTCTACCAGATTGACGCGGAATGTCTTGGGATCGAAAATCCCGAAGCCGATGTAGAAATTATAGATTTGTCGATTGAATTATTCCGGAGATTGGGGCTTAAAAATCTCGAAGTTGTCATAAATTCCGTTGGCTGTGAAAATTGCAGGAAGATTTATCGCGACAAGCTGTATGAATATTTCTCGGCTCACAAGTCTGAATTATGCGAATCATGTTTAGCCAGGCTCGAAAGAAATCCGCTGAGAATTTTGGACTGCAAGAATCCTGAGTGCGGAAAAATTGCTGACGGAGCTCCGGACATTTATGATTCACTCGACGACGATTGCCGTGAGCATTTTGAGAAAGTTCGTGCCGGCCTTGAGCGTTTGGGATTCAAGTACAGGATTGACAAGCGATTGGTTCGAGGCCTGGATTATTACACGAAGACTGCGTATGAAATTTTGTCGGGAGATTTGGGCGCGCAGAATGCTGTTGCAGGCGGCGGACGTTATGATAATCTCGCGAATGCTGTCGGTTCGAGCGTGAAAATTCCAGGAGTAGGCTTTGCTTGCGGACTTGATCGAGTTGTGCTTGTCATGGAAGAGCAGGCCTGTTCGTTCGGGAAAATTCCTGAGCCTGAGATTTACGTTGTTGCTGATGACGAAGAATCGCGAAAACATGCGCAAATTCTCACGCACAAATTGCGAAATGCTGGCGTTCATGTTGAATGTGATATTTCTGGACGCTCGTTCAAAAATCAGATTCGTAACGCGTCTGGCTGCAAATTAGCGTGTATCGTGAAAGATGGCAAATTCGAGATTCGCAGCAAGGATGATTCAGGTGTGGGGATTGTCTCGAAAATTCTTGAGCGTGAACGTGAGAAATTCGTTGATATTAAGAACGTCCTGGCTCAGAAATCCACGGGTTTTGTTGACAAGGCTCTGGAAATTCTTGAGCATGAACGCGATCACGTAACGAATATCAAGAACGTCCTCGAGAAAAAACGCGCAGGTGATTATTCTGATGGCATCGTGAAGCTTGATAATCTCGATGAGGCGTTTGATTACTTGAGTGCGAATTTGTAGTTCGAGTTCGAGATTGTAGTTCAAAATGGAAAATCCAGCACAAGCACAGGCTCAAGCTCCGAAGAAAATCAGACTGGGAGATTTGCTCGTTGAATCCGGCGCGATAACTCAGGCGCAATTAATGGACGCGCTCGCAAAACAGAAAGGCTCGGGGAAAAAACTCGGCGAGATTCTCATTTCAACCGGAGCAATTACCCAGACACACTTGGCTGAAGCTTTAGCGAGTCAGTTGAGATTGCCGTTCTTCAGGCTGAACGCGTATCACCCGACACCCGCAGCGATTAGACTACTGCCGCGACAAATGGCCGAGAGATTAAACGTGATCCCATTGATGATTGACGATAACGGCGTGCTGCAAATTACGATGGCTGATCCGCTGGACTTGTACGCTCAGGACGAGATTCGCATGAAAACAGGTCACGAGATCAAAATCGGCGTTTCAACTCAGGCAGATATTAATCGCAATATCAGCAGGCTTTACGCGCTGCAATCGAATCTTGAGAGCGCAATGGGACAAGTTACGACGACAGTTAAGGATTTGTTCACGCCTCTCACGCTATCGTCGATCAGTTCACGCACAGATGACGCGCCGTTAATCAAGCTTGTGAATGACTTGATTCAGCAGGCAGTTCGTGAAGGTGCGAGCGATATTCACATTGAAGTTTTCGAGTCTACGGCAAGAGTCAGATTTCGAGTTGACGGAGTTTTATACACAGCGTTCGATTATCCGGTAAATATTCACCCATCGGTTGTGTCGCGAATAAAAATTATCAGCGGCATGGACATAGCTGAGAAACGCAGACCTCAGGACGGCAGAATCTTGACCAGAATCGACAACAGGCGCATAGATTTGCGAGTGAGTTCTTTGCCAACGATGAGCGGCGAGAAAATCGTTCTGAGAATTTTGGATCAGGATAATTCGTTTATAGATCTTGAATCTCTTGGTCTTGAGAGTGAGGATGCGCGAAAAATCCAAATGTTCTGTGATACGCCGTGGGGAATTTTGCTTGTTACAGGTCCGACAGGCTCGGGGAAATCTACGACGCTTTATTCGATGCTCAAGAAGCTCAACACAACTGAAGTGAATATAATCACCGTTGAAGACCCGGTCGAGTTTTATTTGCCCGGAGTTAATCAGGTTTACGTGAATGAGCGCGCCGGCTTGAGTTTTGAGTCAGCGTTGAGATCAATTTTGCGCCAAGACCCGGATAAATTAATGATCGGAGAGATCAGAGACGCAGTTACAGCACAGATTGCAATTCGTTCGGCATTAACCGGACATTTCGTATTATCGACTTTGCACACGAATGACGCACCCGGAGCAATTACGCGAATCGTTGACATGGGCATACCGCCGTTCTTGGTTTCAGCAGCTTTGAGCGGAGTTGTTGCGCAAAGACTGGTTCGAGTGCTTTGTCCGTTCTGCAGGCAAGAATACGAGGTTGAAAAAGACACGTGTGATAGATTGGGATTGCCTCACGGTACACGCGCGTTTCATCCGGTTGGCTGCGGGGAATGCAGAAACGGCTATAAAGGCAGGCGCGGTATTTATGAAATAATGGTTGTAGATGATGAATTGCGTGATATGATCACAAGAAACGCGGAAATAGGCGAATTACGCGACGCAGCTGTTAGAAAGGGCATGAAGTCTTTGAGACAAGCCGGAATTAACGCTGCAATTTCAGGATTTACGTCATTGGAGGAAGTTGTCAGTGCTACACTTTGAGAAATTTTTTCAGGAAGGCATCAAGTTAGGCGCAAGTGATTTGCATATAAGCTCGACTTTGCCGCCAAGTTTGCGAATTAACGGTGAATTGACGGAGATTAAAGACGCTCAGCCAGTTACGCCGCAAGAGATTAACGAGTTTACGCAGGATTTAGTCACGCGTGAAAAATGGGATAGTTATGTGAAGACCGGAGATTTGGATTTTGGCTTCTCAGTTCAGCATGAAAATGGCAAGGGCAGTACTCGAATACGTGCGAGTGTGTTTCGTGAATTGCGCGGCTGCAGTGCCACGTTCAGGTTCATTCCGGCTAGGATCAGGTCGATTGACGAGTTGGGATTGCCTGCGATTTTGAAAGATTTTGCTGCGAAACACAGAGGCTTATTTTTAACGACAGGCCCGACGGGTTCGGGGAAGAGTTCGACTTTGGCGGCGGTCATAAACGAGATTAACGAGACGCGTAATTGCCATATCGTTACGGCTGAAGACCCAATCGAATATATTCACACGTCAAAGAAAGCGATAATTCATCACAGGGAAGTTGGCTCGGATACTCAGACATTTGCGAGTGCGATCAGGCATGTTTTGCGCCAGGATCCGGACGTGATTCTCATCGGAGAAATGCGCGATTTAGAGACGATAGCAGCAGCAATTACAGCAGCAGAAACCGGGCATTTAGTTCTCGGAACGTTGCACACTCAGGACGCTTCACAATCTGTCGAGAGATTAATTGACGTATTCCCGCCGCATCAGCAGAATCAGATTCGCTTGCAATTATCGTATATTTTAATCGGCATTTGTTCGCAGCAGTTGATAGCTACGACGGATTTCAGCGGAATTGCTACGGGACGGGCTTGTGCGACGGAAATATTAATCGCGAATCCTGCAGTTCGTGCGAGTATTCGTGAGGGAAAAGCTAATCAGTTGCGAAATACTATGCAAACGGGCGCGTCTATTGGCATGCACACAATGGAACAGGATTTAGCGCGCTTGATTCGAGACGGAGTTTTGACACGAGAGGCTGCTTTGAGAAATGCTTATGACCCTGCTGAACTTGAACGGACGTTATCGAAAGGATTTTAACGGGGATTTTAACGCATGAATTTCAAGTACAAGGCTAAGAGCAATAACGGCGAAATTCTCGAGGGCTATATCGAGGCTGAAGACCAGAAAACTGCGCTGAATTTGCTGCGTAATCGCAATTATATCGTGATAAGTCTGAATGCAAGTGCTGCGAAAATTCCGGCTCATGGTGCCAAACAGAAAACCGGCATGGAAAAGCTCAAGCACATGTTATTATCCGGAACAGTCCCGGGAAAGACGCTCATGATATTTTTCCGGCAGATGGCAACGATGATCAAAGCAGGATTGAGTGTCTCAGCAGCGATTGATTTATTAACGGAACAGGAAAAGAATTACACGTTCAGAACTACGCTCGAAGATATTAAAGAACGCCTTGATCGTGGTATTCCGTTGAGTCAGGCGATGTCTGAGCACAAGATTTTTAATGCGTTGATGATCTCGTTAGTCGAAGCCGGAGAAGAAGGCGGAATGTTGGATACGTCGCTGAATGAGACGGCGCTTCTGTTGGAAAAGCAGCAAGCTCTTAAATCTAAAGTTCGCGGCGCGATGTTTTACCCGATGTTCATAATATTATTCGCGATTTCGATTTCGGCGGTATTTTTCGTGTTCGTAGTTCCCAAGTTCAGGAAAGTTTTCTCACAAATGCGAATCCAGTTGCCTGCGCTGACACAAATGATGTTCGAGGCTGGAGACTGGACGGTGAATAATTGGCAGAAGCTTGTGCTTATAAGCGGAGTTGTGATATTCGTGCTGTATTTCATGTTCACGAGTAAGCAGACGAAACCCATGATGGACAGGTTCAAATTGAAAGTTCCGATTTTTAGCGGCTTGATTTTCAAATCGTCGATGGCGCGAGTTACGCGAACTTTAGCAGCGTTGACTTCGGCTGGAGTTCCGGTTATGCGTGGTCTGGAGATGGCTGAGCGTTCTGCTGTGAATTGCGTAATTCAGGAGGGCTTCGAGAATTTGCGCGCAGATGTTGCACGTGGAGTTTCGCTTGGTGATGCGTCGAAACAGGCAGGAATTTTCCCGATACTTGTTTCACAGATGATGCGAATCGGCGAAGAAACCGGACATCTTGATAACATGCTTGAACGTGTTGCCATGTGGTACGACGAAGAACTCGACGAGCAGATTAAGATCACAACGTCATTGATGGAACCCGTCATGATAATTTTCGTTGGCGGCATTGTCGCTGTGATTGCGTTCTCGATTTTTGGGCCGATAACTTCAGCGATTTCGCAAATGGTGTAAAAACTGGTGTAAAAACTCGCAAATATTAGCTAAAAGTCATATACGTGTATTTCTTCTAAAATGGCTTGAAATCAAAAACGAAGTCTGATATAAGTATAAAAAACAATTTTACCGAACGGTCGTTATTTTTCCCGGTAATTTTATTTCTCAAAGTCGTTTACCGCTTTGCGTGGATTGAAGAAATATATAATCAATTTTGCAAAAGGAGTTGTGTATTTTGAAAGGCGCAAGAAAAGGTTTCACGTTAATCGAGTTATTAATCGTAATAATTATCATGGGAGTTCTTGGCGCGGGATTGTTGCTGTCGAGCGGTCAGGCTGTTGGTTCTGCGAAGGCTGCTACGATTGTGACGAACGTTTCGCAGATCAAGAACGGCGCGATGATTTATTACACGGATCATGTTTCAAGTTCTGACGCTGATATTTCTGACGGATTGAGGCGACAGATCAGGCGTTACGTTGATATTTCGAAATTCAACAAGGAAAACGAGAATATCAAGTACGACATGACATCTCACGGCACGCGCAAAGAATGGACAGTCGATTGCGATTTTACGAACGATCCGGACAGAGATGATATTAAGCAAAAATTATTATCCAACAAGGATTATTATTTCCTGGATGATTATCTGGTTCAGGTGAAAGTTTTTTTCACGGGCGATGAGGATGAGTTCGGCTATGATCAGGGCGACACGCGAGTCGGCAGCAGAACAGGCGGAGTTTCATACGGCGGCTCGTCACTCAGAGGCGGCTCAGGCAGCTCTGGCTCTGGCGGTGGAGCAGCTCCGGCAAGGTCGAATTATTCGTCATCGTCATCAGGTTACGGCAGAGTTTCGGGAAATGATTCGGCGAATTACCAGAATAATGACCTGTCGCTGTACTCGTCGTTTGATTTGTCGCGCGACATGCGAAGTCGTTAGGGAAAATAATTTACATATTTGACCGAAAAATTCGGCGCAAGCCCCTGACTTTAGGCATGGGAATAAACCGTTTGCTTTTTTATTTTGTTATTGTATAATTTTTAACATCGAGCTGGGGGTGAAATCCGCCGATAAAAACAATAAAAAATTGGTTGTGACGTCAACCGTTGGAGGAGAACCCGTAAGACACTCGCAAGGGCGCAAGGTTTGTTGATTCCAGAATCTCCTACCTTCAGGTATGGGTGAGTACGTCAAAAGTTGGTTAATTTGTCGCAAAATGTTTCGAAATTTAGATTTATAATTTACACAAGAAAGGCATAATTAGCATTCATGAAAAAGATTTTTTTAGCGTTAGTATTAGTATTTGCGTTGGTCTTGTCGGCATCGGCTGATCAGGTCGTCAGGCTCGGAGTTACGGGCAGCGTCTACGATGAATTGTGGCAGCCCGCGAAGGAAATTCTCGCGAAAAAGGGAATTACTCTCGAAGTGATTCAGTTCACGGATTACGTCACGCCGAACAGAGCATTAGATGACGGAGATATTGACCTGAACGGATTCCAGCACCAGATTTATTTCAAGGACGAGTTGTCAAGCCGCGGCTATAAACTCACGAACATTGCGAACACGTTTGTAGTGCCGTTGAATTTGTACTCGACGAAGGTCAAGAAGCTCAGCGATATTAAAGACGGCGACGTTATCGCGATTCCGAATGACCCAACGAACGGCGGACGCGCTATAAAAGTTCTCGCAACTTCCGGATTAATCACGCTCAAAGATGGCGCAGGATTTAACCCAGCAAAAGAGGACATAGCAACTTACAACGTGAAAATTACGATTCAGGAACTCGCAGCAAATACGATTCCGTCAGCTTTACCGGATATTGCAGCAGGCGTAATCAATGACACGTACGCACTCGATTACGGACTCAAAGCCAGCGACGCAATTTTCGAGGACACAGCACGTGAGCACGAATACTGGAATTTATTGGCAGCACGCACGAAAGATCTCGAAGACCCGGCGAAATTAGCTCTCTATGACGAAGTTATCAAAGCGTTACACAGTCCTGAGAGCAGACACGTTTTCGAGACGTTGTACGGCGGATTCTTCAGACCGGTTGGCTGGGACGAGGATTTGTTAGCGCCGTTTAGAAAATAAAAAATAATAAATAATTCAGGAATTTTTAGCGAGAAACTTCGGGGTTTGAGTGATTCGAATCTCGGAGTTTTTTGCTATAATCGCGTTATGAAAAATTTTCGGAAAATATTATTACTAGCATTGAGTGTGTTCTTGTGTATTGAGTGGGGAGTCCTCACGCCTGAGAGAGCGAAGTATGGCATAGCGTGCGGAGATTTTTTCGTGAAGGAAATCGTCCTGACGTTCGATGATGGCCCGAGAGAATCCGGAACTCAGGAAATTCTCGAAGTCCTGAATAAATATAACGTGAAAGCTACGTTCTTTGTTGTGGGAAAATTTGCGGACAGATACAGCCAGTTCACGAAATTGCTGCATGAATCCGGGCAGGAAATTGCGAATCATTCGTTCACTCACCCGAGATTGTACAAGCTTTGGGTCGAGAAAATTATGCGCGAGGCTGAACGTTGCGATGAAGTTTTGGAATCGCTAAATATTCCCAAGACGAGATTTTTGCGGCCACCCGGCGGTGGATTTAACATCAAGATTTTCAATGCGATGCGCCGGATGAATCTCAAGCTCGGACTCTGGAACATTAACACTGCAGATTACACAGACCGTCCAAAATCCGAGATTGTGAATCTTGTCCTGAAAAGCGCGAAACCCGGGGCAATAATTCTCATGCACAACGGAATGCCCAACACTATCGAAGCCTTGCCGGAAATAATCGAGGGATTACACGCTAAAGGCTACACGTTTGTGAGATTGCGCGATTTATGGGATCACGGAATGATTTAGTATTCGCTGCGAGCTTTCTGCACGAGTTCGTCACAGCGGTTGTTATACTTGTCAACGTCATGACCTTTGACCCAATGCCAGGAGATCTTGTGAATTTTCGCCAAGTCCAGGAGTTTAATCCAGAGATCTTGATTCAAGACCGAATTTCCCGATGAAGTTCTCCAGTTGTTGCGCTGCCATTTTTTTAGCCAGCCGCTTTCGAAAGCCTTTTGTAAATATTGCGAATCTGTGTGCAGTTCGACATCACACGGGAATTTCAGAGCTTCGAGAGCCTTGATTGCAGCCGTAAGTTCCATGCGATTATTCGTCGTGTTGGCTTCTGCGCCGTAAAATTCTTTCGTGAAGTTTCCGTGCGACGGTGAAATTAATATCGCAGCCCAACCGCCTAATCCTGGATTCGGAGATGCGCCGCCGTCAGTGTAAATTATAACGTTCATGATTCAGGCTCAAGTTCGCTTTCGGGTTCATCAGGTTCTTCGGGTTCTTCAGGCTCGAACAAAATATCTATCGTGACCGGACCTTCGGTGTAAATATCAGATTTTGCGATCGCGTTTATAATAACGGAAGTCTTAATTGCGCTTAATTCCTCGACCGCGCTGAAAAATGCTTCACCGTCAAGTGTGCCGACGTTATTCGTTAGCGGATCCGGCAAAATTCCGTCCTCGATTACTTTGATTTTGAGTTCACGCAGAAATATATGCAGAGTTTCCTCCGAAGATATTTTAGAACTTGAAGCATTCGGGAAAAATTTCCGGTATATAATCCCGCCCTCTGAGTAAATAATATCGCTCTCGCCAAATTCAAGCCTGACATTAACGCGCATCTCGTCGCCAAAAGTGTAATTCTCGTTCGAAAACGCGCGCACGTAAATTCTCTCGTCCGATGAGACAATCGCATTTATAATCTCGTTCTCCTGAGCCGGGTCAAATTCAATCGGGAAATCACGCAATCGTGAGAAAGTCTGGTTCGAAATTATCGCCAGAGTATTCAGCCTGACCTGCTGCTTGAGATTATCGAGTTTCCTGAGAATATTTTCGCGCGACATTCCGGCTTCAAACGCAGTCTGACCGAGTAAAACATTCGCACTTAACGCAATCGCTTCACTTCGCATGGATTTCAGAGCGTTCTTGAGCTGCTCGGATTCTTCGCGCATAATTTGCAATGAGGCTTCGAGTTCGTTTTTCTCCTGTTCAAGCACGAGTTTGTCGTTTTTCATCGAGTCGAGTTCGAAACCGGTTAGTTCAAGATTCGTTGACGCTTCGACTAAATCAGCCTGAGTTTGTTCAGCGCGTTCTTCGCTTTCACGCAGCCTGAATTTCAGATCATATAATTGCTGCTCGATATATTTCATGCCGAACAGAGCCGTGCGAACATCCTGAGAAAATATTGACATTACAGCCAGAATTAATACAGCGATCAAAGCTCCGGTTATAGCCGTGATTAATCTGCCCGTGTATTTCGGTCTGAGATTGAACAGCGAGATTCTTTGCTTGCCATACTTGAAGCCCAAAATATCGCCCAACGCAGCTAACCCGGCACTCCCCAACACCAGCGAAAATATCAAAAGCCAATTCGTTCCCGAAATAAAATTCACGGACAATTCCCCCCTCAAAGCGTTATTTGTGTTTCAAGAGCGATTGCATTTCCGAGATTAATACCGCCGCGAAAATTAACACACAGCCAATCCCGGCGCGCAAACTCAAACTTTCGCCCAAAAATATTATTCCGCTTAATAATCCAAAGACTGATTCAAGACTCATGATTATTACAGCATGACTTGGCTTAGCGTATTTCTGCGAGCAAATTTGCACCATGTAGCAGCCAAATGAGCAAAATATTATCATGAATAGCAACTCGTAAATGCTGCCGAAATCTAATCTTGTCTCAGGCTTCTCGAACATCAGCGAACAAGTCAGCGCGCAAACCGTCAACGTCACGAATGATATAAAGCTCAGCGTAATCGGGTCTTTTCCGGACGTGAATTTCGTTATTGCCAAAATCTGAATCGCAAAAAACACCGCGCACAGAAATGTCATGAAATCTCCAAATCCAACGCTGAAATTCCCAGATGAATCATCCGTGAGCAAATACATTCCGAATACGCACAGACACGCCGCTCCCAAAGTCAGCCAACCCGGGAATTTTTTTCTCAACGCCCAGATTAGCAACGGCACAATCAGCACGTACACCGCAGAGATAAACGCCGAACGCCCCGCAGAAATATATCGCAGGCCAATCGTCTGAACAGCTATCGCCGCAAAAAGCATGAAGCCAACGATAAAGCCTCCGAGCAAAAGTTCACGCCAGGATTTCATAATTCGCCGCCAAAAAAACACGAATATCATAAACGCAGCAGCAGAAAATCTCAGGAACAAAAGCCAATTCGCCGGATAAATTTCGACAAGAATTTTCATCGTAGCGAAACTCAGTCCCCAGAACAGTGCGCAATAAAGCAATCCCAAATCAGCCAGCATTTTCTAATCACAAGCCTTCCTGATAATGCGTGCTTCGATATAATAGCGTTTTTCCTGAGCGTGTCCCATTGAGAAAGTCTTTCGCGGCAAAGTCCCGGACTCCTCGATTGCGTCAAAAAATCCTGACTTAGAAAATTCCGGCATTTCAAAACCCAGATTCCCGTCTTCGTTCGAGAGTTTTTTCAGCGCGTCTAAATCATGAATGTAATCAATCTCGAAATTATTTTCACGTGTTAATTCTTCGTCGAGAAAATTCTGCAGAATATTAAGCACAGATGCCCCGTGATTCTTTTTCAGGCGCAATATTCCGGATTCATTCGCGTAATAATATTTCAGGAACAAGTCGCTTGATTCATCGCAGATTTTTGAGCGCATATTCTCAAGAAATTTTTCGGGCTGAATATTTTTTACGATTCTGTGTATTGGCTCAAATTTCAGAGCATCATCGTGTATATTCTCAAGCTCGACCGTTGCATAACGCGAAATTTTCTCAGGGTTTTCGAGATAACATGCTTTTGCGGCAGCGAGTGAGTGATTGCCGTCACCAACAGCGAATGTCAGAGATTTTGCTTTTTTAGCGGCGATATAATTCTGCATTCGTTCGTCAAAACTTTCGGCGAATTTCCCGTCAAGCAGCCAAGCACGAATATTTCCGCCATTCAGCATCAAGTCGAAATCGTAAATTCTGCGCAAATTATTTTTCACGAGAGTCACGGATTCAATAAGATTTTTTTCTGGGTCGTCGCATAATAATATTACGTGTGATAATTCCAGCAGCGCGTTCTCACGGATTTTTTTTCGCGTCGGGATTCGTTCTGAGACAGTTTTTTCTGTGGCGCGTATTCTGGAAAATTTCCCTGGTCTGTAATCGTATTCTTCAAGATCAATCACTCCGACAATGCCGCGACGAATTTCGCCGTTTAACAGAGTTCGTTCGACGTAGATATAGCAATTTTCGTACGTGTGAAAAATTCCGGCTTCGATATAATTTTTCATCTGAGAATTTACGCGCGAGATTTTTTTCGCAATATCAGAATCATTCGCGCATTCGAGTTCGGATTCTGGAATTATCAAGTTATACGCCGACGGAGCTTCCCCGGAAATTTCCGCAACGTTTCGCCAATATTCGGGCTGAGACGTAAACTGATCACACGCAATGACCGCCCAATTCGGCAAAATTTTCTCGTCAGGTATCAAGAAATTTGCAGTTTTAAAAATAATTATTCATTCCTTTCAAGATTTACAAGCTTGCATTATTATATTTTCAGGAAATATATTATAACGATCACAGGCGTAGTGTTATTCTTGAGCGTTGGTCTGGTTGCTATGATATTTTTGCCGCAGAACCAGCGTGACATCGAGAAAGCAAAAACTCCTCAGCAAATCAAATCCGCCGATGCTGCCGTGACAACTCAGCCGCAAATTCCAGAGAGAAAAATATACGTTCATGTCACAGGAGCCGTGAATAAACCCGGATTCTACGGAGTACCGGAGAATTCAAGAATTTTTCACGCAATCGAAGCCGCTGGAGGATTTAGCAATTTCGCAGCGCAGGACGATCTGAATCTTGCTGAAGGAATTAACGACGGTGAACAGATTCGTGTTTTGACCCGCAGTGAAGTCAGCAAGCGTGACGCACCTGCCCCAACTCCTGCGCCGGGTGTTTACGTGCCGGAAAATTCCCGAACTCGCGAATCAAGTTCAAGTTCCAGTTCAAGTTCAATGATTGCGTCTCGGAATAATTTCTTCATGATGGACACAACGCCCGTCTCGAAAAAATCCGGGACAAAAACTTCCAGCAAGTCAAAAAAATCCTCAAGTTTAGAGCAAGTCGATATTAATCATGCCTCGATTCAGGAGCTGCAAAAACTCAAAGGTGTCGGTGAAGCTATTGCGAAAAGAATCTACGAGTACAGGCAAGCTCACGGGTCTTTCAAGAGTGCCGAGGATTTAATCAACGTGAAAGGGATCGGTGCTGCAAAACTCAAAGCGATGCGTGACCAGATTATAATTCGCTAATAACTCAGCATGAAAATAGTTTCCCAAGCTCCAATGTTAGCAATTTTCGCCGGACTTCTCGCAGGCTTGGCTGTTGTAGAAATGCTCGGTGCTGTCGGATTTTTCGCGTTCGTGCCGATGGTTGTTGTGGGAGTTGCGCTTTGTTCCTACGAGAGAGATGCAAAAAATTCCTGGAAAGTTCTCGCAGTCATGGCTGTCGTTTCGATGATTTGTTCGCTGAGAATTTACGCTGAATTTTCGAGACCAGACGCAAAACCGGTTACGCTTCATGATTCTGAAGGCGTGATTTCGTATGTCAGAACCTGGGGCAAGAATTACGCCGCAATTCTTAGCTGTGAAACTGGTGATTACGTTTTCATATTGCCGCCGAAAAATTTCAAGCTGTACGAAGGAACTCGCCTGAAATTCACGGGTGTCACGAATTATTTTCGGGAAAAATCTGGTAAAAGCGACTTTGACGAGAAAAAATTCTGGCGTGCGCGTGGAGTTGATGCGAGAATTACGTTGCTGGATTACGAGATTTTGCCGGAGAAATTCAGCTTTTACAAGTTGCGTGATTCGCTTTCACATTTCTTGAGAAAAAATCTGCCGCATTTAACATCGGATTATTTGCGTGCTGCGTGGCTTGGTGATCGCGTGAGAGACCTGAACGAGAAACATCAGCGTTGGGGGACGAGTCATTTATTAGCAGTTTCGGGTTTTCATGTCGGAATTGTGATTTTGTGCGCGAGAAAATTCTTCAGGAACAAATTCGCAATTTCGGCTTTATTATGGGCGTACGTGTTTTTGACCGGAGCTTCGGCTAGTGCGATGCGTGCTGCTTTGATGCTTCAGGTTGCGATTCTCTCGAAGATTTTATGGCGACCAGTTAATAGCGTGAATAGTGTGAGTGTTGCCGGCGTAATTCTGTTATTAAAATCACCGTTTTATTTCTGGGACATTGGCTGGCGGCTGTCGATTATTTCTGCGTTGACGATTTCTGCTCTCTTGAAAAATAAATCTGCGCGAAAATATTTATTCCTGATTCTGAATCCGCTCATAGTGTTGACGACTTTTGCTCAAGTTACGCATGTGTTCGGGCAAATTCCGTTAGTAGGCTTGTTCCTGAATCTTTTTGCACCGGCGTTTTTTGCGATTGCGTTCTCAGTTGCGTCATTCGGAGCGATGCTGTATTTTCTGGAAATTCCGTTTACTGGCTGGCTCATGCTGATTATCAACGGCGGCTTCATGGCTTGGGAAAAATTCGCGGATTTCGCAGCGGGCATTATGAATTTCAAGCTTCATGAAAATTTCTTGCTCTCATGGCTTGGCGCAGGAGTTTTATTCTTCGTGATTTGCAAGAGTTTCGGATTTTCTCAGTTGCGCTCGTTCGTGATAACTTTGGCTTTGACGTGCATGAGTTTCGTAATTTTTGGAGGTGTAGCGTTGTGAATTTAGCATTAGGGATCGATCCGGGACGCGACAAAACCGGATTCGCATTCGTGAATTTGCGCGGAGATCTGCTGGTTTCAGGAATTTTCCCGACAGAACAGAGCATGATTTTCGTGAAAAGTCTGCGAGAATTTTCCTGGGAAGAATTTGTTCGGAATAACTGGCTGATTGAGATTTTGCATGAGAATTTGCATGAGAATTTTGCGTGTGACGTGAAATATATTTTTGTCGGCGACGGCACTACCAGCAAGGACTTTGTGAAAAATAATTTTGCGGATTTGGCAAATAAAATTTGTGAAGTCGATGAGAGAAATACGACACTTGAAGCGCGGGATTTGTACTGGAAGATTCACTCGAACACTGGATTTTTCGGGAGATTGCTGCCAAAAGCGATTCGCATTCCGCCACGAAAACTCGATGATTTAGCTGCGTGGGCGATTGCGATTCGGGGTCTTGCGGCTCTGAAAAATTCTGGAGATATGCGCTAAGATAGGCTATAATATTCAGGTAATTAATAATAATTTGTAAATCTGCTCCCATTGAATTTGAATCATGATTATACGTGAACGATTGCGGGAGCGTGGAGGGAGATCTTAACAGGAATGGCTACTGCCAATAATAAACTTATCGCTCTCGTTAATAGTTTTGCGTCTGCTGTTCTGTCAGTTGGTCGTGAAGTCGGGCTTAACGTCACCCTCAACAAAGCCAAAATTTCTCCGGGCATCAAGGTCGAAAATGCCGCGACTGTTGCATTAATCGGTGTTGTAGGAGCTGGTTCAAAGGGTAAGATTATGATCGCGATGGATAATGACGGATTTAACACGATAATTTCCACGATGTCTGGCGGAATGATTCAGCCCAAAATTGGCGACGATGTTTCGATGAGCGTAATCGGTGAATTGTCAAACATGATCGGAGGCAGAGCACTCGTACAAAGTGCTTTAGGTACGGTTGACGTAACTCCGCCTCAGTTAGTTTTCGGTGCAAATATTGGAAGCGCAATTAAAGAAGATCCCAAGACGAAGAGCTTCACGTTGCCATTTACTCTCGTGCCATCTGGAGGGCTGAATCTGGTTCTGTCGTTCGAGATCGAAAATTAATTGCGAATGAATGTGAAAATTTTTCAAGGAATATTTCAGGAATTTTTTCAACGGTTCATGCTGTTGTCGGGGCTGAGCCGTTTTTTGTTGCAATACATGCAATACATGTGTGAAGCATGTGAAGGGAGGAGAGCTTTTTGCGGAAAATCCTGCGCGTTGTGTTATTAATTCTGAGCTTGATATTCGCGAATGTTCGTGAAAGTGATGCAGGTGTGATTCTTGTTTTGTCCGGCGGCGGCACGAAAGGTTTTGCGCATTTGGGTGTGATGGAAGCTCTGGAGTCAAACGGCGTTGAAATAATCGGCATCGTCGGCACAAGTATGGGCGCACTGATGGGAGCTTTGCGTGCGAGCGGCTACTCGACTCAGGACATGCGGAGAATCATATCTGAGCTTGATTTGCCATTGCTCTTATCCGAGAATACCGGTCCAATGTTCGTTTTCACAGGAAATGACAAACGCGCAAAGAGCAGCACAGTTACGGCTCTGACTTATGAAAAGACAGGTCGGGAACGCGGTCCCAAAGGTCTATTACGCGGCGATAAATTATACGAGTATTTCGCGAAATTAATGCGTCATGTGACAGAAACAGATTTTTACGATTTGCCTATACCGTATGCTGCCGTTGCTACGGATATTAACACCGGTCAGAAAGTCGTGCTTCGTGAGGGAAACTTGGCTGCTGCAATGCGTGCTTCGATGTCAATTCCAGCGATATTTGAACCCTGGATAATCGAGGATCACGTGCTGGTCGATGGCGGAGTTGTCTCGAATTTGCCGGTTTACACAGCTCAGGAAATTTTCCCGGGAATCCCGATTGTTGCGATTGACATTTCTGACGCGCTACTAGTTGAGCGACCGATGAGCTCGTATATCGACGTGATCAACCAGTCACTTACGATTCTTATGCGCAAGACAACTGATGAAGAAGGCCAAGCTGCGGATATATTATTAAAGCCTAATGTTGCTGGTTTGGGAATGCTTGATGTAGGCAATTCCGAGAAAATTATCAAGTCCGGCTATGATGCTGCAATGGAAAAAATCTCGGAAATTCAGGAATTATCGCTGCGGGGTCCAACGCTTTTCACAAGAAGGCGCGCAAAAGCTCCAAGTCAGATCGTCAGCGAAATCGAGATTCACGGCTTACCAGACAAAGTCGAGAAATTAGTCAGGCAACACACGAACGAATGGCTTGGCAAACCGTTTGATCAGAATACGGTTGAACGCTCTCTTGAGAAATTATCGAACTCACCCGGAATTGTCAGAGCTGATTATCAGACCGGACGAACGGATTCCGGCGACGTGCTTGTGCGATTGGATCTTAAGCTTGAACCGGAATTGCGCGTCGGGCTTTCTGGCTACACGACGAACCTGCATTCGAATCGCTGGTTGTATGTCAAAGGCAGTGCCAGCGGATTACTTAGCGAATACGATCACCTGAACGCTGTCTTGCGAATGGGCGAACAAATGGGACTTGACTTGACGTATCAAACTGCGCCTACATCGATGAACGCGTGGCAATTTAATCTCTCGGCTCAACAATGGAAGCTCGACTCGAACATGGGCGGACGAGATTGGGACAGATACGCATTCGGCATCAGCAAATTATTCCAGTGGGGCGAAGTCAGCGTCGGAATCGGTGCAGCATATGAACACGTTGACGGCAACACGGTTTCGAGATTTGACGATTCAGAATCTGCTGGATTGACTTTCTTTGCTGAGTACGACACGCTCGACATGCCAAGCGATCCCACGAGAGGATATTCCTGGCGCTTCAGTGCATGGTGGCCTGATTTTGAGGAAGTGCTTTTCAGGTTCAATTATTTCAAGCCGCTGCAGGTTTCGGATTCGTGGCGAATTTATTTCAGGGCAGGATTCGCAGAGGGCGATAGTAACGTAAGGGCACACGCCACATATCTCGGAGCAGCAGAAGAATTGTATTCGATCGCGTCACGTCCAATCGAAGCTGAGCGCATGTTCTGGAGCAATCTCGCGTTCAGGCGCATAATCACTCGCAGCGCAATGGGTGTTGTTGCAGGAGAAGTTTTCGCGAGTTGGGGCTACGCAATGGACAAAGAATGGCACAAAATCGAAGCTCCCTGGGAAGTCGGTTTAGCATTGAGTTTCCCGAATAATTTCATCGACATGAAAGTTGCGCTCATGTACGGCTCCGAAGAATTTAAGGCAGGATTTTTCATGGGAATCCCGATTTGGGATCACTTCCCGTTGCCATAATAATATTCATCAGGAGGAATTTTTCACATGAAGACTTTACGAGAACAAGCAATCGAAGCAATCAATAAGCTCCCGGAAGAGAAAATACCGGATCTGATCCAGTTTGCTTCTTTTCTTAGAATATACCCGAATTACAGAAATATGGCGAAAAAAGTCGCTGAGGGGAAACCGTTACGCCAAGCCGGATTGTTAGAGGGGCAGATCTGGATGTCCGATGATTTCAATGACTCGTTGTTTTAGGAGGATATTCTAAATGTATTTGCTCGACACGTGTGCATTCATCTGGTATTTGGGCAATCGCTCAAAATTATCACCCAAAGCAAAAGAATTGAGCAAAAGAATTGATAGAAACATCTGATAACATTTCACTCAGTCTCATTACGCTATGGGAAATCGCAATCAAAAAGTCGCTGGGAAAATTGAACTTGAATAAAACGACGTTTGAACTCGAAGAAATTTGCGCTGATAATAATATTTCAATATTGCCAATCGAGAGCAGATATTTCGAAACGATTCAGACTTTGCCGTTAATTCACAGAGACCCGTTCGATCGAATGCTCATAGCAACTGCATTGGAAAACGATTTAGCAATACTCACAAGCGATACGAAAATCATAGATTATACACAGGTAAATTGCATCTGGTAAATCATAAATTTTAAAATAATATTCTCAGGAGGAATTTTACAAATTGGCAAGAAATATCACACCAAGAAGCGAAAATTATTCTCAATGGTATCTCGACGTAATCAAGGCTGCTGAACTCGCGGATTACGCACCAGTTCGTGGCTGCATGGTCATTCGTCCGACGGGCTACTCAATCTGGGAAAATATCCAGGCGAAACTCGATCTCGAATTTAAAAAAACTGGTCACGTAAACGCTTATTTCCCGTTATTAATCCCGAACTCGTTCCTGCAAAAAGAAGCCGAACACGTCGAAGGATTCGCTCCAGAATGCGCAATGGTCACTCACGCAGGCGGTGAAGAACTCGAAGAACCGTTTGCTGTGCGTCCAACGTCTGAAACTGTAATCGGTCACATGTACTCAAAATGGATTCAATCCTGGCGAGATTTACCCGTTCTGATCAATCAATGGTGCAACGTCATGCGCTGGGAAAAACGCCCCAGATTATTCCTGCGCACGAGTGAATTTCTATGGCAGGAAGGTCACACAGCTCACGCAACTGAAGCCGAAGCTCGCGAAGAAACTCTCAAGATGCTAAACGTTTACAGGAAAGTTTTCGAGAACGAGTTAGCCCTGCCCGTGATTGCCGGCGAAAAAACTGCGGGTGAAAGATTCCCCGGTGCTGTTGACACTTACACGTGTGAAGCAATGATGAGCGATACAAAAGCATTACAGGCTGGCACAAGTCATTTCCTGGGACAGAATTTCGCAAAAGCTTTCGAGATTCAATTCCAGAACAAATCCGGCGAACTCGAATATTGCTACACAACGAGCTGGGGTGTCTCGACAAGATCAATCGGCGCTGTAATCATGACACACTCAGACGATGACGGACTGATTTTGCCGCCAAGAATCGCTCCGGTGAAAGTCGTGATTCTGCCAATATCTCGCGACGAAAATACCGCAGAAAATATTTTGCTGCCCAAAGCTAAAGAACTCGCTGAGAAATTAAACGCTGCTCTCGGAGGTCTGTGCGTGAAAGTTGACACGGAATTTCACATGAGACCAGGCGACAGATTCTTCTCGCATATTCAGAAAGGCGTTCCGTTGAGACTCGAACTTGGTGAAAAAGATTTACAGGCTGGCACAGTCAGATTCGTTCGACGCGATACCGGCGAGAAATTCGACGTGAATAACGCAAACGTAATCCCAGAAGTTACGAAGACTCTTGATGACATTCAAGCGAACTTATTCACACGCGCGAAAAATTTCCGTGACGCTAATACTCACGACGCAGAAACTTACGACGAGTTCAAGCAAATTATCTCAGAGAAAGGCGGCTTTGTCCGGGCATATTTCGCAGGAACTCCCGACGATGAAGTGCGAATCCGCGAAGAAACAGGCGCAACTCCCAGATGCATTCCTGAGTCCGATGCCGGCAAAACTGGCAAATGCTTCCTGACTGGCAATAATAACGCGAGATTGACGATTTTTGCGAAAGCGTATTAGCTCATGAATTACGAAATTAACGTGATATTTTCATGCGGCGTAGAAGCGTTTTTACCCGCAGTTGACGTGTGGCTCGTGGTCGATGTACTGCGCGCCACTTCTGTTATTACGCGATGGTTCGAGATCGGCGGCGCTGAGTTATTCCCAGTGAAATCTACAGATGAAGCTCGTGAATTAACGCGAACTTTCAAAAATTCCGCACGCAATCCGATCCTGATGGGCGAAGTAAACGGCATTCCTCCTGAAGGCTTCGATCTTGGAAATTCCCCGTCAGATTTGAATCCCTCGAACGTAAAATCACACGATTGCGCAGTCATGTCTACAACTAACGGAACTGTCGCGCTAAACGAGGCTGCTTCAACTGGCAGTCCAGTAATTGCTGCGAGTTTGCGGAATTATTCTGCGGCTCTGGATCACGCGTTGACTTTTGGATCTAAAATCGGCATCATGTGCAGTGGGCGAAAACGCTCTCCGAGTTGGGACGATACGCTGTGTGCCGGTGCAATTATAAAGCGCTTGCAGGAATTGCTCGCTCAGAAAAATCTCGATGACCCCGAACACACTCGAAAAATTTTCATGTCCGACAGCGCGAAAATCTCGTTGCTGGTCTGGGAAAGCGGCGAATCAAATTTGCTCACCTGCATAAAACGATCCGAACACGCAATTTATCTCGAACGAATCGGCTATGCGAATGACCTGGAATTTTGCTGCCAACTAGACGCTGCAACAGTTGTGCCGATGCTGTTCACCGACGAACGCGGGCGAAATTTCCTGAAATCCGTCTCTGGAAACGCGAATCCCTACCGAAAATCCCAAATACAAAACTCAATCGCAAATTCCAATCCCAATTCAAATTCTAATCCCAATCCCGAGAACTCCAATCTCAAATTCGAGGAACTCCTGACCTACACAAAATCCACGACTGCTAAACCCGAAAATTATTTTTTCATAAACAAGGGCAAAAACAAGAAATAAAAAATTAGGAGCTGTATTCACATGAAAACGTTATATCTCGATTGTTTCGCAGGAATCGCCGGAGACATGTTCATCGGTGCATTGCTGAACTTCGTACCAAAGGAAATCCTGATAAACTCGCTCAGGAAAATTCACGGACTCGATCCCGATGAATACGAACTCATAATCGAACGCGTCACGAGAAATTCTATATGCGGCATAAATTTCGACGTAAAATTACACGAACACTCACACGATTCACATCACGAACATGATCATGATCATAATCACAAACACGAACACGAACACAGGCATCTATCCGACATAGAACACATGATCTCTTCAAGCGATTTGCCATTGCGAGTTAAGCGCGAATCTCTCAGAGCATTCTCGATCCTGGCTGAAGCTGAGGCGAACGTTCACGGCACAACTCCCGACAAAATACACTTTCACGAAGTCGGCGCAGTTGATTCAATCATTGACATAATCGGCGCATTCGTGTTAATCGACGCTATGAATTATCCCAGAATTTTGTGTTCACCGGTCAACGTCGGTCACGGAACTGTCAAGTGTGCTCACGGAATTTTGCCAGTACCAGCTCCTGCTACAGAATTTTTGCTGCGAGGCATTCCGGTTTTCTCAGATCCTGACTCAGAACCAATGGAACGAACAACTCCAACAGGCGCGTTACTCGTGAAAATTTTGGCTGACGGCTTCTCGAGCGTGCCTGCAGGGAAAATTCTTGACTCCGGCTTCGGCTTCGGAAATCGCGAATCAAAAAATATACCCAATGCGCTGCGTGCGCTGTTAATCGACTCAGAAATCGAAAATTCTGACGGGCTTGTTCACGAGAAATTAGCTCTGCTCGAATGCAACATTGACGACATGAACCCACAGGACTACGAAATATCAATCGAGAAATTATTCCGGGCGAAAGCTCTTGACGTGTGGCTAGAAAATATCGCGATGAAAAAGAATCGTCCCGGCGTGAAATTATGCTGCCTCGCAAATCCTGACGATACGAAGAAATTCTGCAAAATCATTCTCGAGAACACAACGTCACAGGGTGTGCGCATACATGAACTCGAACGAATGCGCCTGAACTGGAAAATCGAGCGCGTGAAATTCTCACTCGGGGAAATCGACGTTAAATGCGCGTATTTGGGCGAGAAATTGCTGCGACGAACTCCGGAATATGACGACTTGAAAAATCTTGCGGAAAAAAATAATCTCACGATTCAGGAATTGCGAAAAATATTTGCCCGGGAAATATCATGATCAGCAAAAGCAAAATCCTAAAATTTCTGGTTATATTAGCAATATTTTTTACGGCTGCAGCTTCAGGGGAAATTCGGGAATTTGAGAACTTGAGCGTGAATGTACCGGAGAATTGGCACGTGTCACAAAGCGATTCCACTGTCGAAATCATCGCGGATAATCACTCAGCGTCGATTCAAATCACAATCTCAGAACTCGGCGAAGATTCTCTCGAGACAATCGCGAAAAATTTCTCGGAATCACACGAAGGCACTCAACCGGAACTTGACGAAGATGGCGACTACACATTTACGTTCGCAAACTCCAGCGTAATTTTCACGGCGGACGATGAGAAATATTGCATGTTCGTTATCACAAGCGATCCAGAAGCCGAATCTCAAACAGATTCAGATGACGTTGGCGCAATTCTAGACTCGCTCGTACTCAAGAAACCAGAATTTGAACTCGAAGCTGAACTCGAACTCGAAGCAGATTCCGAATCAGATCCCGAATAAAAAACACCCCTGAGATATTTCACTCGGGGGTATTTTTTCGCAAGTTACTAATATAAGCCGCTATGTTTCGTGCCGATTCCGAAAATTTGCAGCGACGTTTCCATCAGTTCGTTCTGAGATTTCACAAGAAGCAGATTCAGAATCAGATTCAGAATAAAAAAACACCCCTGAGATATTTCACTCGGGGGTATTTTTTCGCAAGTTGCTAATATAAGCCGCAGCGTAATTTTCACGGCAGACGATGAGAAATATTGCATGTTCGTTATCACAAGCGATCCAGAAGCCGAATCTCAATCTGATTCCGATGACATTGGCGCAATTCTAGACTCGCTCGTACTTAAGAAACCAGAATTTGAACTCGAAGCAGATTCCGAATCAGATCCAGAATAAAAAACACCCCTGAGATATTTCACTCGGGGGCATTTTTTCGCAAGTTACTAATATAAGCCGCTATGTTTCGTGCCGATTCCGAAAATTTGCAGCGACGTTTCCATCAGTTCGTTCTGAGATTTCACAAGAACCATCGACGCAGCAGCAATACTCATCGGGTCAGCGCCACTCTCGGCGATTTTTGCACCGGCAGCGTTCGCAGCATTCAGTGACGACTGCATCATGTCCAAGCCGCTCTTTCCCAAAGAATCGTAACTGTTCAGACTTATCATGATAGACACCTCCTTCGTGAGAATTATATTACATCATTCGGCGCGAATTTCCGAAATTTGAATATTCTTCGCAAATTCCGACATCGTGAAAAATTTCTCAAGAACTCTGCGCACAACTGACAAATCTTTCGCATCGACCGTTAATTTGCCGTTCGCATCATCCATCGCAAATAATCCAAATTCCTCAAATTCCCGCGAGATAATCTCACGCTGATTCGCATCATTCACAAGCATCTCAACTGAAATTCCAAACGGCGGCAGAGATAATTCCGAACGCGTAGACAGCTCGTCCTCCAGAAATTTCCCGTAGCCTCGCAAAATCTCCGAAGCAAAATTCAGGTTCTTCCCGCGAGCTTGTATCAGGACAGTTCGCTCACAATTCCTTCCGCGCCAGTACGAGTCCCAAATCAGCCGGAGAATATTCACACGCGTATCATAGCCCCAACGCCGCAACTCATCGTCAAGATTCAGCCACGCAATCATGCTAATCGAATGCGAATCACAAAATTTCAGCAGCGCACTCGTCCCAAGAATTACGCAGGGTTTCGACAGCGCGAGTTTTCTGCCGGAGAATAATTTCACGTTGTCGAAATATTTCGCAGCAATCTTCAACAAAGCCTCAAGTCCGGGACGCTTTCCCAAGAGAAACTCACTGCCGCAATGTTCGCACTTATCCGGAAATTCGCGTTTCCTGCCGCAGCTCACGCACTTCAACGAGCCATTCACACTGCGCAAAATTCCGCCGCAAAATTCGCAGACCAAACTCACACCACAACGTTCACAGAAAATTTCGCCAGCCTCGCCGATTCTGTCCCAAATCCAAAGCACGTGATGACCAGCCGCAAGTTCACGATTTGTTCGCTCAAGCAACGAGTATGTCAGCAAGATTTCGCCGTCTATGCCACGTTCGGATTCTTTGAACGAATAATCAGAATCAACCGTTACGAAAAATCTGCGGTCGGGTAAATATTTTCGCGAGTTTGAATCCGGATTTTTGCCGAAATATTTTCGCGAGTATGTTTTTAACGATGGCATGCGTCCAGTCAGGATTAATTCGCAGCCAAGTAACAATGCGCGTTTGCCTGCCAAAGTTCGGGCTGAAATTCTGGGTTTTCGCTGGAAAAAATACGCTGGGTTAGCTTCGTCCTCAACAATTATTTTCTCGGGTCTGAACGGTGCAAAAACCGCTGATTGAGAGCCAATCACAATGCGAAATTCTCCGGCGTAAATTCGCTGCCAGTTTTCCCAGGATTTCTTGCTGGTCTCGGGTTTCAGAAATATCGCTTCATCGCGCAAATTCTCGGGCAATCGTTCGTAAAAATCACTCGCAGAATCTTTCAGGGCGAATAGCAGCAAAACTTTCCCCGAAGCCAGCTCCCGAAGCAAAAATTCCTCGCGTTCAGAATCATTCGGGCAGAAAAAATCGCGCTCACGAAAATTTTTACTCGCAGCAACTTCCGGATTCGCATGCAAATTTTCACCAGCCAGAAATTTCTCTGGCAGAATCTTTTTCAAAGCCAGTCCCGTTCCGCACAGATAAACTTTCCCGAGCCACAACGCCAGCTCCCACAAATCCGACGGCATCACACATTTGCCATTGTCTAAAACTTGCGAGATATTTTTAACTTTGACATTCTTAGGCAGAATCTTTTTCTGAGAATCATCATTCACAAAGCCAACGCACTTAGCTCTGCCCAACGGAACAAGAACTCGCGCGCCATTTTCCGGCACAAAATGCGAATCGCAATCATAAATCAGCGGCTCCCACCACGGTCTCAGAAGCGTAACTTTAACCAGCAATTTCAGTCAAGTAATCCCAGATTTCGAGGCTAATTTCGTCCTTGAATCCGGAAAATATTCTCTCGGGCGTAGTCGGCTCTTTCGCAATTAATCGCAGCGTGTTTGTGTCAACTGCAAAACCGGAATCTTTCGCACTGACATCGTTCGCAAGAATATAATCCAGATTTTTCCGCAGCAATTTCTCGCGCGCATTTTTTCGCAGATCGTCCGTCTCAGCAGCAAAGCCGATTAGAATCTGATTTTTGCGTTTACGTTTGCCGATTTCCGCAGCTATATCAGGATTCTGAATTAATTCCAGATTCATGACTTCACGATTTTGCCGCTTGATTTTTCGCTCCGAGATTTCCCGCGCACGATAATCACCTACAGCAGCAGCCTTCACGATGTAATCATAATTTTCCAGCTCACACGTCACAGCTTCAAGCATGTCCAACGCACTAACAACTCGCTGAACTTTCAATCCGTACAGATCTAAATCATGATTCGCTGCACCGAGAATTATTTTCACGTCCGCACCCATCAGCCAAGCCGCACGTCCGAATGCGACTCCCATTTTGCCGGAACTCGGATTAGAAATGAATCGCACTGGATCTAAAAATTCCTGAGTAGCTCCAGCCGTGACAAGAACTCGCTTCCCCAGCAATTTGTGATTGTGATCCGAATTCAGCAATCTGCAAATCTCGTGGAAAATTTCGCCGGGTTCGGGCATTCGACCTTTTCCCGAAACTCCGCACGCTAATTCGCCAAATTCCGGGTCAATTATCACGAAGCCTCTGTCCGATAATATGCGCAAATTCTCACGTGTCGCAGGATTTTCGAACATGTTTTCGTTCATTGCCGGAAAAATCATCACGTGTGAATTATCATTCTTCGCCAAAACCGCAGCACTCAGCAAATCATCAGCGTATCCGTGAGCAATTTTCGCAATCGTATTCGCACTGCACGGAGCTATAACGATAATTTCGCAATCACGAGACAAATTCACGTGAGGGATCTTGAAGCCTGAATCGTCAGCAAGAAAATCATCATCGCGCCAGACCTGTTTGCCTGAGAGCGTTGATAATGCCAGCGGTGTCACGAATTTCTCGGCAGCCCGTGTGAGAATTATCTCGAGATTCACGTCAGCTTTCCGCAATAATCTGACCAGATTCGGGATTTTATACGCAGCAATTCCGCCGCTTATGCCCAGAAGTACCCTGCGATTTTGAAAAATTTTCATCTCAGATATTTCAGACATTTCAGACATTCAGCAATTTTGACAATATATCCTCGCCTTCTTCGACTTCGTGCAAGACGTTTGAGATATAGCGTTCGTTTGAAGTACTTCTGTCCAGAAACGAAAATTCCTCACTTTCCTGACGAGCTTTTGCAGCAATTTCGGCTGTGATTTTGTACTTGTTATCCGTTCCGAGTTTTTCGGACAGCCATTCGAGATCATAAAATTTCACGACTAATCTAACTCCTTTCGCATTAATTCGCAAAAATTCATAAGCTATTTATTCTAGCACGAAAAAATCTCCCGAACTATCAATCAATTTATTTTGATAATTCAGGAGAACTTGTGATTTGCAAGAAGTTTTTGAATCCTGCGTTATTATTTCGCGTTATCTGCCTCAGCTTGTGGCTTTTGCAATTCCTGGAACTTCGCGAGTTTCTCAAGTCTGTCTACGAATCTCCAAGTATTGATTTCGTTCTCAAGTTTCTGGATAGCCTCGAATTTTTCAAGAGCCTGAGTTTTGTTTATTTCTTTCGCTGACAGGAGCATGTCCAGATCGATTCGCATTTTCCGAACTTCAGCAAATTTCGCCTTAATCTCGTCAGGGATCTCTCGCGCAAGTCCATTAAATCTCCCATTGAATCTTCCGAAGCCGTCTCTGCCACCGCAACGCATTTCCTGTCTTGGCTGTCTGCATCTGAAATCCTGAGCTTCAAATCCGCGAGAAAACTCTGGTGAGAAATCTGAGCCGAAACCTCTGCGTCCTCTAGCGAATGCCAGTGAACAAGAACACACTACTACACTTACGACTATTAATAATACTAACGCTTTTTTCATGATTAATTAACACCTTTCGTTTGTAATTTTTTCTCAATCGGCGTAACCCTGATTGGATGCTGGTAGAATAACAATCAAATATGAATTTCGCGTGAATTTATTGCGAATATTACGTGAAAATTTTTATGTTTATGTTCGGGAGGCAATTTGTGAAATGCGAATCTTGATAGTAGAGGACGAGAAATTAATTTCTGACGCGATTGCCGCATATGTGGCGCGTGAAAAATACGAAGCAGTTTGCGCTTACGATGGCGAACAAGCTCTTGAAATCTGGGACGCTGAATCCGGGAATTTCGACTTAATCGTTTTGGACTTGATGCTGCCAAAAATCAGCGGGCAGGAAATTTGCAGGCGAATCCGTGAGAAAAATTCCAGCGTGCCGATAATTATGCTGACGGCTCGAAGCGGTGAAAGTGATGTTGTCGAAGGTCTTGATGCCGGAGCAAATGATTACGTGACAAAACCGTTCAGTCCGAGAGTTCTGATGGCGAGAATACGCGCTCAACTCAGGCTGCAAAATTCCGGAAACGTCCGAAAAAATTTCACGAGTACGATTTGCTGCGATGGGCGTGTGGAAATCGATTCAGAACGCGTAGAAATCCGCAAAGATGGCGTACCAGTTCAGGTCACAAAGAGCGAATTTCTGATTTTCTCGACACTTGCTTCACGGCCGATTCGCACCTGGTCGCGCGAGGAAATTATACGCTCCGCATTGGGCGATGATTACGAGGGCTTTGACAGAACCGTTGACACGTATATCAAGAACTTGCGCAAAAAACTCGCTGAAGCCGGTCACGAAAACGGCTGGATCTCTACAGTTCACGGATTCGGCTACAGGTTGGACTCGTGATTCACAAATTATTTACACAATTCGGGCGCATAATTCGAGCATGAAAAAACGATCACGATCACTCAGAACACATTTTCTTGCACTTTACGTAATGCTGGCGATTCTGTGCGGAATTGTCGTGCCGGCTCTGGGAGCATGGTTCAGTTTGCGAACGTTGAGAACGTATCAGGAGCAGAGATTTCAAGACGATATTGACGCTCTGAAAGATTCGTTAATTGCGCTGTATAACGAAGAAGGGAAATGGAATCACGAGCGCATCCGGTATATTTTGCGACCGACACCACCATGGGGAGGAATGATAATAACTTTGTCGGACGCATCCGGCAGCGAAATCTACACGCTCAAGCCACGAAACCATAATCGCAATCGCAGAATCAATCCGGAAAATAATACGCAAATTCTGAAATTCGCACTCAAAAACCAGAATTATAATCACACAATCGGCTTCCTCGAACTGAATTTTCGCAAACCCTCGGGACGTTTGGAACGGGAATTTGTCTCGTATTTGACACGCTACACGTTAATCGGGGCAGTAATCATGATAATCGTTGCATGCGGCTTGGGATTCGTCGTCGCTGGAAGTCTGAGCCGTCCGGTAATCAAAGCAATCGAACGAACAAAGCGAATCAGCCACGGAGATTATGATTATGATTCGCGTGAGAAAATCGAATCCGGAATTGTCGAACTTGACGATTTATCACGCTGTGTCGAAGATTTGGGACGCTCACTTGCTGCTCAGGAAAATTTGCGCCATAGATTAATGACAGATATTGCTCACGAGCTGCGAACACCGTTGACCGTAACGCGAACTCAGCTCGAAGCGATTGCCGATGGTGTTTGGGAAGCTACTCCCGAAAGATTAAATCTCTGCGTGAACGAAATCGAAAGACTTGGCAGCTTAATCGAGGATGTTGAGAATCTTGCGCGGCTTGAAGGCGAAGTCATAAATCTGAAATTCGAACGGACTGACATGCGGGAATTTTTGCAGACAGCGATTGATTCTTTCACGGCGTTATTCGAACGTTCAGGCATAAATTTACATGGGAATCTTGAGAATGCGATTTTCTGCGAGATTGACCGCGAGAAATTCCGCCAGGTAATAGACAACTTGTTATCAAACGCACAACGCTACACGAATCCAGGCGGCGAAGTCAGCGTGAAATTATCACGAGCGAAATCCGGCGCAATAATCGAAGTTCGCGACACCGGCATCGGCATTTCCGAGAAAGATTTGCCGAACATATTCGAGAGATTTTACCGGGCAGACGAATCACGCGCAAGAGTCACGGGTGGTCGGGGAGTTGGTCTCGCACTTGTTAAAGCTACTGTCGAAGCTCACGCTGGGAAAATTTCTGTCGAGAGTATTAAAGGCGCAGGCAGCTGCTTCAGGATCACTCTGCCGCTTGCATGACATGTGTGTAAAAATTTCGCATACACGTACGCTGACATAATATCCGCGATTGACTGTGTCCAGACGATACCGTACATTCCGAAAATTGCAAAAGGGTTGGAAGCTGCTTCAGGATAACTCTGCCGCTTGCATAACGTGTGTGCGCAAGAATTTCGCGTAAACATACGCCGAAAGAATCACCGTCATAATATCCGCGATTGATTGTGTCCAGACGATACCGTACATTCCGAAAATTGCGTTCAGGATAAACAGCATCGGAATGTTAAAAAACGCCCATCTCGCAACACCCAGGAATAGCGCGCGTCCTCCAGAACCCACAGCTTGAAAAAAATTCACCGGATGAAAGCACAAGAACATGAACGGTGTAGCAATCGCCCGAACTCTCAGGAAATTTGTGCCGATTCGCACTGTCTCAGAATCTGCAATGAAAATTCGCATGATATACGGCGCAAATGTCTCGTAAAATATCACGCTGAAAATTCCGATTACAATTCCGGCTAATCGCGAAAATCTCACAACTTCACGCATTCTCGAAAAATTCTTCGCCGAGTAATTATACGCAGCTAACGGCATCATTCCCTGACAAATTCCAATTCCTACGCACAGCGGCAATCTCTCAGCTTTCAAGACTATCCCAATCGCAGCCAGCGGAATGTCACCGTAACCAGCAGCAAGTTTGTCAATCACGATATACGCCATATCGAACAAAAATACGCTTATCGCAGCAGGAACTCCCACGAAAAATATAGATTTTATTTCTCCACGCTCGGGTGAACACGCAAATATCGAAACCGAAAGATTGCTGGAATTTCCAAGTTTATGCAACGTCACGAGAAAATACACACACGCCGCAACGTTCGATAACATCGTAGCAATTCCTGCACCCATAGTCTCAAGTCCAGGCGGCAAAATCACGAACATGAATATCGGGTCAAGAATTATATTCAAGATCCCGCCCATCATTACACCGAAGCCGGCTTGTCTCGCAAATCCTGTGCTGCGTAACAAATTCGAGAGCGTCATTGACAGAATCGTCGGCACTGCTCCCAGGACTATAACGCAAAATGTGTATTGTCGTGCGTAAATCAACGTGTCATCACTCGCACCAAGAATTCGCAAAATCTGGTTCATGAACAGGCCCATCACACACGAAAAAAACGCCGCGCCTGCTCCGGACATGTAAAAGCTGAACGAGCTGACTTTTTCCGCACGAGAAAATTTCCCAACACCGAGTAATCTCGAAATCAAAGTTCCGCCACCAATCCCGAACAAA
Source organism: uncultured Synergistales bacterium (assembly GCA_905233725.1). GTDB lineage: Bacteria > Synergistota > Synergistia > Synergistales > Aminobacteriaceae > JAFUXM01. The sequence continues at coordinate 38,980 of CAJOEM010000020.1, forward strand.
TTCGCAACTGAGATCGAGATATTAAACACCGGCAAAATTAACGCGACTCCAGCGACCATCAACGGATTATTCGCCCGTCCGATATAAAACGTGTCAGCCAAATTGTAAATCAAGATTATTAATTGCCCGAATATCATTGGCAAGGCTAATTCTGCGAGCGCGCGTGGAACTGAATATTCCTCGAAAATTTCACGATTGCGATTCTCATTATTTTCACGCATTAATAATAATTCCCCTTTCGAGAGTTTATAATTATTATACGCATATTTAATAATATTTAATTCAGAGGTGATTTTCTTAACATGCAAAATTTTTCATGGTTCAATCCGACCAAAATATTATTCGGCAAAGGCAGCGTTGCAAAACTCGAGGATTATTTGCGAAATGCTAACGTCAAAACTGCATTGCTGATTTACGGCGGCAAATCCGTTTTCAAGAGCGGAGCTTATGCTCAAGTCACGCAATTACTCAGCAAACTCAAAATCGCTTTCCCCGAAGTAAACGAGATCAAATCCAATCCCAGAATCGACAAAGTTCGAGAAGCAATCGCACGAATCAAAGCTTCTCCTGTTGACGTTATAATTCCGATTGGCGGCGGCAGTGCGTTCGATACGGCTAAGGCTGTGTCTGCTGGTGCGTGTTACGATAGCGATGTTTGGGACTTCTTCGAGAAAAAAGCTGTTCCAACAAAAGCAATCCCGATTTTCGGCGTATTAACTGCTTCTGCGTCATCAAGTGAAGTGAATAATATTGCCGTAATCAGCAACCCCGAGAAAAATTTCAAAACGTCAATGACCAGCGATTTGCTTTACCCGAAAATTTCTGTTATTGACCCGGAATTTCAGTTCACGTTGCCCGAACGCCAGACTGTTTACGGCGGAGTTGATATTATCGCGCACATTCTTGAACGATTGCTTGACGGTGATGAAGGCTCCGAAGTTATGGACGATTTAGGCTACTCGTTAATCCGAACGATGATTCGCGTTATCCCGGAATTAATCGAAGACCCTAAAAATTATGATTCACGTGCTGATTACGCTTGGACGGCGTGTCTTGCACATTGCGGAATTTTCTCATGCGGACGCGCTACTCGGGGAGACTTCGCTTCACACAAACTCGGTCACGCTATGAGCCTGTTATACGATATTCCACACGGTGCGTCACTCTCAGTTGCAATGCCGGCATGGGCGCGTTATTTATACGAAGAGAATCCGGTTCCGTTTGCAAGATTGGGCGAGAATGTTTTTGATATTTTCGACGGCTCAGATGAAGAGAAAGCTATTGACGCAATCGAAGCTCTGGAGGATTTCTTCAGGGACATCGGCGCACCCGTGACAATGCGTGAATTGAATCTCAGTGAGGACAGCATCGAGAAATTAACGGAGAATGTCGCACAAATCGGCGAGTTCGGAACTCTCAAGAAGCTCAATCGTGATGACGTTCTTGAAATTTACAAGTTAGCGTATTAATTTAATTCAAACTGGAGGTTATTAACATGTTGAAAGGCATTCCGAAAATTCTTTCCCCTGAATTATTGAAAGTTCTTGACGAGATGGGACACGGCGACAAAATCGTGATTGGCGACGGAAATTTCCCGAGCGAATCCATGGGCAAAAATGCGAAAGTTATCCGTTGCGACGGTCATGGTGTGCCGGAATTACTCGACGCTATACTGCAGCTTTTCCCCCTCGATGATTACGTCGAACACCCCGTAAATTTAATGGAAGTTGTGCCGGGTGTGAATGTCGAAACGCCGATTTGGGACACGTTCAAAAAGATTATTGCGAAATATGACGAACGCGGTGAAAAAACGATTGGCTTTCTTGAGCGATTCAGATTTTACGAGGAGTCCAAGAAATCCTACGCGATCATTGCTACTGGTGAGAGTGCGTTGTATGCGTGCGTGATTTTGCAGAAGGGCGTTTTGCCTAATTAGGAATTTTTTCGGGAATTTTTGCGCGTGAAAAAAGCAGACCTGTTGTTGATGCAGATCTGCTTTATGATTCTTAATTCTTGCTTAATTCTTGAAGCTTGATTCGTGATTAATAATTCTTCGCGTTGATCTCGAAATAGGCTTTCGGGTGTGAACAGACCGGGCAAATTTCCGGAGCTTGTGTGCCGACGACTATGTGACCGCAATTCCTGCACTCCCAGACTTTCACTTCACTGCGCTTGAAAACTTCCTGAGCCTCAACGTTCTTTAATAATGCTCTGTAGCGTTCCTCGTGATGTTTCTCGATCGCAGCGACTCCGCGGAATTTCTCAGCCAAGTCATGGAATCCTTCTTTCTCAGCAGTCTCCGCGAAGCCTTTGTACATGTCAGTCCATTCGTAATTTTCACCGGACGCAGCAGCCAGCAAATTTTCAGCAGTCGTGCCGATACCGCCCAACTCTTTGAACCACATTTTCGCGTGTTCTTTCTCGTTGTCAGCAGTCTTCAGGAATAACGCAGCAATCTGTTCGAAGCCTTCTTTTTTAGCTTTCGATGCAAAATACGTGTACTTGTTTCGAGCCTGTGACTCACCTGCAAATGCCGCCTGCAAATTCTTCTCGGTCTGAGTTCCAGCGTAAGGATTGCCGGAAACTTTCGCCTCGCCTGCTAATGCCTCAACGTCAGAACCAGATGCACCGCAAACCGGACAAACTGCTTCTTCAAGACTTGCCGCCTCAAATTCCACTCCGCAAATTGAACACTTGAATTTCGCCATGATTTTCAAATCCCCCTCTGATTTAGATTTAGATATAGCTTTAGATTTAGCTTCTGTATTTTTCTCGGGAAGCGCTTCTCCTGCATGAGCGATCCCCGTGAATTTCGCAATTTCTGGGTCAATCGTGATTAAGTCCGAAAGATTCAAGTCGTGAATAGATTTATGACCCGTTATTCTCGCAAACGTTTTTAATTCACGCAGCGTAACGTTCAGGAAATTCGCAACACCTTGAGTAGCTTTCGCAGAGTCAAATTTCGCGCGCAATTCCGGATTCTGTGTCGCAATTCCGACTGGACAATTTCCAGAGCCGCAAATCCTGAACTGTTTACAGCCTGCAGCAATCAAGCCAGCCGTAGCAATCGCAACAGCATCAGCTCCCATAGCCAGCGCCTTCGCAAAATCCGAACTCACTCTCAGACCGCCAGTTATCACCAACGCAATCTCCGGGTGATTCACAGCGTCCAAGAATTTCCGCGCCCTGCTCAACGCGAACAAAGTCGGAACACTCGTAGCTTCTCTCAGCAAAAACGGACTCGAACCAGTCGCACCGCCTCGCCCATCAATCGTTATGAAATCCGCCTCAGCATAAACGCAAACTCTTAAATCTGATTCGATATTTCCAGCAGCGATTTTTATGCCGATTGGTCTTCCCTGAGATTTTTCCCGCAGCATTGACACCATGTTTCGCAGATCATCGGGCGAATTTATCTCCGGGAATTTACTAGGGCTTTGAATGTCTTCACCTGTGTTTCGTCCGCGCATTTTCGCAATTTCAGGCGTGACTTTTTCACCGGGCAAATGTCCTCCCATTCCGGGCTTAGTTCCCTGACCGATTTTTATTTCGATAGCGTCGCTGGTCTGTAAAATTTCGTCCGTAACGCTGTATTTATTCGGCACGTATTCGAAAATATATTTGTACGCGGAATTTTTCTCGTCCGGCAAAACTCCGCCTTCACCGCTGCACATAGCTGTTTTTGCCAGAGCTGTTCCTTTTGATAGCGCGATTTTTGCTTCCTGAGACAACGCCCCGAATGACATGTGCGAAATGTAAACCGGATTTTCGATTATCAAAGGCTTCTTTGCGTTTCTGCCGATTACAGTTCTCGTGTCAACATTTGCGTCATCGTCCAACGGCAGCGGAGCCAGTTGCGCTCCCAAAATCAACACGTCGTCCCAGTTCGGCATCGGCATCTGAGTTCCCATCGCTCCGGAAACACTTTTGCCAGTTTCTGACATTTCCTGAATCGCGTCCATGAAGCGAGTTTTGTTGCCTGCAGAGCTGAAACTTGCTTGGGATTTTGCTTTTGCTTCAGAATTATCAGTTTTATCAGCGACTTTCTCGAACACTGAGATATTTCGCTTGCATACCGGACAAAATTTCGCGTCTTCGAGTTTTCTGCCCTCTTTTTCCTCGTCGAAAATATAGCCACAAACTTTGCATTTGTAAATCGCCATAATTCTCCCCCCTTCGAAAAATTATTTCAGCGATTTTACACGATCACCTCGGGATTTTCAACTAGCAGCGAACCTTGCGTAAAAATTTGAGCCATCGGTTTCGGATTCAGATTCAGAATCAGATCCGGAATCCGAGTTTTTCTCATCGTGGATTTGTCGCAGAATTTCGATCGCAACTTCCAAGGCGCGCTTACCATCACGTCCTCCAACAAGCGGCGGTCTCTTTTCTTTGACGCAGTTCACGAAATGTGCGAGTTCGAGTTTCAGTGGCTCGCTTCTCGGGAAAACTGGTGTCTCTCGGATTTCTGTCTGACCGTCGGAATTATGAACGGTTCTGTCGATTTGAACGGTCTGCAATTCGTAATTTACCGTGATTTGCCGTTCGCGTTCGAGGATTTCGAGCTGACGTAATTTTTTCTGTGATGCGCGACTGACGAGTATGTGAGCCATTACGCCGTTCTCGAAAATTATGTGAGCGTCGGCGATGTCCTCGTGTTCTGAGAATACACACGCACCAGTTGCGGAAATTTTCGCGATATTTGACGGTACTAGCGATAATATTATGTCTATGTCGTGAATCATCAGGTCAAGAACTACACCAACGTCGTTAATTCTCGGAGTGAACGGCGCAACTCTTCGCGAGTCAAGATATATCGGATCGCAGTGCATTTGTGAAATGTGTCGGATCGCGCTGTTGAATCTCTCGATGTGACCGACCTGCAAAACCAGATCTTTTTCGTCGGCAATTCTCAAAAGTTCACCGGCCTCTTCGGGTTTAGTCGTAACTGGTTTTTCGACGAGAACGTGTATTCCGGCTTCGAGAGCTTTTTTGGCAATTTCGTAATGTTGGCTTGTAGGAACAACGATTGATAATGCGTCTGGAGATTCTTTTTTCACAAGTTCCTCGAGCGACGAATAAGCAGTAACGCCCAGATGTTCGCCGATGAATCTTGCGCGGTCAAAATCGCTGTCCGCAACTCCGACCAATCTCGCGTCCAAAAGTTCCGTGTAAACTCGTGCATGATGCTGACCAAGATGTCCAACTCCGATAACGCCAATTCTTTCGATTCGTTCTGCCATGATAAATTCGCCTCTGATTTCTGATTTATGCTTTATGCTTCAAGATTTGTGTTTCAAAAATTGCTTATTTTGATCTAAGTATCTTGTATTATTTATCACGCGCTCGAAAATTTTTGTGGCGTAAATTTACGATTTTGTTCTCAGGAATTTGCGCAGAATATTTATCATCTCGCCGGGCTTAAACGGTTTTGCCAGGTAATCGTCGAATCCCAGAGCAATGTAGCGTTCTCTGGCACCACTCCCAGCGTCTGCTGTCAACGCGATGAATACCGGCAAGTGAGATTTCTTCACGTGAGTTTTCGCGTAATTCAGAGTTTCAACGCCGTCCATTCCGGGCATTCTGTGATCGAGAAAGACTATGTCGTATTTCTTGTCCTCGATTAAGTTCAGGGCTTCTTCGCCTGACATTGCGGTTTCAACCTGAGCCTGAGAATCTTTGAGCATTCCGCGCGCAACTGCGAGATTAACTTGCGTATCATCAACCACGAGAATTTTTGCGTTCGGGAAAACTGTTGGAGCATCGTCTGGTTCTTCGGGAACGGTTTCTTTGTATTCGCGAACGGAAATATTTCTGTCGCCGAAATTTTGCGGGATCGTCACGCTGAAAATGCTGCCGACTCCGTAAGTGCTGTTGATCTCGATTTTTCCGCCCATTAAGTCAACGATGTATTTCACCAGTGTAAGCCCCAAGCCTGCTCCGGAAATATTCTGAGCCTCTTTGAAGTGCACGCGCTCAAACGGTGTGAATAATCTGTCCATGTCCTCGGCTTTGATGCCTATGCCGGAATCCTGGACTGATATTTTGAGATTAAGTCTTGCGTGATCGATTTGCTCATACGATACATGAACTTTCACGTAACCTTCGTGTGTGTATTTCACGGCATTGTCAACGAGATTCGATAATAACTGGCTCAGTCGCAATTCATCGCCGTTGAGATATTCGGGCATGTCTTCGTCTTCGATTTCGAGTTCGTAGCTCAGGTTCTTGGCTTTGATCATTGACGAAACGTTCTCTTCCAGGCTGATTAATAACGGGTATAAATGATAGTCTGAGTTGTAAAGATCCATTTTGCCCGATTCGATTTTGGATATGTCAAGAATATTATTGATTATCGAGAGCAAGAGATTCCCCGCGTTCTTGATATTATGCGCAGCGTTAGTCGTGTCCGGATCATTCTCGGCTTCACGCAGAATCATCTCGTTCATGCCAAGAATTGCGTTCATCGGCGTGCGAATTTCGTGAGAAGTGCTGGCGAGAAAATTACCCTTGGCTTTTGCAGCGGAGTTTGCCTGCTTAATCGAGGATTCCGTAGCGATTCTTGCAGCTATGGTCTCGGCTTGAGCAGAGATTAATCGTCGGTAAGTCGGAGCCTCAAGATAGAAAAACGTGAAAATCAGAATTACAGTCGCAACTGCGTATGTTGGAACCGGAATTTGGAAAATATATTGGAATATGAAAGCGTCAAGCAGCAATGTGAACAGCAAATTCATCGTGATAAACTGACCGTTGCCGTAAAATTCCTGATATAGTAATTGCAGAACGAATCCCTCAGTGACGAACGCAATCGTGAAAACGTAGCAGAAAATCTTCGCCTGTTCAAATCCAGCGTGAACAAGCAACGCAGACATTAACGATATGAAGAACAACGCCGTGTGCAATCGTGAGAAAATCTCGTTCGTGATCCCGACATAGACAGAAATATATCGCATCAGGCAATACGCGTTGATAATCATAAGCGCGCAGAAAACACTCATCGGGATCAAATCCGGCAGCGAAAACTCGATCACTTTCACAAATGATGCCACGAAAGTCGAGATTATCAGCCACAAAAATCTGCGGTTCATTGCGCTGCGAACTGCAAATCTGCTCGACAAAAACACTGTGAACACGAACAAGAACGGCAACATAATCGCTTCGATCCAAATAGAACCCAATTCAGTCATAAAAATTAACCAGACCTTTCAAATTTAGCATGATGATTTTAGCATGATGATTCATGAGTAATATTATACGCGAGAGTTTGGGATTTTTTGGTGATATAATCCAGAGCATTAAGCGACATTTGCAAAAAATTTTTTACAGGGAGTTTTGATGGGAACGTTGGCTAATAAATTTTTCAGGAAGTTTGCAAGAGATAATAGCGCGAGTGAATCGAATCATGAAGCGAATCATGACTTGACACTCAGACGAAGATTGACACCGTTTAATGCGTTTGCATTTGCGTTTGGCTGCGTGATTGGCTGGAGTGCGTTCGTGATGCCTGGTGGAGTTTTTCTGCCGAGTGCCGGACCGGTTGGAACGATGATTGCGATGGAAGTTGCTGCACTTGTCATGCTGATCATATCGTACAATTACAGCTACATGATTGCGAAATTTCCACAGACTGGCGGCGAATTTATATACGCGAAACAAGCTTTCGGAAATGCTCACGGATTTCTTTGTGCGTGGCTGCTGAGTCTGAGCTATTTATCTGTTATTCCGTTGAATGCGACGGCGTTGAATTTGATCACACGAGCAGTATTCGGGGATATTTTCAGGTTTGGCTTTCATTACGTGATTGCCGGTTATGAAGTTTATTTCGGAGAGATGCTTCTGGCGTATGGAGCGTTGATAGTTCTCGCAGTAATCGGCTCACTCGACGTGAAAATAATCGCGAAATTGCAAACGTATCTCGTAATAATATTATTATCCGGAATTTCAATCGTATTGCTCAGCATAGTGATCAGTCCGTTATCCGGCGGAAAAAATTTCTACCCGTTATTTGCGCCTGTGACTGAAGATTTCAACGTGAAGCCGATTGCGCAAATTCTCATTATTGCAGCGACGGCGCCGATGTCGTATGTTGGATTTGACACTGTGCCGCAATTAACGGAAGAATCAGATTTCAGTTCAGATCGCGTGAAAGTCATCATGGACATGAGCATAGTTTGTGGAGCGTTCGTTTACGTTGCGTTGGCGTTCTTGGCTGCGTCGGTGATTCCTGAAGGTTACAGCAGCTGGGTCGAATACGTGAATGATCTGGGAAATTTGAGCGGAACTGATGCGATTCCAACACTTGCGGTTTCGAAAATCGTGATGGGAAACGTCGGATTAGCCTGTATATTTGCGTCGGTGATTTCGGCGATGCTCACGGGCATAATAGGATTCTACATGGCTTCGAGCAGGATATTATTCTCGATGTCGCGCGACAAAATGATCCCGAAATGGTTCGGCAAAATTAATAATAACGGTATCCCGATTAACGCGATAATTTTCTGCATGCTATTTGCTGGCACGACTTCGTTGCTTGGACGAGCTGCGTTGGGCTGGCTTTTCGACATGGCATCGACTGGAGCTGCTGCTGGATTTGCTTACACGTCTATAGCTGCGTGCAAATATGCGTGGAATGAGAAGCGCAATGATATTATAATTCTCGGAGCGATTGGCTTTGTCTTCGCGATGTTGTTCGAAGTGCTGTTGCTTGTGCCGATTCCTGGAGTTCCGGGTTCGCTATCGAAGGAATCATATTTGCTGCTGTTAGTCTGGCTTGGATTAGGTGCCGCGTTCTATTCGTACAGTATGCATCGAGCTTGGCGTGTCCAAATCGTGAAGGCTATGATACAGGGGGGGGGGAACGAAAGCTTCAGAAAAGCAATCACGAGAAAATGCCGTACAATACTGGGAAAAATTGACGCACTTAAGAACTAGAGACGATACGTAGCCGATACACGTATATACACGAATACATACATGAGCATGAAAAAGCCCCGTTCGGATTATTAAGTCTGAGCGAGGCTTTCTTGATTCGCGTTATTATTCGCGTTATTCTTCCTGTTCGCTGATGTCCCTGTCTCTGTCGCGGTCACGATTGCGCTCTCGATTGCGATCACGGTTGCGGTTGAAATTATTCCTGCGATTGTTATTCCTGCTGAAGCGTCCACGATCACGATCACGATTGCCTGCGTAGAATCTTCCGCCGGAACTTGAGCGTGTCGCTTCGAATTTAGGCATTATGACAACTTTCCGCAGCGGTGGTTCGCCGATTGATTCCGTCGAGACTTCCTCGCGATTCTTTAGCGTCGTGTGAATTATCCAGCGTTCCCAGCTCGCCATAGGTTCAAGACGTACTGGTCTGCCGAATCTGATAACTTGTCTGGCTGTGGCTTCGGCTAAACGTTCGAGAGTTTTGATTCTGCGTTCACGATAGCCGCAACTGTCAAGGCGTATTCTGGGTTCTTTCTTGGGATCGCGCAGAGCCAAATTCACGAGATATTCCAGAGCCTTCAGAGCGTCGCCGTAATGACCAACGATGTAATCCGAAGCATCTTCACCGACAAGCTCAATCAAGTTTCCCTCGCGAAATTCTGCCTTCGAGTTGAAGCCCATGAGTTGCAGGACTGAATCGAGAAAATCAATTCCGCGTTCGATTAACGGAGTCGGAGTTGTGCTGTGAGTTTCGGATCCTGATTCTGACTCGAGTGCGGCTTCGGATATGTTTGCGGACTCGTTTGGAATTGCGTTTGCGTTCTCAGCTGCGAAATTATCGCGTGGTTCTGAGACGTGTTCTCTGCGTTTGTAGCGTGAATCCCTGCGTGAATTTTGCTGTCTGTGTTCGCGTTTTTGCTGCGTGAAATTCGGAGTTTGCGATTCTGATTTTGTTTCTGGTTCTGCTTTCTTAACGAGTGAGACTTCGACTTTCATTTTGCGGCTGAACAATCCGAGGAATCCGCGTTTTGCCTCGCTGATAGTTTTCGTTTCGAGATATGATTCTTTCACGCCGAATTTATGTGCTGCGATTTTCAGAGCTTCCTGCACGTTATCGACTTCGAGTAGCAATTTTGTGTCGTTATTCAAGATAAATTTTCACTCCTTTTTTATTTTGCGTTATTTAGTCTTGGGTTTTTCCTGGAATAATGCTGGCTTAGTTTTCATTTCTTCAGAAGTTTTCTTCACGACGCGCATTTGATGCACGATTCCCATCAGAGACGACACGCCCCAATAAAGCAAAACTCCGCCCGGCAAACTGAAGCATATAAACGTCAGGAACAACGGCATGAACCAGTTCATCATAGCCATCTGAGGATTTCCCGACGAACTCAAGTGCTGCTGATACCATGTCAGGAACGCGATTATGATTAATAAAGCGAAATTGAATATCCAGACTCCGATGTTCGAGAATAACAAGCCAAGATTCGTGAACGATGACAGGAACACCATCACGAAGCCAAGCTGTTCATCCGGGATTCTCACGCCGGATTCGTCAACAAGCCTGAGCGCGTCCGCAACCGTCGTCAAGACTGAGCCACCAAGATTCACGCCGAAAAACGTGACTGAGTTGAATGCTTCGGTCTTTGTCAAGTCGTATAACACGCCGTAAAGCAAGATAAATATCGGCAGCTGAATTAACAGTGGCAAACAACCGCTCGCCGGATTGACTTTGTTGTTCTTGTAGAAATCCGCCATCTCACGATTCAACGCTTCTTTGTCGTCACCGTACTTGTCCTGCAGAGTCTTGATTTGTGGCTGCAATTTCTGCATTTTCTGCATACTAGTCATTTGTCGCTGCGTCAACGGGTGCATTGCGATTCGCACGATTATCGTCAGGAAAATTATCGCAAGTCCCCACGCAAAATTTTCGCCAATTCCGATTGATGTCATTGAGTGCTGCATAAGTTCGAGAAAACTTAGCATTAGTGCTTTAGCCTGTGCCCACATGATTGAAAATCACCGTCCAAAAATATTATTAAGCATGTCTAACTGGCGGAGGATCATAGCCTCCAGAGTTTTCGTTCCAAGGGTTGCATTTCAGGATTCGCACGATTGCCAAGTACGAACCTTTGAGCAAACCCCATTCTTTGATCGCGATCAGGGCGTATTGAGAACACGTCGGGTAAAATCGGCAGTTCTTGCCAAGCAGCGGCGAAATGCAAATCTGGTAAATTCTGATCAGGATTATTGCGAGATATTTAAGCATGTGTTAATAATTTCCTGAGTCTGAGAATTTTCACGAGATCTGCAGAAATTTCGTTGGATTTAGCGTCGAGACCTTTGTTTTTCAAGCTCAGCACGAATGACACGTCCGTTTTAATCGCGAATTTGCTCGTCACTTCCCTGAATGCTGCACGTAAAATTCTCTTGCCTCGATTGCGAACGTGAGCCTTGCCTTGATGTTTGCCGACAGCGTAACCAACCCTGATTTCCTGACTTGAACTTGAGCTTGATCTTGAATTTGAATCATGATTTTTGCGTTCGGGATATTTATCGCGCGTCAAGAACAACAAACGCACCAGCTCCCCATTGACGCGAATGCCGGTGCGGAAGACCAAGTCAAATTCCCAAGCTTTTCTGATTGTTTTGATCTGAGTCTGAGTCTGAGTCACTGAATCAGGATTAAGCGTGGGTTAAGAATTTGCGACCTTTTCTTCGTCTGTTGCGCAAAACTTTCCTGCCCGATGGGGAAGCTGAACGTGCTAAAAAACCTATTTTGCGTTTCCTTGGAATAACATGAGGCTGAAATGTGCCTTTCTTCAATTCGAGATACTCCTCTCTGGTAAAAATTAAGTCCGCATGGCATTATAGCATAGCGAAAACACAGAGTACAATAATTTGTGAGGTGAAGTATTTTGCAAGAAAATATTATCAAGCAATTTGTTATCGTCACAGGAATGAGTGGCGCGGGAAAAACTATGACGCTGAAAGTTCTCGAGGATTTGGGATTTATTACGATTGACAATTTGCCGCCGGAATTGTTGCCGCAAGTTTTCAAGTTGTTCTCGAATCGCCCGGAAATTTCCAGAAGCCGTGGCATTGTCGCGACGATCGATGTCAGAAATGTTAGCGAAAATTTTGCCCAGACAATCGACGAAATCTCGAAAGCCTGGGGAGGTGTTGTGAAAGTAATTTTTCTCACGGCATCGGACGAGGAATTATTGCGACGTTACGAACGCACACGAAGAGTTCATCCGTTGAACAAAGGCTTATCGACTCGCGAAGGAATCAGATTTGAACGAGAATTGCTCGCGCCGGTTTTGGATAAAGCTGATATTGTGATTGACACGTCAATGATGGATTTGCACCAACACAGGGAACGATTGCTCAAGGAATTTTTCGTGGACAGTGACGGAATTTCGATTTTGATTAGTTCGTTCGGATTCAAGCATGGTGTGCCACAGGACAGCAGCTTCATGTTGGACGTGCGCTGTTTGCCGAATCCGTATTATGTCGAAGAGCTGAGAAATTTGACCGGTGAGGACGACGCTGTGAAAAAATATCTGCTGAAATTTCAAGAGACTCACGAGTTCATGTCGCGTGTGAAAAATTTTTTTGATTTTGCAATCCCGGAATTTCTGAATAACGTTCGCGGACAAATGCATATTTCTGTCGGCTGCACCGGAGGCTGTCACAGATCAGTTGCAGTTGCGCAATGGCTGTACGAGGATTACTCGCAGAAATACAAAGGTGTGTGTGTGATTCATCGCGACAAACCGCATTCTCAAAATCAAAATCAAAACTCTCAGATTCAAATCAGAACGGGAGTGTGAAGCAATGCAGTTTTTACTCGGAGTTTTTGCAACGCTGCTGGTATTGATATTATTCGGCAGATTGGGGCATCGTGAAAAGTTGCAGACGATTGATCGCGCAATTAATCGCAGGTTGGCGAGTGGACCATGGATTGTTGCTGTTGGCGGTGGGACTGGCTTATCGACATTGCTGCGGGGGCTGAAGGCTTTCACGCGAAATATCACGGCAGTTGTCGCTGTAACAGATGAGGGAGGAAGTTCAGGGCGCATTCGCAACGAGTGGGGAATGTTGCCGCCCGGAGATGTTCGAAATTGCATTGTGGCTTTGGCTGAGAATGACAACGAATTACGCAGCATTCTCGATTTTAGATTCGATCGCGGAGAACTGAAGGGTCATAGCCTGGGGAATTTGCTGTTGTTGGCTGTGACGGAAATGTGCGGAGATTTCAGCGTCGCAGTCGAGAAAATGAATCACCTGCTGTCGATTCGCGGACAAGTTTTGCCGGTTACAACTGAAGGCATCACTTTGATCGGGCGGACTAAATCGGGAAAATCAGTTCGTGGTGAGCTGGAAATTTCGAAATACGGCCGTGAACTCAGCGAAATTTGGCTTGAACCGCTAAATCCGAATCCGTTGGACGAAGTTTTGAGCGCGGTTGATGATGCGGATTTTATATTACTCGGGCCGGGAAGTTTATTCACGAGTGTGATCCCGAATTTGCTTCTGCCGAAGTTTGCGAAGAAATTGCGAGACGCGGACATTCCAAAGATATACATCTGCAACTTGATGACGCAACCTGAAGAGACCGAGGGCATGAATATCGTTCAGCATTTGGATTGGGTGAGTGCGGCTTTGGGAGAAGTTCCGGATTTCATAATTGCGAACAGTGAGCCGATTCCTGATGACATAATCGAGTCGTATAAACAGCAAGGAGCCAGTCCGTTGTTCCTGGATTATCACCAGCGCGAAAAAATTCAGAGCATGGGTTGTATTTTGGTCGAAGCACCGATTGCGTTGATTCTTGACAGCAAAGATGAAGGACGTGTTGTGCGCCATGATCCGCAGAAAGTCGCGTCGATAATTTTCAAGATTTGCAGAAAAATAACGGAAGAAAGTGATTGATATGATGTGACAAATAAAAAAAGCTCCCCTGAATAATTTTTTCAGAGGGCTTTGTTTATGGGATTATGAATAGCACTATTCTTTTTGAGCAAGATAGTACGTTTTTATATTAACCCCTTCGAGACTTCCTATTTTTTCTGTCAGCGTAGAAATTATATCTTTAGGAGCTTCGATTGCTACACTGAACATAATCTCGAAATTCGTGAAAAATTTCGTTAAAAGTCTCAACGATGCCTGTATTATTAAATACAATGCTTATAACTGCTATTTTTCTTTTCTTTCCATGAAGATCCTCATTACTACCTGATGACTAAGTTTGGTTGAGATTTGCCGGTGAATCTCACGGATGAATCGTACATGCCAAACGCCGAAATCTGCGGAACTGCGAACGTGCCTTTGCTGACTGCGCGTAATCTGAATCCGTAAGAAATCTCGCGAGTTAATCGGTCAAAGAAAATTACCAGCCTGTCATCACGAACGTCGTTTACGATGCCGTTTGAAATGTTTTGGTCACCGTCATCAAGTCTCGGATTGTCCAGCTCAAATCCAGCCGGCAGCAGATAATTCAGAGCTAAATTGCTAATCGAAACTGATGGCTTAATCGTGAGGATCGCGCGGATTATCGTTCCCTGAGCAACAGGTTTTCGCAGATCGATTACGTTGCCGCTGTTGTCGTAGTACGAGCATTCGATGTTCAAGCCTTTGACTTCAGGTTTAGGCTGAGTTCTCGGAGTGCCGGTCAAAGTCCAGGAGTAATATCCCGTGCCAGGTCCGGTTGATTCGATTGTGAGTTCTGAGTCCGAAATTTCTGACGCGTCGAGTTTAGCCGTTTTCGCGCCGGAATATTCGAGCAGAGTTTTCGCGCCGGATAATAATTTCGCTTTGACTTCGCCTTTCGTAACGCCGACTTCGACACCGAATCTCGCAAGTGACATTAAGACCCAAGCGTTATCCTGAGTGCTGTGCCATTCGCCATCCTCGCCAAGTTTCACCAGACGATTCACAAGTTCAAGAGCCGCGCCAGAATCCGGTTCAACGTCAAGCCAGAGTGATAATAAAATCGCTGTGTTTCGCGCATCGGATTCAAGCGTTCGCCACGCATTCGAAATTCCCGCGCCCAAATTCAAGTCGTTCGTGAGATTTCTCAGAGCGTCGGATTTGCCATCGATTACTGACTGTGCACCAGCAAGCCAAATTTTCCCAGACGGAAGCATGTTCGCGGAATTTTCGTTCAGGTATTCGAGCCAGCCAAGCGGTTTGTCGCCGTTGAGTGCAAGAATGTACGCAGCATAAGCTTTGGTCGTCAAATCGTCGCGTTCGTCATCGAGTGAATCATAAACCGGCATCGAGGCCAAATATTGCTTGATGTAATTCAGAACTCCGGTCAGCATTTCTTCGGGGAAATTTATCCCGACGGATTTCGCCTTCAACAGGAAATGTGCCGCGTAAACACTGCCCCATTCGTATGTCTTGGATTGCCCCTGCCACATAGCGAATGAGCCATCGTAAAGCTGCATTGACTGAATGCGAATTATTGCGGAATTGATTCGTGATTGCAGAATTTCATCGTTGAGCAAATCCGGGTCAAATTCGGAAATTATGTCGGGCATGATTAAGAACGGGAATGCTGTTGATATTGTCTGTTCGAGGCAACCGTACGGATAACGCGAAAGATATTCGACAGCCTGATTAATATTCACGGATGGAGTGTTCGCGAGTGTGATTGAGCCGTAGATTTTTCCGGTGAAGTCGTCGATTGGAAGATTTATGTTCGTGCTGCCGTTCTCGAATAATCCTGAGCCAGTGAGAGTAATTGCTGGTAATGCGGATCTGATCGGCAAATCGATTTCCTGTTCAAAGCCGGAATTATCGTCCCAAGATGTCAGCACACGCAAATTCGCGTTCTCAACGTTCAGAGCTTTAAGCTTGGCTGATAATTTTTTGCTCGTGTTGGGTTCGAGTGAGAATTTTGCCTGAGTATTTTTCGGACTGAGACCCTCGGCTATGAATGTGAGTTCGATTTCGCGAGTTTTATCGGACGTGTTGAAGACCGTAACTGGAACTGAAAATTCGTCGCCAGGAGCTGCAAATCTCGGGAGGCTTATTTCTGCAACGATGTCGCGCGCGATTTGTACTTGTTGTTCGGACGTGCCAAAATTTTTCCCTGAAGCTGCGATTGCGAATAACCTGCCTCTGCCGCTAAATTCTGGAATATCGAGTTCAGCTGTAATTTCGCCGCGTCTGTTCGGAGTCAGAGTGCCTTGGAACAGTGAGAGAATCTTGAAGCGTTGGACGTTCGAGTCACCTGCCAGAGCTGCCATTGCTTCGTCACCGGCTGGGTGCAGAGCTTCGGTTGCGCGGTCTTCGACTGGGATTAGCTGGTCGTAAATGTCGTAGCCTTTGGAATTGAGTTCTTTCTCGCCCCAGAAATGCTTGAGCAAATCCGGAGTTTGATAATTCGTGAGTTTCAGGACTGCATCGTCAACGAGTGCGATTGCCACGTCAGCTTTGGATTGAACTTCGCCGTTTGAATTTGTGAGCTTGATTGTGACTGGTAATTTTTTCGCGGGTTCGGTCTGAGTTGGAGCTTTGAGTTCGACGTTTAGCTTGTAATCGGAAAGATCCATTTTGAGTTTCGCGAGTCCGATTGCACGGTGAGATCCCCAGGCCTTCGCGTCATCAAGTTGAACCGGACGAATCAGCCAAGCCGTTATCCAAGCGTTCGGCAAAAATTCCGGTGTGATTTCGATTTCAAATTCTTTTTCGGGTTCGCTTACGTTTTGTATTCTGCGCTCGATTAATTTTGCGGACTCGACATTGATCATCAACATGCCTGCGAATGGGGTTTTGATTTTGATTTTCGCGGTGTCTCCGGTTTTGTATGAAGCCTTGTCGCACGTGATTTCGAGCCTGTCGATTAATTGCGAGCCTGAAGCGTATTTTGGATCGTCAGCAAAGAACCTGTAGACTGAGCTTGTTTTCTCGTCTGAGTCAGAAATTTTCACGAGATATGTTCCGTACTGTTCGGGTCTGAATGCAACTGAGCCGAAGCCGTCTTTGAGAGTGATTTCTTTTTCTGAGATTTTGTTGAGTTCCTCGGTTGATTGCCAGCGTTTGTGACCGTCAACTTGAACGAGATTGTAATTCCAGGTTACGCGGAAAAATTCTGCGTTGAGAGTTCCAGGATCTGCAGGTTCTTCGTTCGGAGTGATCGCTGCGATATTGAAGTTTATGTTGTTTCGCACGGATAATTTCGCTGAGCTTGCCGGCGCGATTCCAAGCAAAAATTCTGACGGGAAATATTTTCGCGTAATGCTGCCTGAATCCCAACGGCCGCTGTCTTCCATTACTTCGGAGCGTGCTGTGATATTCACGTACGTGGAGATTTCCCAGGGTTCTTCGTCTTCATCGTGTTCGTCAACGGGAATTTTCACGCTGGCTCTGCCGTTTGCGTCGAGATTATTGTGCGAGATGTAGACTTCGCCGTTAGCGCTCTTGAAAGATTTTGACGGGTCACCGAATGTGTAGCCTTTTAAGCTTGGATTTTTTGGCTCGAAATTTTCTGCGCGTGCTGACCATGTTACGCGATATGGCAAGCCCGCAGCATCAGCTCCGAATAACCAGCGTGCGTAAATATCAATGTCGAAATCGTCGTCGCCTGTGAGGATTTCTTTTTCGTTCGTGACTGTGACATCGATTCGCGGCGGTGCAAAATCTTCGACGTGGAAGTTATACGTAGCGATTGGCTCGGATTCTTTTCCCGGAACTGCGAGAGAAATTTTCCAGAGACCAGTCAGTGCGTTATTCGGAAGATCGAGTTCGAAAACTGCGCTGCCAAATTCGTTTAATTCGACGCTATCTTGCTTGACTTTGCGATTTAAAGTGTCGCGCACGATGAAAATCACAGGGAACGCTGCTGGAGTTTCGATGTTTTTGTTTCGAACGAATGCTTTGAACGAAGCTTTTTCACCGGTTCTGTAAATATCTCGCGGAGAAATTATCGCTGCGTCATAGCCGGAGCGAATCCAAGGTCTGCCTGCAGTGTCGAAAGTTTCGCGATTGAGTAAGTTTCGATTGAGCTGAATGTAAGTTAAATCTGTGACGTTGTTCTCGTCGGTTTTGGAAATTACAGCGATTGCCGGCTGAGAATTTGTTTCCCATTCGCGATTGTTCTGGTAATAGAAAACTCCGCCGCTGTTAGTTTGTCCGGATGCCAGAAGCTGATTTGCCGCTGAGAAAATTTTCACGTCAGCATCGCGCACAGCTCTTGATTCGGTTAAATAATTTGCCCAGATTAAAATTCCGTCCTCCCACACACGCGCAGTTACGCCGATGTTGCTGAGATTTAGAATCTGTTCTGCTTCGTCCCAGTAGCCTTTCTCGGAGTCGCGAGCCGTTAGCAGGAACAAGCCTCGTTCACCGCTTGCAATTTCGCTGATTGGTATTGCACGTTTGACGCGTTCATTTAATGGAAGAGAAGTGAGGTCGATTTCGTTTGTGAAGACGCGCTGAGCTAAATCTTTTGGGAAATCGCTGTACTCGCCTTTGACAGCGTAAGGAATGTTGTTCTCGTACAAGCGCCACAGATCGAGTTTGAGTTTTTTCACGTTGAGCAACTCGATTGGAACTAGCCCGTTATCCAGAGCCGTGAGATAATTTCCTGCTGCTGGCAGAGACACTTCTGAGTCGAGATCCGGCATTATGATCGCTTGCTTGAAATCTTGCTTGAATGTGAGACCGTTTTTCGCAGGGAAGCCTTTCTTGAACGTGACGACGAATCTGTTTCGTGATTTGAACTCGTCGCTTTTAATATAGAAGAAACGATTCGACCAGCCGCTTTCGATCGTGAAATCTGTTTCGGGTTCGATCTTGATGAAGCTTTTCACAGTGTTGGGGTCCACGTCGAAGTTGAAGTATGCGCGGATTCGTTTTTCTTCGCCGGTCAGGTTTTCAACGTGGAAATCCGGATCGAGTACGACGCGTTTTGAAAATTCCTGATCGAAGCCCAAATCGCCCTCTGAGGAGCGCATTCCAGCAGCAATTTTCACGGTGAAAGTTTGGCGGTTTGCGATTGAATCGTCAACGGGGATTGTGAGCCTGATATTTTTCCCGGGCAGTGAGCCGTTAATGCTGTAATCGATTGCTCTTCCTGTTGAGTCGAGAACGGACATATAGCCTTTTAATCTTGCTGGATCGACACGCATGTTGAAGTTCATGTCGAAGTGAGCGCGCCCGCCATTGCCGATTGATGCGCTGATGTCAGTTGTCGCGAGTGACTCGGTTTGGAAGTTGAATTTTCCGGAGATTTTCACGCCCTTGCGATCTTTGAGACCCGGTCTGAAAGTTGCTTCGTATTGAGTAGCATTTTTCAGCGGTGCGAGGAGTTGTGCGGTGAAAGTGTGTTCGTTTACCCATTTTCCCTCGGCTTGTATTGCCGGTTTGACAGTGAATGGAAAAAGATTATCCGACGTTGCGAGAGTTTTCTTAATTGAAGATTTTTGCACGACGGGATTTTTGAAAACGATTCTGAACGAGACGCTGTTAGGGACTGTGCCTCTAGGAGCGAGACTTTGTATCCCATTTGGCAAAGAACTTTTCTGCGCTGCGAGAGATTGACCTGAATTGCAAATTGCGATTGCGAGAATCAGTGCCAAAAAGATTCGCATTGCCCGAAAAATTTTGGATTTGTAATTGGAAAGCATTTTGAAAACGTTCCTTTCTTAAATATATAAAAACGTGAAATAATTTTGGAATTATTATATCGCGAATGAGAATTTATGCGAGTTTTTGCGCGAAAAAATTTGCACTTGAGATTGCGTTAAAAAAAATTTTTGATTTAGGTGTTGACATTTTGAAAATGAAGTGTATAATTCTCTCTGTTGCGTTTGAGGGCGACGGTTCAACGAGAAGTTCTCGGCAGCCCGCTCGATAACAGCAAGTTTACAGGATAATTTAGGATTTCCGGAATTTTTGGAATGTCCTAGCAGATTGAAAGCAAAATTACAGACGAGGATGAAGAGTTTCGATTAAGCAAGTCAGGATTTATTCGAAAATCTCACAAGTTTTAACTGAGAGTTTGATCCTGGCTCAGGATTAACGCTGGCGGCGTGCGTAACACATGCAAGTTGAGCGACGGAAAGTTTGAAGTGGCAACATGGATGACTT